>NZ_CP013251.1:4066964-4698839 GCF_001583435.1 Endozoicomonas montiporae CL-33 | reverse complement strand
AGCGTTCGCGGGCTTCTTCCGGGTCCAGACCGCCCGGTTCTTCATCGTCCTCGTCATCTTCGTTTTCATCATCGTCGAAGTCTTCCTGCATTTCTTCAACGCTGGGAATCGGTGCTGCCGGTGGTGGCGTCACGTCGGAATCAGGGTCGATGTAGCCACTGATCAGGTCGGTCAGGCGACCTTCTTCTTCGTTGATGCGATCGTATTCATCAAGAACGATTTGTACGGAACCCGGGAACTGAGACAGAGCCGACATGACTTCGCGCAGACCTTCTTCAATACGCTTGGCGATCTGGATTTCGCCTTCACGGGTGAGAAGTTCTACAGTACCCATTTCACGCATGTACATACGTACCGGGTCGGTGGTTCGACCAGCTTCCTGCTCCACAGCAGCAAGAGCAGCCGCTGCTTCTTCTACGGCCGCTTCGTCAGTTTCGGCTTCTGCCATCAACAGGGTATCGGCGTCCGGCGCTGTTTCGTAGACCGTAATACCCATGTCGTTAATCATGCGGATGATGTCTTCGACCTGATCCGGATCAGAAATGTCTTCCGGCAGATGGTCGTTTACCTCTGCATAAGTCAGGTAGCCCTGTTCCTTACCGCGAGAGATAAGCTCTTTCAGTCGGGATTGTTGTTGCGAATTAGCTGACATATCAACCCTTTAACAGCGAAATAACAGCGAAAAAATGAAGTGCCGGACGAAAAAACGTAAGCAGGCAATTATAGCTCAAAAATCAAGGCAAGTTCCAGCAGAAGCCTGTAGGTGCTCCGTGAACAAGTGCTCAATTTTCGCTGGGCGAGGTACCGGCGTGCTTTCCATTTCCAGATAAGCCATGGTCAAACATGACACAGTTCCCCCATCCCTGGTGTTGTTAGACCGGATTTATCAGATAGTGGTCTATAACTCTATAACGTTGTATCCACTGCACACAGTGAACTTCAAGTATACCCAATAATGGTATGTGTGCAGTTATTTTTTTGATACTTTCGTTTTATCCTGGGACGCGCCAGTGGTGCTAATACCAAGACGTGCTTTATGATTTTTCAGCCACTCTTCGATTTCGCTGCGTTGTCTTTCGTCCAATTGGTTTGGTTTTCTATTCGCCAGCGTGCTTGAAATCTTGTTTGAAGCCTGCTGGTGTTTCAGGTCTGCCACTTTGTCTGAAATGCGTTTGATCGCTTCCCAGAACTCTCCGTCGTCAGGCTCATGCCCAAGTTCCAGAGTGGCAACCTGCTGTAGTCGTTTACCCTTTTCTGTGCCATACCACTGGGCAATTAATGCGCTGGTGGCCAGTTTGGGTTGTTGTTTCAGTGTTTTTAATAGCTCAACGAGTAATTCAGTATCGGCATCGTTGTCCTCTGCCAGTGTATCAACACATTTTACATCGGCCGCGAGCTGTGGATTACACAGTAAATGTCGTATGGCATAGAGTGAACGCCCGACTTTTATCTGTGTTTTCTCTAAAACAGGATTAAAGTTTTTTGCCCTTTTGTCAAAAAAACCTTTTGACTTATGAGGGTTGTATGCACCCTGTTTCATCGATTGTGAATAACTAAACGAATCTGTCGTATAGTTATCATGATGGCTATCTGGGTAATGATCAGGGTAGCCACTGACATGCATATCCGGATAGTGTTCCGTGTAGTGTTCCGTGTAGCTATGCCCTGCATGATTATATGACTCGAACTGACTGTGATGCTTGTCCTGAGTCGTATGATCGGTCGCAGGTTTTGCCTCAGGTTCGCTGCTCATATGAGCTTCCAGTCTGGATGTCTCCAGTCCGGTGAGTCCCGAGAGTTTCTGCAACAGTAACTGCCTGAATATGCCATCTGGCAGTTTGCCCAGATAGGGTTCAGCCAGTTTGGTCAGTCGAGCCCTGCCATCCATGGTTTGTAAATCCAGACCATCTTCCAGTTCTCTGAAGAGAAAGGTGTCCAGACTTAATGCCTGATCCTGAATCCGCTGGAGAAACTGCTCGGAACCTTCCTGTCGAACCATGCTGTCCGGATCTTCGCCCTGAGGGAGAAACAGAAAGCGTGCCTGTCGGCCGTCCTGCATGTTGGGCAGTGTGGATTCCAGTGCGCGCCATGCTGCCCGTCGTCCGGCATCGTCGCCGTCAAAACAGAACACGACTTCGGGAACCGTTTTGAACAGTCGCTGCATGTGTTCCAGCGTTGTGGCGGTGCCCAGGGTGGCGACGGCATTGTTGATGCCCAGTTGCGACAGTGCCACTACATCCATGTACCCTTCCACCACCAGAATGCGCTCCAGAGAACGATTGCTCTTTTTGGCCTCGTAAAGGCCATAAAGTTCCCTGCCTTTATGGAAAATGGGCGACTCGGGTGAATTTAGGTACTTTGGCTTTGCATCGCCCAGAACGCGTCCGCCAAAGGCAATGATGCGTCCCCGGCTGTCGCGAATGGGAAACATGACCCGATCGCGGAAACGGTCGTAGCGGTTTTTGCTTTCTTCGTTTTCAACCAGCATGCCGGTGTTAATCAGCTGCTGTTCTTTCTCGTCACTGGTGGCCAGAAGATTCTGCAGGTTGTCCCAGCCCGGGGGCGCAAAGCCAATACCAAACTGTTTGCAAGTCTGACCATCGAGTCCGCGTTGTTTGAGGTAATTAATGACTCTTGGGGCGTCAGGGGCTGTTTTCAGTTGTTCCTGATAATACTCTGAAGCACGGATCATCAACTCATACAGCTCGGAGTAGTCCGGGCGACGGCTATGTTGGCTGCTCTGTTCTCTGGGGACTTCCATGCCCTGAGTGCCGGCGAGGTTGTCAACAGCCGCCGGAAAGTCGAGATGATCAAAATCCATCACAAAGCCAATGGCGTTGCCGCTGGCACCGCAGCCAAAGCAGTAATAGAACTGTTTGTCAGGGCTGACGGAAAAAGAGGGGGTCTTTTCTTTGTGGAACGGGCAGCAGGCCGAGTAATTGCGACCGGTTTTCTTCAGCTTGACCCGACTGTCAATCACATCGACGATATCGACTCTGGCCAGCAGGTCGTCAATAAATGTCTGTGGAATGCGTCCAGCCATGTAAACCGAGGGTGTACCTGAAATAGTGGTTAAAAACGGATGTCACAGTTGCCAATATACAGGGAACTGTTGCAGCACTGGTGCTCTGTGAAAGACGTCACCAGTGATTGAAGTAGTATCGCAGGGTTGCGGGAGTCAGCCCAGCAGTTTTTTAACCGACTGGCTGATTTGCGCCATATCGGCACGACCCTGAACCTGTGGTTTCACCAGACCCATGACTTTGCCCATATCTTTCATGCCTTCTGCACCGCTTTGGGCAATGGCATCACGGACAATCTGGTCGATGTCTTCAGGGGAGAGTGGTTCAGGCAGAAAGTCCTGAATGACGGTCAGTTCAAACTGTTCCTGTTCAGCGAGATCCGTGCGCCCCGCAGACTTGAACTGGGTAATGGCATCGCGGCGTTGCTTGGCCATTTTGTCCAGAGCTGCAAGGGCACGGGTGTCGTCCAGCGACTTTTCGTCTACTTCAATTCGTTTCAATTCTGCCAGAGCCAAGCGGATAGTGGACAGGCGAGCCTTTTCACGATTGCGCATGGCTTCTTTCATTGCTGAAGTCAGCTGGTCCTTGACTGTGCATTCGCTCATGGTGTTCTCCTGTGTATAAATCCACAAACAGGCATTCAGCCTGTCAGGTGCTCAGATTCTAACTCTCATTGATCGCCATAAAAGCGCCTCTGAAAGCCAGTGCTGAATCGTCTTGTCATTGAAGCGAGTATCAGATCGTTACGATCTTAATACAGACGCTCGCGACGACGCTGTTCGCGCTGCAGTTTTTTAAGATGACGCTTAACGGCAGCAGCAGCTTTGCGCTTACGAACAGAAGTCGGCTTCTCGTAGTGTTCACGACGACGTACTTCAGCCAGTACACCAGCTTTTTCGCAAGAGCGCTTGAAGCGGCGCAGGGCTACGTCAAACGGTTCATTTTCTTTAACTTTAACAGCAGGCATGCAGAGCTCACCTTCCTAAATATTCGTTGATTCAATAGAAGTTTGCAGCCCGGCATGATACAGCAGCAATGGTGCTTCTGAATACAGTTTTATAAAACTGCATGAAGCGAAATCCGGTCCGCAAAAATTCAGTGTCTGATAATCATACCAGTCACTGGATTAGCCGCGTATTTTAAAAGGGTGCGAATTTTATAGCCAATCGCCGGAAAATGCAAAAAAGCGGTCATTTGCTGTATCGGCTGACACTTGGTGGCAGATGCTGGGAAACCACCGTCAGAAGTGCAGAATTAGCCTTTCTGGTCGGTGAAAATGCGATAGCAGGTCTGTAGGTTGTTCAAAATTGCCTGGTTTGGTGGGTATAAATCCTGAAGCAATTCCTCTGTCTTTTGTTCGCTAACAGCCTAAAGACCTGATTGGTGGTAAACTCCCGACCATTTTATAGAATTCATATTTTCAGGAGTTGGCTATGGTTGTTCTCGGAATCGAGACCTCCTGCGATGAAACCGGCATTGCTCTTTACGACAGTGAAAAAGGTCTGTTGGCCGATGCACTGTACAGCCAGATTGAGATGCACACCGAGTACGGCGGTGTTGTACCGGAACTTGCGTCCCGTGATCATATTCAGCGCGTTCTGCCTTTAATCAATGAAGTGCTGAGTCAGGCAGGTATGCAGCGTGACGATATTGAAGCCGTAGCGTATACCCGGGGCCCCGGTTTGATTGGTGCTTTGATGGTGGGGGCTTGTATTGGTCGTTCTCTGGCCTGGGCGTGGGGCGTTCCTTGTGTCGGTGTGCATCATATGGAAGGCCATCTTCTGGCACCGATGCTGGAAGAGAACCCTCCGGAATTTCCGTTTCTGGCATTGTTGGTGTCCGGCGGGCATACCCAGCTGGTGCATGTGGGTGGTATTGGTCAGTACCGGCTGTTGGGTGAATCTGTCGATGATGCGGCGGGCGAAGCGTTTGATAAAGTGGCTGCCATGCTGGATCTGGGTTATCCGGGCGGGCCTAAAGTCTCCAAACTGGCAGAGCAGGGTACGCAGGAGCGTTTCCGTTTCCCCCGTCCGATGTGTGATCGTCCCGGGTTGGACTTCAGCTTTAGTGGCTTGAAAACGTTTACGCTGAACACCGTGGCAAAATGTCGTGAAGAACATGGCGATTTTACCGATCAGGATCGGGCCGATGTTGCCAGAGCGTTTGAAGAAGCAGTGGTAGACACACTCTCCTTTAAATGTCGGCGTGCTTTACGTGAAACCGGCCTGAAGCAGCTGGTGATTGCCGGTGGTGTCAGCGCCAACCGGCGTCTTCGTGAGGGGCTGGAAGCAATGGTGGCGAAAGAGGGAGCAACACTGCGTTATGCCCGCCCGCAGTTCTGTACCGATAACGGTGCCATGATAGCCTATGCCGGTTGTCAGAGATTGTTGGCAGGTCAGCTTGAACCCCTTGAGGTGGCTCCGCAACCGCGCTGGCCGATGGAAGAACTTGATGCGGTGTAAACCCGCTGTCAGTTGCAGATGAACCAGCCCTCGTGGCTGGTTTTATGTGTCTGCAATATCTTGAAATTGTTAGGGTTTTATGTAAATTAGTGGTCGATGGATAAATAAAATCAGGACGATTGCTTAATAACCAGGCAGCTGATTCCTGTCATCGACAGTTGTTGCAAAAGAGTTGTACTCCTAAGTGTCGAAAGAGGCGCTGGAGCACAAGGAGGGGGAGATTGGATAATGCACTGTATATAGTTTGGGATGAAGACGAAGCCACTGGCATACCGGTTATTGATGAGCAATACCGCAGTATGGTGTCGATGATTAATACTCTTTATTACTTCATTGGTCAGGACAGGGGCGACGAGTTTCTTAAACCTGTTATGAAAATGGTTGAGCAATTTGCGCTTTTGCATTTTGCAACACAGGAAGAAATGATGCTTCAGACGGGTTATGAGCAGCTTGATGAACACAGGAAAATGCACCAGACCCTGCTGGAAAATGCCCGTCAAATTTTATACGAACAAGCCACTCCCGAGGGTGCGATTCGGGCTCTGCGATTTTTAAGCCAGTGGTGGCGCAAACACATGAACGGAGAAGATAAAAAGTTTGTAGAACACTGTCGCAAGCACGGTGAATTCATAAATGCATGGAATGCAGTATAATCCTGCTTTTCTGTTTGAAAGGTTCAGGTAATGGATAAGGTTCGTATCGAACAACTGGAAACCGAGGCAATTATTGGTGTTTACGAGTTTGAGCATGAAGCTCCGCAGCCACTGATTATTGACCTCGAACTGGAGTCGGACTTTACCAACGCATTTCGCAGTGATGACCTGAACGATGCCCTTGACTATGAAGTGATCAGCAACAGGGTGCGCGAGTTTACCGAAGCTTCCCGTTATGCCCTGCTTGAAGCACTGGCGGGAGGCATCATTCAGCTGGTGCTGGATAACTTTCCTGTGGAGAAAGTCGGAGCGTTGATTCGCAAACCCAAAGCCCTGAAAGGTGCTTTGGCAACGGTATGGTGCGAACGCACCCGCGAGCAGATGGATGTTCAGAAACTGATGGACCAGTTATGACCCGATATTTTGTTGGTATTGGTTCTAATGAGAAAGCCGTGCAGAACTGCGCGGCCATGATTCGGGCTGTCTGTTCTACTTTTCAGTCTGTCTGTGTCAGTAGTGTGGTTCGTACTCCGGCCTGCGGTGTGGATGCTCCGAACTATCTGAATGCTGTCGTTAGCTTCGAAGCGTCCTTATCACTTTCCGAATTGCATCGCTGGTGTAAAGCGCTGGAAAAACAGTTAGGTCGAACCCGGAACCGGAAAGGCGTCTGTGAAGCCGATCTGGATATTCTGGAGCCGGGTCAGGTCAGCGAAGCGTTTTTCCAACCACTGATTTTACAGGTGCAGGCTTTTCTTGAAGGTACGGTCAGCACTGTTAATCTTGAAACAGTGGCTTTGCAACTGGATGAGCAGATGAGGGTGGGGGATGCCCCCTGTTATTTCTCTCAGAACTAGGAGGCTGTCCGAGAATAGCGCCCGTAGCGAGTATCGTAGAAAATTGAGGATAAAAATTCGGTTTTGAGAGGAGAATAGCGAGCTATTTGACGAACAAAATCGGATTTTTAGACCAATTTACTACTACCGCACGACGGCATGGATGCCGGAGCTAGGGCAACGCAGGAGCAGTTGCCGGTAGGGCAGACTATTCTCGGACAGCCTCCTAGTCAGCCTGGATGGTATTGTTGCCCTGACCTTCGATCATCCTGATTTTGACCTTGATCTTACTGATCCTGACCATGACCTTCCTGTGGTGGGTAAAGAGGCTGCCTGCAAACAGGACAGGTTCTTATCCCGTGTTGAATCATCGCAATGACACATTCTTTATGAACCTTGTGGGAGCAGGGCAGTATCTGGCAACCAGAGAAGGCATCTTCCAGACAGATGCCGCACTCATCGTGCCCTGAGCCGGGCCGACATTTGTGATTGTCCTTTAACCTGTTATCCAGACAGACATTGCAAACATCACAGTGAAAGGATTTACCTTTGTTTATTCGGCAAATGCCGCATTTTTCGCAGTGGTACGGATTTTTATCCGAATCGGTGTAATGTTTGCATGTTTTGCAGAAATAGTTCGCCATTTTTGCGTAGCAAAGTCCGCATTTCTGTGAGTTCTCCGTAATTTCACACTCATAAAAGCAGACAGAGCATCTGTAATTTAATGCATCTAAAGCCTTCCGATCATCGTTTTCACAATAAGGACTGTCATTATGACACCTATGGCAGGCGTAAAACCGTCCACAACAGGAAAAACTTACATGGCATTTCCTGTTATAGTGTTCACACCTCCGTTGCGGTTGGGTTTGAGTTGCAGTCAGCCGAGATGAGTGTGACGGACCATTTTCTCCACCATTGCTTGTTGCATAATCGCTTGTTGCATAAGTGTCGTTTCTTCGCATCTGTTGGTCGTATTCACGTTGCATTCGGTCGTATTCATGCTGCATTCCGATTGCAAATTGTCGGTCTTCGGACTGTTGACGAGCATACTCTTCATTCTCCGTTACGATTGCTAATTGCAGGCCTGTGATTTCTTGATTCAGGCGTTGGTTATGAATATTTACCAGATTCAAGCGTATCCTTAACGTTTCAATCTCTGTAGTCTGGTCACCAGCTATGGCTTGATTCAATGGCAGGCTTATGATCTCTTGCTCCAAGAGATGATTCTCACAATTCACTGAACACAACTTATTCCATAACGCTGTAATTGCAACGTCCTGACCGTCATTTCTGGCTAGCAATCGCAGGTTTGTGATTCCTTGTTCCAAGCTTTGGCTTTCACGTCTCACTGCATCCAATTGACTACTTAAATCACTAATCTGGATATCAGTCCACGCTTGAGTAGAGTTACAAGAGTGTTCATCATAGGAATAGGAGTCGCAAGCAAAAACCGAATGTCTACGTACAAAATCTGGATATAATCCTCTGGGTTTGTCTTGTGCCGCATCCCCGCGAAGGCGGGAACCCACTGTTTGTGGTGGATTCCCACCTTCGCGGGGATGATGGTTCTGTAATCCCCTAACTGCATCCCTAACGGCTTTCCTAATGGCTTCTGGATGGATGGAGCCGGTGGATCTATTTCCATTGTGAGGCACTGCTATTTCAAGGTGTTCATAGTTTGGTGATACAGAGGCTCCTTGGCTATTTTCAGTAACTTCTTTGGAAGTAACCAGTTCTTTGGAAGTAGCAATTCTAAAGGAAGCTTTGATGCTCTGACGGTATTTCTCATCGGTCAGTGCATCTATTTTCTGGTTCAGGCTAGGGCGATTACCAAGCCGTAAGTCGAGGAGATTGGGTATATTTTTCAGAGCTACGAATAACTCGAAAAAATAGTCAGCACGTAATTTTGCATCAATACAATTAAGAATTGTATTAAGCGTTTTTTGAATCTTATCCGTGGTAATATCACTTTCTTTGTTGGAGGAATGACTACTGTGCCATATCTGTTTTATGGTGGGTTGATGCGGATCCACAGTCGTATATCCCGTTGCTCCCCGTTCGATATCAGCATTGCTGGTAACTGGTTCGTCGGGTTTGTCGGTGGACGCTGTTTCTGTCGTTTCCTTGTGTTCGGCAGCCCGCCTTGTAGCTGCGGTATTAGCTTCAGGCCCTTCCTCCAGTGGAAGGTAAAATTGCATCTGGTCTGACAGCTGATTTAAAAATTCTTGTAATTCATCAAAAAAAGACAGTCGCGGTTGAAATTTTGTAGAAGCATCTGCAAAAGTGGTGGTGGGAAGTGTAAATGATGTTGCACTAAACAGAATATTATGGCGTATGGCTAAATTTGATATTTCCTCTAACCTTTCACGAATAGATTCAATTGGGCTTGAATTGTACAGGAGCAATTGAATGAAGTATTCAGCAAAGCAACGTTTTTCAAAGTCTCCTAAAGGCAGCTTCTGACCGGGCTGGTTTATCTTATGGATTATATCCAGAACAATCTCACGCGAAATTGATAGTTTGTGTCTGACAGCTTCGGGCAGCAATTGGTCAGATTGAGTTATCTGTTGGAGTTCGGAAATATCCTGATCACTCGAAACCGCTGGTTGCTTGCTCGTTGCTTCTATCAGCTGCTGGATAAGCCCGTTGCGCAATGAATTCTCGTCGTCAGAGCGTTGCAGGCGCAGTATCGCCTTTACGGGAGTAACATTATTACCATTGCTATCCATGCCTGCAGTGTTCAGTACCTGCAAACGCAAAAGCATGTCTAGGCTGTCCAGTATGTGCCTTAGCTTGGAAACGGCGTTGGGCTCGTCGCTTTCAATGATGGCCACAAGTTGGTTCGCCAGTAGCTGGGTGTCCCGAGTCTTCGTATTTTGTTGACTTGCCTGTTCGTTGTCGTTGTCCTTTCCATCATTTCCGTCCCCGCTGCCATCATTTCCGTCCCCGCTGCCCCTTCCCGGTGGTTCGCCCTCCTGACCTTCAGGTTCACCTCTTTCCTCTGTTTGATTGCAGACATTTCCGCCCTTTGATCCATTATCTGGTGTATCTGCTGCGCTACCGGATGGTTCTCCCTTCCCATTGGCGGCCTTTCGGCCACTACCATGATTTGTCTTCAGAATCGTGCGCTCAAGAGATAGTTTTAAACAGGCAGGTTGTCGCTGAAGGTTTTCGCCAGTCAGACAAGAGTTGGTGGCATGCCGAAGGATAATATCCCAGAAATTAACATCGGTCAGTTGTTCAGTGTTGATGAAGCCAGACCAGCCAAAGGGTATGGTGACTTCGCTGGAAGATCCGTCAGCATTAACGCGTGTAATTCTGAGAAGTGCCGGAGAAGGCTGTTCCTCAAACAAGACAGAATCCTTGCTTATGGACATCAGCCATTTGGTGACAGGTTTCAGGATAATCAGGTCTATTTCGAATAATCCCGAGGGCCGTCCCCCACCACCTCCCCGGGGTGGTGGGGGAGGCGAGTAGAAGGAACCCCCACCCTCGCCACCGGACAAGCCGGAGGTACCAGCGGGTTTGCCTCCTGTGAATGCCAGTGTGTTATTTCGGGTTTGTCCGGCTTCCAGCCCGTGGTTAGTCACATTGTCGGGGTAGACCAGGAAGGTTATTGGTGGAGCACGGGGTTCATTGTCTCTGGCATAGGGTGAGAAAACAGGATCCGGCCTCACTTCCGTCATGGATTTCAAGTGAACCAGTGTACTATTTTCAACGACATGTTGAGTGGCTGGTGTTTGTTCACCTTTCACGATCACTAGCTGATAGCAATAGTTGCTCAGGTCGTTCGACACCAATATTGCGATACTCTCCGAATCCGCTGGCACCACGGGTGCCTTAAAGCAAAGAATGCTGCTTCTGTCATTGAAATCTTTCGGGAGCAGCAGACTCACTTGCCACAGACTCACATCCCGAGAGTCTGTATCAACATTGATTTCAATCCGAACCTTGTACCCATCGGTATGATGCCGGTCAATGATGGTTGAGGAATAGCAGAGCTGCACAGCCACCATAGCTAGCAGGAAAAGGGTAAGTGCTATGAATGAGCTGTAAAGATGCATTGAAATCTCTCTACGCAACCTGGTCAATAATACTGGCTACGTGTTCTTTCTTTGCTATGACAGCAGGCAGCAGTAAAGTTCGTGTCGAGCATATCCCGTGTGGACGATGGGAATATTAAGTGCTCGGGTTCACTCATTAGCGCACAATGAATATAGATCGAATTGAATATTGAGCAAGAAATATTTTGGGTAGTGGCACAGTTCTGTGATTCTAGCCCTGTCTGCTAAAATACGACATTCGGCAACTTTGAAAAATGCGGTTTAAAAATGTGCCTTACGCAAGTCCTCTGTACAACATGTGGCAGTAACCAAGTTCGGCCTTTCGGATACAGCACTCATGATGTTCCACGATACTATTGCTGTAATGACAAATGTGAAATCAAAACCTTCATGCTTGAATATCGCTACAAGGCCTGTGAGCCTGGCGTTAAAGAAAAAATCATCGATATGGCAATAAATGGCAGCGGAATCAGGGATACAAGTAAAGTACTCGGAATAAGCAAGACAACAGTAATAAAGACTCTAAAAAAAAAGAAAGCGGTCTGGTAAAGGTCAACCCAAATATTCAAACTATTGATCTCAAGTCAGATGCAATTATTCATGTAGGGCTTGTCTGCCAAGAGGCTGAGCTAGATGAGCAGTGGTCGTATGTTCATGATAAATCGAACCAACGCTGGCTTTGGTATGCTGTTGATCACGCTACAAATACCGTGCTTGCTTATGTTTTCGGAAAACGGAAAGATGAAGTTTTTAAAGAACTCAAAACACTTCTGAAGCCATTTGGTATTAATAAATTTTACACCGATGATTGGGGAGCCTATGAGCGACACCTTGATGAAAACATGCATATTATTGGTAAAGCAAACACTCAGAAGATAGAGCGTAAAAACCTTAATTTTCGGACTTGGATTAAACGGTTGGCCAGAAAGACAATTTGTTTTTCAAAGCTCGAAAAGATGCACGATATTGTTATTGGATTATTGATTAATAAAGTTGAGTTTGGGGTCAATATTCACGCGATATAACAGTTCTGGCCCACTACCATATTTTGACCAGAGTCAAGGCAAATACGCCTGAAGTGATTGTGAAGGCAAACACCAAAATCTCAACAGGCAACCACCCACCCCTTCCCCCCACCCCTTCCCCCCACCCCTTCCCCCCACCTCCACCCCCTCACCTTATCTTCAAAGGCGATGGGTATATTTCCATTGGTACGACCGTTGATATGCACAAGCGCATTCATGTCTGTGATGACACACTGAATTGTCAGGGTAATAATACCAATTCCCCTTTCTAAACATGAATTGCACAGCCATTCTGAATCACGGGAGCTGCGTTGGAACTCCTCGCAATAGCTCGCTATTACTCGTCATTCCGCCTTGTCCCGCGACCCAGAATGGCTTGCTCACGATCATATTTAGAAGGCGGAATTGGTATAATTGCTTGAATTTAGCGGCTTAATGCCTGCTCCAATGCTTCCAGACGCAACTTACGGAGCTTTTCCCCAACAGCTTTGCCTTTTATCCCCTGTGCAACAATCTCTCTGGCATTAATGGCCTGGCATTGCTTCAAAAGATCGAACAATCTGTTCTGGCTGGATGCGGGAGCATTCAGCCCTTTTGCCTGTGCAATGTAACCTGCTGCGGCAATGAACTCCCTAAAGCGGTCTGGACGGCGCAGAGCGTCGGTTGTTTCGAACAGACCCATAATGGCTTCAGTATCGGGTTTATCCAGAATGCCCGGCACGTTATCGGCCTGCTGGTAGACCAGCAAAGCCAGTTCACTGTGTGAGGAAGGGAAGCGCATGCGTTTAAAGAAGCGTTTAAGGCTGTTTTCTTCTGTTTGTGAATTCGGTGCAAACAGGCAGGCAAAGCGTACTGTTTCAGAAGCGTTGTGCTCAGCGGCTCGTTGCAAGGCTGCAAGACAATGGGGAGAACCCATCAGGAAGGGTTGCCATTCTTGCAGAACCGCATTCAGGGCATTGCAGCTCATCAGAGTCAGGAAATAGATTTCAGGGCGTTGCTCCATCAGGGCACGGGCGGTTTCCTGCCAGACTCTTTCCGGCACAAGATAACTGGCTTCTCCCTCGCTGACCATATGTGCCATCAGAGCCATGGTATCGTCGGCAATGGTAAACCCAAGATTGGCGAAGCGGGCGGCAAAACGTGCCACACGCAGAATTCTCAGAGGGTCTTCCTGAAAAGCCGGGGAAACATGCCTGAGTAACCGTTGTTCTAAATCCTGCTGCCCCTGATAAGGGTCGATAATCTCACCTTCCGGGGATTCAGCCATGGCGTTAATGGTCAAATCCCGGCGAATCAGGTCCTGCTCCAGGGTGACGTTCTGATCTGTATGGAAGGTAAAACCCGCATAACCGTGTCCTGACTTTCGCTCGGTTCTGGCCAGTGCGTATTCTTCTTTGGTGTCCGGATGCAGAAAAACCGGAAAGTCCTGTCCAACTGGCTGAAAGCCCCGTTGTAGCATTTCATCGGGTGTGCTGTTGACCACCACCCAGTCCCGGTCTTTTACAGGTAGCCCCAGCAGTTTGTCTCTGACAGCGCCGCCTACCAGATAAATCATCATAGAGTAAAAATCCTGCTTTCAGGTGTGAGTTGCCCACTGCACACCTCATTACGTTATTGGTTAATGGTAACGGGATAAGAGGGTCAGGCAATAGATATTCAACCATCACTGGCCAGATGAACGGTGGCTTATTCGGTTTTTTATCAAGGTGGGCTTATATTTGCTTTGTTTCTAAGTCAATTCAGCTGCTACTTTGTAAGGTTATTACTTCACTGGAGTTACGCACCCTCTACGAATCATCAAGATTTCCGAACGAGGTCATTGCTCTGTAGCCCTGATTCCTTCCTTTAAGGTGCGTAACATCAGTTACTTCAGTCATGCGAACCCTTAATAAGAATGAAGAGCCAAACGTTAGGTAGTGCTTTGCTTATTGCTGGCACATCCATCGGTGCCGGAATGCTGGCACTGCCTATCATCTCTGCATTGACCGGGCTGTGGGCTGCAATGACCCTGATGTTCCTTACCTGGCTGCTGGCTGCCTACGGAGGTTTGCTGATTGCTGAAGCCTGTCGGGCTTGCCCGGAGGCTGAGAACCTGCATGGTGTGGTCGGGTTGTTGCTGGGGCGAAATGGTCAGGCGGTGGCGGTTGTTGCCATGCTGTTTCTTTATTATGCACTGTGTGCTGCGTACATTGCCGGTGGTGCTTCTCAGCTCAACAGTATTTTAATGATGGCGGGCCTCAAGGTGCCCTACTGGCTATCCGTAGTGGTGGTGACCTGTCTGGTCGGGTTTGTGGTTCTTGTGGGTACGGCGCTGGTGGATATTTGCAACCGGGTCATGTTTGTTTCCATGTTGCTGTTGATGCTGGTTATTCTGGTGTCTTTGTTTCCACACGGACAATTGGAAAATCTGGCGATTAAAAGTGGTCCGGCGCCCATGTTGCTGGCAGCTCTGCCGGTGTTGTATACCTCGTTTGGTTACCATGTTGTTGTGCCCACGGTGGTTCGCTACGTTGAGGGTTGTCCGGCCAAGTTCAGCAAGGCTTTGCTGATAGGCAGTGTTCTGCCCTTTATTTTATACGCTCTTTGGAGTGTATCGACGGTGGGGGCGCTATCACATACCACTATTCTGGAGGTGGCGAGCCAGCCAGATTCAGTGAACAGTCTGATGACTACCGTTGGTCAAGTGTCGTCTGTTGGGTATTTCAGCCTGATGATCAGTGTGTTTGCAGCGTTTGCTCTGGCAACATCGTTTCTTGGTGTGGCGCTTGGGTTGTTTGATTATCTGTCAGAACTATCCCATAACAGCCGCAGCGGCTTTGCCGGTCGGGAGCGAACCATTCTGTTAACACTGCTGATTCCGATGCTGGTGGCGATTTACTACCCTGATGGTTTCATTCTTGCCCTTGGTTATGCTGCGGTAGCTTTGATTGTGCTGGCCGTATTTCTTCCCGTTCTGATGGTCTGGAAAGTGCGCCGACTGCATATGGAAGAGCCTTACCAGGCACCGGGTGGTATTGTTGGTCTGGCCATTGCCACAATCACTGGTGCTGTTGTGGTGGCTGCCCAGGTTGGAGTCTCTCTGAGCATTTTGCCACTATTGGGTTAATGGTTGACAGCTATACTCGCATTTTCATATGGAACTTTGGAACAACCCTGAGGTAATGAAGTACTCTTTGTTGGTAGCCTGCCTGTTTTTTTCAATAGCACATGGGAACAATGAAACCAGCCAATGGCCGGTTTGCTCAAAATATATACCCTACATTGATCTTGATGAGAATCATAAATGGATAGAACACCACTCTGAAATCATTAGTAATTTTATTGCATCCGTTGTAGCCGAAAAGTCAGGCTTATAACGAACCTAATAACTTCTTTTCCATAGGGTACTCATTCTTTTCTTGATTTCTGAGGCATCTTTATTTGTCCATTTGACGATGGAGGGATGTAATTTCTTCAATGCTGAAATTACAGCATTAGCATCGACTTTAACAGTATGCTCCTCTATATCTGTTACTTCAAAGTCACCAGCATCTGACAAGGATTCCGGTTGAATTGTGATTAACCACTCGTTAACCAAACTGGTTAGTGGGCCATTATCGCATTCTAAAACCTCGGGTGGATGAGCAAGTGCTTCAATAGCTCCTTCGAGTATAAGCCGACTCGAGTCGTCGCTGGTGTTGTTGACAATGGTCGTGTATCGTTCAGATATCCAGTTAAATACCTGTGGAAGGTTTTGATGTTGATTGCTCGCTACTATCCGATTAAGTATACCGATCAAATAAGGCATATTCAGCATGGCAATAATTACTGCTACAGATTGTGCTTCAGAATGCACTGCAAAACTGTTCAGTATTGCAAACAGGGTTTCACTAGCTGCTTCGACAGATGCAGGTTGCTCAGCTACTGATGTTAATGAACCAGAAGATAATTGTGACATAAGGGGTGCTTCATTTAACAGAATATGAATAATAGCTAATGCACACCGTTCAATTCTCCTATCTTTCTTACTTTGATCTTCCTCTTCGACAACTAATAAATTTGCGATGACTTTTCTAAGGCTGGCTACTAAGCTTGAATAACGTTCTCTATACAACGCTCTATTATTTATAAATGAGTTTAAATTAAAGATAATGTGATTTCCCTTAATCAAGGCATCAATTAAAGAAGATTGATAAACAATGGCGATTACTACAATGGTTAAAGGTTGTTCCATGATGGGTATAATACCACTCTCTTCGGAGGGAATGTTGCCTTCTACCATCTGCGACAAAAAATTCCTAACCACATCTGAAAAAACAACATCATCCAAGTTCAGACCAGCTAGCGCATTATAGAATCGGATCATACTTCTCAGGTCTGAATACGTTACCATTAGCCGCGCAGAATTCATACCGTCAGGCTGGTTCTGAATGTCACAGTAGATCCTGTTTAGCGTATGTATGATATTTGATGCTCTGAGCCATCGAATCCATTGGAAAAGTTTATGGTTGCTAGTCAGTTCTTCGAGAGTTTTCCCTTCCTGTTTCAGAACTTTCTCTATCAGACTGTTTATATCCGCCATCAACGCTGGCTTCAATCGGCCTCTGATTTCGGCAGCATGCCCAGCCAACTGTATCAGATCGAAAAAATAGGGGTATATTGAGGAATCTATGTATAAATTAACGGTTGCATTAAACTCAACAGCATCTTTTTCTTCGCTACTAAGGTCGGCACCTACAGGATTTGCTATCATGCTTTCATACATGCTACCTGCCATTGCTGAAATTAAACTCATTGGCCCTCCACTGCCTATCGCGTCATCCTCTTCATCATCATAATAGTCATCCCAGTTCGCATCAGGAGCCACTTGGTGTGGGTGGGATAAGTTCTCTCCGCTGGTGCTTGGGGTAGCTGTTCTGCCAGGTTCGTCAGGGCGAGAACCTCCTGAGACTGGATAGGCCAGAATTGATTGTTTTGAAAGGTGGATCAAGTGACTCCAGTCAGGTTGATTTATTATTTCATTTAAGATTGCTTTTTTTGAATAGGAATATAAAAGCAAATCTCTAATGTCTGCTGGAGTTGGAGTGTCCGTTAATGGTTCTGTTCCAGCAGCCTGGCAGCAGGCTCCGATAAGTGATAATGATAAACCCAGCTGATGTATATTAATCATGCCCTATCCTTTCATGCGATGTATTTCATTGATTTCTTGGTCAGGATGCTCAATATAGACAAAAATCCTAACTATTCAGCCCTGTAAATAAGCAAATATTTTTGTAATTTTGTGCCACCGTTGAGAAATAGCGCTTCTGAGCGCCTGTAGCCATGATTCAACCTGGTCCCAAGTGCCAGGCTATGATGACTCTGCCTGATGTTGTGAGGGACCTACCAGTTCTTTTGTTCGCCTTTCCTTGAAAGGCAGCCTGAGCAATAGCAATTTTCCATATTTCAGGCCCGGTTCAAGATCTCTCTGGCATCAAAAAAAGCATGTTTCTACTTCTGTCACTCTTAGGTTCTCTGTTACATTTGCAAGGTCAGCTATTGAATCAGGTACTTATGAACTGGTCTGTTTACATCATCATTGCCAGCGATCATTCCCTTTACACGGGAATCACCACCGATATCTGCCGACGCTGGAAGCAGCACAGTGATGGTAAAGGCGGAGCGCGTTATTTTCGTGGGCGAAAACCGACATGGCTGGCGTATTTTGAGCCGGGGCATGACCGTTCAACGGCATCAAGACGGGAAGCCGAAATCAAAAAGTGGCCGAAGCAGAAGAAGCAGGCATTGCTGCAATCTGACAGTAATCAGGTGTCGCAACTGAACGGCTTGCTACCAACAGCGACTTAGTGATTATCTTCCAGCGAAACATAAAGCTCTAACTCGTCATTATTGATAATTGGCTTATAGGTTTCTGTACAGATGTGTTCGACCCCGCAGGGTACTTTGTTCAGCAAGCTGTTGACCGGTCCGCCATAGCTGGCTCCGTTAACGGCAATTATGGGAAAGTTATGATCGCTGGCACTGTATACAATGAAATAGCCACCGTCAGATGGCTTTTTCAAGGTGTAGGTGGTTTCCTTTCCTGAGCTGATTGTGTATACGGTTTTTGGTTTGGGTGTTTGCTCCGGAACTTTTTCCAGACCGCCAAAGTCCACGTAGACGGGTATGTCATGTTTTGTTTTATTATTGATAGTGATGTCTACGTTGGTGGGCGCTACTGATGTCAGTAGCTCCACGTTTGGACTGTTAACCAGTTCATAACTGTAAGGTTCAGCTTTTATGTATGCTGCCATTATGCATAGAGAAGCGAATGCAAACAGAGGAGCTTTATACATTGTCAGTTCTGTTAGTGGGGTAACAGTATTCTATGATAGCAGCTGAATACTTCAGGCTTTTCAGATTCACTCTATTAGCGACTTTTTCAGTAATATATACTGCATTTTCAGTAATAAATCGTTATTCTCCTGTCGTATGTTTATATGAGCCTGAATAGCAGGCAGCCACAATGGCTAAAGCTGCAGTACCTTTTTAAAAATAATAACAATCATTCAGGGCAAAATATGTACAGAACATGGTCTCAGGGATCAAAAGCTTTCCGGCTATCCAACCTGAAAAAATTATTCTTAACGCTGTTACTTTTTCCGGGTCTTGCGTGGTCTTACACCGGTAATGACTATCATCTGTTGTCGTTGATGATGGACGGTTATCGTCTGAAAATTCAGGCATGGTCGGTGCCGGACGTCTATCAGCAGGATGGTCCGGGAGCCGATGCCCTGAGGCTTGAGCGAACCATTACGACGAATTTGTTCAGTGTCAGTGATGAAGATGAGCAACTGGCGTCAGCAATGGGCGATTTGCAGACTGCCATTCAGAGCTATGCACTGGACTGGCAGCAGCAGGGGCTGCCCCGGTGGCATTATGGTGAAGGGGTGGAGAATGCCATGGCGGCGTTCAGCGCCATAGCCAGAGCCCAGATCAGCGAGAGTAAAGAGGCCAATACCCGCGCTGAACAGATTGACCTGTTATTGCAGATGACATCTGTTTATATTTTTATGGCCAGTGAGATTGGAGAGTTTCACCCGCTGACCGATGAATACGACTTACCGGCCATGGTGGCAGAACTGGACAAACTGTTAACGACTCTGCCCGTTGATGACCGGCGATTTATGGCCAAGTGGCGATTCATTAAGCCGGTGATTTTAAAGATGGATTTTCGGGTACCGGATGTAGTCAGGCGACATGCACTGTCTATGAGTGAGATACTGGAAATCAGCTTGAACAATTAGGTCAAAAAGCCTTTAACAATAATGATAACAATGAGAGGTGTTTCATGGAGGCCAGTTTCTGGGAAGGTAAACGAGCTCCGGGTATTGAAGACGCTATTGATCTTGGGAAGTATCGAAATCTGGCCGATCTGATTAATACATCGGTCAGGCGCTTTGCTGACAGACCTGCCTACACCTGTATGAACCAGACCCTGAGTTATGGCGAAATCAATGAACTCAGTAATGGCTTTGCCACCTATCTGCAGAAGCATACGTCGTTGCAGCCCGGTGACCGGATAGCCATTCAGTTGCCCAATGTGCTTCAGTACCCCATCGTCGTCTATGGTGCGATCAAAGCAGGAATGGTGATTGTTAATACCAACCCCCTGTATACCGCCAGAGAAATGCTGCACCAGTTTAATGACTCGGGGGCAAAACTGCTGGTGTGCCTGAACACGGTGGCACATATTGTTGAAGAGATTCTGCCTGAAACCGGTCTTGAGCAGGTCATTGTTACCGAAATGGGGGATTCTCTGCCCTGGATGAAGCGGCTGCTGGTCAATTTTGCGGTTAAACACATTAAAAAGATGGTGCCAAGATACAGTCTTCCTGAAGCCGTGTCGTTTAACGATGCCATGATGAAAGGCATGATGGCGGATTATTGTCCGGTGCCCGAGAATGAACAGGATGATCTGGCGCTGTTGCAATATACCGGTGGTACCACCGGAGTGGCCAAAGGGGTCATGCTCACCCAGAAAAATATCATTGCCAACGTCTTGCAGGCTTCGGCTCTTCGGCATCAGGTTGATAGCGAAGGGCGGCTGATCTCTGATTTGCGTGGTGATATCGTGGTGGCACCGCTACCGCTGTATCATGTGTACGCCTTCACCGTGCATCTGTTTTCATTCTTTGAGCTGGGTGCTCATAGCATCCTTATCCCTAATCCCAGAGATCTGGACAGCCTGATTTCTGCCCTGAAGCCCTGGCAGATCAATACTTTCATTGGTCTGAATACGCTGTTTGCGGGGCTGCTCAATCACCCTGAATTCCACCGGCTTGATTTCTCCGGTCTGGCTGTGACCAATTCGGGCGGTACAGCGTTGCAGGAATCTGTTGCCCGTCACTGGCACAAAGTGACAGGTTGCCCTGTTTCTGAAGGCTATGGTCTTACCGAAGCGGCGCCTATTGTGGCAGCCAACCCCGCAGGCGAATTAACTCAGTTGGGAACGGTGGGTCCGGCACTGTCGTCAACCTCTATAAAAGTGGTCAGTTCTGATGGTCAGGAAATGACCACTGGCGAGCCAGGTGAGCTGTGTGTAAAAGGGCCACAGATTATGAAAGGTTACTGGAACCGTCCTGACGCCACAGCTGAAGTGCTGGATACTGAAGGCTGGTTGCATACCGGTGATATTGCAGTGATTCAGGAAGATGGGTACATCCGCATTGTGGATCGCATTAAAGATCTGATTATTGTCTCCGGTTTCAACGTCTACCCGAATGAAATTGAAAATGTGGTTTCAGCCCATGAAAAGATTGACCAGTGTGCCGTTATTGGCGTACCCGACGTAAAAGCCGGGGAAGCGGTTAAGCTCTTTGTGGTGACATCGGATTCCTCTCTGACCGAAGACGATATTCGGGCGTGGTGCCGTGAACAGCTGACCAGTTATAAAGTACCTAAATATATCGAGTTCCGGCAGGAGCTGCCCATGTCAGCCGTAGGCAAGGTGCTGCGTAAGGAGCTTCGGATGGAATCCTCTTAAATTGGTCAGCCTCCTGAGCGTATGAAATACAAGCCGGAACGATTGTTTCGGCTTAATCTGCGACAACCCCCCGTAAAATGCCTTTGGGAACTATTTGCCGTTTTTCTCTTCTAAACAGATTGACTCTGCTGAGAGGATTTTGGCTCGATCAACAGGATTGATCTACTCACTATTCAAATGGGGCTGGAATACATTGCCAGAGGTATTAATTCTCTGACAATGCTGCATTGAACCGTTATTAAAACGGCTCGTTTAAAATGTCACTGGAACAACGCCCATTCTCTTCTAGACTCTTTTCAGACAAACCACAGGGCTAATTACACGCTCTATGCGATGTAGCTGGCAGGCGCTTTTCACTCTGATTATTCCCGGCGGGTTTCAGCAATCAGTGACCGGAGCCTTTCTGCTGCAAACCGCGATAGTGATTTCTGATAGCTGATAGAGAGTAGCCGGTTCATCTATTCATTCGATGAGCGCTGTACTTTTGTTATCAGAGTCAACAGTGGTCAGAACAGGCTAATGGGAGGTAATTTGTGAAAAAGACAGTTTGGGCGACAGGCCTGTTTGCTGCTCTGGTAGCAACGGTTGCTTGGGGTATGCCATTAGATACAGAGCGTCAGACGACAGCGGCGACATTTCAAGATCTGGTTATGCAGACTTCAAAAACCGTAGAGGAGTCAGAGTCGAGCACACTGACTGTGAACCCTGATAAGGAATTGGTTGAAAAAAGGATATTTGAATGTGTTTATGCTGATAACGATACGACCTCGAGAAACAGGGTTTTGATCCGGGGCTCTCAGAGTTGTGGCATTCTGGAAGCTCCTCAAGAGCTCGAAGCTGGAACGCAAGGTTCTCAGGTGCTTGAGGCAGTCGGTCAGCGAGTGGCTGATTATGTCAATGCTTATTTGCCTGGCGTACATCAGCCAGAAAAAACGACATGCTTTCCGATTCAGTCCAAAGAGGGTGACTACACCAGACTGTCTAAGTACATTGAGGCAATGACCCGGATTGCCCCCAATAAAGCGATTAGAGCGGAACAGCCTGAAGTGGTCTCAAAGGCTGAAGATGATATTAAAAAGCTGTTTGGTGAGACCCGTTACGCTGTAACTGTACACAATAATCAGCTCTGTGAGCTGGTTCTTGTTAAGGAAAATGCTCCTCTCCAGTCTAATGCCGGACGAAGCATCAGAGGCTGCATGCAGAGTTGTATGCATGGCTTGGGGATGTTTTTAAGCACCGGCGCAGGTTGGACATGGTTTGGTATTAAGAATATAGCGCTTGCTGCTCCCGGAGCCTGGCTATTTCGATGGGTACCGTCCAGTGCGTGGTGGGATACAACCACAGGTAAGATCTTATATGGAGATTTTGCTCCCAACGTGACTGCGAATGCAGGTGGTCTTCTGGGTGTCTGGCAATATCCCGTGACCAGAAACCCTTATACAGGTACAGACTTTACTGTTGGTGATAGCATTATGTCTTGGGCAGCGGGCTTCGCTACGGTTTATTATGGCCCTGTTCCACAGATTATGGCGGGTCTGGGTACATTGTACACATTAAGCCTCGGCCGGGGTATCGCAAGACTGAAAGGAACACACCTGCAGCAGTAAAAAGAGATTAAGAGAATGGTTTAATCATGTAGTTTGACTACTTGAATCAAGAATATGGCGGAACTCATTTTTTAAGCCGCCATATTTGATTTGACCAGCCAATATAACTATCAGATAAAACTGTTTAATGGCTGAAACAGCCTGCACCTGCTTTGAATTAGATAAAAAGTCGATAAAAATAAATTAATGCTCGTTTGCATCTATCAAGAGCTGGTGTTAAATTCTGGCGTTTGCAATTTTTATCCATTATTACCGGTTACTTTTCAATGAATATTTTTGAAGAATCCCTGAATGTTCTGAAATCCAAAGTTCAGCTGCGCAAATTGTTTCAGGATATGCACGTAGAAGACATTCAGCGTGTGATTAGCCGAATTGAAAGCATCCATGAAGAAAAGCTGGAAGCTCTGAAAGAAGTTGAGCAGGAACAGGAGCGCAAGCGTGAAGCGATTGAGGCGGTTCTGAAAGAAATGCAGGACAAAGGTCTGGATATTGGTGATCTGGCGGTTGTTGGCAAGGGTGCCGAATCAAACCGTAAGGGCAAAACCCGTCAGCGTTACCAGTTTGAATACCAGGCTGAAGATGGCTCCACTGTGACCTGGGAAGGTGCGACTACTGGTCGTATTCCTGCCGAATTTTCTGCTTACCTGAAGCGTACCGGTAAAGAACGCAAAGACTGCATTGTTACCGAACTTTAAGTCTTTCTAAGGAAGGTTTTTTTAAACCTTCCTTATTCTCCTGACTTTTCCTCATACCTTCAAAATGAATTAACCCGCTAATAAAAAATAGCGCTGCCTGAATGTTAACGATTTAAAAATAATCGAATCATAAGTCCGGGCTTTGTTGTGACTCCGGTCAACACCGATGTTATTTCACCATTACGAACGATAAAAAAAGAGGGTGTTACGCTAATTGCCCAGTTTCTGCTGATGATTCCATCGTCATCATTAATGACAGGCATTTTTATATCTTTCGCCTTCATATATGCGGAAATTCGCTCATTGGTGCCCGAGGACAAGGCGACGGTGACAACGGGGTAATTGCCATTGGCAGACAGTTTACTGACTGCCGGGCTGGTCCATTGACAGACACGGCACCAGCTGGCCCAGAAATAGACCAGTACCGGTGCCGATTCCGACAACTTGTGCAGATCAACGGCGTGACCGTCCAGCGTCTTTGCCACGATCTGGGGAGCCAAACCTTTCGGCATATCTTTTTGCAGATAAATGTTGTAGCCGGTAACGACGACTCCGGCGAAAAAAACCGTGAGGAGCAGTTCAATCGTCCATTTGCGCAATTTCAGGTTCATAGTATTCGCCGGTTTGTTGGTAGGCTTAATTCAGTCGCGATTTAACCTTGTCTGAAAGCTGATCGGCATTGGTAAAACCACCCAGAATTTCATCAGCAAACACCATGGCGGGTGTACCGCGAATGCCTAATTCGGCAGCCAGTCGCTGGTTGTTGTCAATTGTGGCTTTGATTGTGCCGTCTACCTTTTTTCTGAGTTCGTCAACATCAAGCCCTTCTGCTTTGAAGGCTGCAGCGATTGAGGCACTGTCATGTCCGCCCGGTTTAGCCATCAGACGCTGGTGTAATTTCTGGTAGATATCCGGATGATGTTGATGAGCAGCCAATACCAGTTCTGCAGCCTCCCGTGATGTTTCTCCTAGCACAGGTAACTCTTTATAAATGATTTTCAGATCCGGGTACTGCTTGACCATTTGTTCCAAAATCGGATCCTGACGCTTGCAGAAACCGCAGTTGTAATCGGCAAAATACACCATGCTGAGTTTGCCTTTCGGGTTTCCAATGAAAGGGTCTCCAGAGGTATTAAACAAACGGTCTTTATTGTTATCCAGACTGGCTCTCTGAGCATCGGCTTGTGCCTGTCTTTCGCGTTTTTGCAGTTCGCCCATCACTTCGACAAAGATTTCCGGGTTTTCAATCAGAGTTGAACGAACCAGTTCCCGAACCAGCTGTTGCTGATCTGCGTCGAGAGGTGCAGCAGACAAGGGAGTTATGGTGCTTACAGCTGTCAGTAGCGTTATTGTAGAAAACAGTTTTTTCATCGAACATTTCATAGCGTTATCCATTACGAATTATTGTATTGTCTGACTGCTTGTCAGTGCATCCAGTACAGAGTTGTGGTCGAGCAAAACCGGTAAAGGAATACCTTCTTTAGCGGCTGGTCCATATACCTTGTTAAACGGTACACCGAACCGATGGTTTTGCTCCAGATATCGGTTTACAGCTTCTGACGGTGTCGTCCAGTCCCCTCGCATCAGAACAATTTGCTCGTCCTGCAATGCAGAGAAAACCGGGTCGCGATCAAGCACTCGCAGTTTGTTGGCTTTGCAGGTGACGCACCAGTCAGCCGTGATATCAATAAATACGGTTTTCCCATCGTTAACGTAAGTTTCAATAGCACTGGCATCGAGTGCTTCCCAATGCAAAGGCTGTGCAGGTGTTAAAAATGAGGCGGCAAACAGTGCGTTTTTTTGATCAGACACCTGCCATGAAAAAGTTAATAAAGTAGCGGCTAACAGGCTGGTTATCAGTCTGATTGGCTGAGATGATTTTAAAAAAGACGTTAACAGCAGGTAACTGCAAACAGTAACGGTGGCAAGCATCAGAATTAGCTGCCACGGCTGAACCAGATGAACCTTAAGAAGGTTGACCAGCCACAGGGTTGTCATGATCAGTAGTAACGCAAGGACTTTGCGCAGCTTTATCATCCAGAGACCGGGTTTTGGCAACCATGACAGTACGGCAGGGAACGCTGCGACCAGAATATACGGCACTGCCAGTCCAATACCCATGGTCGAAAAAATAGCCAGCAGTTGCACTTCGCCCGTGTTCAGGGCAAAGGCGACTGCAGTTCCAAGGAAAGGCGCAGAACACGGTGTTGCCAGCAGAGTGGCAAACATTCCCTGCACAAAGTGGCCTTTCAGGCTGTTGTTTCCTGATGTGGCGAGACGGGTATTCAGTGAAGAGGGGAGCTGAATTTCAAAGGCTCCCAGCAGGTTGGCAGCGAACCCACCCGTCACCAGAGCCATGAAACTGATAAACCATGGGTTTTGAAACTGAATGCCCCAGCCAAGGCTGCTTCCTGTCCATTTTAATATCAACAGAAAAACGGCCAGCAGCCAGAAGGACACCAGAATGCCAGCAGCAGAACTCAGAAATTGCCAGCGAATGGTTTTCTGACCCTGCCCCGTTGCCTGCACCACAGACGACAGTTTTATACCCAGCACGGGCAGCACGCAGGGCATAAGGTTGAGAATAAAGCCACCCAGAAAGGCAAACAGGAGCATGACTAAGAGAGGTGACTGGTGTGATGGTAATTCTGTAATGGGGCTATCACTGATAAGGATACTGGCTTCAACCGCCTGTTCTCCGTTGATCAGTGTCACGATGATAGTCTTTTCCTGCAGGTCCACATCCCCCAGCCAGCTGTCAGCAGTTATGAAGGCCTGTAACCGGGTTCCTTCTATTCGCAGTTCCGGTTCAGAAAAGCTGATGTCCTGCAAACCATCAATAATGATATCGGGGTTGTGCCATCCGTTGGGGGCTGATGCGCTGATGACTACCGTGCTGCCTGATGCCTTCCAGTGAGCCGACTCTACAGCGAGCTGGTTCGAGCCATTTGTTTTCGGTATTTGCAAAAGGGCTTTATTAATGAGTGAAGCGGCTTCGAAGTCTGCTTTAAGCTGACTGGGAATAAACGACTTCTGTATTTTGAAATCACTCAGAACACAGATGGTCGTACAGGAAGATAACCTGAGAAGACCATCCATTGTGACGGGTGCATTCAGGTCGTTAACCGTAATCAGTAGAGGAAATACGACGCTGCCCTCATAGCCCAGTGTTTGTATTCCGAGCAGATCAAAACGCTCCGGAGTCGGCCAGAGCCACTGTACATCAATAATGTTCTGGTTTTCCTGCCAGCGAAATGCTGGTGGAATGCCCGCTTCGCCCGGAGAACGCCAGTATGTTTTCCAGGGGGAGTCCAGCTCTACCTGTAAGCCGGCGTACACCTGATTTTCAGCTTCATTAATGTCTCCGGAAAACAGTAACCGAATTTTGGCACTGGGCTGCTCCGAGCTAAATATCCAGTCGGTAGTGTCTGCCATCAGATTGGCAGAGAAAAGCATCAGGCAAACAGACAGCAGCCGGAATATTGATAAAAATGTATTTCGGTAAAGCATGGAAATAATCGCGAACTTTATATCGACCTTATCAGAAAGCCTGAATGCTTCGTATCGGTTTCTTGTAAATGATACCAATTCCATCTTCTAAACATGAATTGCGCAGCCATTCCAAACCACTGGTTTTGCGTCAGAACTCCTCGCAATACCCAGCTATTACTCGTTATTCTTCCTTGCCCAGCGATTTGGAATGACTTGCTCATAGTCATATTTAGAAAACGGAATTGGTATTAGAGACCGTCTTCAATCAACAGAATAAAACGTCGGTTTATTTTATTTAATCGTTGTTGGTTGCAGTGGTTTTGCGGTGAATACGGGTGATGCGGTTTTGTGTTAGTGGTTTATGTCTACCTGTGTATAAAAAACTTGTTCATGGTTTGTTAACAGAAACACTGATCAACACACTGGATTTCCTGTGGATAAGTGAGGAATGAATTATAAATGCTGGAAGTTATAAGGTTGGTTAAAAAATAACCAAAGAGAGTTCAAGGTCTGGGTATTACTGCCTTGAACAGTCGTAGTTATACGATGTGGGCATTTAAAGCGATCTTCTGACATTCACCCCATGTATCGAATGCCAGAAGACCTCTCAGGACTGACGTGAGTAAGTATTATTGAATTCTGCTGATAGTTTGATGTCACAGATCAACTTTTAGTGACATTTTACCGAAAGCTTTGTGGTATTCACTGTTAACTTTTGCGATCAACCGCAAAGCCTGACCATGCCTGTTGTGTTGGCATAATTTCCAGACTGTTAATGTTGACATGGTCCGGACGGCTGGCTGTCCAGAAAACGGTGTCGGCAATATCGTCTGCCGTCAAAGGCTGCATGCCATCGTAAACTGCATCGGCTTTGGACTGATCGCCATTGAATCGAACCACAGAGAATTCGGTTTCTGCCAGTCCCGGTTCAATGTTCGTCACTCGTACACCGGTTCCCAACAGGTCACAGCGCAGATTCAGGGAAAATTGTTTGACAAACGCTTTGGTGCCTCCGTAAACGTTGCCGCCAGGGTAAGGCCATGTTCCTGCCACCGAGCCAATGTTAATAATACTGCCACTGTTGTTTTTCTTCAGGGCAGGTAACAGGGCATGAGTCATCATTACCAGCCCTTTGATGTTGGTATCAATCATGTTTATCCACTGCTCTGTGTCACATTCGTCAGCGGGTTCTGTGCCCAGTGCCAGTCCGGCATTGTTGATGAGTGTGTGGATATCACTGAAATCGTCGGGCAGTTCGCTGACGGCGCGCTGAATATCTTCCTGATGTCTGACATCCAGGGTGATTGTATGAACCTTGCACTGTTGCTGCAGTTCTTCCTTTAAAGCACTCAGTCGTTCCTGACGACGGCCGGTCATCACCAGATTCCAGCCTGCGCTGGCAAATCGGCGTGCACAGGCTTCACCAAATCCTGAAGTGGCTCCGGTAATAAAAACAGTATTAGGCATGTGAGTGTCACTCCATTGCGTGAGATGTAGAAAGTAGGAAAGACTATCAGGAAATGATGGGGGGCAGAAAGCAATGGGGGAAGCCTGTGCTTCCCCCATAGGTGCTTTTAACGTGTTGGATTAACTGACACTGTCTGCCGGACGGCTGGTAATGCCTTCTTCAACCGGTGCGCCAGCGCCACTTGGGATACGGATATCTTCGATCATATCCTGTACCTCTTTGGGTGGAGCTGCAGTCAGGTGGCAAACAACCATGGCAATGCTGAAGTTGATCAGCATGCCCAGAGTACCGATGCCTTCCGGAGAAATACCGAACAACCAGTGATCTGCAGTATTGGCAGCCGGGTTAATGAACTTGAAGTACACAATGTAAGAGAAGGTGAACACCAGACCGGCAATCATGCCGCTCACAGCGCCTTCGCGGTTCATACGCTTGTAGAAGATGCCCAGCAGAATGGCAGGGAAGAACGACGAGGCTGCCAACCCGAAGGCAAAGGCCACCACCTGTGCCACAAAGCCCGGAGGATAGATACCGAACAGACCGGCAACCACCACTGCGACGGCAGCGGCCAAGCGTGCAGCCAACAGTTCCTGCTTATCCGTGATATGGGGCATCAGGTTCTTTTTCAGCAAGTCATGGGAGATCGATGTAGATATTACCAGCAGCAGACCTGCAGCTGTGGATAACGCCGCTGCCAGACCACCGGCAGCAATCAGGGCGATGACCCAGGAAGGCAGCTGTGCAATTTCCGGATTAGCCAGAACCATGATGTCATGATCAACATACAGCTCGTTACCATTGTCGGTAGCGGTGTTGTTAACCAGACGCTGACCATGGTCGCCACGTTCTTCGGTAAAGCTTGGCTTACCGGCCATGGCTGCACCGGCAGTGTACTGAATCTTGCCGTCTTCGTTCTTGTCCATCCAGGCGATCAGGCCGGAATTTTCCCAGTTGGCAAACCACTCGGGCAGTTTTTCATAAGAGCTTTCGCTCACGGTATTCAGCAGGTTGATACGGGCAAAAGCGGCAACGGCTGGTGCTGTGGTGTAAAGAATCGCGATGAACAGCAGAGCGTAACCGGCTGATTTACGGGCATCACGAACGGTTGGCGTGGTGAAGAAGCGGACGATAACGTGGGGCAGACCTGCCGTTCCCACCATCAGAGCCATGGTAATAAAGAAGACGTCAATGGTCGATTTGCTGCCGCTGGTATATTGATCAAAGCCCAGTTCGGCTGAAAGGCCATCGAGTTTTTCTAACACCGACAGTCCTGTTCCCCTTACTTCACTACCGAAGCCCAGCTGAGGGATCGGATTTCCGGTAATCATCATGGAGATGAAAATGGCGGGCACCATGAAGGCAAAGGTCATGACGCAGTATTGAGCTACCTGGGTATAGGTAATGCCTTTCATGCCACCGAGAACGGCGTAGAAGAAGACAATGGCCATTCCGATAATAACACCCAGCGTGATGTCCACTTCCAGATAACGGGAAAAGACAATACCGACGCCGCGCATTTGACCGGCAACGTAGGTGAAGGAAATAAAGATGACGCAGATCACTGCAACCATCCGGGCTGTCTGACAGTAGTAACGCTCACCGATAAAATCGGGCACCGTGAACTTGCCAAATTTCCGCAGGTAGGGTGCAAGACACATGGCCAGCAACACATAACCACCGGTCCAGCCCATTAGATAGACAGCACCATCACGACCCATAAAGGAAATGATACCGGCCATCGAAATAAACGAAGCGGCTGACATCCAGTCAGCGCCGGTGGCCATACCGTTAGCCACCGGATGAACGCCTTTTCCTGCCACATAGTATTCTTTGGTTGATCCGGCTCTTGACCAGATCGCTATGCCTATATACAAGGCGAATGTTGCCCCGATAAAGAGGTAAGTCATCATGGCGGTACTCATGACTGCTCCTCCTCTTCGTAGACATTGTATTTGTGATCAAGGACATTCATGCGCCAGATGTAGAAAAAGATAATGGCGACGAACGAGAAAATGGAGCCTTGTTGGGCGAACCAGAATCCCAGAGGAAAGCCGGAGACCGTGATTTTGTCGAGTTCATCGACGAACAGAATGCCGCAACCGAATGAGACCACAAACCAGACAACCAACAGGCTGAGTAACAGCTTTATGTTCTCTTTCCAGTAGGCGTGAGCCTCTTGTTTATCTTGCATGGGAGGTTTCTCTTGTTTCTTTTATTGTTCTTATTATTATGAGACGACCCAACACTATCAGGATCTGACCTCTCGGGCTTTTAGACTTTAGGCTAACGTGTGCAGCTTAAGCCGGAGTGACGGAGCGGATTGCGAGTTTTCGGTCATATGGTCAGGAGTAGGCTATATCTACCTGTTCAAATCAGCAGTTATGGCGGGCTCTGCGTTGGTTTTCTTGCGCATCTCAATGGTCATTATTACCGCCAACCTGCTTTTCTGAGTCTGATCATTCACAGTGGTGCTATCAAAAGCGCTTTGGATAAAAGGCTTCTGAATCCAGATCACATTTTCAGACTTGTTGCTCTCGGGCCTCGTATGGCAAGCCGGTTTTTACAGCACTTGCCGGAGTCTGAGTGTGAAGGCTTAGGTTTGGGTGTTCTGCTGGATGAAAATCTGGCTATTTTTGATCAGTTTGATCGGGATTTCCCTGAACAAGAATGGCTGCGCAATTCATGTTTAGAAGGTGGAGTTGGTATTACACTGCAGAGATAGAAGGCACAGGGTATAAGCCGATTCGCACCGTTATTAAAGCCCATAATGTTACCTCGCAGTCATATTGACTATGCACCTCCCTGTTTTTTGTGCATTATTTTGTTGGGAGCGTTGATTCACAGGCAATCCTTAGAAAAGGATTTCCCGGCTTCTAACAGGTGAGAGATAAGAATATGCTCAAAGCTTGCGATGCATTTATCCCCGATATTATTGCTTCAACCCCGGCCCAACTGTGGCAACACATTTCCCCTCACTACTGTATTGATGAATCTGGCTGGCTGGCGGAGCTGCTGACCGAAGTTCAGCCTACGGCACAGGAACTCCGATCGGTTTCGCAACGGGCAACCGGTCTGGTAGACAAAGTCCGTGAGCGCGATGACGCTATTCATATGATTGATGCTTTGCTGTTGCAGTACAGTCTGGACACCAGAGAAGGTATTTTACTGATGTGTCTGGCCGAGGCGCTGATGCGAATACCCGATTCCGAAACGGCTGACGCGCTGATTAAAGACAAGCTCAGTGTGGCTGACTGGAACAGTCATCTGAGTCAGAGTGAATCGTTGCTGGTGAATGCTTCTACCTGGGGGTTAATGCTGACCGGTAAAGTCGTCAGCCTTGATCGTAATGAAGATGGTTCCCCAACCGGTGTCATCAATCGCCTTGTGAATAAAATGGGTGAGCCTGTCATTCGTCAGGCTGTTCATCAGGCAATGAAAATCATGGGCAGGCATTTTGTTCTCGGGCGAACCATCACCGAAGCCCTGAAGAATGGTCGCAAAGCCATGGAGCAGGGCTATACCTACTCGTTTGACATGTTGGGCGAAGCCGCCCTTACTGCTAAAGATGCTGCCAGCTATCATGCCGGGTACCTTTCTGCTATCAACACAGTCGGAAAGCAATCTACCCAGTCAAAGCGTCCACGCCCGACCATTTCAATCAAATTATCAGCTCTGCACCCCCGTTACGAGGTGTCTCAGAAGAAAAGAGTCATGACCGAACTGTTCAGCAGTGTGCTGGAGCTGATAAAGGCTGCCCGGATGCTGGACGTCGGGATTACCATTGATGCAGAAGAACAGGATCGGTTGGAGCTTTCCCTTGAACTGTTTGAAAAGCTGTACAGACATCCCGAGTGTGCAGGCTGGGGAAATTTTGGTCTGGTGGTTCAGGCCTATGGAAAGCGGGCTTTGCCGGTGCTGGTCTGGCTGGCAGGGTTGGCCAGTGAGCAGGGGGATCAAATCCCGGTACGGTTAGTAAAAGGCGCTTACTGGGACAGCGAAATAAAATTCTCTCAGCAAAATGGTCTGGATGGTTATCCCGTTTATACCCGCAAAGAAGCGACGGATGTTGCCTATTTAGCCTGTGCCCGTTTCCTTCTTCAGGACTTTGTTCAGCCGCTGCTGTTTCCACAATTCGCCAGCCACAACGCGCATACCGTTGCCGCCATTTTGTGTATGGCTGGCAGTAAAAAGACTTACGAATTCCAACGACTGCACGGGATGGGCGATGCGCTTTACAACACGGTGATGCAGCAGGAATTGCTGAATGTACGAATCTACGCGCCCGTAGGCAGTCATAAAGACCTGTTGCCCTATCTGGTCAGGCGCTTGCTGGAAAACGGCGCTAACTCTTCGTTTGTACACCGGCTGGTGGATGCCAAAACACCTGTGGAAGATCTTGTACATCATCCGGTTGAACGACTCCAGCAGTATAAGATTCTGGCGAATGATTGTATTCCTCTGCCTGAAGCTGTTTTTGGCAGTGAGCGAGTGAACTCCAGAGGCACCAATATCGATATTGAGCATGAGTGGACGACCTTCTCGGAAGGTGTGCTGCAACACATGACACGACAGTGGAAGAAAGGGCCGGTCATTGGCGGACAGTCATTGGAAGCCGCTGCAGTGACCAAAGTATTAAGTCCGTATCGACAGCAGGAAATGGTTGGAGCGATTCACTGGGCGGGCAGTGCAGAAGTTGATCAGGCACTGAATAAAGCGGTGAATGCCTTTGATGATTGGCGCTGTACGGATGTCAGTGCGCGCTCGGCCTGCCTGGAGCGGCTGGCGGACCTTCTGGAAATACATCGCGACGAGCTGGTTGCACTTTGCCATCGGGAAGCCGGAAAAACCATCCACGATGCCATTGATGAGATCCGTGAAGCGGTAGATTTCTGTCGGTACTATGCCGTGCAGGCTCGAAAACAGTTTGCTGACCCTATGGTGCTGACTGGGCCTACGGGTGAGTCGAATGAGTTGTATCTCACCGGACGCGGTGTTTTTGTCTGCATCAGCCCGTGGAATTTCCCTCTGGCGATTTTCCTTGGACAGATAGTCGCAGCTCTGGTCGCAGGCAATACGGTGATTGCCAAACCGGCAGAACAGACGGGTCTGATCGCTGCCAGAGCAACGGAACTTATGTTGGAAGCCGGTGTTCCGGGAGAGGTTGTTCAACTGTTGCCGGGTGACGGAGCAACCGTTGGTCATCGTCTGGTGGCAGACTCGCGGATTGCGGGGGTTGCCTTTACCGGATCGACTGACACGGCACAGCGTATCAACCAGACTCTGGCTAACCGTGAGGGCGCTATTGTGCCTTTAATTGCCGAGACCGGAGGGATGAATACCATGCTGGTGGATTCAACAGCACTGCCTGAACAGGTGGTACAGGATGTCATTCACTCGGCATTTGGCAGCGCTGGCCAGCGATGTTCAGCTTTACGGATATTATATATTCAGGATGATGTTGCCGATCGGGTGATTCAGCTTCTTAAAGGGGCGATGGAAGAGTTGCAGGTAGGTGACCCGTCACGGCACGAAACGGATGTAGGGCCTGTGATTGATGCGGATGCGTTGACAGGTCTTGAAAGTCATGTGAAAAGAATGAAGAAGGAAGCCAGACTGATTGCCGAGACGCCTTTATCCGATGGTTGTGAAAAGGGCTACTTCGTAGCGCCTGTAGCATTTGAAATCAAGAGCATCGCGCAGCTTGAGAGAGAACAATTCGGCCCGATTCTGCATGTCATACGTTACCAGTCGTCTGAACTTGAGCGCATTCTGAATGAGATTAACGACACGGGTTATGGTTTGACCCTTGGGATACATACCCGTAACGAAGCGACAGCCGGTTATATTGAACAGCGGCTGAGAGTCGGCAACACTTACATCAACCGTAATCAGATTGGTGCTGTGGTTGGGGTACAGCCTTTTGGTGGTCAGGGGTTATCAGGAACCGGGCCAAAAGCGGGTGGGCCGCACTATCTTTACCGGTTTGCAACAGAAAGAACCCGAACCATTAATACGACAGCGGTTGGTGGTAATGCAACGCTGCTGTCTCTGGGGGACAGTCATTAGGCGTTTTACCTGAAATCAGACCCGATCAGATGTGCGGTGAAATGCTTATCCGGCCGGGTACTGATTTCCTGGCAAGACTTAGGCTGCTACAGGGTGCTTTTCCATCAGTTCAATGACATAGCCGTCAGGATCCTTGATGAACGCAATGGTGACGTTCCACTCTTCGAGTACCTGGGGTTCCGACACGGACTCAATGCCGCTGTCGATGGCTTTTTTATACAGATCTTTACCAAATTCCACGTAAAGCATCGCCCAATCGGGCGGTGATACAAGTGGTCAGTCCGCAGGACTGATTGAAATTATCCGACTTTACGAAATTTGATTCTTCCTGTAAAATGTTTCGCATGAAGACGAAGCGAGCCTATAAAGAACGATTCTATCCGACACCTGAGCAGGAACAACTACTTGCTCAGTCGTTTGGTTGCGCTCGATTCGTCTACAACAATACTCTCCGATTTCGTACTGACGCATATTACAAAGACGGAAGCAGTGTCTCTCACTCACAAGTTGAAAAGCGGCTTGTGTCGCTCAAGGCTGAATTTCCGTTTCTGAAAGATGTTTCCAGTGTGATACTTCAACAGACTCTCAGAGATCAGCAGGAAGCCTTCAAGAATTTCTGGGCAGGTAGAACCAAATACCCCAAGTTCAAGAAAAGAAACGCAAGGCAGAGTATCCGCTTAACCAAAGCTGCGTTCAGCGTAAAAGATGGACAGCTATTCATTGCCAAGAGCAAAGAATCCCTTAATATCCGCTGGAGTAGAGAACTACCTTCAGAGCCTTCCAGTATCACTATCAGCAAGGACAGAGCCGGACGGTACTTTGTATCCATGCTGTGTGAGTTTGAAGCTAAACCAATGCCTATCAGTAAGAATACCGTGGGTATTGATTTAGGTTTAATTGATCTGTTCATCACTTCCAATGGTGAAAAATCCGGTAATCCAAGGCATACCAAACGCTACGAGCGAAAGCTCGCCTACCTTCAGCGTGAACTGACGAAAAAGCAGAAAGGCAGCAGTAACAGGGCAAAAGCAAAGCTCAAGGTTGCTCGTCTTCATGCGAAAATAGCCGATTGCCGGATGGATGCTACCCATAAAGCATCCCGCAAACTCATAAACGAGAACCAAGTTGTTTGTGTTGAAAACCTCGCAGTGAAGAACATGATCAAAAATCCAAAGCTGGCAAAGCATATAGCTGATGCTAATTGGGGAGAGTTTGTCCGGCAGCTACAGTACAAAGCCGAATGGGCTGATCGTACTGTTTCTGAAATAGACCGATTCTTTCCAAGCTCAAAGCGTTGCTCAAGCTGTGGATTCGTTAATGAAAGTCTGCCGTTGTCTATACGTGAATGGGATTGCCCCGAGTGCAAAACCCATCACGATAGAGATATTAATGCAGCACAGAATATAAAAACCGCCGGACTGGCGGGGTTAGCCTGTGGAGCGACTGGAACGGGGATTGCAGCCTAGCTGCAATCTAGGGAAGGCGTGTTGAAGCAGGAAGGTTCTTGGAGCGATTCAAGAACCCTCGCCCAAAGCGAAGCGACGGGCGGGGAGTGTCAGAGTCGTCTGTATTGAGGTAGAGCTTCCAGAAGCCATTGCTGTGCTCAATAGGCGCGTCTTGCTCAAGCTGTTGAGCCAGTTGGATGCGTGCTGCTCCGTCGTCGCCTACCAGTACCGCTTCAGTTAATCCCGGTAATTCAATCCTGTGTTCCACTTTGAGTCCAAGCACTTGTGTATAAAACGTCACTGACTGTTCAAGGTCACTGACGTTAATGCAAAACTGTCCAATACCGATCATGTTTGCAGGTCTCTTTTTGTTATTTTTTTAAACTATTAACTGGAGTTACGCACCCTCTACGAATCATCAAGGTTTCCGAACGAGGTCATTGCTCTGTAGCCCTGATTCCTTCGTTTAAGGTGCGTAACATCAGCTATTAATCTTCTAAACTATGCAGGATAAGAACAGCCAATACATAACCTATTCAGATTAGGCTTTAAGGAGCTAAAGAAGGGTTATGTCGTCCAGAAAGAAAGAGGATCTTTTCAGATAAAAAATGGCGGGGTAATGGTGCCGACGAGAGGAATCGAACCCCCAACCTTCGCATTACGAATGGAAGGTATCTTGTATTTTAAATACCACTAGTCACAACAAAACAGGATATAAACCACTGAAAATACTGGTAATAAAGGGGTTATTTGATCCGGATACGTTGGTATTGGTTTGTAACTGATTTTGTTTTTCGTGTCCCCCCAGTGTCCCCCCGTAAAAAAGATAAGTTATACTGATGAAAGCAGTGGCTGGTGGGGGATGTCATGGCAAAGAAAAAGCTTACGGAAACAGTGGTTAAGAACCTGAAAGACGATGAACTTTGGGATACGGATGTTCGGGGGTTTCATGTACGCCTGCGGGCGAGTGGCAAGTTCTTTTATTATTCCTACCGGGTTAAATCAACCGGACAAAAGAGAAAAGCATCTATTGGTCGCTATGGTGATCTGACTGTTGTCCAGGCCAGAGAAGTGGCACAGTCAATGGCAGGTGAAGTTGCGCTTGGGAAAGACCCAATTGCAGAAAAGGAAGCCGCACGGATCGAGGTGGCTCGATCAAAAAATGCCACATTGGAAATATTCCTTGATGGTGAATACAAGGAGGTCACCAGTAAGAAAACAGCCAATGATGTTATTCCAACCGTAAAGAATCACTTCTCTGAATATCTTGAAAAAGATATGAGTGAAATCACGGCGTGGAAAATAGAGAAATGGAAAAAGGCTTATAAAGGAGAAGCCGCTGGTTGTAATCGAATACTTGAATCATTACGCGGTGTTCTTACCAAAGCTGTTAAAGCGGGACTTCTGACAAAACATCCTCTTGAAGGTGTTAAAGGTAATAAGGTTGATAAAAAGAAAAAGGTTCGTTACCTGTCTGCTGAAGAAGAAATTCGACTCAGAAAGGCACTGGGAGACAGGGAGCAGGAACTAAGGGCAAAACGAACCCGGTACAACAAATGGTTGCTGCAGAGACGTAAGCCTCTAAAGCCTGATTTAACAAAACTGAAATTTGCTGACTATCTGAAGCCGATGACGCTTGTGACTCTGCATACAGGTATCCGCCGTGGTGAGGTATTCAACCTGAAGGTCAGGGATGTTGATTTTTCTGCCAGGGTGTTGACTGTTGCTGGTGGCGGTGCGAAATCAGGTGAGTCAAGACACATCCCCCTGAATAAAGAGGCTTACTCTGTACTGAAGCAGTGGGTTGAGCAGAACAAGCTGGAGCGTGGCGATCTGGTATTTGCTAACCCGAATACGGGCAAACGGTTTGACAATATTAAGAATGCCTGGAAGAGTCTGATGGAGTCAGCTGATTTAGAAAACTTCCGCTTTCACGATCTTCGACATACTTTTGGTACCCGTCTGGCACAACGGGGCGTCGATCTGGAAACCTTGCGTGATCTTATGGGCCACTCAGACATCAAGACCACGCAGATATACCTGCACACCTCAAACCAACTGAAAGTTGATGCTGTTGCCAAGCTGGAGCAGATGGCTTTTCAGGATGAAGACTCTTCAGCCAAAGTCGTAAAGTTATCATGACTGTTAAGCCACTGTTCCAGGTCTGACATCCGGTATCGAACTCTTCGACCGATACGAATAAATCTCGGAGGTATCAGGCCTGAGAGGTCTCCGCTGATTCTTGACTGATCCAGATCGCACTTGCTTAAGCCCAGATAAAGAGCAGCTTCTTCTGAAGAAAGGGCAGCAGGTGCGATTTCCTTTTTTATGGCTTTCCGATCTGTCTTTTTCATTTGATTTAGTCCTTTGATTGCTTTCAAACCAACAACGGCTGAACCACACCTTCAGCCAGTATCAAATCCATAGCTTCATCTGCTCTGGGCTCGTCACCCCGCCATTTGTTCGGCCATGTTTTGGCGGCGATCAGTTCTCTGATCCGGGTTTCTTCTTCGGGGTTGATCAGGCTGATGGTGGGTCGACCACGATCAATGGCTACACGGTTGACGGCGTTCTGAATATCAAGAATGTGGTTAAGGGCGTCCTGTCTGGCCTCAAGGGTCAGTGGTCCCATTCGTTGCGGGTTGGTTTCCAGCGTTCCGTCTTTGTTGCGGTCGGTGCCGGGTTTGCGCAGCCGGTTGTGTGGCTTTCTCAGTTCCCGATAGAGTGGGCGCAGCATTTTCAGTGGTGCCAGGTACGACCAGTGAGGCATTCCAATCACGGTATCCAATGCCTTGTCTTCCTGTGCCAGTGGGCAGCCGACACAGCCGGTTCTTGCGCTCAGCTCTTCAGCTTCGTCACCACCGTAGGCATCAGCAATGGCAGCGGTTGACCAGTCACCAAACTCAGCCTGTGGCGCCCAGTGTTTGAGCCATTCCCAGATATGGCAGACTCGCCAATGAAGCAGAGGGGCAAGAGTCGCGACTCTGCCGCGAATGCTTTTGGCGTTGGGCAGTAATTCCTGATACCAGCCTTGTCCGCATTCAGCGCCGTCCCTGCCGCAGCTCATGAGGATGCGCTGGTCACGGATGGCGCTTTCACCCTGTCGAACACCAGTAATCATTAATATGTTGCCGTCATAGTCGCTGGTGGACAGGGCTTCGGCTAATGCGTCCTGCATCGGGTCTATTTTGATCTGGCGGGTACACCAGCGCAGGGTGTTGTTATTAGGTGGGGGAACACCACGGCCCAGCATGTAGACCATAAAGCGTTTGTCCATGGGAGCCATGACGATGTTGACGTCAATGTCTCGCTCTTCCAGTTCGTCGATGATCTGGTAGGCGGCTAAGGACAGGGGCGGCAGTTCCATGCGGGTGTCGGCATAGAAGACAGTCAGCTTTTCAGGGGCTTTGACCATGCCGGATTCAATCATCCAGATAATCAGGGTGAGGGTGGCTGAGCTGTCTTTACCACCGCTCCAGGCGATTCCCCAATGCTGGTGGCTTTCACCATGAGCCTGTAGTGATTGTTTGGTCAGTTCTATAGCCTCGGTCATTTGCAGGCGTTTGGAGAAGCCTTCGAAGACGGACGCCTGTTGATTGTGGGTTTGTTTTTTCATGGTACAAAGCATCCCCTCGGCTTAATGTGCCGATTTTTGTTCGTACGGTTGTTAATGAGAAAAAGCGGACACGTCCGGATTTTGCTCTTGTTTCGTGATTATGCGGACGAGTACAGAAAATAACGGGGTTTGCGTGGATTCCGTACCTGTCCCGCTACTAAGGGTTAGTTCGCTGAATCAGCAATGTAGTTAGTGAAGGGTTTGCAGTGGCCGATGACTCCATCAGTATCAGCAACACAAACCAGCAAATTTACAGTCCTTTCTGGAGCTGGTATTAACCACTCCACAGCTTTCATTCCAGACATCATCAGGCAACCGATCAGGAAGAAAGCAACCATTGAAGCCAGCGGAGTTTTAAAGAAATCCTTCATACTTGAGTTCCACCCGACGCTTTCTTTAAAAGGGCTTTGGCAGTTTTAGCTGCTTTTGCTTCTGTCATTGTTCCCAGTTGATAAGGCCCAGCATTACAATGCTCGCAGTACCAACCATTTTTTTTAAATCCTGCCCTTTCCTGAACGTGACTAACACAACGATGAAACATTTTATCAGCGTGGCATTCAGGGCAACGAGGTATTCTTATATCAGAGAGCATTCGTTTGTCCTTTTTTGGTAGTCCTCTGCAAAACGCCAACTAACCAGGGGTTCCATCCAACCGCCTCCGGCGGCGGCTGAACCCACAGCGTTATGTCGCTGAAATCAGCATCTCCGATATGTGGTTGGATCAGCTTTTTGCTTTAACCATTCGGTTCCCTTTCGTATCGCTTCTTCCTCTGAGTCGCTAGTAATAGAAAGCTGCATTGAACCTACAACGGCACGATACACAGGAGTCAAATCTTCAATAGTAATCTTTGCTGTGACACCAATAGACAGCAGGTAAGCAGCTCGCTCTGCTTCAGTTTCCAGTTTTGAAAGTCGGTCAGTTTGTTCATCAATCATTTTTATTCTCCAATTTCGTGCAATGGCTACACCTAACCATGTTTTCCAGCGGACGCGCCTACGGCACGCCTCTGAAAACGGCGTTATGTGCCTCCTGCTACTCCACGTTTACAGGAAACTTTCTCATAACTTCCACTGCTGCAACGAGTCCAGCTTTAAAACCATTGATAAAATCAGGGTTGCTGTTTTCAAAGTCATTGATTTTCACTGTATCGGGCTGACTTCTGGCAATTTCCTGAAGTTTGTCGGTTCGAGATTCAAACCATGCTTCAAGCTGCATAATGATTTTTGCAGCATCTTCATTGATAGAGGCTTCTTCAACGGATTCCAGATCAAGATCAAACATAATTATTTTTCCGTTAATTTTCAGGCATCGTGCCAAAGCACATAACAAATGCTTCCAGTTCGTTCCGGTGCTGCGCACCTCCACCCGACCGCCTCCGGCGGCGGCTGGTTAGCTCTGCGTTATCTACCCACCCCCGACACCCCAAACGGCACAAACGTTATATGCTTGCCTGCTGCCAGAAACTCTGTGACCTTCCGCTTCAGGTCTTTCTGCTGCTGAGCCATCAGCGACACTGACCGCTGTTCTGCAGGTATCTCGTTCTGCTTCTTTTTTCTGTTCATTCTTATTGTTCTTCTGTTGTTCCAGTAGCAGGTCAATGCATTCCAGTGGTGAACAGCCCGGTATCACACAGAGCAGTACAACCATGCCGCTGTTCAGGCAGATGTGCTGACGGCCATACCCGTCAACGCCCCATGAATAGTCATTAATTAAACAGCTACTCACGCGCCTTTACCCAGTGGTGCTTTCAGGGCGTCGCCTGCAAGCTGAAATGCCAGCTCTCTTGTACCGTTAATCAGGAACCGGTTTAAACGTCTGACGCCGTTGTCCACCTCATCACCGAATTTAGCGTTCAGCAGTGACGTTAACAGGCTGACCAGCTCTTCACGGTTTTCCTGATCAGTCGTCAGGTAAGTCACCACATCATCGATGGTGTAAACGACGTTGTTCACTACAACACCTGAGCCGTGTACTACCTCAATAGCCATTTGGATAGCTTTTTCCATTCGCTTCTCGAAACGGATTTTATGTTCTTCAGCCGGGCGAAAATGAATGATGTTGCTCATGACGGCATTCCCCCCAGTGCTTTCACTAGCTCTTTCAGGAAGTGGCGTAATGTGCCAGACATTGCAATGAAGTCAGCATCCAGTTGTTGTTCCAGACCTTCCAGACTTTGAGCATCAATCTGCTCATGGAAAAGGTCTGAGAATTTCAGCCGCTGGAATCGTACGTCGTCGGTTAAATAACCGTGCAGGGTTTCCCGCCAGTCAATCGCCAGCTTGCTCACCGCTTTGCCCTCGTCTAAATGCTGGTGGATGGCATCGGTGTTCAGCTCTTCGTTACGGGCGATGATCTTGCCGCCGTCTTCACCGGGATCAATCAGTTCGCAGTCGTAACAGAGGGCAAACCCTTTGGGCAACAGGCGGCTACTCAGCCACTGGGTCATAACCGCATTGGGCGACTCTTTGAGAGCAGGCGTTACAACAGGCAGGCTGCCAAGGGTGTGGCGCAGGTAGCTGGTCAGGTCTTCAGCCTGCCTGAAACTGGAGGCATTGACCACCAGCCAGCCTTCCGTCTTATCGATGTAGGCTCTGGTGAACTTCTGCTTTGTGAACGCTTTGGGCAGCAACTCCATAATGATGTCGTCTTTTATGGTTCGGCGTTCTTTGCTGAATACCTGCCGGTCCTGTTCCTGCTCGATCCGTTCAATCCGTTCTTCCAGGGCATCATTAATGACAGAGGCAGGCAGCAGCTTTTCTTCACTGGCGGCACAGATCAGCAGACAGTGGTTGTTTTCGTGAACCAGGGCGGTGGATCGTTTGCTGAGTGCTGGTACCCAGCCATAGGAGGTCATATCTTGAGTACCGCAGGGGCGAAACTTTTTAGACCTGAGTCGGTCTTGCAGCTCCATGGCATTCAGGGTGAATGGCTGAGTGAAGCGGTAGAAGATCAGATTTTTAAACAGCAAGCTTGATGCTTTCATAATGGCTATTCCTGTTATTTTTGTTTTACTTCATTTTTTACTGATGAACTGCAAACAGCTTCTGCCAGATAAGGCTCACGTACCGCGCCTGATGAATCGCATCATCCAGAGCGTTATGGTGTTCACCTTCCCTTGGTAGTTCGTTTTTGGGATCAATACCCAACTCTCGCCCGAGCATGACCATGGTGCGTACACAGGTATCTTTGCTGAATGACCAAGGCTGCTTGACCCATGTTTTATGGAAGGCATGGGATAAAATGGCATTGTCGTAAGCAGGACCATTCCCCCAGACATAAACATCATGGTCACCGGCACAGACCTTGATAAACTTGCTGAATTCTTCCAGCACGTATTTCAGACTGGAGCGGTTCTCGTCACTAAAGACGGCGCGGGCAGCGTCGCTTTGCTGCATCCACCACTCAACGGTTGATGCATCAATGTCCCCGCCGTAATACTGCGAGCTGGAAAGCTTGATGGGAGCGTAAAAACTTTCATCCATACCGCCAGTGGCTGGATCAAAGAAGACTGCACCAATGCTTAGCAGTGCAGCACTGGGGTTTTTACCGGCAGCTTCAACATCAACCATTAAGTGTTTTGCAGAGTCCATACTTTTCTCCATATTTTTTTTAGTATTGATCTATCAGTAGTCTTCACCTTCCTTCAGGGTCAGATCGCATTCGTCAGGGTCGAAATTTTCCAGCCCCGTCAGTTTGGTTCCTGCGGCGTACAGTTTGAATACAAAGGCTTCATGTTCACTAAAACAGGTGGGGTTATAGGAATGTCTATGGCTGATTCTGATTTTGCCGTCAGAGATAAACAGATCAAGGTCTGAGATTTTGGAGCGTGAGCTATATAGAGAAGATGGCTCTTTTTTCTTCCACATTTTTAAGGTGTAGCTATTATGACTCCAGTCATGATCAACCAATTCGACTGACGCCCTGTCATCCAGGTCATCAGAATTCCATGGCTCGTCAGTTTTCCAGCTTTCTGCAATGACTTCGACAAGCTCATTAATTGATATTTCTTTAGGGGCAGGCTTCAACAATTCATCCATTTCTGTCATGAATTTAGAAGATGCTTCAGACGCAAAAACAGCGCCCATTTTTTGCTTAACTGCTACCAGCATTTGTTGGTTATAGGTTTCAAATGAGATATCTTTCAGGCTAATCTGAAGCCCTTCTTCCAGTTCTTTTTCAAGCTGTTTGGTAAGGGAGCCGTAAGAGCGAAACTGATTGGAAATAGCCTCGTTTACTGCCTTCTGAATATTATTTTCAATAACGACTTTGATATCCCCATTAGCAATCATGTCTTCAATCTTGTTGTTGATGATTTGCTGCAACTCTTTCATTTTTATCTCCAGATTCTTTGAGCCCGTTGTAGGGCGATTTGTTTTTCTTTCTCGTCTAACTCATCCAGCCACTTCAGCAGCTCAGCTTCTGCCTGAACGACCGAAGGGCTTGCAGTGCCGGCAGCACACGGGGATTTTCTCCTGACCCGTACGGCCACAATGCAGGCATTTTTGCAGGCTCCCATTCATAACGATCCCCGTTCCCTGAGTGGTTAGCAGTCTGACCAGGCGACGAATAACGCCTGTGTTCTGTCTTTTGTTCTGGTCATGCTCTGCCAGTTGGGTTCTTAACTTCTGTACGGCCACCAGCTGGTTTGTGTCTTTTATTCTTATGGCTTGCATGGTGTCGCCTTATTGTTCTTATGGGTTGTTTTTATTAAGGGGTCAGCAGGCTTTCGAGGTCTTTGATCAGTTGGTGGTCCTGTGCTGCCTGATTAATGCACCACTGGTACGTTGTTTCGCTGTAGTCCTTATTGCCTGCCATTCGCTCGACGGATTTTGCGCTGATGGTGACGTGGGCGATGGCGCGGTGGATGATGGCTTTTTGTTCTTCTGTCATGGGTAGCCTCCTGTGTTTAGATATAAAGTAAACTTATCAAGAGATAAAAGCAATATAAAGTGTGCTTTAAGGTATGCTTTTGCTGAGTACTTTTTATAATTTCTTGATTTATAAGTATAAAAAAGAACGTGAAAAGCAAAAGCTCCATATGTGTATGGCAATGTGAAACTTTGCAGGTAAATGGTGTTTTAAGCGAGGATGTTTAGCAGAAATACTTTGACGTCATCTGTATTGGTGATGGTGACCAGTACGTCAGACTGAACAATTGTTTCTTTGCTGGCGTGTGCGGTGTCAATGCTAGGGGCAAGGTCGGCTGGAAGTGTTTCAGCGCTGATGCTCGGGATAATAACCATCCAGTCTTTATTGCTGTCAGGATTACAAGACATCAGTACAACGGTTTGGTTATTAAGCACCTGGTTTTTGTTTTCACTGGCAAGTTTTCCTTTCAGCATACTGTTCGCTAAATTTTGCTGTACAGTTTTTGAGTCAAACGCTGGCGACTCAGAATCCATGACGCCCTTTCCGTGCATTAGCCATTCAACGTTAACTCTCAGAGTGTCCGCAATTTTATGGAGTGTTTTCGACCTTGGGTTATCTGTTTCGCCGACTTCTATTTTCCATATAGAGTTGCGGGTTATTCCGCACTCTTCGGCTAGATCAGCCTGAGTGATAGCGTGCTCAAGCTGTAACCGGTCTTTTGCTGATTTTCTCGCGAGCCTGACTCGCTCTTGCAGTGTTGTTCTCATACTACAAATTCTATTTTTAATTGGGTGGGCATTTCAGTGTGCTTATAAAGTGATTGCATTTTTTTATAAAAGTGTGCATTTTGTATAAAAGCACACTATAGCTTGTCCTTATGAATACTTATAAAAAACTTTTAGCCTATTTCCGGACGCAGGAGCGCATAGCGGTAGCACTGGGAGTGAGACAACCGTCTATTTCCCAATGGAAGGGGGTCATACCGGTAAAGCATGCAAAAACTATAGAGCGCCTTACAAACGGTGATATTGCGGCTATCGACGTGGTGAGCGATTACGACCTTCACAACAATAAATAGCCACTGGTAAGGAGCCACCAGCATGCAAACAGAAGAGCCCGTCATAACACTCGACCATGTAAAGGCAGAGTTCCTCGCAGGAACGATTGATGATTCTATCGCGCTTTCATGGCTTTTTAATCCGCTCAAGCCCGAGGGAGGCCAAATTCAAAAAGCGTGTTTTTGCTTTTCGTTGAAAAAGGCAATCAGCATTCTCTACAGCTGGAAATCAGCCGTTCGAAGTGCCAGCTAGCACCATAATAAAACATCCAGCTGAGGGGGAATCAGTATGGACGTATCGTACATGCCGGTGATTGCCGGTATCACTATTCACCAGGACGATCAGGGGCGGTTTAATCTGAATGCCCTGCATCATGCTTCTGGTGCCATTGATAGTAAAAAGCCTAGTGAGTGGTTGCGCTCAAAACAGGTTCAGGAGCTGGTGGACGAGCTAAGCGGGAATTCCCACTTAGGTTGTGCGCCGGTCAATTCTGTAAAAGGCGGTGTGACGCCTGGCACTTTTGCCCATGAGTTGCTTGCCATTTCTTATGCAGGGTGGATCAGCCCGTCGTTTCAGCTGCAGGTCAATCAAACCTTTATTGATTATAGAAAGGGCAAATTGAAACCTGTACCGGCAGAGCCAGAGAATGACAGTGACTTTCTGGCTAAGGCCGTGCTGGTGGCACAGAAGCAGCTGGATAGTAAAAACCGGCAGATTGAGCAGCAACAACACCAGATTGAACAGGATCGCCCCAAGGTTGAATTCCATGATTCGGTGACTGCCAGTGATCAGGAAGTGTCTGTTCAGGAAGCTGCAAAGCTACTTGGTACAGGTTCGCAACGGCTTTTTCATTTTCTGCGGGAATACGGTTATCTGATGATGGGTTCCAAGCAGCCCTCTGATCGTAACCTGCCTTATCAGCGTTATATCGACCAGGGTTTTTTTACGGTACGGCTGAAGTCGTTTAATCATCCAGACGAAGGTAGAACCGAGTACAGAAAAACCATGGTGACAGGTAAGGGGCTGGTTCGTCTGGGGCAGCACCTTCGGGAAATTGAGATCCGGCAACAGCTGGAACTGAAACAGGAGCGTAGCCAGGCGGAAACGAGGAGGTGGGTATGAACAGGCGTGAATATGAAGCCTTTGAAGATGAGTATCTGACTCATGAAGCACGCACTCTTTATGTTCTCTGTCTCCGTCGTCATATGGATTATAAGACCGGCTTGGTAGGTACGGCTAAACGACGGGTGGACATGAAACACTTTATGGAGTACCTCAGTATTTCTCGACCAAGAGGTTCAACCAAAGACCCTTTTAATCCTAAGCCCAAAATGATCAGGGGCTATTTGGCGGAGCTTGAGCGGGTTGGCCTGATTGAGCGTATGCCAAAGCCTTTCAAAATGGATTACATGGTTTTCCGTCTTCCTTTGGCTACTTCAGATTTAAACCGTCCAAATGAGGAAGGGCAAAGGAAGGGCAAAGAGGAAGGGCAGGAGCAGGGGCAAGAGGAAGGGCAAGAGGAAGGGCGAGAGGAAGGGCAAGCAGAAACCCTTATAAAACAAAGGATTGAATCATATGAAGGGCAAGAGGAAGGGCAAGAGCAGAGGCAAGAGCAGGGGCAAGAGGAAGGACAAAGGAAGGGCAAAGAGGAAGGGCATACATCCGTTTCTTCCGTTATTAACACATCACACACACATAACGCGCGCGAGGCTGAATCGCTGGCATCGTTTGATCAGCGCTTTGGTGGCAGCGTGGATGCTCACCCTGTTAACCAGTCTCAGCCTGACTTACCCGCTAGCCGCAAATTCGCCATGTATTCCGACTGGCAGCCGGATCACACCTTCACGGACCAGGCAAAAACACTCGGCCTAGACCTGACGACACTGGACAGCGAACAGGGTGAACGTATCGAGCAGGCGCTTGTGGAATTTCGCACCTACCGGATGGAGTCCAATCCCAGCGAAATTAACACTCAACGTCTTTGGCAACAGAAATTCATACAGACCAGTTTGAAACGGGAATTAGAACAACAGAGAGGGAACGCTCATGGAAACGGCCATCGAAAAGGCTCAGGTCAACATTCAGGCTCGGCAATGTCCAGACCCTTCACCGAAGCAGACTTCGACCTCGACGCTACGTGGTGATGAGCTGGATAAAACCCAGCGTCAGGCGGTGAATTATTTCTATGGACGGGTTCAGGCGGTGTACGGCTCAAAGTTTAAATCCCAGTTTCCCAGTGATGAGGACGTAAAACTCTCCAAGGCAGAGTGGGCTGGACAGGTGATGAATCTGGGCAAAACCGACATTGACCGTGGTGTCGATAAGCTGAAGGCGTTGCTGGTGGCGAAAGATCAGGATTATCTCTGGGTCAATATTCCACTGATTGCCGCTCTGTGCCAGCCAAAGCCTGAAGATTACGGAATGCCAAATACAGAACAAGCTTGGGAGGAAGCGGAACAGCATTGTCATCATGTTGATAAACATCGGTGGAGCCATGAGGCGGTCAGAGTTGCAGGTAAGCGTACAGGCTGGTTTGAAATCATGGGAGCAGTGTCGGACAAGCGTCGTCAAAGTCTGAAAGATACCTTTGAGCGTCATTATCGTTATCTGGCAGGCCGGGTGATGGATGGCAAGTCATTACAGACTGCTCAGGCTCTGTTGGAAAGCGACAGTAACAAAAAGCCTGTAAATCCGGCAGAACGATCAGCGCAGTACAACGATCGGAAACAGCGGGACGCCATGAAGGCACAAGGGATTAATCCTGCTGGTGGCTATGCAGAATTCAAAAAGCGGATGGGGCTGAGCTCATGAATGATTCAAGCGGTAATGGTTTGGGGTGGGCATTACTGGGTGGCGCCATCTTCTGGGGTTTGATTTTTGTGTTGATGATGGCAATGGCGGAGGGGTGAGTATGTCAAACAGAGATCAAGAAAAACTAAAGCAGGTGGAAAGGATGTTAAAAGACAATCCGGGCATGTTCAACAATCAGGTGGCTGCCATGGTGGGTGTCTCTGAAACGACAGTAACTACCTTTCGGCGTGCTCTGGGTATTCCAAGTAGAAATGAATACCTCTTCAATGAAGCAAAGCGTTTGTTCACGGAGAATCCGGATCGGTCAGTTGATGGCGTTGCCTGGTTGTTATCAGTCAACAGAGCCACGGTGAGTAACTATCGGAAGAGGTTAGGCTTAAACCAAAAGCGTAAGTCTTTGACTGAGGCTCAGCGTAAACACATTGTGCATCTGTTCACGGTTGAGAAATTGTCAAAAGTGGAAATCTCAAGACAAATGCAACTGCACTGGACGACAGTTAGCAGGATAGTAGAGAGCGCAAAGTCTGGAGCTTCAATGTCTAAAAGATTGACGTCTGACCCTGTGCCAGCTCCATCACTGATCAACCAGCTGTTAATGCAGTCATGGAAGCAAACTTTTTGTATTGATCGGTCGCTGGTGGAGGCTTGAACATGGCGATTAATGCAGATCCACAGGCTTACAAAAAAGCCATTGCCAAGAAGTTCAGGAAACCGGCTGTTGATCGTGAAGGCTCACAACAAAAGCTTTTTTTCGATTGGCTTAGATTTACCCACCCTGACGTATACAAGCACACCTTTCACATCCCCAATGGTGGGCAACGTAGCGGTAAGGCTGGCGCAAAGATGAAGCGTGAAGGTGTGAAGCGTGGTGTGCCTGACATCATGGTCGCGCTTTCCAATGGGCAGTGGCCTGCCTTGTTCATCGAATTTAAAGCGGCTAAGCCTTATGACTCCAGTGTTAAACCAGAACAAAAAGAATGGTTAGAGCGTTTGAATAAAGCGGGTTATCTGGCAGTCGTTTGCAAGGGAGTGGCAGAAGCCAAGAAAGCAATCACGGATTACCTGATGGCGGATGAGGTGCCGTATTGATTCAGCGTGGCAAGGACGGCATCCAGAAACGGCTGCTGAAAAAGTGCAGCTATCAGGATTGTGACGAAGGGATGGTCAGGGCAATGCTCGGCACTGTTAGCGAATGCGCCCAGTGTGATGGTTTGGGGCTGGTGGATGCAGAAACTGGCGAGGCATTACCCAAACGGGAAATTATCAGGCAGCTTTTGATCCGGCTAAGAGAAGAAAAGCGGAAGTTTAAGGAGTACTCAGAAGGTGTCCGGAAGCAGTTGCAGCGACTGAATGACTATGAGCGTCGTCATTAAAGGGATCGGGGAAAGGGATGAGATTTTATTCAGCACGGCAGGCGATTCATGAGGCGTATTTCATTCACCTCAAAAGCAAGGGCTTTGAAGTTAAGTTAACTGATGCGCTACGGGAACCTGACTTTAGCGGCTACTTGCGAAAGGCTCACCGGAAACATCACGATGATGAAGCCCGCGATGAAAAGAGGCGCGCTGAGATGCTGGGACAGTTTCAACCTGTTGGATTTTATCAGGAAGACCGCTCGGTAAAGCTAGATGCCAATCGGCTGATCAGTGATGGTGCGGAGGCGGGTAAAATCATTGCTGTTGTTGAAAAGTTGCCTGCTCATTTGAAGAGCTGGTGCTATTGGTGTTATTCCCCACTAGGTCAGCTAGAAAATAGTTCTAATCAATCCCTGCTGGATTTTACAGATGATCGACAAAAGGTCGTTGCCTTGCGTAATGAGCAAGAACGACTGGAAGAGCTTGCCTATACACTCGAAGCCCGAATTAAACGCTGCAAGAACATCAAACGCTTAAACGAATTATTGGAACTGGATGAAGACCAGTTGCGGTTGAAGGCTGAAAGACTAGAGCAACAAGCTGACCGGATTGAGAATGCTTTGCGTCTGGGTGATCGTTTTTCGGCTGAGCTTTGGCGTTGGCTGGATGAGCTGGTGGAAGATGCGATTGATGAGAAGGTTCGTCCGAAAACACGTCGGCATATTAAGGATGTGGTGATTGCCTCTGTGTATAACTATCGTGTCCGGGTTTATGGTCACGGCCTAAAGCCGTTTCTGTCTCGACGGGATATGTGTGAGAAGTTTGGTGTACCTGCGGAAAACTTTGAGCGTGATTATCGCTGGTGGATGAACTGGACGACAGACGTTTGTAATGAGTTGGATCGGGAGGCTTTGGTGCCTGTAGCGACAATAGTACTTGCAGCTTAGTGTTCACCCATTACGATACTAAATATCACACCTTGATAGTGCAATTTCACAGCATTGTGAAATTATTTCTTATAGCTGTTGCTTATGTTTTTTCGCTGTGCAACTATATACCTGTCGATGTGAACAGATTTAACGATGAAATTTATTTTTAAGATTTATTACATAAAAAAATAATAAAAAGTAAAGAACGCGGCGGAGAAAACTATGCTGACCCCTTTTGGAAAAGAAGTTCGAAAGCACAGGATCGAGCAAGACATGACCCTAAAAGTTATGGCTGATGGTCTGGATGTGTCTTCCGCTCTGCTCTCTTCCATCGAAACAGGGAAGCGGAGCATTACACCTGGATTGGTTGATAGGGTTGTCAACTTTTTGAACCTTGATAGGGAGGGAAGGTTCTCACTACAACAGGCTGCAGATCAGTCAACACAAGAATTTTTTCTTGATGTTTCTACTAAAGGAACAGAAACAAGAAGAGCGGTTGCTGCATTTGCTCGTGATGTGCCGGATATGAACTTAAACCAAGACCAAGCTCAGAAATTCTTGGAATTCATTGAAACACTGAAATCAACAGCGAAGGATCATGCATGACGAAGTTCCGTGAGTTGGGACAGAGAGTACCCCCTAGACGTTCACAAGAAATAGAGGACATTGCGTCTTGCTTTAGAGCAATGATTGCAACTGTTATTAGTAGTCCAATAGATATTGTGAGGGTTTTAGAGCACTTTCTTGTCACCAACTACGGTGTTGAGTATGAATACCCTCCTAAAGACGAAATGAGTCAGGAGGGACTTACACGACCAGATGATCGCAGTATAAAAATAAGGTTAGATGTTTATGAAGCGGCCTGTAAAGGTGATCCTCGGGGTCGATTTACTATCGCTCATGAAATAGGCCACTTATTGTTGCATCAAGGTGTAACGCCAGAGTTTGCTAGGGACGGAAATCAAGCTCATCAAATCTTTGAAGACTCTGAATGGCAAGCAGATGAATTTGCAGGAGCGTTGTTGATTCCATCAAGTGCAGTGGAGTCGTGTGATAATCCTGAAGAGTTGTGTGAGAAATATGGTGTTTCTATTGAAGCAGCTGAGACAAGGTATAGAAATCATGTAAAAAGAAAGCAAAAACGGCTTCAAGTGCGACCTTGAAACCGTTTTATTGAGTATAAAAAAGATGTGATTAACGTGGTGAAACACATCTTTCTCAGGAACTCAGAGTTGGACACTCTTGAGCTAAATGATAGCACCCTTTGCGACAGGGTCAATAAATATCATTGGCTCCCCTCCTGAGTTAAAAGGCCGCCACACAACTACAGGAACTCACATCATGAAAAATGATGATGATTATGAAGTTGTGTATTGCACAAGCTTCAGGCATCCGAAGACGGGTAAGCGCATCTATGCCAGCCAGTGTGGCAAGAAAGCTTTTCGACTGAAGATTCGTAAAAAAAACAGTAATAAGTAGTGCCTAGCTTGGCGAGTCGATTGGCTCGCCACTAACTCGGTTAACTCAGGAGAAAGAAAAATGTCAGATAATGACTATTCGGTATATCGTGGAAAAGATGGAAAGTGGCGCGGAAAGAGACAAGGGGCTTCCCGTTCCAGTGTGACAGGCTCTACACAAAAAGAAGTGATAGATGCTACTCGTGAGCTCACAAGATCCTCAAAAGGTGAGCTTAGTATCCATCGAGGTGACAATGGCCGGATTCGCGATAAGTGGAGTTATGGAAATGACCCAAGAGATATTGATGGGTGATTTGCAAATGACATCGAAATAAGTACATAATTACCAGTATCAAAAACCTCACCCAGAAATGGCGTGGGGTTTTTTATTGCCCGAAATATGGCGGGATAGAGCAGATGGTCAGCTTATCGGTCTCATAAGCCGAAGGTCGCTGGTTCGAGTCCAGCTCCCGCCCCCATTGCCTGCTGTGTGAGAAAGCCCCGGTTCCATTCCCCCTGGGGCTGGGGTCTTTTCCATAAGCATCAACACAAATAATAACAATGCCCGCATTCTCCCAACCCATGAAAGCTGAAGACCTGATCAGACATCACGAAGGCTTTCGCTCGCGTCCGTATCGCTGTACCGCTGGAAAACTTACTATCGGCTATGGTCGCAATATCGAAGATAACGGAATAACCAGAGACGAAGCAGAGCAGTTGTTAGCCAATGATGTTTACGATTGCCGGCAGGTATTGATTCGGAACCTTCTGTTCTGGGATCAGTTGGATCGTGTGCGTCAGACTGTGCTGGTTGATATGTGCTTCAACCTTGGCTGGCCGAAGTTTTCGCAGTTCCGGAAAATGATCAATGCTCTGGCTCTGCGTGACTTCAGTCTGGCTGCCAAAGAAATGCTTGAGAGTCGTTGGGCTAAGCAGGTGCCCAATCGCGCAGGGCGATTAATCAAAATGATGGCAACTGGTGAGTGGCCTGAAGACATTGAACGGGATTAGATCATGAGCTTCTGGGGCAAACTGTTCGGCAGTGACAATGTCATCAAGAAAGCAACCGATGGTATCTACAACGGCATCGATGCAGCTATCTTCACCAAGCAGGAGAAGGCCGGACATTTCCTCAACCTGCTCAAGGCTTACGAACCCTTCAAACTGGCTCAGCGCTTCTTGGCACTCACTGTCGGCATTCCTTACGTGCTGGTCTGGCTGGTGTGCGCTTTCATGATGGTCATTGCCGCTTTCATGGAACCTTGCACCACTGAAATGATCTGCAGAAGCAACACAGTGCTGGACATCTCCAAAGAGCTGGCCAGCAAGAACAACGACACATTGGGTGTACCATTTGCCATCATCCTTGGTTTCTACTTTGCCGGTGGTACAGCAGAGGGAATTATCAGAGCGAGGAGTAAACGCTAATGGAGCACTGGCACTTGGATCGTAAGGTAAGTATCACCCATATCATCAGCACTATCATGGTGATTGCCTCATTGTTCGTCTGGGGTGGAGGTATTGAACGGCGTATCGACTTAAACGCTAAAGACATTGAACAGGTTCGGGAGATCCAGACCCGGAACTGGGAATCTAATAAAGAAGCCTGGAAGGAATTGAAGTCCAGCATCGACAAGATGAACAGTAAGCTGGATCGGTTGATTGAGCGTCAGTAATGCCCGCACGATTAAAACGAGCCTGTAGAAAGCCACTATGCCCGGGAACTACTACCCATAAGTCAGGCTACTGCGAGAAGCACCAGAAGACTGAAAGCGGCTGGAACCAGTGGCAAAAGAAAAAGGGTAATGACACACGACGCGGTTACGGTTGGGCATGGCGCAAACTCAGGCAACAGATTCTAAAAAGAGATTGCTGTTTGTGTCAGGAATGCCAGAGAAAGGGCATCCTCAAAGAAGGAAATGTCGTGGATCATATCAAACCTAAGGCACAGGGAGGCGACGACAGCCCCGCTAATTTGCAGACACTCTGCACCCCGTGCCACAACCATAAAACCGCCACAGAGCGGCAGACAAAAGGGAGGGGGTAGGCAAATCCCTACAGCCCTTGTGCGCAACACCGTCCGCCCCAGTCTTTTTTTCTTATGGACAAAATTAAAAAATTGACCCTATGACAGGAACAGCAGTCAGACCGGGCAGAGGTCGCAAGCCCAAGTCCAACAACCGTAAGAAGTTGGCAGGCTCCAAGCATGTAAAACCAGACGAGCCGAAGTTCTCCCAGATAACCAACATCAACCCGCCAGAATGGTTCGATGACTTGGCGGTGACGATGTGGGAAATGGTTTGCCCTGAGCTCTGCCGAGAAAGAGTGTTGACCCTCACTGATATTCATAACCTTGAAGTGTTCTGTTGCAGCTACAGCAACTGGCGGAAGTCTCAGTCTGAGGTTTCAGAGCGAGGCGTGACGATGGTGGATGCAGAAGACGGCAAGTTAAAAAAGAATCCAGCCATGACAGCATTGAATGAATCAGCCCGACAGATGGCAACCTTCGGCGCAATGCTTGGCCTTGATCCTGCCAGTCGTCAACGACTCATAGGCGGCAACAAACAAGACTCAGGCAACCGCTTCTCTGATTTCTGATGCCTAACCCCAACGTTAACAAGGCGAATAAATATGCCCGTGACATCGTAGCCGGAAATATTTCCGCCTGCCGTTTTGTGCGTCAGTCCTGCCAACGTCACCTGAACGATCTGGCGAAAGAGAAAGAGCGCGGCTTCAAATACAAATTCAACCGAGCCGCAGCAGAAAGAGCCTGTAAATTTATTCAACAGATGCCCCACACCAAAGGCGAGTGGGCATTTAAAAAGATGTTGATCAAGCTCGAGCCCTGGCAGCTATTTATCGTTGCGTCAGTGTTTGGCTGGCAACACAAGAAAGGCGGACTGCGTCGGTTCCGTGAAGTGTATACCGAGATCCCCAGAAAGAACGGTAAGAGCGCCATCTCTGCCGGTGTCGGTGTTTACATGCTGGCGGCAGATAACGAGTTTGGTGCAGAAGTCTATTCCGGTGCCACATCCGAGAAACAGGCATGGGAAGTGTTCCGGCCTGCACGCTTGATGTGTAAGAAGTCACCGGATCTGCTCACCCACTTTGGTATAGAGGTCAACGCCAAGAACCTGAACCGCCCTGCAGACGATGCCCGTTTTGAACCAGTAATCGGCAACCCGGGCGACGGTGCTTCACCCAGCTGTGCCATTGTGGACGAGTATCACGAGCACGACAGTGACTCCCTGTTTACCACCATGCTCACTGGTATGGGCGCACGTAAGCAGCCATTGATGTGGGTGATCACCACGGCAGGTTTTAACGTGGACGGTCCTTGTTACGACAAACGCCGTGAAGTAGTGGAGACACTGGAGAATTACAGCCAGCTTAAATCGAAAAGCAAGAACGATGAACTGTTCGGGATTATCTACACCATTGACGAAGGCGACGACTGGTCAAAGGTGGAAGCGCTGGAAAAAGCCAATCCCAATATGGGCGTTTCAGTCTATCGGGATTACCTGATCTCCCAGCAACAGCGCGCTATTGCCAACGCACGATTCACCAACCGCTTTAAAACGAAGCACCTCAACGTCTGGGTCAGTGCCAAAACGGCATTCTTTAACCTGCAACAGTGGAAAGCTTGCGAAGACAAAGAGCTGTCTCTGGAGCAGTTCGAAGGTCATGACCGCCTACTGTCGTTTGATATGGCAGCCCGGCTTGACCTCACTGCCATGGTCAGCCTGTTCACTCGAGATATTGAAGGCCAGCGGCACTACTACTGCATTGCTCCAAAATTCTTTGTACCGGAGGCCACGGTATTTGATAACGACAACCGCAGCTTGGCTGAACGCTATCAAACATTTGTTAACGATGGCTGCCTGATTGCCACTGAAGGTGCAGAGATCGACTACCGTGACGTACTGGCTGAAGCCATGCAGATGAACCAGTGCGGTTCTGTTATTGAATGCCCCATCGATCCCCACGGAGCCACCGCACTGGCGCACCAGCTGGCAGATGAAAACATGAACCCGGTGATTATCAAACAGAACTTCACTGGCATGAGCGACGGTATGAAAGAACTGGAAGCTGCCGTTGCTTCGAATCGGTTCCACCACGATGGCAATCCGGTCATGACCTGGTGTATTGGTAACGTCGTCGGTAAATACCTTGCCGGTTCTGACGACATTGTCAGGCCAATCAAAGAAGCGCCAGATAGCAAAATAGACGGGGCAGTGGCACTGATTCAGGCAATGGGCAGAGCCATGCTGAACGACCACGAAGACACCCTGTCCGACCACATAGAATCCGTAGGTATCCGGTCACTCTGACTTAATAAAAACTATGGGAATTTTTTCAAAACTATTCAGCCGCAAAAGTGCTGAAGAAGCTGTCACACCCAAGGAACTGGCAGAGATGTTAGGCGGCTGGTCAATTGATGGTTACAGTGGCCGCACAATCACCCGGCAACATGCCCTGCAGCTGACGGCCGTGTTTGGCTGCATTCGGGTTTTGTCTGAATCCGTTGGCATGTTGCCTTGCCATCTGTTCGAACAGAAAGGCGACAGAAAAGAAAAGGCTGTCAATCATTCCCTTTATAAACTCCTGTCAGTCAAACCAAACGACTACATGACACCACAGGAGTTCTGGGAGCTGCTCGTTGCCTGTCTTTGCCTGAAAGGCAACTTCTACGGTTACAAAGTAAGAACCATGGGCAAGGTCAGTGAAATCCTGCCGTTCGATCCAGACTGCGTAGAACCCAAACTCGACAGCAATCACAAGCCTGTTTACAAAGTCACCTTTAAAGATGGCTCACAGGATGTTCTGACACAGGATCAAATCTGGCATGTTCGCATCCTCACTCTTGACGGCCTGACCGGGTTAAGCCCTATTTCCTTCGCACGTCAGGCTATTAGCCTTGGTTTAGATACCGAGCAGTTTGGCGCACAACTCTTTAAAAACGGTGCGGTAGGTTCCGGCGCTCTGGAAACCGATGACCAGTTAAGTGATGAAGCTTATAAACGACTGAAAGAAGATTTTGAGGCGCGGCACCAGGGCATGGAAAACATGCACAAGCCATTCATTCTGGAAAAGGGTCTGAAGTGGAACCAGATCACCATGAAGGCGGAAGACACCCAGTTTCTGGAAACCCGTAAATTCCAGAAAGATGAAATCTGCGCCATCTTCCGTGTGCCACCCCACATGATAGCCAACCTGGAAAAGGCGACGTTCAGCAATATCGAACACCAGGCACAAAGCTTTGTGAACTACAGCCTGATGCCTTACCTGACTCGAATTGAACAGCGCATCAACATTGGCCTGCTAAACGACAAAGACCAAGGCAGGTTTTACGCCAAGTTCAACGCGGGCGCATTGTTGCGCGGTGACATGAAGAGCCGGTTTGAAGCCTACGCCAGTGGAATCCAGTGGAGTATTTACAGCCCGAACGATTGCCGGGAACTGGAAGATCTTAACCCCAGAGAAGGCGGTGACATTTACCTGACCCCCATGAACATGACCACGAATCCAGAAAACACGGAGAATAACAATGACGATGCTGACGAAACAACGGCTTGACGCACCACTGAAAATCAAGTCGGTCAGCGAATCCGGCGAATTCAGTGGTTATGGCTCTGTCTTCGGAGTGAAAGACAGTTATTCCGATATTGTCGTTCCCGGTGCCTTTGATGCCTCCCTGAAGCAGTGGCAGGAAAAAGACCAGATGCCTGCCATGTTGTGGCAGCACCGCATGGATGAACCCATTGGTGTCTACACCAAAATGGAAGAAGACGACGAAGGGCTGTACGTAGAAGGTCGTCTTCTGATTGACGTCGATCCACTGGCAAAACGGGCGCACGGCCACATGAAAGCCGGTTCACTGTCCGGCCTGTCCATTGGCTACAGCCTGAAAGAGTACGACTACGACAAGGAAAAAGGCGCGTGGATGCTGAAGGAAATCGACTTATGGGAAGTCTCCCTTGTTACCTTCCCCGCCAACGACGAAGCCCGTATATCCGACGTCAAAACCGCACTAAGTAAGGGTGAAGATGTTTCACCCAAACACCTTGAGAGAGTCCTGCGCGACGTAGGTCTGTCACGCTCTCAGGCAAAAGCTTTTATGTCTGAGGGATTTTCCGCCCTGAAACAGCGAGACGCTGACGACGAAGCGGTCATAGAAACACTGAAGTCAATAAAAACCATTTGGAGCTGATTATGGCTATCGACAAAAAAGACATTGAAAACGTCGCGTCTGAACTCAAGGCGTCGTTCGATGAATTCAAGGAAAAAAACGACAAACGCCTTGAAGCGGTAGAGCAGGAAAAAGGCAAACTCTCTGAACAGGTCGACACCCTGAACGGTAAGTTGTCTGAACTGGACGAACTCAAGAGCGGTCTGGAGGAAGAGCTGAAAGAGCTGAAGCGTCCCGGCGTTACTGGCAAAAACGAACGCAAAGAAGCCAAAGAGCACAAAGAAGCCTTTGACCGCTTTGTTCGTAGTGGTGACGACAGTGGCCTGAAGGATCTGGAACAGAAAGCTCTGAATACTGGTACCGACGAAGACGGTGGTTACGCTGTACCGGAAGAGCTTGATCGCAACCTTCTGGACCTGCAGCGTGACTCTGTGGTCATGCGACAGGAAGCCAACATCGTTACCGTTGGCGGCAGTGAATATAAAAAGCTGGTCAACCTGCATGGTGCCGGTTCTGGCTGGGTAGGTGAAGAAGACGCACGGCCTGAGACCAATACACCCAAGCTGACCCAGATCGCTCCTAAAATGGGTGAAATCTACGGTAACCCTCAGGCTACCCAGAAGATGCTGGATGATGCCTTCTTCAATGTAGAGCAATGGCTCAGCAGTGAACTGCAGCTAGAGTTCTCCGAACAGGAAGAAATCGCCTTCACCAAAGGCGATGGCACCAACAAGCCTAAAGGCTTTATGGCCTATGCCATGGATGAAAATGCCGATGCTGCCCGTGCGTTCGGAACCCTTCAGTACATCCGTTCCGGGGATGCCGTGAAGATCACGCCGGATGCCCTGCTCCAGCTGATCTACAGCCTGCGCAAGGTTCACCGTATGGGTGCGAAGTTCATGATGAACAACAGTTCGTTGTTTGATGTGCGCATCCTGAAGGACTCTGAAGGCAACTATTTATGGCGTCCGGGTCTCGATGCCGGTCAACCTTCCACTCTGCTGGGTTATGCCATTGCAGAAAATGAACAGATGCCTGATGTGGCGGCTGATGCTCTGCCTATTGCCTTCGGTAACTTCATGCGTGGCTATACGATTGTTGACCGCATGGGTACCCGAGTACTGCGTGACCCCTACACTAACAAGCCGTTTGTCGGGTTCTACACCACCAAACGCACTGGCGGCATGCTGACCGACTCTGACGCCATCAAGCTGTTGAAGGTTCAGGCCAGCGCCTGATGAATAGCAGGGGTTCGCCCCTGCCTTACCAATAAAACAGGAATCCCGTTATGTTCACCATCACCAAATCATTTAACTGGTCCCCCAATGGCTACGACATTGAAACCATCGAAGCAGGTGACCATGAAACCCTTCCGGATCGTGCTGTGGTTATTGCTGGTGAGCTGGGTTTCCTGGTTGATGCTGAAGCAGAAAAGAAAGCGGCTGAAGAAAAAGCAGAAGCGGAAAAATTAGCCGCTGAACAGAAAACCAAAGAGGAAGCAGAAGCAAAGGCCGACAAAGAAAAAGCTGACGCAGAGGCCAAAAAGCAGAATAATTCTGGTAAGAAATCCAATCAGGCAAAGTAAATGCAATTCCTGACCCTCGACCAGATCAAGCAACAGCTACGTATTGAGCTGGATAACACCGACGAAGACAGTTATCTGGAACTGATCGGCAGTGCTGCTGAATCTGCGGTTGAAAGTTATCTGAACCGCAGCCTTTACGCTGATGAAGTGCCGGACGATGACAGCACCGGGTTAGTCATAAAAAACCACATTCAGATGGCAATGTTGCTGATCGTGACCGATTTTCACGAAAACCGGTGCGACACAGCAGAACAAACAGAACGAACCGTTCCTCCACTGGCTGAACGCTTACTGTCAGCCCACCGGATTATCAATCTATGAACCCCGGACGACTCCGCCACCGCATCACCCTGCAACGGTTCACCAAAGCTCGTAACGATTTCGGTGAAGTGATTGAAGAGTGGGAAGAGCTGGGCAAGTGCTGGGCAGAGGTAAAGCCAGTTAACGGAAAAGAAACCTTTGTGGCTCAACAGTTCGTTGCTCAATCAACACACGAAGTCTGGATGCGTTTTCGCAAGGATATAAAAGCCAGTGACCGGGTGATCGACCATCATGGCAATGTGCTGGAAATAAAAACGCCTATTGATATAGGTGGGCGTGGTCGCCAGCTGAAACTGTTGTGTCGGCAGGTGGGTTTCTGATGGAAACGTATCTCGACATTAATAACGAAGCTGGCCATAAGCTGGCGCAGCTTGAGCAACGTCTGGCAGGAAAGGTGCTTCAGAAAGCACTGGTAGATTTAGCCAAACCACTTAAAGCGGAAATGAAAGAGGAAGCGCCGAAGCGTTCCGGAGCTCTGCGTCGATCCATCGGCCACAAGTCCAGACTGGACAGAAGGAACAAAACTGCCCGGATTCGCATCGGCCTGACCTATAAAAAGGCAAACCGAAAAGGCTATGTCGCAGGCATGATGCAGGAACGAGGCACCCGCTTTACTCAGGCGCAGCCGTTTATCAATCCCGTGGCAGAACAGCACCTACCGACGCTGGAAAAAGACCTTGCCGATTTCATACTGGCACAATTCGACAACCTCTAAACACTTCTATCTATGAAACTCATTGAACAGGAACTGGCCGCCGCCCTGCTGCCATTGGTGGATGATCGCGCCTACCCGATAGCCCTGCCACAAAACGCAGACTATCCGTCGCTGACCTTTCACCGTGTGGAGGCGCAGGAGGCGGAAGAGGACTACCGTCTGTCGCCCCTGAAACAGCGCAGGGCCAGAGGTTTAAAATCGCTTTTCCAAGTCGTTGCCTGGTCAAAAACCTACAGCGATTGCGCGACACTGTTAAGGCAATGCAAGAATACGCTGGAAGCGATTACTGGCGTGTATCTGGAAAGCTGTTCTGATGGCTATGAGCATGAGTTACAGCTGTATACCTGCGTCATGGAGTTCGCCATCTGGTGCGATCTGGACAGCACCGAAACCCCTGTCGGTGATTCCGGCAAACTGTCAAAGGTGATGGACGCCATAACGGCAGAGATCAGCGACGTGTTACCGGGCGTTGATGTGGCACGTTACAACACACAGGACCGCGAAGTAAAAGCCCCAGCGGTTCGGCTTGACCTGAGCGCCATGAAACCCGGTGTGGAGCGTGGCGACGGAAGCTTTGCCGCCGCTTGTGAGTTTGTCGCCTGGTGCAGTTTCGCACCGTCTTCAATGGAAGCGCCCCAGACAGCTGCCCGGCTGCTGGAAGCCATTCATTACAACCACTGGAAACTGGGCGCCGAGGTCAACCACCCGACAAACCTCAAGGCAGAACCGGCAGAGTTTCGCCCGGGCAAAGCCGGTTTCGAATCCTGGGTCGTCAGCTGGGAACAAACTGTCTATCTCGGTGAGCCCGAACCCGACGACAGCCTACTGCCTGACACAGTGATGGTCGGCATTGATCCCGACATCGGCTTAGACAATGAAAATAAATATGAACAAATCGTTTGATGTGGTTGAGCTGGCACGGCAGTTAGCCAACGTCGTACGCCCCGGCATTGTGGTTGAAGTGGATCACCGGCAGGCAAAAGTGCGGGTACAAACTGGCAAGCTAAAAACCCAGTGGCTACCGTGGCTTACTTTGCGGGCAGGCAATAACCGCAACTGGCAACCATTGGAAGTGGGCGAACAGGTTATTTTGCTGTGCCCCTGTGGCGATCCGGCGCAGGCGTGGGTGTTGGGTAGTGGTTATCAGGAAAACCTACCGGCATTGTCCAGCGATCCTGATAAAGAGATATACCGCTTCTCCGATGGCGCACACTTTGAGTACGACCGTAAAAACCATCATTTGAAAGTGCAGCTCCCGTCCGGATCCACCACTGAACTAGTCAGTACTGGCGGCATCGACTTTACCGGTGATCTGACCGTGAACGGCAACATCACTGCCACCCAAGACATCACCGACCACACCCGCAGCATGCAGGCTGATCGCGATATCTATAACAGCCATAAACATTCCGGCGTGGCATCCGGTCCTGCCAACACGGGCACTACAGGCCAGCAGCAATAAAACACCATGAACGGCATCGACGCACACACCGGCAAAGCACTGTCCGGTAAGGCACACCTGCGCCAGAGTATTGCTGACATTCTGCGAACACCTATCGGCTCCCGCGTGATGCGACGTGACTACGGCTCCCGATTGTTTGACCTGATTGATGAGCCGGTTAACGCCGCCTGGAAAACAGAATGCTATGCCGCTGTGGCAGAAGCCCTTGATCAATGGGAGCCACGGTTAAAGCTCGAAAGAGTACAGGTAGTCAGTGTCAGCAGTGGTCAGGTGACGCTGGATATTGAAGGCGAACATTTACCGGATGGCAAACCCGTAACACTGGAAGGATTAATCATCTAATGGCTTTTACGGTAATCGACCTCAGCCAGTTACCGCCGCCCAAAGTGGTGGAAGCGCTGGACTTTGAGCAGAGCCTCAGCGAGATACTGGCAGAGTTGAGCCGTCGTTATCCCGACTTTGATGCACCGGTGGAAAGCGAACCGGCTTACAAAATTCTCGAAGTCTGCGCCTACCGCGAAATGCTGTTACGGGCGAAGATCAACGACGAAGCACAGGCGGTGATGCTGCCTTATGCCACAGGTTCAGACCTCGACAACCTGGGCGCACTCTGGAATGTCCAGCGTCTGGTCATTGATGCCGGAGATCCGGACGCCATACCACCCCGCGAACCTGTCTACGAAAGTGACACCGACTTACGCTATAGAATCCAGCTTTCCATGGAAGGCCAAACCAACGCTGGAACAGAAGGCTCGTACATTTTTCAAAGCCTCACCGCCGACGGACAGGTAAAAGACGCCCAACCCAAACGGCAGGGCGACGCCAGCATTATCAACACCATCCTTTCGAGAGAAGGCGACGGCACACCCTCAGCCGAACTGCTGCAAACCGTCACCAACCATTTAAACCAGACCCACGTCAGGCAGTTAACCGATGAGCTGACGGTACAGGGTGCGACCATCACCACCTACCGTGTCCGGGCTGACCTCTACACCCAAAGTGGTTTAGGCGCAGAACAGGTAATGAATGCCGCCCGCGATGCGGTTCAACAGTTTGTAGAAACGCGACACCGACTCGGGGCTATTGTGCCAGTGTCGGGTATTTACGGCGCACTGCAACAGGCAGGCGTCAGTCGTGTTGTTCTGCACGAACCCGCAGCCGACATCACCCCGACCGATACCGAAGCCGCTTACTGTTCAGCCATTGAACTGACACAAAAGCAGGAGGCATTGAATGTCTGACCTGTTGCCACCTTCAGCCACACAACAAGAAAGAGCCTTAGCCAGCGTAACCGAACGCATCGAACAACTGCCGGTGATTTACCGCCAGCTCTGGAACCCTGATCAATGCCCTGTTGAGTTTTTACCCTATCTTGCGTGGGCGTTCTCAGTGGATGACTGGAACGACGACTGGCCGGAACACATCAAGCGCCAGTCATTAAAAGACGCACTCTATCAACACCGCATTAAAGGCAGTTTAAAAGCGGTTGAAAACGCCATTGCCCGATTCGGTACTACGGCCAACATTACCGAGTGGTGGCAGCAAACACCGAAGGGATTACCGCACACGTTCAGCGTGGATCTGTCGGCGCAGGATAATGAGCGACAGTTGCCGGTGTTGGAAATCGGTACAGGCCACGATGAATGGGTGTTCTGTTCTGAACCTATCCCCGTGCAGACCAGTCGGGTCTATCGCATACGTTTCAAGGTTCGGCAGACGGTTGACAGTCCCGGTACGGATAAAGTTTATGCAGGTGTTGCCACGCTGGATAAGGCGTTCAGGAATATAAGCGGTGGTGCAGGTACTTATCGTTATTGTGCGGTCAGTGGTCATGAATTGACCGTTGCAGGCTGGCAGGTGTTTGACGGCGAGATCACCGGCACTGGTGACGACCATCACGAATTTCGCCCCGGCACGGCCTACATACGCCCCATGTTTATCGTCAACTACCGGGACGGAACCGGCACCGCACAGGTCGCAGAACTGGAATGCTGGGACCTGTTTGAAAACAAGCAACTGATCCCCAACCCACGGTTTGAAAACGGCAAACAAGGCTGGAGCCGGAGCCACGCAGGCGAAACCGTCCCCGACAACGCCCCCGGCACCATCAAAACCGCAGCCTTTCGACCCGACGCCGACCTGCAGGACGACATCATCAACGCCATCAAACAGGCCAAGCCGTTACGCAGCGACTTCACTTTTAACGTCGGAACAGTTCACACCGCACCGTTTGATTTGCAGTCACAGCTATCAATCACCGTACTTCACAGAGGAACATGGGAATGAGCATGATGATTCACCAGAGCGGCATTGATGCGGCCATTAATGCTCAGGCTGACGGCTTTTCGGGCGCGACGCTCAGCTACGTTGACCTGTTTGATGGCAACAACAAAATAAAGCGGCTTGATCTGGTGGGCGTTCAGGTCATCGAACCCTCACGGGTTTATGTGGTGGCCCAGGACAGCACCACCGAAAGCTACGACGTAACAAAGATGGACTTCATCACCGATGGCGGTGTGCTGTTCGCCACGGTTCAGCACGATGACGGATCCGTCATCCAGAGCAAAGGATCGACCACGACCCTGATACTGGCAGAACAATTGAACCTCAGTGCCGCGCCGGGTTCCGTTGCGCCGTCCGGTGATGTGTCAATCTATGCACCACAGGCGACTGAATCATTATTGGGTACGGCAGAGATTGCGACACAAGACGAAGCCAACGGCACCACCGACGACACCCGGTTCATTACGCCCAAGAAGCTCTACAACCGCACCGCCACCACTTCCAGGCGTGGCGTGGTCGAACTGGCGACACAATCAGAAACCGATGCAGGCACATCAACCAGTCGGGTAATAACAGCGGCAACCTTGAAAAGCCGGTTGGCGTCGTTCACCCGAAACGCTACCGAAACTATCAAGGGGTTTGTGGAAATCGCCACTCAAACAGAGGCGAACGGTGGCACTGATGACACAAAAGTCATCACCCCTAAAAAGCTAAACAGCCGTACCGCTACAGAAAGTCGGCGCGGCGTGGCAGAAGTCGCGACACAAGCAGAAGCCAATGCGGGAACGGATGACAGTCGAATCATTACACCCAAAAAGCTATGGAGCATTTTAACGTCGAAGTTTGCCCGGATTGATGTTCGCCCCAAATTCAGCCAAGGCATTAACACTGGCGGTAAGCCCATTTTCTTCAGCGAGTCAGGCGACAGTAACATTGACCACATCTGGCATGATGATGCCGGTAATGTCTACCACTTTGTTTCTGACGGAGAGCTGAACCAAACAGGCAGCGCCAACATTAAAGTAGGCGGCATCCAGTTAAGCAGCGGCGCAAGAGTCACCGCCATTAGCGACTCGGCAACCAGTACATCAAAAACCACCCTTGCCACGTCCTACGCCGTGGATGTTGCGCGGGATGATGGAACACGGCAGGCAACAGAATCAACACGCGGACAGGCGGAGATTGCAACGCAGTCGGAGGTGGATGCGGGGACGACTCATACACGGATGGTGACGCCTAAGACGTTGGCGAGTCGGTTAAATTCGTTTGCGCGTAATGCTACAGAGAGCATAAAAGGGTTTGTGGAAATTGCCACACAGGCAGAAGTGAATGCAGGAACAAATGACAGTAACGCCGTCACTCCAAAGAAGTTGCGTGCCGGTTTTTCTTACAATTTTTCGAGTGATCATGGCTACATGGCGTTGCCGTCGTGGTTGGGTGGTTTTATTTTTCAATGGGGGATTTCTGTAACAGGTGCCGACGGGACATCAGTTGTCACATTCCCGGTTACGTTTCCTACCAGCACATTCATAACACTGATGAATTCATTTGAGGCGCGATTTGTGTCAACCGACACGTATACATCAATCGGAGAATATACTCAGACTTCTGCCAAATTCTATATTGCACGTAACAACAGCGGTGTGATCATTGGATTAAGATGGTTTGCGATAGGACATTAATATGGATACTTATTACAGTAAACAAACCGGTGGTTTTTATATAACGGCATTGCATGGAAGTACCATGCCGGATGATGTAGTTAAAATAACACATGAGGAACATCAGTCATTATTAGAAGGTCAAGCCACTGGAAAGCGGATAGAGGCATCTGAAACAGGGCGGCCTATCCTCTCTCAACAAAAAGTTGCTTCGGTAGCTGATCGTCGTCTATCTACCTGCACCGCCATCGACAACGCCGCCGGAGCCGCAAGAACCCGATTCGCCACCAACTCAGCATTCATAGAAACCGAATACCAACGCGCCTACGACACAGCAGTACAGTGGATCAATTCCGGCTACCAGGGCGAAGCCCCCAAGCCCGTCAAAAGTGACGCTGAAGCCTTCGGCAGAACCGAACAGGACGCCGCCCAAACCATCAAGGCGACAGGCGACTACTGGTTCAGCCAGCTGGACGAGATCCGCAACATCCGTTTAAAAGGCAAACAAGCGGTAGAAAACGCCCCGGACGATGCCGATTTTATGGCCATCGCCCAGCCGTTTGTTGAGCAGCTGGAGAGGCTGGAGCCTGACGAATAACAACAACTTCACACTTCCAACGATTAGCCCTTCACCCGAAGGGCTTTTTTGTAAACTCAGAAACTCCAAAGGAGAGAACCTATGGCCACGGACTTTTTACATGGCGTTGAGGTCGTGGAGATTGATGGCGGAACGCGGCCGATCCGCACCGTCAAAAGCTCCGTGATCGGGCTGATTGGTACAGCGCCCAATGCCGACCCGATTCAATTTCCGGTCAATACACCGGTACTGATTGCCGGTAACCGCACGGAAGCCGCCGCACTGGGCGACGGTGGCACACTGCCGTCTGCTATTGATGGTATCTTCGATCAGGTGGGTGCTGCTGTTGTGGTGGTGCGTGTCGAAGAAGGGTCAGACGATGCTGACACTTTGTCCAATGTGATTGGCGGTGTAGGTGCTGGCGGTGAGTACGAGGGCGTTCATGCCTTTCTGGGTGCCAAGAGTATTGTGGGTGTTCAGCCCCGTATTCTCTGTGCGCCAAACTTCAGCCATAAAGATGCTGGCGGTGCCGAGTTGGTCGTGGTGGCAGAACGTTTGCGAGCTGTAGCGATTATCGATGGACCCAACACCGACGACGCAGCCGCCAAAACGTACGCTGATAACTTCGGCTCCCATCGTGCTTATCTGGTGGATCCGTGGGTAAGGGTTTGGGACACCAGCCTGAACGCCGAAACCGTTGAGCCTGCGTCTGCCAGGGTGGCGGGTATGATTGCCCGTTCCGACAACGAGCGCGGCTTCTGGTGGTCACCGTCCAATACCGAAATGCGCGGTATTATCGGCACAGCCCGCCCGGTTGATTTCGCGTTGGGCGATGTGAACAGCCGGGCCAACCTGCTGAACGAAGAGAACGTCAGCACCATCATCCGTGAAAACGGCTTCCGGCTCTGGGGTAACCGCACTCTTGGTGCTGATCCCCAGTGGGCGTTCCTGTCTGTACGACGTACGGCGGACATTATTCAGGACAGCATCCAGCGGGCGCACCTGTGGGCAGTGGATCGCAATATCACCAAGACCTATGTGGAAAACGTCACCGATGGCGTCAATGCCTATCTGCGTGAACTGAAAGCATTGGGCGCTATTCAGGGCGGTAAATGCTGGGCAGATGCTGAACTGAATACCAAAGAATCGATTCAGGCGGGTAAGGTTTACTTCGACTTTGACTTCGGTCCTTTCAGCCCTGCAGAGCGCATTACCTTCCGCAGCCACCTGAACAATGATTACCTGGAGGAGATCGTCGCATGATCAAGGACATCCTGGTCAATATGAACCTGTACTTTGATGGCGAGGATTTCGTCGGTCAGGCGCAGGAACTGTCACCACCCAAAATCACTCCGAAGTTTCGGGAGTACATGGCAGGCGGTATGGGCGCACCGGTGGATATTCCCACCGGTGAAGTGGAAAAGATGGAGAGCGAGTTCACCCTCAACAGTTGCAGCCGTTCGGTATTGAAGCAGCTGAAAGTGGTACCGGGTGAAACTGTCCCTTTTGAATTCCGTGGGGCAACCGTCAGTCAGGACGGAAGTAAGGGGCAAGTCATTGTTACCCAGCGCGGTCTGATTAAGGAGACCGACTATGGTACTTGGAAGCCCGGCGACGACACCACCCTGAAAGTCGGTATGACCCTGCATTACTACCGGCTGACCATTGATCGTGAAGTGATTCATGAGATTGATCCGGTCAACCTGGTCTGCATTATCAATGGTGTGGATCAAACCGCCGAGTTGCGGGACGCGTTGGGTATTTAACAAACCCTGAAAACAAAAGCCCGGCTGCTGCAAACAGTCGGGCTTTTGATTCAAACCTTTCCAAGCCAAAGGAATGAACCATATGGAAGAGTATAAAACAAACGGGCAACTAAAGGTACAAGGCGATATGACTCCCCAAGGCGCAGACCGGGCTGGATTTATTGTCAGTTTGTCCACCTGGTTATTTGGTACAGCGGCTGTGATTGCAGCTATCTCTCTTTACTTTTAAACGAGACTATCAACATGAGCAAAAAAGAAGCCTTTAAACTGCAATACCCCATCGAAGTGGATGGCATTGAAACCGATACTCTGCATTTACGACGGATGACCGTTGCGGATCTGGAAGCGGTTGAGCATGAAAAAAACGAACTGAAACGGGGTACAGCTATTCTCGCCAGGCTGGCGAACATTCCACCGGCAGTAGTGAGCACCATGGACGTTGCTGACTTTGAGAAAATCTCAGAAAAGGCGGCGGGTTTTTTGGTTTAAAGCCGGATGAATTCCGGCCATTAATGGCTAACCTTGCGATCTTGTTTCACTGGTCACTGCCAGATATGAAGTCGATGCCACTGGAAGAACTGGTTGCCTTTCACAAGCTGGCACTGGAAAGGGCTCCAAAACACAATCGTTAATATCGGCTAATGTGTGTCGGCCCGCCTCGATCCTTACAGCCTTCGTCGTTCAGGCTGCCGTCTACCAGCAGTGTCAAACCAATACCGAATCCATAAACCAGAAAGCCCAACACAATAAACAGGAAGTCAACTTCCTTGAAGCCATAGAGAAGGAAATACGCCGCAACGACGGTGAACAAAAAACGAATGACAGTCAGCACTTTATTCATCGGGCATCCTTGTCTGATACGAGGTTTGAATACGAGCCTGAACACTAAGGGATTATTATAGCATGGCCGATACCAAGCTCTCCGTGATTATTCAGGCGGTGGATAAAGTCACGGCTCCAATTCGGAAAATTACCCGCAGTACCGACAAGTTCTCTGACAGTCTGGGCAAGCAGACAAAGGCCTTGTCACAACTGAAAGGTCATCAAAAAAACATTGATGCCCTGAAAGCACTCCAGAGCAAGCTAGGGTCTACAGCGTCGGAACTGGACAAGGCGCGACTGAGAACCTCGCAGCTGGCAAAAGAGCTACAAAAAACCAGCAAGCCGACCAAGAAACTTCAGCAAGAGTTTGAACGCTCCAAGAAGAAATGCCAGAAGTTGGCGACGCTGCACCAGACCTTACGCAATGAAACCCGGGAGATGCGCGGCGAGTTGCGCAGCGCAGGCATCGACACCCGACATCTGGGTCAGGCCAGCGAACAGGTCGCCGGTAAAATGGGTAAGCTCGGCGACCGAATGAAGGCCATTGAACAACGATCCAAAGCCCTGAGCAAAGCCGCCGAGAAATACGACCGTGGTCTGCAACGATCTGCCAACATGATGTTTGTGGGAGAGGCTACAAGGCGTGTCGGGCAAAGCTTTACCAACATTCTTAGAGCACCACTCCAGCAAGCCATTGATTTTGAGTCGGCGATGGCCGATGTGCGCAAGGTGGTGGACTTTGACACGCCGGAGCAATTTAAAGCCTTTGGTAATCAGCTCAAGGAAATGAGCAAAACCATTCCCATCACCAAGGAAGGCTTGGCAGAGATTGCCGCCGCCGGTGGTCAGCTGGGTGTGAATCGCAATGCTTTGCCTACCTTTGTTGAAACCGTGGCGAAAATGTCCACCGCTTTTGACATGCTGCCGGAAGAAGCAGGCGACGCCATGGCGAAGCTGGCTAACGTTTACCAGATCCCTATTTCTGAAATGGATAAGCTGGGTGATGTTATTAATCACCTGTCGGATAACACGGCAGCGAAAGCCCGCGATATTGTGCCTGCACTCCAGCGTATTGGTGGTACAGCAAAAACCTTTGGCTTGTCTGCCCGGGAAGCGGCTGCGTTAGCCGATGCCTTTATTGCCCTGGGCAAACCACCTGAAGTGGCCAGTACGGCTATCAATGCTCTGTTAATTAAACTCCAGACAGCAGAGCAGCAGGGCGCAAAGTTCCAGGACGGACTGGCAGAACTGGGCTATTCGGCCAGCGACTTGTCAATGGCCATTGGTGATGATGCTCAAGGAGCGCTGAGTGATTTTCTGGAAAGCGTGTCACAACTGGATAACCAGTCACGGGCAGGCGTACTGGCTAACTTGTTTGGTACCGAATACGCAGACGACATATCACTGCTAACCGGTAGCCTTGAGCAGTACCAAAAAGCCGTCCGGCTGACTAATGATGAAACACAGTTTGCCGGTAGTATGCAGCGGGAGTTTGATAACCGTTCCAACACTACTGGCAACAAGATCCAGCTGATGCAGCAACGCTGGCAAGCCCTGCAGGAGCGCATCGGACAAGCCCTGCTGCCGGTACTGGAACGATTGATGCCCAAGATTGAGAACATTATTGAAGGCATCAACAAATTTGTGGAAGAAAGCCCCGGCATGACCACAGGTATTGTCAGCCTGATCGGGGGCATTGGTACCATTGCCCTGATCACTGCCCCGGTGATTACCGCCATTGCTGCATTGACTGGTGCAGTAGCGATGCTCGGATTCACAGCGAAAAAAGCCAGTCTGCAAATGGGCGGGGCTGGTGTTGGAGGGATAGGCTCTGCTGGCGGCAAGGCAAGAAAAGGCGGGCGACTTGCCCGTGCCGGTAAAGCCATGGGTGGCAAACTGGGACTGGTCGGCGCAGGGATTGGAGCGTTAAGTGTTGGCTCTACTCTGATGAACAGCAACCTGAGTGCCGGAGAAAAAGCCGCCGATGTTAGCAACACGGCAGGCAGTATTGGCGGTGCTTTAGGTGGTGCGAAACTGGGTGCCGCTTTGGGAACAGTCATCGCCCCCGGTATCGGTACTGCTGTTGGTGGCGTACTCGGCTCCATCATTGGTGGCGTTGGCGGTAGTATGCTGGGCGATAAAATTGGCAGCCTGTTTACCGGCAATGATGGCGAGCCTGAAAAAGCCGTTGCCAGTAATCTACCCAAAACGGGAGCCGCCGCAGCCGTCACCGCTGCACTGGTGGCGACACCCGCTGTAGCTGCACCAGCACCGATTACCCAGCAGCAAATGACCACCGTCGAACGCATCCAGATTTACCAGCGTCCGGACGAAGACGCCGAAGCCCTGACCGAGCGTATTATGGAACGGATCGACGAGAAGAACGCCTATCAGGAACAGGGAGCCCAGCACGATGAGTGATGTACTAATGACTCTGGGTGAGTACCGTTTCAGCGTAAACACGGCAGCTTACAAAACCCTTCAGCGTTCCAGTCGTTACCAGTGGCAGGCACAACAGCGAGTCAACCGGAAACCCGCCCAACAGTTCACCGGACCCGATGCTGATACGGTGAATCTGGAAGGTGAAATACTGCCCCACTACAAAGGCGGCCTGAAGCAGATCGACGCCATGCGGGAACAGGCAGGCAAGGGCGAGCCTTTAATCATGACCGATGGTTTGGGTAACGTGTGGGGCAAGTGGTGTATCACCCGAATAGAAGAAACCCGGGGTGACTTGCTCGCCAATGGAGCGCCGCGGCATATCCGCTTTCGGCTGGAACTGGTGGAGTATGGGGAAGATCGTGACAATGCAACAGGAGCTTAACCATGAGCAACGCAAGGGCAAAAGCCGAAAGGTCCAAAGCCAAAGATGCCCGGCAGCAACCAGCGCCCGACAAGGCACTGAAGAAAAAAGGCAGGAAGAAAGCCAGACCCGTAACAGTAATGATCAAATACCAGGAGCAGTACAAAGAAAAAAGTCAGGAAATTTTTCAGGATGCTTTCTGGTGGAAAGAGCCTTTCAAACTGGGCTGTTATCGCACAGAGGGTGAAGCCCAAAAGGCGATTGAATTGAAGCGCAGGAAATGCCCGGGACTTTATTTATTTTCGCTTGATGGTATCCATTACAGCTAAGCAGGCACTATTCCATGAAATACCGAGTAACAGACATCAATATGCTGGATCATATCTGCCTAAAATATTATGGGCGCACCGACGTTGTCCCGCAGGTGCTGGCGGCCAATCCCAGACTAGCGCAGATGGGGGCTGTGTTGCCTGCTGGTGTTGTTATCAACCTGCCCAATATTGCTGCGCCGAAAGCTGAGAAAGAAGTGAGGTTATGGGACTGATGCAGCCAGAATTTACTCTTGAAGCCGACCGTCAGGATATTACCGACGCTATACGCGATCGACTTATATCCCTGAGTGTTACCGATGAATCCGGTATCCAGTCTGACACACTTGAAATCAAGCTCGATGACCGTGACCGATCCGTACGCTTACCCCGAACCGGCGCCGAACTGTTCCTGCATCTGGGCTACCGTAACGACAAACTCAGCCCGATGGGATTGTTCATTGTGGACGAGCTCAACACGGAAGGCCCACCTGACTCACTCACCATCCGGGCAAGGGCTGCTGATTTCAGGCAAAGCCTCAAATCCCAGAACACCCGCAGCTGGGAGAACGTCACCCTCGATGACTTAACCCGCACCATTGCCGGCAACCATCAACTTGAGCCGGTGATTGCTGAAACATTGAAAGACAAAACCATTGCCCACATCGACCAGACTGAAGAGTCGGATCTACATTTCCTAACACGACTGGCCAGACAGTACGACGCGGTCAGCACAATAAAAGAAGGACGATTACTGTTTGTTCCCAAAGGACAAGGCCGCACCGCCAGTGGTAAAGACCTGCCTGCCATTAGCCTGACACCCGAACAACTCACCCGTTACCGCTTCACCATGACCGACCGGGGCAAGTACACTGCCGTCATCGCCCACTGGCATAACAGCGCTACGGCTCAACGGGTACCCGTTAGAGTGGGAGAGCCGGACACCAAGCCCGTTTACACCTTGAGAGGCCAACACCCTGACGAAGAAGCGGCAAAAGTAGCCGCCCGCTCCAAGCTGGACAGCCTTCAGCGCGGTACCCAAACTGCAAGCCTGACCTTGCCGGGCAGTCCGTCATTGCGGGTGGAAGGGAAGCTGACCCTGACCGGGTTCCGTAACGGTATTGATGGTGACTGGGTGATTAATCAGGTAACCCATAAGTTGGGTAGAAGTGGGTTTGTGACGACGGTGCGGGCGGAGAGTGTGGAGGGGTGAGCCCCCTCAGGACAGGAAGCGGACAACTCCAAAAATAAAGGTGCATGTCGCCAAAACTGAGCCCACTGTCCACATGATCATAGTGCGCCCCATTTTCTCAATATTTGCATTAACACACCCCATCTCTCTTTGGAGATCCTCTCGAATACCGCCGGCTTCTCTTTGAAGGTCTGTACGGATACCTCCTATTTCCCGCTGGATATCTTCACAGGTGGCATAGTTGGATTTGATAACAGCAAGATCAGTTTTGATCCCCTGAACATCGTCCTCCAGATGCTTAACTCTCTTTTCCAGTCCGTCCATAGGTGGCTGGCCTCCCCCGAAATCCACTTCAATATTGTTCTATGGTGTCTATTAGTATCCCAACCAGGTATTATTCTCAATATCAACGACTACCCTATCTTTCAGTCCAACCCATACAGCCGCTTCTTACGCTCAATCACTTTAGAAAAATCTTTCCCACTGAATGAAGCGATTACCTCTTCAGCTTCCTTACTGATATTAAATACTACTGGCTGTCCGACTGTTTCTTCTGCCTTCAGATGTTCTTGATAAGCTTTGTCTGCCAGAAAACCTACCCGATCCAATAGCTTGAAAATCTTGTCCATGATTTGAGTTGGGTTCATTGTCAGGTTCCTTCCTTCTGTTCAAATTACAACCATAACGGATGAGGTTGTTGAATGAAATCTGTAATCTTAATAATTCACGCCGATAATCCTAGACAGGAAATAAGTCAAGCTGATAAGTTGAATTCGGAAGGATTATTATTGACGGTCGAAGAATTATAAGTACTATAGCCCTTCCTGGGGAGAGTACGATGAGTTATACAAGAGAGCAAATTAAGGAGCGGGCTAACGGTTTAATACGTAGCCTTGATATCGGCGATCAGATTCCCGTTCCAATAGAACAAGTTGCAACTCGCCTTGGATATGGTTACGAGAATTTCTTACCTGATGAGTCAACCAGAAATGTTGCTGGTGCTGTCAGCCACTCGCAAAAAATGATTTACCTCAATGATGAGGACTCAGCCCGTAGACAGCTTTTCACCCTTGCTCATGAGCTGGGTCACATTGTCTTGCATTTTGATCCAACCAATCCTGACCAGAACTTTGTTGACTACCGGACGCCCGGACCAAAAAACACCAGAGAGAAAGAAGCTGATATGTTTGCAGCTGAGCTGCTTATGCCAGAGCAGCATTTCATAAACAGCTGGGCTCATTGGTCTGGAATTGCTTCTCTGGTAGCAGCCGACTTTGCAGTCAGTGAATATGCTGCAGAAGTAAGAGCCAGAGTACTCGGTTTGATGTAATTTTAAGGAGGCCAAGGTTGGCTGAGGTAAACGACAAGGATACGTTATTCTCTTCTCTTAAGAGACAGTCACAAGCTGCCAGAACCTCTCTGATACAGAATGCTCAAGCAGAAGCATCAACAGAACTAAAAAGCATCCAGCAAGAACAGCTTGAATGGCATCGATCCAGAAGGAAGCACCGAGAAAAATTCGATAAAAAAATCTACGTCCTGCTCTGCATACAAGTGGGCTTCCTGATGTTGCTTATGTTATGTCAAGGGTTCAGACCATTCGGCTTCCAGCTAAGTAATTGGGTATTCGGCTTCTTCATCAATGGCAGCCTGATCTACACCTACGCCATTATCCGCTACATTGCTTCAGACCTGTTTAATGGTAAGCACGAGCTGTTGAAACCGGAAAAGGTTGGCACCAATCGGCAAGAGCCCATCTTGTAGGACTGGGCATCCTGCCCGGCCTTTCCTCACGTTTTCTGATACTCCTCCAGTAACTTCAGTACCCGTTCAAATTCTGCCTCCTGTACATCTTCCGGAAGCTGTTTCATCACCGCATTCATCTTGGCAGGAAATTCATTAGACAGCCCAAGCAGGTCATCCGTTGTTACGCCCAGTTTTTTAGCGATGTTAACCAGCTCCTGCAGGCTCTTGGGTTCCTGCTCACCGTTCAGCCATCTTGATGCTGTTGTCTTGCTCACGCCTACCTCCTCAGCCAGTTGCTGATCCTCCCAGTTTCTAAGCCTGATTATAAACCTTAGTGAAAGTGGAAACTTTTTGTACATTCATTACTCCACCCCCTGTTGTAGTTTTGGGAACATGGTCTTAGTCAATAGCCTTTATTGATTTGGGACAAAGTTTTGCTTTGATGCAGGTCAATTTTTTTAACAAAGTTGCGACCCTCGCAACTACGATTTGAAAACTGACATAGATCAATATTTTTTCGTCTTATACCTATACCCTGTAACTACGCGCAGGCCTCGAGACACTGACGAAGCAATAACCAATACAGGTGTCGTATGTTCCAGAAACGAAAAAACCGCAGCTCATTGAGTGCGGTTTTGATGTCCATATCTTATTCAACATGGAGCCTCAGCTCTGACTGGCAGAGCTGTATAGAAAATGGTGCCGGGACGCTAACAAGAACACACAGCGTTCCCCTGTCGCTTCCCGCCTTCCTGCACGCAGGTTGGCACGGCTTGACCCACCGTTTTCGGTTTTCTATCCACAGGACGCCCGGCATTGAGGCCGTTTTGTCCTGATGGGATGGCTCCCACCTGTGTCTGTTGTTAGCAGTGCAGGCGATGGGAGCCAGTTTGGCGCATAGGCCAAACAGTCGTCAAGGTAGAACCTGTAAATCATTTAACAAGATTTGAAGCCAATATTTTTTTATAGTGGCTTGGAAGCGAATCTTTGCCATAAATTTACAAAAGAAATCAGTTTTTAATCGTACTTCATGACTGCAGTAAAAATTTTTCTGTAAATAAAAAACTGAGAAAGAGATGAAAAGGGGTGCAATTAAAAGTGTTCCGAGAATGCTGAAATCATGATTTTTCGGAATTTTGTTCCGAGCATTTCTGCAGGGTTAGGGCTTTAAAAAATGGAAAACCTAACATGTCAGGAACACTTTTAATTGCACCCGATGAAAAGGATGGAGTTGCCTGATTTTAAAAATGTGGTATGGAAAAAAACCTTCATGGACGGATACAGGATTTTTCATTATGTGGATAAGGGCTTTATCTCAGTATCTGGGTGCGGTTGGCGCAGTAGCCTGAATTTTGGAATGTGCGATAGTAGCAGCAATACAGAAATAAACGACAGAATATAGAAAACAAGACTGTTTTTATATACAGTATTTTGTAGCGAGGTGGGGATAATGCAAAACGATTTATACAGTAAGGATCCGGCAGTCACCGTGAATCGTGTTATTCGGATTCTGGATAAAAAAGCGGCAAATGATCCAGAGCTTAAACGTTGCTCAGAAGCATTACGGCGATCAGAAAACGATATGGATTGCACTGGAGATGAGATTGCTCAGGCGGCAAAGCTGATATTAAAAAAAGCGTGTCCGGAAGATGAGTGAAGATGCTCGTAGTTACGTACTCATGGCCTTGCAGGAGCAAGGCCAATAGGAGTGCAGAATGAAGCCTATAACCTGTAGCGTTAGGATATGTTGTGGTTAGACTTTGTTTTACTGTTCCCCTGCTGTCCCCCCGTATAAAAACCCTTTGTTTTTGTTTTCTCTAACTTATTGATTTTATTGATGCCGACGAGAGGAATCGAACCCCCAACCTTCGCATTACGAATGCGCTGCACTACCAGTTGTGCTACGCCGGCTCATTACCATTTTCAAATTACATGACACCCGCTGATTAATCCAGTGTTACCCGGTTCACTTCTTCAAGGCTGGTGATGCCCTGCAGTGCTTTGAGTAATCCAGATTGGCGCAGGTTATTAAAGCCTTCTTTTTCGGCAACCTTGGCAATTTCCAGAGAGTTACCTTCCTCCATGATAACTTGCTGCATGGAAGGTGTAATTTTTACAACTTCATAAATACCCACCCTGCCTTTGTAGCCTTTGCTGCATTGGTCGCAACCTTCGGGACCATAAATAACTGCCTCACTGGCCTGCTCATCGGTAAAGCCTTCTTCCATCAAGGTTTCTTTGGGAATATCGACTTTTACTTTGCAGTTCGTGCACAGACGCCTTGCCAGACGCTGGGCAATAATAAGACTGACAGAGGTTGCAATGTTGAACGACGGAACCCCCATATTCTGCAAACGTGTCAGGGTTTCCGGGGCACTGTTGGTGTGAAGCGTTGACATAACCATGTGGCCGGTCTGGGCTGCTTTAATGGCGATGTTTGCCGTTTCCAGATCCCGAATCTCACCCACCATGATGATATCAGGATCCTGTCGAAGGAATGCTCTGAGAGCCTGAGAGAAGTCCATACCCTGTTTAGGGTTGACGTTCACCTGGTTGATGCCTTCAAGGTTGATCTCGACAGGATCCTCAGAGGTTGAAATATTACGTTCCGGGGTGTTGAGGATATTCAGACCAGTATAAAGAGAAACCGTTTTGCCTGAACCGGTTGGACCGGTTACCAGAATCATACCCTGTGGCTGCTCAAGGGCTTCAAGGTACATGGCTTTCTGTTCTTCCTCATAACCCAGTGCGTCAATACCCATTTTCGCACTGGAAGGGTCCAGTATACGGAGTACGATTTTTTCTCCCCAGAGCGTTGGCAGAGTGTTGACCCGGAAATCAATGGCCTTGCTTTTGGACAGTTTCATTTTAATACGGCCATCCTGAGGTTTACGACGCTCGGAGATGTCCATAGCTGACATGATTTTCAGGCGGGAGGCTATTCTTGGCGACAAATTAACAGGTGGTTTGGCAACTTCATGCAATACGCCATCTGTACGGAAGCGAACCCGGTAGCTTTTTTCATAAGGTTCAAAGTGCAGGTCGGAAGCACCGCCTTTAATGGCACTCAGCAGCATTTTATTCACAAATTTTACAACAGGTGCGTCGTCTTCTGCCGGGCCGTTGTAGTCTTCGCCGCCGTCATCAACGGCACTGACTTCCAGGTCATCAAGATTTTCAAACTCGTCATCATCAAAGTCATCAAGGCCGCTGCCGCTGCCATCGATAACCCGGTCAATGAACGCTTCCATCTTGTTTTCTTCAACCAGTACCGGTTCGGTAGCAAGGCCTGAGCTGAACCGAATTTCATCAATAGCCTGATGGTCGGCAGGGTTGACGACCGCGACAAACAGGCGGGTACCCCGTTTGATTAACGGCATGACCTTGTGCTTACGAACCAGTTTTTCTTTTACAAGATCACTGGGAACATTTTCAGGGTCAAAGGCAGAAATATCGATCACCGGAATACCGAATTCTTCGGCAGTCACCAGTGCCAGCTGTGCATAAGTGAGCAGTTTATCTTCTACCAGCTGTTGATTGAGGGTTTTGCCCGCTTTGTCTGCGTTGGTCTGGGCAGATCGAACAGCCTTTTCATCAACCAGTTGATTGACCACCAGGCGTGCAGCCAAGCCGTTCAGGGGTTTATCTGCCATTGTGGTTCCATTGTTTTTGTTAGTGCGGTTATTGTCAGACTGTTACTTACTATATCAGCAGAGTTCTGGCTGGGTTAAGTAGTTTATTGGCAGGAAATGGGCAGAGGCGATGGGGCTGCTTTGCAGTAGCCCCTTTCATTTTAATCAGCAGCCAGAAAAATCAGTTTGGTGTCTTTACCTTCAGCGGCATCATTATCGTTAACCAGCACAATGGTTTTTCTGCCATTGAACTCTGGCCCAAAGGTGATTCCTTCGATATTCATGTTTTCAAACACATCCTGTGCTGATGCTTCTAATGTACTGAATACCAGATGTTTTTTAACCACGCGTTTATTCTTCATCTCTTCAGCGGTCAGTCTTGGTTTTGTTGTGACATGGTATTTTGGGTCGAGATCAAGGTCGGCCCGATAAATTTCTGTGATGGAAACGGGTTTGTCCTGTTGATTGTCATCTTTGTCAGAATCAAAGGTTATCCGGGTTCTTTCAACCACCAATAATTGTGATGCGCTCAAAGCAACTATGTCCGAAACCCCTGTTTTAATCGTGGCTTTAGTATTTTGAGTGTATTCGTCAGGCATTTCGGCTACGCCATAGAGTAGCTCTTTTTGGACTTTTGGATAGAAGCGGTAACCTTCGTCTCGGAATTCATCCAGCGACAAGTGAATGATTCTGCTGGGAGGCGGTGTTTTGTGGTTTGCTTTCCAGGGCTTGATATCCTGACGCAGAGGCATTTCGGTGATAGCGATAAGGTCGTTGGTTCCGGGGATAAAGTCGATACTTTCGACCCCGCGATTTCTCTGCAGGCCCATGTCTTCGCCTGTTATTGCATCATAAGCCTTCATAAACCGTTGCGGGGATATGTACTTCAAGGTCGATCGGGTCAATGACGTCTGATAGTAAGTGGGAAAATAGTAACGACGCTTCAACAGTCCCAAGTGGCGATCGACCACGAGTAATGACGCGACAACATCGACATCAGGAATCCGAATCATGTTGTAGACATCCCAGATCTGGTTCATCCGATAGGTTTTGATGGGATAGGTTGCGCCCTGTTCCGAAGCAATCAGGAGATCCGGACTGTTGTTAAACAACGCCAGCCCTTCGGTATCAACGTGCCCATCCTGAATCCAGTTCTTTCTGCTGGTCCACTGAGACTCATCAGGACTTACGGTTAACTGAACCTCGTTAACGAATGAAGGACTCAGCTGATGTGGCTGCGGATTTAGAACGGAGGTAACCGCCTTTCCTGAAATGGTGTAATAACGGGGTTTTGCGAGCTGTCCATAACGGTTGGGAATGGTTCCGGTGTCATCCGACACCAGAAAAAACTGGTCAGTCTTTGCGTCGTAGCGTATGGAAGATATTCCGAGTACGGGTTGATCTTCGGTGTTACCAATGAGAACGGTGCCCAGATAATCATAGGATTTATGGGAGGAAGCCAGGTTTGCGGCATAAACCCGGGGCAATAAAAGAAGCGGCAATAGCCAGACAAACTTTTTCATCGCTTACCAATGTATTTTTTGTAATTGCGATAAGCGTAGTCGAAATTATGTAGGCTATTGATTTTTTGCTGATAGCGTTCTCTGTGCCGCCTTCTGTACGATCCAGAAGAGTCCTGTCACTGAAAGAACGGTAATAATGATCAAAAAAGCAGCGCTGGTACGATTGTCTCCGGAGGATTGCAGCAGGTTCATGATGCCTTTCGCCTGTATGCCCAGCCAGATGGAAAACAGTGTTCTTGGAAGCATGCCAAAGAAACCAGCCACCAGAAAGGTGCTGAATTTAACATTGATGGCGGGCAATAAGAGGTTCATCACAGAAAAGGGCAGTACCGGTGACAGCCTGACCATGATCATCAAAGGCCATTCCCGCAGACGCAGATCATCCAGAAAACGTTGTACTTTCTCCTGTTTTTGAAGACTGTTCTGCAGCTGTCCGCCATCCAGCAGCTGGCCTGCCTTATAACCCAGGGCAGAGGCCAGCAAATAGGCTCCCGGCATCATGGCTGTAGCACTCCAGCCCAGAAAGTACCCGCTGACCAGAGCTATAAATGTACTGGGCGTCATTGCCAGAGCCATGGTGAAGGCACTCAGCAGATACAAAGGTAACCACTGAAAGACGGTCAATTCATGGAGAAAAGCCTCGTGACGAAACAGCAGGGCAGCCGCTACAGAACTGAAAATCAACGGCATACTGCTCAGCAGGCCGAGACCCAGCAGGCTTTTTATATTTTTGCTCAGGAACGGACGAATTTTCATCATTCAGACATTCTGTTCTGTCTGACAATAAGCTTCGGTCTTATCCCCTGTTTGGCGGGAGAACAGGGCAAGCAGTTGCTGATAGCGAGTGATTAACAGGGCGGCCAGAATCACCAGACAGCCCAAAATGTTTCTACTGGTCAGTGACTCCCCCAGTACGGCAACACTCATCAGGGAAGTCCAGACCGGTTCGAGAATCATAATGACGGCAGCATAAGTCGGGTTAGAGTATTTGAAACCCCAGGTTTGCATAAAATACCTCAGGCTGGTGGCGATCAATACCGAGGCAGCCAGCCACCACCAGATATCTGCACTGATGCTAACGGTCAGAGTTTCAAACAGGGTAAAACCCAGTAGCCCAACAACACCCACCATAAGGAGCTGGATACTGGTCATTGGTAATGCGGGCACACCTTTACCGAAATGGCTGAGCAGATTGATATGCAGGGCGAAAAACACGGCAGAAATCAGAAACAGAACTTGTGCCGGTTCAAACTGCCAGCTGGTGTCCAGTGCCAGCAAGGCCAGACCGATGCAGGCCAGAGGCAGGGCAATCAACACTTCTCGCTGGATAGAAGTTCCAAAAAACAGACGGCCAACAAAGGGCACCATAATCACCAGTGTGCTGGTAATGAAGGCGCCTTCACTCAGTTGTTCTGACAGGCTGATAGCCGTGACCCAGATAGCAAGACCGATCGCCTGAACCAGCCCGGTCTGGGTAGCCATCAAAATCTGTTTGCCCGAAAGCTGACTCAACTGCCTGATGCAAAATAACGCCACCACCAGACCGGCACAGGTAAAACGCAGACCAAGAAACAGCAGTGCCGGCATGCCTCCGGTGGCCATTTTGGTGAATATCCAGCCTGTTGCCGCCAGAATGGTTATCAGAAAGATAACAACATCGGCTTTATTGGTTTGAGTCATTGGGATGGTGCTTATGAGAAACCGGTGGAGGCTGTCATTTTATAGGACTATGGTTTCTTGTTATATCTGGGGATATACCGAAGTCTTATCGAAGCTGGTAATGAACGTTCAGACGAACAGTGACAGGTCTGCTTTTGTTTGTGGGTGAGGTGGGAAAAGCGTTTTGAACAGCAGTCATTGTGCTGCGATGGAAGACCTTTTGGCCTCGAATAATGTCGGCTCTGATCAGCGAACCATCCGCATCGACCTGCAGCATGACTTCAACATCACCAGACAGGTGTCGTCGTTTGGCTTGATAAGGATAGGTTTTGGCCTGATTAATGGCGTTCTGCAGCGTTGCCAGCCATTGCTCGAAATCATTGTCGCTGCCAGAGGGTGTTTGAGGCGATGCCTCTGCGGCTTGTTCGGTAGCTGGTTGATCAATAGGTGTTGTGTTCGTGGTGGTCGCTTGCTGGATAGTTTCTTTGATAGTTTCTTTGATAGTTTCTTTGATAGTTTCTTTTGCTGAAGAAGGTGCTTTTTTGAGCGGAACTGCCTGCGTAGTGAGCCTGGACTCCATTGGCTTTGATAAAGGTGTTTGTTTTGAGGCTTTTTCAGGTTGAACAGAAGCCGTCAGGGTATCTGTCTGTTCCGGTATTTCAGGTTCTGGCTGTGATTCCTGAGTGGAGGCGGTTTCCTGAATCAAGGGCGTGTTCAGTTTAAGAGTTATGATCCGGTGGTGTGAATCCGAACCGGGCATCGCCGGAGCTGTCCACCAGTGAGAATTGAGCAGAATAAAGGCATGTACCGCAGAAGCAGCCAATAGATACAACGCTATGGGTTTAATAATGCCGTCCCCATGGCAAGTTAAAACGACAGAATTGTAGCCCTATTGCAATCAGATGTCTGGCAGTGTTTTTAGTGAATGCTGTTTGGTGACTTGATCTGAAACCCTTTGGGAGGCGTAATATTAAACGGTTATAGCAATGGAATTGCACAACGTTATGTCTTCAAACTTTAAATGGGTGGCTGTCGGTCTCTCGTTCAACCTGTTCTGGTTCGTTACGGTTGTTGGCCAGTCACACTTTATCTGGCTGCCCTGCATTATGTTGTTAATCAGCTGGTGGCTTGCTCCCCGGGGGTTACTGTTTGCCCTGTCACTGGCAATCCCGGGCATCATCATGGATGCCATGCTGACGCATGTTGGGGTATACGCTTTTGAAGCGGCTTTGTTTCCTTTCTGGCTGGTGGTTTTGTGGCTGGGGTTTTCCACCTTTATATGGAATATCCGGGAACTGATCGTGTGTCGGCGGCCTTATGTCATGATTGCTCTGGGCGGTGTCGGAGGCATGGCAAGTTATCTGGCTGGTGAACGGCTGGGAGCGGTGCTGTTGCCATTGGGATTGGTAACATCAGCCATGATTATCTCGATTTGCTGGACTCTGTTTTCGGTGCTCGGGCTAAGGTGGCTAAAGGCTTTTGATCAACAAACACAAGGACGTTGACCCATGAAATTTATCGTTTTGTTGGGCTTGTTGCTCGTTAGTTTTCATTCACCTGCCAGTTCTCAAGATAGTTCTCAAGATAGTTCTCGGAATAGTTCTCAGAGCTGGCAGGATTGGAAAACCGTTGGGCAGGGCAGACTGACCTGGGGCTTCTGGACTATTTATGATTCCGAGCTGCGAACACCTGCTGGTGATTTTGTTTCTGGCCAGAAACCGCTGGCTCTGGTGATTACCTATCGCAGGGATATCGATCGGGATGATCTGCTGGAAGCCACTGATGATCAGTGGCAGCATCTGGGCATTCCAGCGTCTCGCCGAACCTTGTGGCTGGAACAGCTGTCGTCGATCTGGCCTGATGTACGCAAAGGCGATCAGCTGGTTTTTGTATTTTCTGATAGAGGAGGTCAGTTTTTTCAGGCTGATCAGGTGCTGGGAGCCACTATTGAACAAGAATTTGCTCAGGCGTTTATTGATATCTGGCTGTCTCCCGACACTGCATACCCCAAACTCCGACGTCGGCTGATGGGACAACAATGACAGGCTTCCGGGCTCGTTAAGGGAAAAACAGTTCTTTAGTGGAAACTTTGCTTAGAAATGCTTGTCTATCCATTGAAGCTTTCATGGAAGAGAGGTATTAAAATGGATGGAGTAAAGCAGCCAGGCATTATCACTCCCGTCACCGAACATGACACCCGCACTTGTAATGAAGATCTGCAAACCACAGAGTTTGCACGGCTACCCGTTCGGCTTGCACAAGGTGCAAAGAAACAGTTACAGCTTCAGATGCCTCTGCCACCTCCAAAGCTTTTCACGGACTTGAAGCTCCGCACCCCAAAAACACCGGAAAGTATCAGTGGCAGTGATAGCGACAGTGAGCAGTTCGATCCGAACAAAGCGATACAGCTGCCATTACAAATGCCTGACTGGTTTTCGGCCTTCAGCGAAGAATTTGCGTGTTTAACGGCGTGCTGGAAGGCTTTTGAACAGCCTGAAACCGTGCGGGAATTTCTAAAAGGTAACGGGCCTTTATATAACCGGCTGATAAGCACTCTGATCCGGCTGGATATGGCCTGTAGTGATGACTGTCAGTTTGATCAGTATCAACAGGAAGAAATAGTACGCTGCCTGAATATCTGTCTGGGTAATTTGCCTCTTCCCTGGTGGGAACTGCCTCTGGTCTGGAATCCTTACAATACACAATGGAGTAGTGAAGGGACTGAGAAGCGTTGTCTGGAGAGAAGTCTGGATAATCTTGCGTTGCAAAAGCAACGTACAGGTAAGGACTGTTTTATGCCCCCATGGATGGAAACTAAAATCTATGGACAGTCTTTGTCGGATATTGGGGTTGTTTATCACAATTTCCGTAATGACAGGTGGCAGGAAGGGGACCGGAGGTGCTCAGCCAAAGCTGTTCAAAGCAACGAACCAGAGCTGTATGAATGGCTGTCCCTGTTCGGAGACAGAAAAAAAACCATTGATGAGTTGAATCGAAGTGGTCTGAAGAGTCCGGAAATATTTTACGAAACTGCCTGTGAATACCTTTCAGATATTGACAGTAAGGTTAATTCACTTTTGCACGGCAATAGTAAAAACAGGTTCCGATGGCAGGACGTGTCAGAGGCTGATATCAGGCAGCGTCCGGGCAAGAGAGCAGGCTCTGTTACAGAGGAGCCTGCGGCCAAAAAACAAAAGCCACCTCAGGAGAAATGTTCTGAAGAAAAGCAGACCAGCCTTGCTGCCAGAGGTTATTCGCTGACTATTTCCGGAGATACTCTGACGCAGCTGGGCTATGGGGAGTTTTATGAGACTCTGAAAGCTTACAGGGTCAACGGGGCAACACTGGCAAAGATGATTATGGAAGGGCTGTGGGACATTGTGCATGGTTCTTCCGGGCTGCTTGATGAAGACGGCATAACTGTTCGCCTGAATGCTTCCTTTCAATGTGTCAACAGATTGATCATGGGTACTTATGACGTGCAGAAGAGGTTGAATAAGCTGCTACAGGACAGCCAGCCCGGGAGTGTTGAAGCCAGAGAGGTCATGAATGCTCTTGCTGTTTGTCAGGGTGGCATTGGTGAACTGTACAGGATAGAAAAAATCATCGATCACCTGCTTGGTAAGCACTCGAAGCAAGATATGGATCAATCCAGTATTCTGTCAAACGAGATTCCTGCTAAAACGACAAGAAGTGTTCGTACAAGATCTTCAATGAAAACGGGAGATTCTCAGGGAATCGGCTGGAAACCGGGCGAAGACCATATTGAAGATGCTATTCATGACCCGTGCTCAAGGCTGAATATGCTGAGCTTGATGTCTGGTTTAAAAGAGCAAATGGGTGTATTGAATGCGTTCTTTAACCCAGCAGCCGATTTGCCTCAAACTGCAGCCGTGAAGAGTGGTCAGGTCATTATTGATGTCAATCGCTTTTCCGGAAAAACGGATTGTTCTCAGTACCGGTGCGGTGATTCCGAGAAGAAACTTTATGAAATGCCTTGGCAAAAGTCGGTACAGCTGACGGAAAAAACTCTGTCGAAGTTGGTGAGAAAATATGAGATTTGTAATATTTATTCCCCTGACACAGCGCGAGCCGAGCTGACTGAGCAATTGGAACTTATTGAATCTTCGGTCAGCCGCTTGCGATCATCGCTCGTTGAAAAAGGTCGGGATTTCTCTGTTGAGAAGCAGGCTTGCAAAGATCTTATGGCTCTGAGTGGGTATTTGCAGGACTTCATTCGGGTGCTAAAGACAAACGCGCACACGGAAGCGGCAACAAAAGTTAAGAATGCGCTGAAAGTTGTGGTAAAGCATTCAAGTTGAGACCTTTTTAACAAGCAATTGCTGATAAGATTTCGATATACTTCATCCACTGCCTATTTTACCCCGGAGTATCTCAATGAGTGTTGTGTCTCTGAGAACATCAGGCGCTTCAATGTGCTGCCTGATACTGGCAGGCTGTGCTTCGTCACCAGCCGTTCATCATCAGCCGGAAGAGCGTTTGCCGGTGGTCAGCAAAGAGGGTTCCGCTTTTTATTATCAGTGTGATAAAGATTTTGGCTTCCCTGCCCATGGTACAGAGGATGCTATCACGGTTGATTTAAAAGACGGTTCACACACATTAAGGCGCAATTCAGTCGAGGCCGGTTTTCACTACAGTCAGGGCAAAATCAGCCTGCAGGGTAAAGGTGATCAGGCGTACTTTAATGATGGCTCACAACGCTACCAGTGCGTGATTGACCGGCGCAAGAGCTTGTGGGAAGACGCTCGCTACAGAGGTGCAGACTTCATTGCCATGGGTAATGAGCCGGGCTGGAAACTGGAACTGAGCCGTCAGGGCGACATGCTGTACATTGGTGATTACGGAACCGTGTCGTTTAGAATAGCGACGCCTAAGTCCAGCCATGCCAACAAAAGCCCTTTGGTTTTTGCAGCGAAAGATGCGGAGCATAGCCTCTGGCTATCCATTGAAGACAAACCTTGTGTTGATACTATGAAAGGTGACCGTTTTGACGTCAGTGTCAGTCTGGTGGTGGATGGCAGGCCGCTGACAGGTTGTGGAATGATCCTGAATCCTCTCTACCCATAAACGACCAGTTTATTCTTCAGCAATTTATCTCACAGCAATTTATTCCTCAGCAATGGTTTTTTGATCTGCATCAATAAACCATTGCTGTCGTTTTGTTTATATCTTAGTTGGCAGCTTACCCGGCTGCGCCCGTCGCATTCCCGTTGTGTCTGTTACCCAGCATGACCGGAACTTCAGACAAACAAGCACAATAAAATCGCTTTCTTTTTTCTGCGACACCCGAGGCTAATAAGGCATATCTGCCCAAATTGCTTCATTCACAATCACTTTTTCTCGTACTTTTTTGTGCCGGATGACAGCGGGCATGAGAGAGTTTTTGCAGTTTCGGAGTATTTATGAAACGAGAACAGTGGGCTTCGCGCACCGGGTTTATTCTTGCTGCAGTCGGCTCAGCAATCGGACTGGGAAATATCTGGCGTTTCCCCTACATGGCTTATGAAAATGGCGGCGGCGCGTTTCTGATTCCTTATTTTGTCGCCATGCTGACCGCTGGTATTCCGTTCATGATTATGGAATTTGGTCTGGGTCACAAGATGCGTGGCTCAGCGCCGAAAGTCTTTGCAAAATTGTCTCCTCCCACTGAAGTGCTTGGCTGGTTTCAGGTCTTCATAGCAGCTGTTATTGCCTGCTACTACGTGGTGATTATTGGCTGGGGTATGTCCTACTTCGGCTTGTCTGTTTCACAGGGGTGGGGCAGCGATGCCAATGCATTCTTCTTTGGTGAGTACCTCCGCTTAGGCGACCACAGCCCAACCTCTCTGGGTTCGTTGCAGTGGCATATTGTGGTTCCTCTGCTGTTGGCCTGGTGTGTCACGTTTTATGCGGTGTTTACCGGTGTTCGCGGCGGTATTGAGCGACTGGGTAAAGTCATGATTCCGGTTCTGTTTATCATGGTGGTGTTATTTACTCTTCGTGTCTTGACCCTGCCGGGTGCGGTTGATGGTTTGAACTGGATGTTCCAGCCTGATTTCAGCAAACTGTCTGACCCCAAGGTCTGGAGTGCAGCCTATGGTCAGATTTTCTTCACCCTGAGTGTTGGCTTTGCCATCATGCTGGCGTATTCCAGCTACCTGCCTGAAGAGTCTGATATCAACAACAATGCATTCATGACCGTGTTTATCAACTGTGGTTTCTCATTGCTCGCCGGCGTGATGATTTTCTCTGTTCTCGGTTATATGGCGGCTCAACAGGGCGTGGGAATTACCGAGGTGGTGAGTGCCGGTGTTGGTTTGGCGTTTGTGACCATTCCTACAGCGATTAACATGTTGCCGATGCCCTGGTTACTGGGCCCGGTGTTCTTTGCTGCGCTGGTGGTGGCTGGTTTGAGTTCTCACATTTCAATTGTGGAAGCCGTTACGTCGTCTGTGATGGATAAACTGGGTTGGAGTCGTAAGAAAGCCGCATCGGTAATGTGCGGAACAGGTGCAGTGATTTCACTGGCCTTTGCCACCAATGGTGGTCTGCTGCTGCTGGATCTGGTGGATTATTTTATGAATAACGTTGCCCTGCTGGGTAGCTGCCTGATCGAGCTGGTGCTGGTTTGCTGGATATTCCGCAAACTGCCGGAACTGCAGAGCCATATTAATGGTATTTCCGAATTTACAGTCGGTAGCTGGTGGAGTTTCTGCCTGCGCTTTATGAGCGTTGGTATTCTGCTGGTGATCGTTGCAACCAATCTGGTGACGGCGGTGACTGAAAACTACGGTGGCTATGCAACGTCTGACATTCTGTTGCTGGGTTGGGGCTTGATGGCTGTGATGCTGGTGTTGTCCACACTGCTGACTCAAAGTCGCCCATTGTCTTCTAATTCTGCGGCGGAGGCCTGATCATGACTGTTGGTGCAATTCTTATGATGGTGTTCGGGTTTGGTGTAACCGTCGGTGGTGCCAGCCTGTGTATTCGCAAGGCAATGAAAAATCAGTGATTCTCATTGATTGAGACAATGACCTGCACAGGACAAGTCGTCGTGTACAGGTCATTTTTTATTGATTTCTGTTGTTAGGAATTCGATGAAGGCTCGCTCAGCAACAGACAGATACCCCCTCTTCCGCCAGCTGATCGCGATATCCAGCCTGATCGGGTTGGCAAAAGGAATCGAAACAATGTCGTCTTCATGGTCAGCCACCATTTTTAGAAGTGCTGTAATCGCAAAATCATGCCTTACGGCGCTGAGAATCATGGGTAGAAGATTGGTTTCAAAGGCGTATTTTGGTAAAAAATCGTACTGTTTGCATACGGCATCAATGTATTCACGGTGGAAGTAACCGGATTTGAACATGGCCAGTTCTTCCTGAAAGAACTCATCAAAGGTAAGGGTGGATTTGTTGCTGAACCGGTGATTTCTACCCACCACGGCTGTGATTTCAGAGCTGAAGAGGTGTTTTGACAGTAGCTCCTCTTCCATCTGGTCGCTACTGATAATGCCCAGATCCAGCTCGCCTTCACACAGCTTTTTGCGGATAGAGTGGCTGCCCGCTTCCACCAGAGTGAGCCTGATGTTGGGGTATCGACGTTTAAACGCGATCAGTATTTCCGGGAAATAATAAGAGCCCAGCATGTTGGGCATGCCTAGCTTTACCTCTCCTTTTTCCAGCCCTTTGAGTTCCGCCATGGCCAGTTTGGCACCATCAATCTGTTGCAGAATACGCCGGGCATGAGTCAGCAATACGCTGCCTTCACTGGTTAGCGATACCTGTCGTTCATTGCGGCGAAACAGTTGCAGATCAAACTCGTGCTCCAGTTTTTTGATAGCAATGCTGAGGGCGGGTTGGGCGATATGCAGCTTTTCTGCAGCACGGGTGAAGTGCTTTGTTTCAGCCAGAGTGACAAAGTAGTGAAGATGGCGCGGGTTCATGATTGGCTTAGTTTAATGCGAAGCCTTGGGTCTAATTCCCCGCAGCTTGCTGCGAACTACTCAAGAGCTAACTTGATACCCCGGAGCTTGCTCCGGGGTAGTTCATTTATTAAAAAAAGATATCAATTTAATATTAATTATATATTTTTATTATCTCAATAAGCTTGTTAGTGTTCAGAGTATCAAGGAATAAATACGCTTCAGACTCATGATTGATCTCAACACCACGGAATATCGCAGAGCCCGATTAGCTTTGGGGTTAGGTGGTTTTCTTATTTTCTGTAACCTCTATCTCTTTCAGCCCCTGTTGCCGGTGATGACAGAGGCTTTTTCTGTCAGTGCAGCCCGGGTGAACTGGCTGGTTGCAGGCGGTACGCTGGCTTTGTCGGCCACTCTGATTCCATGGGCAATCTGCTCTGAAGTGATTGGGCGTTATAAGGTCATGATGGTCAGTTTATCTTTGCTGCCGGTGGTTGGACTGATGGTTCTGGCAACGGACTCTTTGCTTGGCATGACCCTCGCGCGTGCAGCTATGGGCATCTCCCTTGCCGGTTTTACTGCTGTGGCTGTGGCGTATATGGCAGAAGAGTTTTCACCAAAGGCGCTGATGATTGCTGTGGGAGCCTATGTCAGTGCCAACTCATTCGGTGGTATTACTGGCCGGGTATTTGGGGGGGTAATCGCTCAGTACTGGAGTTGGCAGTTAGCGGTGGTTGTTATGGCTCTGTTCAGTCTGGCAGGGGCTATTGTCGTCTACATACTGCTACCAAAGGCAAAGCAGTTTTCACCTGCACCGGAAGTGAGTCTGCGTTCTCATGTTCGTCAGGTGGTTGCTCATATTCAAACGCCGAAGCTATGGATTGCCATGCTGATTGGGGGCGTTAACTTTGCGCTGTTTGTTAACCTGTTCACGGTGATGGGGCTCAGGCTGGTGGCACCGCCTTATTCAATGCCGGTCAGCGTAGCCTCGATGATTTTCCTCTGTTACCTCAGTGGCAGCATAACGGCGCGTTTAAGTGGTCACTGGAAGTCCAGATGGAGTGTGCCGTCAGGCATTTTTCTTGGAACTGCTGTTAGCTTTCTGGGAACACTGGTGGCAGTCCATGACAGTGTGCAGTCCATGATTATTGGCTTGTTGCTCATCAGTAGTGGTTCATTCTTTTCCCACTCTATGACTTATGGATGGGTCAGCCAGAAAGCAACCCGGGCCAGAGCGACAGCGAACGCCTTGTATCTGGTTCATTATTACGCGGGGGGCGGCTTGGGCGGTTTTTACCTGATAGCCTGCTGGGAAGCGAAAGGCTGGCCGGGCGTGGTGATTGGCAGTGGAGGGCTTTATACGCTTATCTCTTTTATGGCGATCAGAATGATGAAATTTGAGCGGAGAGGAACATCTGCTACCCGAAAACTCAGCTCAATTGAGTCGGATTAAACATTTATAAAACCTGTCGATACAGGCTCTAGTGCATGAATTTGCCGTGTTTGACCTTGCGTTGAACACTGGCGATTCAGACAAATTCTCAACATGGGAATTGAATAGAGGCTTAGGATAAGTCCTGAAATAACTTCCCGATTCTTCAGTTTTAGTTCGTCATCCCCGCGAAGGCGGGGATCCACTGTTCGTGGTGGATTCCCACCTTCGCGGGAATGACGGAAATATGGAAGTTATTTTGGGACTATTCCTTAATAGAGGAAGGTTGAAACATGTTGGAATCCGTTGATCCCTTATTGATTTCCTATCTACCGCAGGATATCAAATCTACATTGTTTCCTTATGCCAGTATCAGTCTGGCATCTCTGGCTTTGAACCTACTCATTGGTTATGCCCTGGCTAACCTGATAGGCATCCACTTCAGGAAATACTCAAAGGCTTTTGGTAACAGAAAGGACTTTTCCAGACTGTTTCCAACCCTCATGTTGTCAATCATTCTGATTATTACCGTCGTTAAGGCTTCTCTGGCGCTTGCGCTGGGTCTTGTGGGTGCCTTGTCTATTGTACGATTCAGAACGCCTATTAAAGAGCCTGAAGAGCTGGTGTACCTGTTCTTGAATATTGGTATAGCGATTGCGCTTGGTGCGGGTCAGACATTTGCTGCCATAGCGGCCTGCTTTATCATCCTGGTGCTATTGATCTTTTCCAGAAAGAAGACTGCACAGTCTTTCCATGAAAACGCTCTGTTCCTGTCGGTCAGCTATTCGATGGACACAGGCTCTTCAAGAGACACTGTACTGTCCGGTTTAAAGAACGTACTCATTAACTATGTGACAAGAATGGAGCTGAGTCGGCTTGATTATTCCGAGTCAAAAGTGGATGCCCTGTTCTTTATCAATGTTGATAGTGCGCAACAACTGGATTTGATCATGAGCGAACTGGATAGCAAGTTCAATCATGTTGAAATATCGATACTTGAACAAAACGATATCTCAGGTCTATAGCCATGAAGCTACGCCTTGATCGTCAGGCCAGTTTTATCTCCAAAAGAGAGAAGTGGTTCTTTTGGGGGGCGCTGTCTTTAAGCTTGATTCTTTTATTACCCTCTCTGGAACTGGTAAAGGTTATGCTGGTTCAGGGTGGGTACCGTGCGTTACACACAAATTCTAAAGACAAAGCGGTTCAGTTTGTCGGTGATGTTATAAAAGCCCCCCAAAAGTTTTTTGCAGCCGATCGCGACCAGCCGGTGATGCGGCTGGATATTAAATACAAAGAAATGCGCAAGCTCGCCGAGGATCGAAAGCAGGCAATGGCTTCGGGACGAATTCCTGAAGACAGACAAACGGCGAAAGGCACTTTGTATTATGACCGTATAGCTTATAAAGCTGATTTCCGATTGCAGGGTGACATGCTGGATCATGTAAATGGTGCAGACCGTTGGTCGATTCGTGTCAATTTAAAAAAGGGAAAGGCAATATTCGGAACCCGTCGTTTTGCGTTGATCAGTTCCAGTGTTCGACAACATCAGGGCGCTGAGTTGTTCAGGGAAACCATGGAGCTGGCTGGCTTTGATATTATCTCACCCAGACAGACGCCGGTGAGTGTGATTGTCAATGGGGAAGACTGGGGCGTTATGTTGCTGGAGCAGGCTTTTGGTCAGGATTTGATAGCTGGAAGCCACAGAACCGAAGGGTTGGTCGTTCGTCTGGACTTGCTGTCTGAGACGGTTGATGACAGTGGTCAGGTACACCGTGAACTCAAGCCCAGAGTGATCCAGAGTAATACAGTGCTGAAAAAAGAAGAATTAGGCAATCAGCGCAGAGTGGCCATGAGCCTGATCAGTGATTTTCTTAATGGCAAGCGAAGCGCCAGCGATGTTTTTGATGTTGAAAAACTGGGACAGTATCTGGCGACCGTGGATGTCTGGGGAGCCTGGCACTCCCTGACCTGGAATAACTGGCGCTGGTATTATAATCCGCACACAGCAAGGCTTGAACCCATTCAGAGTGATGTGGATGTCGCGGTATCACGTCATTTGCGGTTAATGAAAAAGCCGACGGATGACTCCCTGATTAGCCGGGTGATGCTTTCTGATGAGGCGATTAATAACAGTTATCAGGCAGCACTCGCTCACTTACGGGAACAAATAGATAGCGGATCTCTGATCAGCGAGCTTCAGGAAAAGCAGAAGGCGTTCACACGTAAACTGCATGCCAGCTCTCCATTACTGGGTGATTACGATCTTGCTCAAATGAAGGAACAGGCGGACTGTTTGAACACTGATTATAAAAACGAGCCTTGTTCTCAGTTTCGCGGGATGGGCCCTGATTTGCATTTGCCTATGCAGTCCATGGAAGCGGTTTTACCCTGGGAATTCAAAACCGCCTTTCGTTCTTCCGGCAATGAGCCGGTTTTATCGATCTTAAATCCTGATGCCCGTTCGTTAAAAGTTCGGGAAGTAAAGTATGTCTATGCTGACGGCCGTGAATTAGCGATTGATTCCGAAATTATTGGCTTGCCACGGCAGGTGGAGTCTGGTGAACGTCTCGACATCTCTTTGCCTGAAGAAACCAGACAGTTAAAAGTACTGGCTTCTTATCCAAAGGAAAAGAAAGAAGCTCATTCCTTTATTCTTAATAAAGGTGCTTTGTCGTTTATACCGCGCCCTTCCGGGTCTTCGGTACTGAAAAACTACCCATTTATCAAAAGATTGTCACAAGGCTGGGAAATACAGGCTGGAAAATGGCAGGTTGATGATTATCTGGTGACACCGGCGGATTGGAAAGTCACTATTCAAAAAGGGGCAGAGCTTTCGTTTTCGAAAGGCTCCGGGTTAATGGTATTTGGTGAACTCCATGTTAATGGCACGGAAAGCAACCCGGTGACATTCAATAAACAACCTCAAAGCGATGCCTGGTCCGGACTGACCGTTTTTGGTAGCGGTGCAGTAAAGAACAGCAAGGTTCGTCATTTGATCGTGACTGAAGCCAGAAATCCCAAGCTTGGGTTCTGGCGACCAAGGGGCGCTGTTTATTTTATTAATCAGAATGTCATGATTGACCACCTGAACATTCAGGATAACCTTTCTGAAGATGCTCTGAATATCATTAACAGCCAGATTGATATTAACCGGTTGACCATTAGAAACGCACTTTCAGATGGTTTTGACTGTGATTTTTGTGGAGGCAAAGTTAATAACAGCCAGTTTATCAATGTTGGGTTGGTATCAGGTGGTGATGGCATAGACACCAGTGGTTCGGCCTTAACGATCAGCAACAGTTATTTTGAAGGTATCAGTGACAAGGCGGTTTCAGCCGGTGAATCCAGTCAGCTGGCTGTTGACAACAGCACCATAAAAAACAGCAATGTTGCCATAGCGGTCAAAGACCGGTCTGAAGTGAAAGCCAGTCATGTGACGCTTGAGGGTATCAAAGAATACTCGTTGATGAGTTATACCAAGAAACCTATTTTCGGTCCGGCGTCATTAATTGCCAATGATATTACCTGTGTTCAGTTTAACTGCGTCGATAAAACACTGGTTGAAAAAGGCAGTGTCATGACCATTGATGGTGATGCTTTAGGCTCTGAAGATGTGAATATAAAAGCATTGTACAAGGGCATCATGAAATCGGAAAAGCCAAAGTAATGGATGAATTCAGGTTTGAAGTAAAAATTCCAATACCGATGACGCAGGCCCAAAAGTTTCAGGTATGGCTTAAGACTCACCCTCTGCTGTTTTCAACTCACTATGCTCCGAGGGTTGTTAACAGCCTGTACCTGGACAGCTGCGATCTGGCTATGTACGAAACCAATCTGAATGGCATCAGTGAGCGCAAAAAAAATCGCATACGCTGGTACGGTGATATTGGTGAAGCCAATAATGCAAAGCTGGAATTTAAACTCAAAAAATCAGGCAAAGGGCGCAAGATTATTTTTGATGCCCCGCTTCATTTAGAGCAGGAAAACAGTAGTTGGCGTTCAGTGCTAAGAGACTGTTATAGCCAGTTACCCGAGGAAGGACGTATTATCCTTGGAAACGGTGTTATGCCGATTTTGATTTGCTCTTATAGCAGGGAGTATTACGTTTCAGCCTGCCAGAAAATCAGAGCAACCATAGACAGTAATATTGTTGTCTATGACCAGCGTTACAGTGACCGGCCCAATCTGATCAACTTCCAGCCTTTAGGGCAATATTATCTTCTCGAGCTGAAAGCGGCCGGAGATTTTGAAGACGAACTGTCTGCATTGATGGGCACCTGTCCTATGATTGCCTCCCGACACTCCAAGTACGTGACCGGCATACGTAAACTGATCTGGAAGTGATAAAGTCCGCCATATATTGCTTAGGAGCCTGTCGGACTTAGCCGACCGTAGCGAGAAAAAGACCGGTTTGAGACAGTTTTGACGATCATTTGAGGCGAATAGCGAGCTATTCAACGAAAAGGATCGTCAAAAATGGCCAAATCCGGCTTTTTCGCAGTAGGTCAGTGGTAAGTCCGAAAGGCTCCTAGCTTCTGCCTAATAAGCCAAAAAATGTCGATTTCATACGGCTGAGTACTTAGTAAGAATGTCTGACTGTGACGACTACCCGGATGCCGTATAATCAGAGCAATTTACTCTTTTACTGACATAGTCCGAGTTCATGCGTCGTACCATATTTGATACTCCGGTGATCAACACCACCCTGCGCCTGCTGTCGAGCGGCATTCTCAAGCTGGCTGGCTGGAAGAAAGAAGGCCAGCTGCCAGCGGTTGACAAGTGTGTTGTCATTGCGGCCCCCCACACCAGCAACTGGGATTTTATTTTCATGATGCTGATGGCCTTTTCTTTCCGGCTAAAAGTGTTCTGGATGGGGAAAAATTCGTTATTTAAAGGCCCTATGGGGCCAATTATGCATTTTCTTGGTGGCATTTCTGTAGAACGTAGTAAGCACACAGGGCTGGTCCAGCAGACCATTGATCAGTTCAACCAGAACAACAACCTGTTTATTGCTCTTTCACCTGAAGGCACACGGGGTAAAGTCACAAAATGGAAAAGTGGCTTTTACCATGTCGCTGCGGGAGCCAATGTACCCATTGCCATGTCCTTTCTTGACTACAAGCGCAAAGTGGCAGGTTTTGGCCCTATGTTTCATCCAACCGGTGATTACGAGAAGGATCTGGCTGAGATTCAAGCGTTCTATCGTGGTGTTTCGGGTAAAAATCCGTCCCGGTTTTGATTGCAGTAATGTAAATTTAACATCTGTCTTTTCTGTCAGGATCTATACTCCTCGTCTGCTAAATGACGAGGTTTTATAGCATCATGCAGTCTCTTACTCATGCTCAATCAGGAGGGGAAGAAACAGGACGACGCCGCCAGAAGCGAACTGGTCGTTTGTGTGTTTTGTTGCTTTGTTCTCTCCCTGCTTTGTTGCAGGCAAATATGAATAGTTATTGCAATTTTTATGGCAATGACGTTATTTGCTGGATGTCCAATGCCGAAGTTGGTAGCGGTAAAAAGTTGACCTCTTCTGAAGCCACCCAGGTTACATTTTCGCCCAGGGAACGTCGCTTTAACGCTTATTTAAAAAATCCACAGACTCCTGAAACTACAGCTTTAGCCATTGCTCTTTCAGATCAGAACGAGCTTATTTTTGTTCCCACTAAACCGGGTACCTTGTATCTGAAGTTTCATGATGCGGTTAAAAACTGGGTATCTGAACCTGTCGATGCCTGCCAGAAAGTTTCTAAAGCTGTTTTAGTCTGTACCGGAGAAGCAGATGTTAAGCCTATTGTCATCACAACCAATCATCTAATCAGTTCCTTCAGATTTTTGTTGAAAAGTGTTGCAGAACATGATCATTCGACAGTTGATCGTCAGGATAAGAGTGGCGATGCTTACCTTCCGGGTATTCTGGTCGAAAGCCGGATACAGCGGAAGGTGATCCAGATGGACGACAGTCAATCGTTACAAGTGTTAGCAGGTTTTTTTTTTCAGGAAGGGTCACTTAAAACGCCTTATCCGAGCTTCTTGTTAAAGAAGATGAACAGTGATTTATCCGTTCATTATACAGGTCACCATGTGTCACAGCCAGATCATCAAGTCACTCTTTATATGCTGCCTTCTGTCAAGGTTGAACAAGGAGCTTGTTCCAGCCCCTCCTCCTGTCAAGAATTCGAAAAGGCCTTAAATGATGTGAAGTTGATAATCATGTATGAAAATAAAGTAACTCCAGATAGATTCGTTGAGATTGCACAAAGGTATAAGGTGCCTCCTCTAAAATTACTAGAAGAATTGACTGTATTTAGAGACGAAGGAATATATTATGTCTTGTTTAAAGAACAATCAACTCAGCTAGTCTTGAGTTCAAGTGAATTAGTATATGGCCCAGAGAGTGGTCCAGATAACTTGGATAGTGACTCAGAGAGTGGTCCAGATAACTTGGATAGTGACTCAGAGAGTGGTCCAGATAACTTGGATAGTGACTCAGAGAGTGAACCAAATAATGAATTAAATGAATATAACAATAATTTTCTACTAATGATGGTTATGACTGGAAAGCTTAAAGAACCTGAATGGGCCAATGCCGTACATCTAGGGATGAGTATCAGCAAAGAAGTCTTTGAATTGTGGAAAAAATCAATGAATGAATGGGATCTTGGTGCTGACAGCTAAAACGTTTTACGTTTCTGGTGCGGATTGCTCCTTAGGCGGTGATCTTGCAGTCAACAGGTTGTTCATTGATTAAGCCCTGACCGAAAAGGTTTCGTTGAATTATGCCTCTATACACATAAACTCCTGCACACTCACGGCGGAAAACAGTACACTCATTCCGAAAAAACAGGTAGAATGCTCGCCCTTTCGAGGGATAGGAATTGACATGAGTCAATGAAATCCCCGCTGTGTTTGCCCTGTATACGGTTGATGATAGCTGTCAGCCCTGTGTCAGAGGCGCACCAGACGAGACGTCCGGGTACTCCGTAGCCTTTGGCGGCCAGTGTTTTATAAGCCGCGCCGATCAGCACGAACTCCTTTCTCAGGATCTTCAACGAAGTCATGGACACTCACATGACCCGCTTTAGTCGGGAGCCTTGCAAATTTCAGGCTCTGAAAGCGGACTACCAGCGTTAATTAGCAGGATTCAAGCGTAAGACCGGATGTCTGCCTGTTGTGAAGGTCTGTACGGCAGTCAGTCCGATCCCCTGTTGCCCGCGCTGGTTCTTATATAAGCCTTAATTACGGAGCACTCGATGTCCGATACTGAAACCGTTCCTTCCTTTGCGGAAATGCCTCTTGCCCCTGCAGTTATTAAAGCTGTACAGGACGTTGGTTACGAAACCCCTTCTCCTATCCAGGCGCAAAGTATTCCTCATCTGCTGGAAGGTAGGGATTTGCTGGGTCTGGCACAAACCGGTACCGGTAAAACCGCTGCGTTTGCTCTGCCGCTGCTGTCCCGTGTAGACGTTAAAAAGCGTCATCCCCAGATTCTGGTTCTGGCTCCAACCCGCGAGCTGGCCATTCAGGTGGCAGAAGCGTTCCAGCGCTATGCCCGTCATATGCCAGGCTTCCACGTTCTGCCGGTTTACGGTGGTCAGGACATGCGCGGTCAGCTGCGTGGTCTGCAGCGTGGCGCTCAGGTTATCGTCGGTACTCCGGGCCGTGTCATGGATCACCTGCGTCGTGGCTCCATGAAGCTGGATGATCTGAAAGCCGTGGTTCTGGACGAAGCCGACGAAATGCTGCGCATGGGCTTTGTGGACGATATCGAATGGATCATGGAACAGACGCCAAGCGAGCGTCAGGTTGCCCTGTTCTCCGCCACCATGCCTCGTCAGATCCGCAAGATCGCCGACACTCACCTGACCGATCCGGTGACTGTTGAGATCAAGTCCAAGACTGCGACGGTTGATACCATCACCCAGAAAGTGTGCATGGTAAGCGGCTACCACAAACTGGATGCCCTGACCCGTATTCTGGAAGTCGAGCCTTTCGACGCCATGATCATCTTCGTGCGCACCAAAACTGCGACCGTTGAGCTGGCTGAAAAGCTGGAAGCCCGTGGTTTCTCTGCGGCTGCGTTGAACGGTGATATGTCTCAGGCGCTGCGTGAGAAGGTTATCGATCGTCTGAAGAAGAGCTCCCTGGACATCCTGATCGCTACCGACGTAGCGGCTCGTGGTCTGGACGTTGAGCGTATGTCTCACGTTGTTAACTACGACATTCCTTACGACACCGAAGCTTACGTACACCGTATTGGTCGTACCGGCCGTGCAGGTCGTCAGGGTACGGCGATCCTGTTCGCTACTCATCGTGAGCGTCGTATGCTGCGCGCTATCGAAAACGCTACCCGTCAGCGTATCGACGACATGCGTCTGCCTTCCATGCGTGACGTACGTGACATGCGTATTCGTCAGTTCAAGGAAGACGTGACCAAGTCTCTGGAGCTGGGTGACGAGAAGCTGGCTGACTTCCGCAACATCGTTAACGAACTGATGACCGAAGGCGACATGAGCCCTGAAGATCTGGCGGCTGCTCTGTGCTTCATGGCTCAGAAAGAACGTCCGTTCCCGGATGGTAAAGAGCCAGAGCGTCAACAGCGTCAGCGTCGTGAGCGTGATGACCGTCGTGGTGATCGTGGAGAGCGCGGTGACCGTGGTGATCGTCCTCGTCGTGACCGTCGTGAAGACAACGAAGGCATGGTTCGCTACCGTGTTGAAGTAGGTCGTGAACAGGGTATCAACCCGGGTGACCTGGTTGGCGCGATTGCTAACGAAAGCAAGATTCCTGGCAAAAACATCGGTCATATCCGTCTGTTCGAGCGTTGCTCTTCGATCTACCTGCCAGAAGGTATGGATGATTCCACACTGTCTTCTCTGAAGCAGGTGAAAGTACGCAACAAGCCGCTGGAAATGAGCGTGTGGGTTGATGATGGTACCTTACGTGAAGAGCGTCCTCGCCGCCGTCGTCGTGATGGTGAATTCCGCCGTGATCGTGACCGTCGCAGCAACTCTTCCAAGAGCAATGCTTCCCGACGTCCACGTCATCGTGAAGAGCATTCATAAGTTCGACGCTTAATGCGTTAAAAGCGGATACCTGAGCGATTGGGTATCCGCTTTTTTTGTAAGTATCTGACCGCACGAAATCATATATTTCTGACTCCTTGCTCAAGCACTCTGCGGCGTTACAACTCTGGTCACATAGCTTGCTATGCTCCCGACGTTGCGCCTTGCATAGCACTTGATCAATTAGCCAGAAATATTCGATTCCGAACGGTCAGCTACTTAGCGCTTTTAAAGAACTCTTCAAAAGAGGGCTTTTCAATAAATCAGCAAGGGCGCAAAATAGGCAAACACTAATCCGGCATAATAAAGAGATAACACTATGATTAGTTTGTACGGCTCTGGTCAGGCGCGCTCATTTCGAGCCCTGTGGGCTTTGGAAGAAGCTGAACTTGACTATCAATATCATCACGTCAAAATCGGGCAGCCTGATGAAGGGGGTACCCGGCACCCTTCTTATCTTTCCTTAAATGCTCAGGGAAAAGTCCCTACGCTGGTTCATGGTGATCTGGTGCTCACGGAGAGTGCTGCGATGGTGAATTACATTGCCTCCCTTGCTCCGGAAAAACAGCTTGCACCACTGGACGACAATGCTATGAGGGCAAAATACGACGAGTTTTGTTTTTTTGTCCTGTCTGATCTCGAACAGCCTTTGTGGACAGCCGGAAAACACCGGTTTGTATTGCCAGAGAAGTATCGGGTAGAGGCTATTTTCAACACGGTGTTGTGGGAACTCAAACGATCATTCAATGCGCTGGATCATCATATGGATGGTCAGGAATACGCAGTGGGGAACCGCTTTACCTGTGCCGATATTCTGTTGGCACAAACCATTAACTGGGCTGTCCGGTTTGAACTGGATATTCCTCAGAAGTACCGGGGTTATCGTGACAGACTCTATGCAAGACCCGCATGCATAAAAGCAGCGGCAGCGGCAACAGCGAAATAGAAACAATACAGGGAGCATTGGCTCCCTGTTTTTTATCGGGTCAGCTGGATAATGATGTTTCTTCCATTTCCACAGATTCTTTACTCTGACTCAGGCGTTCCTCTTCATCTTCCTGTGTTTCAAAGTCTTCATCTTCACTGATAGGTATGACTTCGTTAAGACTGAACAGCACCGTGGCCGGTGTTGAATAGTTGGGTACGTTGTCATAGCTGAAGACAGAATAATATTTGGCAATATTCGGATTACCAAAGTCGTCCAGTGTGTATTCGTCTTTACCACCATAAAGCTTTACGCCGTCCAGTGGTGAGCGTGGTGGGTGGAAACGGTTTCTGACCACATAGCAGCCTACAAAATCCGGATCATCCGGACGTTTCCAGGTAAGGCGGGTTCGACCGGAATCCCTGTCGATAGACGCTGTTAGTTCTGTCGGTGCCGGTAGCGGCTTTTTGCGACGTTCGATGTATTTGATGACGAGCTTTGCCTGCCAGTTTTCACCTTTTCCATGCCAGTCAATGATAGCGTTGCGTTCCTGGCTGGGTGTGGTCGGGCGAACAATCAGGTATACAGGCATATTGCGGCTGTGCAACTGCTCCAGAATCTGACGACAGTAGCTGTCGAACATGAAACAGTGGGCAGGGCTGGCTTTCAGGTCGGTATTGCTGACTTCATAGCCAAGGTATTCTATTTGCTGACGATTCAGAACATCGTCGTAGGCCAGTTCTTCCAGCTCGGCCATCTCAATGGTAAAGCGAATATCCTTGCGGGTTTTTAGCCGGTTCTTTGCTTTCAGTTCCACATAGGCTTCGGTGACAACGGTCTTTTCCGGATCAGGTAGCTGATCAAGATTAAAGCTGAGGTGCCCATACACTTTGTCGCCATGATTATCAAAGCCTGACTTCAGCTCGCCCTCAATGACGTCTTCCCGGGCTATGGTGTACAGGCTATCCGGCTCCAGATTCAGCTGCTGGCTATTTCGTGTGTAGATGATCTCCAGATTAGGACGATAATGAATACCTGCGCCAAAGCGACCATAGCCGATATCAAACTGCATTATCTGGGAATCGTGGCCTCTCGGCAGAGAATCGGGGCCTTCAATGCGAAGAATGATTCGACCAGAGGTTATTTGTTGCTGAAGAATACGCCGCTCGATACCGGTGAAGTCCCATTCTGTCCAAATTCCCTGAGTCAGCTGATCGGAGGGAATAGTGTCACCCAACGTCTGGATAACCGTTGCGTTAGCAATTTGTTCATAGCTGGTGATGTCGCTTATCTCACTGGCGTCGATAATGGATACTGACCATTCACCGTATTTCTCGATTTTCGCGTTCACGCGGTTCATCGGATAAAGAGAAAAACGTGCGGTTTTGATGTGCGTATCAGCAGGCAGGTTTTCCAGATTGTAAGCAATAACGCCGAGGCAGTGCCCTTTGTTCTCGTTGATGCCGACAAACAGGGAGTTGTGCCCGAAGTGTTTGCTGTTGAGGGAGGTGGTTTTTTCACCCACATAACCGACATCGGTTTTTGCCGGAAACAGGGTGTGTGAAAACTCATCACTGTTTAGCTGAGTTTTGAGCTTCAGTGCGGGGGTAAACGGGGATTTGATGCCACTGGCCCGGTCCACTGCCCTGACTGTATAAAAATAGCGTTTACCGCTGTTGAGCTGAATGTCTTTGTGGAAGTGTGCGCGGGTGATGGCTATACGGTTAGCATTGGTGCATGGGTGTTTGGGAGAAGGGGTTCGATAAACTTCAAAGAAACAGTCTGACTGGCTTGTGTGCTCCCATTTCAAATGCACTTCATTAGTACCAATTTGCTCTGCCCGGAAGTCAGAGACCCTTGCTGGTGCTTTTGATGAATAGTTTATGGCTGACTCCAGAGCGTAAAGAACAGCAGGAATGTTTTCATCCACGCTCTGTTTCATATTGATCAGGTAGTCAGGAATGTTTCGGGTGCCTACTTCTACGACAGTGGCAAGGATACCTCTGTTGTAATAATACTCACGCCCACTGCCGTGTATAAGGTTGAGTGGTGGCTTGCCCCTATGAATGCCGTACTGGCGGCCTGTTACCTTACTGATCTCGCTGGCCATGTTGGCGCTGAGCTGGTTAAGGTCAGTGCCTTCTATTTCTTCTTCGTGATTAAACTTATGTGCCGGAAAGAACACATTACCCTGAGAATGATAATCGAGGGCAATGGTGATATTGGGATGAGTATCTACAAAATCTTTGATAGCCCGGGTTTCCGGCTCCGAGAAAGCTTCCGGCCCGCCGTAAATATTGGAACTGGTATCCTGACTTTTTTTAAAGCGCACCGAGAAGTTGCGGTTCAGATCCACACCGAAGGTACCATCGCCGTTGTCTCTTCGGTTTTTGCGCCAGAAGGAGAAATGGCGGCGGGAATATTCAAAACCGTCCGGGTTCAGGCAGGGCACCATGTACAGAGTGTTTCGGGTTAATGCATTGAACAGCTTCGGGTTGGTTTTGTAGTGGTCAATAACGTACTGAATAAACTGGGTGGCCAGCTCGATGCCTATCCACTCTCGTGCGTGGATAGTACCGGTGTAGAGCAGTGCCGGCTTTTCATTGGCATAGGCGACATCGTTAGAGATTGTCACCAGCATGATCGGGCGACCTTCCCAGGTTTCTCCAATGCTTTGCAGGCGAATCAGGTCGGGGTGTTCCCCCATTGCTTTATTGAGAAACTCGATGGTTTCACGGTACGAAATATATTGTTGCTTCATAGGGTCTCAGGTTTGTTATTTTTGAAGGGCAAAGACAACCTAATGGTTGCCTCTGCTTTATTTTCCTGAACCAAAACGACGAACGACGTTAATAATTCTGAAGATGATTTTCCCAAGACTTAAGGATGTGAGCAAGCTTTCGTGCCTTGATATTTCTGACGGTCATCAATTGGCTGGGTTCGTATCTCAGCGCATGGACTACCTTGTCTGCTCCCAGGTTGTTGATGATATCCAGTGCCAGCCCCTGACTGATGCCTCTTGCTCCGCTAAGTACCTCTACAAGCTTTTGTTCAGAAAGATCAAAGGGTGACGTTTCCGGAGCTTCGACTGTAACTGGCTCGGGCTCAAGCGTTATTTCCGATACTTCTATTTCAATAGGAGCAGGAATAACAGTGTCTTCAATACCAGTGTCTGCCAGCTGTTCTGCTAACCGTGTTTCAGCTTGCACAGGATCAGGTTGGCGGGAAGACGCATAGCTGTCCCGACAGGAAGGTGTATAGTTGTCCTGCCGGTTCCATTGTTCGCTGGGCCACTCCTCCTGATAACGGTTATGAGTATCGATAACGGGATATCCATCGTCGTCCATAGCGTCATAGGTTTCACAGGTGTCCGTCATTGCCTGAAGATCAGTTGTCTGACCAAAGGTAATGTAGCGCATGGTGCGCAGAATCGAAGACGAGATTTTGCCCAGTTCTTCCCAGTTATACAAAGGAATATGTGGTCCGGGCATTGTGCCAGACGACAGTTTCCACATCAGGTACTGGCCAATCCAGTCCCGAACGTAAGGGAAGGCAGCAAAGGCTGTTGCACATTCCAGAATCCGGTATTCATCGTCAAAATTAACGGCAATATCACACGCCCAGTATTCGGCATTAGCCGCTTTGGAAGCCCTGACCGCGAGTTCCAGTGCTTCTGCCGGTACATTCATGTAGTCCATGCTGCCACCCTGAGAGGTGTTGGTCAGCCACTCGCCTTCGGGCGGGCGTCGCCAGAACGCGCAAACGGGTTTGTGACCAATCAGCATTACCCGGATGTCAGCCTTCATTGGAATGAAATCCTGAATATAGGCCGGGTAATAGCGCTTCTCGGTGAGCAACTCCAGAGCTTCAGCTTCGCTGTCCACTTTATGAACGTAATAACCACCGTAGTTCGATGGACCATAGGAGCGTTTAATGATTTTCGGGAACCGGGTTGTGCTCAGAAAGGCTCTGGCTTCATCCTGTTCATAGAAAATTCGGGTAGCCGGTGCTGGCAGGTTGTATTTTTCACAGAAATGAGTGACGTTCTCCTTGGACTTATTGGAAAACTGGGTGTCCATGTCCGGAATAAATGTCACCCCGGGTAAAGCCCGGGCTATTTCCCTGAAGGTTTCATAAGCCGTGGCAGGAATATTGCCAATCAGCACATCAATCTTTTTACGCTTTACTTCATTGATAAAGCGTTGCTTGTCATTGCCCCAGTGATAAACGACGGTTTCTATTTTATCCGGCCAGCCTCTGAAGTTGGACCGGTCAAAAAAGCGCATTACATGATCCAGATACAGCAGGCCAATAGTGGGCAGCTTTCCTTTAACCGATGGCATGATCCAGCTCCTCCACCGTGTTATCTGCGGCACTGCTGTTTTGCAGCGTCTTGTCCAGCAGTTTGTTGACGGTGACTTTTCGTTCAATCAGGTTGGTGATTTTTTCAATCTTGAGGTCGTTAAAATCCAGACCGAACTCTTCCTGGTCCGGTGTAGCAAAGGCCGGTATGCCGTTCACTTCCAGTACAACGTATTCTTCCCGTTCCTGATCGTAGATCAGGTCAACGCCGGCTATTTCCAGTCCGGTGACGGCCGCTGCTTTCAGGGCAAGTTTTACGACTTCATCATTAGGCTCTCGCTTAATGACACTGCCGCCGCTGGTGATATTGGTTTTCCAGTCGTCTTTCGGGGCTTTGCGGCCATAACAGCCAACGAACTCGCCATCGACGATATCAATGCGGTAATCAGTGTGGTCGTTTTTAATAAACCGCTCGACAAAAAAGTGCTGCACATCAATCTGGTTAATAAACGGCTGGAGCATGTCGAGTGCATCGACATTGTCGAGCCTGACGATGCCGGTGCCGCCCCAGCCATCGGTGGGTTTGTACACTGCCCGACCTCCCCAGTCAGACATGCTCGCTCGCAGCGCTTCCAGATTGTTATGACGGCACAGGCAATAATCCGGTGTATTAATACCGTGACGTCTTAACAGGTGTGATGTTTTGAATTTGTCTTCGGTCAGGGCGAAGGCTTTGTAGTTGTTAATGATGGGAATGCAGCGATCCAGCATTTCATAGAGATACATCTGGTACTGGGTCTGCTGGCCTGCGTTATAGGTATAAAACAGATCCAGATCTTCCATCAACACGCCGTTACATATGATGGAGCCCTCGTGTGCCATTGCCTGAGCAAGATTTAACCCTGAAATAACGCCGATATCCCGTTCCCGTAACCGGTCTATCAGTTTTCGCTGGATGACGTCGCCTCCGCCATTCTGGTAAAGCCAGAGTCCAACGGTGTACTTAGACATAGTGGTGTCCTGCAATGCTGAGTAATTTGTGATTCAGTTATCTCAGACCAGGTAATAGCTGGTTGCCGATTGCATAAAATGCAGGACAAAACCGATAACAAACGTTGTCATCAAGTGGTTGTTTTTTTGTTGATGAGCTATGCAAATGTTGATCTGGTTGTTTGGTAATCAGACTATTTCTTTCCCCCAAAAGAACAGCCGACCCATCTTGCCTGACCATGTATTACAGGTGGTTGGTGTCGTTTGGCTGTACCTGATGGTATCGAAATATATCGCTTTTCAGAGTGAAAGTTAACCTGTTAATTATGTTTTTTTATATTTAATTTATTAACAGATTTTTACATCCAGTCACTACCCTCGTTGTTGTTTTTAAGGTTAATATTTACGACCATGGCTGTTTGTCCAAAACGGATTTAAGAAGATCATACGGTTGTTAAAAAAGTGGATTTCAAAGAATTAGCTTCACTTGTTGCGTTGAATTCCTATACGAAAAATAAACCCGGCGTTGATGAAAATGGTCGGGTTTTTGCCCGATGGATGGAGTCTCTGGGTTATCACACAACGCACTACCGACGGAATCAGATAGGTGACCATCTGCATTTTACTGCTCCGAAACAGGATGGACGAAAGGTGCTGTTGCTGGGGCATCTGGATACCGTGTTTCCTGCAGGTACGTTTGAACAGTTTAAAGAAGATGACAGCTGGGTTTATGGCCCGGGTGTCTGTGATATGAAAGGTGGCAACTGGATTGCCCTGAACGCATTGCGCAATCTGCATCAACAATATGGTGGCCTGCACAATATTGATATGTTGCTGGTCAGTGATGAAGAAACCGGCAGTGATGACAGTAAGCACCTGACCGCTGAGTTGGTGAAAGCATACGATACCTGTCTTGTTTTTGAAGCGGCGGGAGCCGGAAACGAAGTGGTGATTGCCCGCAAAGGTGTTGCCACTATTTATCTGGATTTTACTGGCAAGGCCGCTCATGCCGGTAATCATTATACCGATGGTTGTGATGCCAATTTAGCGGCGGCTCAAATGCTGATTGACCTGACCAGCCTGACAAATCTTGAATTGGGTACGACGGTGAATGTGGGCAAAATGTCGGGTGGTATTGGCGCCAATACAGTCTCTCCGCACGCGCATCTGGTGATTGAGTTTCGCTTTACCTGTGGCTCTGAGCGTGACAGAGTGCTGGCAGCTATTGATCAGTTGTTGAGTAAGCCCTCGGTCGAAGGTGTATCTGTCAAAATGTCAGGAGGCTTGCAGCGCGATGTGATGGAAAGCTCGCCCGGACAACAGCAGTTACTGGATGAAATTGAGGGGCTGCTTGGCTATGCGCTGCCGGTGGAAAAGCGCGGCGGGGTCAGTGATGCGAATGTGGCTTCTTCAGCAGGTGTCCCGACACTGGACGGGTTTGGTCCTTTTGGTGATGGCGATCATACGATTCATGAACGTGCCAGCAAGGCCAGTTTTGAGCAGCGAATTCGGGAAGTGACGACCATTTTGTCTGGAATGGTTATGAGCGCTCAGTAGATAACATTTCATTGTGTTCACCTGTTGTGAGCAACAGGTGAATACAATAGTTGATCTATATATAACGTCAGGATTTTTTCATATAGCTGCTCACCAGAACGACACGGGTACCATTTACACGGCCTTCAATATGTTCCGGATTGGACGTTAGGGAGATGTTTCGAACTGCTGTTCCGCGCTTGGCTGTAAACCCGGCACCTTTTACGACCAGATCTTTAATCAGGGTAACAGTGTCGCCTGCTTCAAGGCGGGTGCCGTTGCAGTCCAGTGTTGGGGGCGTATCGTCGTCTTCCTCTGGTATACCGTCTTTTGCCCACTCCTGGGTTTCTTCATCCATATACATCTGATCCAGCAAGTCCTGAGCCCAGGTTTCAGAGGACAGTTGATTCAGCAAACGCCAGGCGACTACCTGAACGGCAGGGTAAGGACTCCAGATGCTGTCGTGCAGGCAGCGCCAGTGGTTGGTATCGAGACTTTCTGTCTGGCTGATCTGGGTGCGGCAGGTTTCACAGATCATCACTGAGCGGTCAGCGGATGATTCAGTGACCGGTGGGACCTCAAAGATATCCAGATGTTTGTCGGCAGTGCACAGCTCGCATTTGGAGTCGCAGCGTTGCAGCAGGGTGCTTTCAATGCTCATGGTAGAGAACCTTGGGAATGTCACAAAAAAGTGGCAGGATTAGAAGTGGGCGGATTATAAGTACTCAGTCATTTGTTTAGCAACAAACAGGTTGGGGCTTCTGATGAAAATAAAACGTATTTAGTATAACAATAAAAGGAATGAATAATGTTGTACGTAGCCACCAGGGATGCGAAGGGGCGGGGTGTATACTCTTCCAAAAAGATTCAGCGGGATCAGGTAATTGAGCGCTGTGAAATGCTGGTGATACCCGAAGAAGAAACGGCTTTGCTCGACAGTACGATGTTATTCAATTACTACTTCTGCTGGGGTGAGGATCAGAAGGATGGTGCCATTGCCCTGGGGTTTGGCTCTATCTATAACCATTCCTATACGCCTAATGCCCTCTATCGTATTGATCTGGATGATCAGATGCTGGAGTTCGTGGCGCTCAGGGATATTCCGGCTAATGAAGAAATTACCATTAATTATAACGGTGCCCCCGAAGATAAATCGCCACTGTGGAATGCAGAAGAAATTAAATGGATTGAATAACGAAAGGTTATTGAAAAGCGTATTTGAATGATGATCAGGGAAAACCCAAAAACCCGGAAGCTATTCCGGGTTTTTGATTTTCTTTTTCATTTTCAGATGAATTTGTCATTCTGAAAATCATTAAAGAAAGAATTAAGAACGGCTGGAACGGTGCTTTTTCAGCTGGTCTTCAGTCAGAGTGTCCTGCAGATCTTTCTGGAAAGCGCGCATGTTTTGCTTGCGAGCTTCATTGAATTCAGCGGAACCTGCGCCATGTTCGTTGCGGGCATCACGGTTGCTGGCGAACAGTACAGATTTGATTTCCAGCATTTTTTCAGACTGTTCTGCAGACAGGCTCAGGTTTTCAGTCATTTCTGCAGTTTCACGCTCCAGACGCTCACGAGCCTGAAAACCGATACGGTCAACAGCAGCAGCGTTCATAGCAAAAGAAACAGCCAGGGTAGCAGCAACGCCAGTCACGATTTTTTTCATGTTGTCCTCAATTTATAATCTGAAGCATGGGGTCAAGATGGAAAAGACTTTAACATTCCAAATAATTTTTTTTCAAGCTGAAAAGATAAACAACAATGGTTTTAAAACTGTTTCAGATCAATGAATTTTTTGATTGCATTTTTATCACAGTAATTATTTATTTATCCATTCTATTTCTTAAATTTATTTGAGACTTTGTTAGGTTTCATTACATAAGTGATTGTCGTTTTTTATGAATTGAATGAAGAAATGGATTGGGTGAAAGTCTCATATTGACTGGTACTATAATTCCAAGTCACCTTTCTGCATGGGGAATGGGATGACATTGTATGGTGGACCCCACTGTCAAGACAGTAAACCAACAAATTTAAGTTAAGTCCTGGCAGTGGTCCAAAGCCCTCATGCAAAGTGAATTGCCTTAGGCGTTTTATAACTCAACGACTGGTGTAATCGTTCAGTGTTGTAAAACTCAAAGTATTCATCCAGCCCAGTATAAAGCTCTGGAACAGTCTGAAATTCATGCGTGTACAGCCATTCATGTTTGACGGAGCGCCACAGCCTCTCGACAAAAATGTTATCCAGTGCTCGCCCTTTCCCGTCCATGCTGATACGTATTTCCCGTTCCTGAAGAGGTGCCAGAAAATCATTACTGGTAAACTGACACCCTTGGTCAGTGTTGAATATATCAGGTTCACCTTGTTCCAAAGCTCGACCCAGCGCATGAATACAGAAGTCTGCATCCAGTGTGTTCGACAGCTCCCAGCTGACCACGTAACGGCTGTACCAGTCAATAATGGCAACCAGATACATAAACCCCTGAGGCATCGGGCAGTACGTAATATCAGTACTCCAGACCTGATTGGGTCTCACAATATCAACGCCGTTCAACAAGTACGGGTAAACCTTATGCTCTTTGTTTCTCAGGCTTGTGCCCGGTTTTGGTCCGACAGCCTGTATGCCCATCAGCCTCATAAGTCGCTGTATACGCTTCCTGTTGACCGGAAAGCCCTGCTCATTCAGCCATGCAGTTATCTTACGACTGCCGTAAAACGGTGTACGTGTATACTGCTCATCAATGAGCCTCATCAGATTCAGATTCTCAGGGCTTTCCAAAGCTGGAGAAGCTTGGTAATACCAGCTTGACCTGCTTAACCCAACCAGTTCACATTGGCGCTGAATGCTGATCTTCGAGTGATCCGGGTCTATGCATCTCCGTTTGTCATCAATGGACATTGCCAGATTTTTTTTTCAACCAGTCCAGCTCCATTTTAAGCCGTCCGATCTCCTGATACAGGGGGCAGTGAGCGCATCTGGATCTACCTCTGGCCGTGCCCTGCCGAAGACTTCTGGAACCCCCTGGAGTAGCTGTCGCTTCCACTGGCTAACCTGAACGGCTGCAACTTCGTGTTCGCTTGCCAGCTGGTTTATGGTCTTTTCGCCCTTGTAGGCTTCGAGTGCTACCTGTGCCTTAAATTCGGGCTTATGTCGTTTTCTTTTTGCTGTCATGATTCCCTCCTGCAGGGTCATCTTACAGCCAGAAAACTTAACTTAGCTACCTGTCCAGTTTATGGGGTCCATCATATTGTCCATACCCACTTCCGTGACCTTGGCGCAGTAGGTCACCGCCAGTAACTTCCAGCCATTGTCGAACATGCCACTCTGAATTAATGACCTTGCTGTCAAAATACCTTGGCCTCCGGGATGCCGCCACCTCATTCCAGAACACTTCATTCGCTGCGTTACCAAGGTTTTACAAGTAGCCTCAATAACCCCTGAGCCTATTGGCAAGTTGTGCGACAAGTGTTCAGCATAGTTCATGCGGGTTCGATTACTTCTGAAGTACTCCAGCTCTGTTTTCAACTTCGATCGACGAGGGTGTCGTTTATGCTGGTAAGCCAGAGCTTTGATGACTTTTTCAACACCTTCGGGCTCCTCTTTGAGGATGTGGCGATAGGTGATGAACTTTTCTCTGGATTTGTTGCTGTTTTCACCATAGGACAGGTCAAACGCTTTCTTCAGGTGCTCTGCGGCATGATAGAAGTCTACAACCTCGTGACCTTCAGGGAGTTCATTGGCAAGGTAGGTCCAGTTGTCTTTTGCCCCATCAGCGACTTTAACAAGCGTCAGATCTGGCCTCTGTCGAAGAGCTTCGCTCAGGAGTGCGGAGAGTGATTGTTTCAAAGTCACTTTCTTGCTTTCAGGCATTCGACTCATCCTGACCGTTGAGAGGCGTTCACCCTGTGCATCGTAAAACGACAATGTTCCACAACTGGCCTCCTGACAGCCAGCAGGGCCACGGGTTCGCTTGCCATCGACTCTATTCTGTTCCCGCTTTTCCTGACGTTTACCATCTTTCATCGGCAACATGACGCCATCAAGAGAAGCGGCCGCAGTCACAGCTTCTTCAGGAACCTTGACGCTTTCCCAGAGAAAGTCTTCAAAGGCTTCCCTATTGGGTTCCCACTGCGCATTGAACTTTTTGGGTAGTCTGGCCAGAGAGCTTTCCGAGGGCGTCATGTTCCCTATCAGATCAAGTAGGCTTTTAGCCTCTCCGGGAGGCATTTGCGCAACCATCCAGACAGCTTGTTTAGCTGCTTTTGGTGTCCAATACCCCTCTACAATACCTGCCTGTAGCTCCAAAGGGATGATAGAGTGATCCTTACCGTTACGATAGAGCGTACGCAAAACCCGGACAGGGCCGACAGCGGATTGATAAGTTTCTGAAGATCGCAACACCCGATGGTAACAGACACCGCTTACCTCAATCGCAGGAACGTCAATATCAAGCCCGGTCAGGTCTTCTGCCAGAACGCTTTGCTCTGCTTCGATAAAGAGTTTATGGATCTCACCTTGGTAGTGGGCCAGAACTGTTATATCGCGTGAATATTGACCCCAAACTCAACTTTATTAATCAATAATCCAATAACAATATCGTGCATCTTTTCGAGCTTTGAAAAACAAATTGTCTTTCTGGCCAACCGTTTAATCCAAGTCCGAAAATTAAGGTTTTTACGCTCTATCTTCTGAGTGTTTGCTTTACCAATAATATGCATGTTTTCATCAAGGTGTCGCTCATAGGCTCCCCAATCATCGGTGTAAAATTTATTAATACCAAATGGCTTCAGAAGTGTTTTGAGTTCTTTAAAAACTTCATCTTTCCGTTTTCCGAAAACATAAGCAAGCACGGTATTTGTAGCGTGATCAACAGCATACAAAAGCCAGCGTTGGTTCGATTTATCATGAACATACGACCACTGCTCATCTAGCTCAGCCTCTTGGCAGACAAGCCCTACATGAATAATTGCATCTGACTTGAGATCAATAGTTTGAATATTTGGGTTGACCTTTACCAGACCGCTTTCTTTTTTTTTAGAGTCTTTATTACTGTTGTCTTGCTTATTCCGAGTACTTTACTTGTATCCCTGATTCCGCTGCCATTTATTGCCATATCGATGATTTTTTCTTTAACGCCAGGCTCACAGGCCTTGTAGCGATATTCAAGCATGAAGGTTTTGATTTCACATTTGTCATTACAGCAATAGTATCGTGGAACATCATGAGTGCTGTATCCGAAAGGCCGAACTTGGTTACTGCCACATGTTGTACAGAGGACTTGCGTAAGGCACATTTTTAAACCGCATTTTTCAAAGTTGCCGAATGTCGTATTTTAGCAGACAGGGCTAGAATCACAGAACTGTGCCACTACCCTCACCTTCATAGTCTTCAAAGTGCTTGATTGGGCTGTGTTCCTGACGAAGAACGGCCAGTTTTTGCTCAAGCTGTTGGATAGCATGACAAGAAGAATTGGCGGCTTCAGCTAGTGGCTGACATACTTGCATCGGGGCGGCCTTTCACTGTTGCGGTATCTTTTACAGTAACCATCATAGCGGTGTTTGGCCGTTCCTATGTAAGTCCAGAGAAAATTTGTAGCTGCTGTATAAACCACGGACGGCAAGCCCAGAAAAAATGGTCAGTATGAGACTTTCACCCAATGGATTTTTGTGGCTTCATTTTATGCTTGAGAGGTTCCTGACTGTTGGAAGCTGGTTTAAATAGGATGTTGATAACTGGTAATTATAATTTCTGTACGGTCAATTGGACGATTATTTATCTAAAGGAATTGATCAACATAAAACGTTGTTGTCACTCTTTACATTAAGGGTTTCTGTTTGAATACTTATATATGTCAGTAGTCGTCTTTAAGGCTTATCGAGCAGCTTTTCGGGTTATCAGACAGTCAGTGTCATCTGAATCGGTTGTGACAAGGTTAAACAGCTTCAGGTATCGAGGCTCCGGCGGCTCTTCTTTGACCTGATCTATGGTTAGCTCTTAATGCCTCTCTCAAGTGGTTGTTTTTAAAGATGAAAAAAAGCTTGCATAGCAAAGCGTAATCCTTATACTAAGCGGCGTCTGGTTGAGGCGGCCAGCAAAGCAGCTTCTTCTTCCGAAAAGACAAATTGTGGTGGGCATAGCTCAGTTGGTAGAGCTCTGGATTGTGATTCCAGCGGTCGTGGGTTCGAGCCCCATTGTCCACCCCAAATTTTAAAACCCGTTGCCGTTCAGGTAGCGGTTTTTTTGTTTGTAAGTACGTATAGCTTATTGCTCTACTTTAGAGTTTTAAATGTACGACTGTTTGGTTAGATTTTTTCTTCACGAAAACCAGTCCTTCAGCCTGCTGTTTAGCAGTCTGTCCAAACAGTCAGTACACTTCCTTTTCTTAAGAAGTATGCCGCTTTCGGCAAAATACTGTCCGTACTATCGTCTATTTCCTCTGATGTCAGCTCCAATTTTTGTTCATATCGGTTCCAGCAGCTGCGTACCCGACACCGATAAGAAATGTCGTATAAGTATAAAGAGAAAGCTCCTGAAGGATTGTTCTTTGTTCTGAAGTGAGCATGGCAGCCGTTTTCCCTTGGTAGGTGAAACAGTTTCTTAACTCTATTCGGTAGTGGCACAGTTCTGTGATTCTAGCCCTGTCTGCTAAAATACGACATTCGGCAACTTTGAAAAATGCGGTTTAAAAATGTGCCTTACGCAAGTCCTCTGTACAACATGTGGCAGTAACCAAGTTCGGCCTTTCGGATACAGCACTCATGATGTTCCACGATACTATTGCTGTAATGACAAATGTGAAATCAAAACCTTCATGCTTGAATATCGCTACAAGGCCTGTGAGCCTGGCGTTAAAGAAAAAATCATCGATATGGCAATAAATGGCAGCGGAATCAGGGATACAAGTAAAGTACTCGGAATAAGCAAGACAACAGTAATAAAGACTCTAAAAAAAAAGAAAGCGGTCTGGTAAAGGTCAACCCAAATATTCAAACTATTGATCTCAAGTCAGATGCAATTATTCATGTAGGGCTTGTCTGCCAAGAGGCTGAGCTAGATGAGCAGTGGTCGTATGTTCATGATAAATCGAACCAACGCTGGCTTTGGTATGCTGTTGATCACGCTACAAATACCGTGCTTGCTTATGTTTTCGGAAAACGGAAAGATGAAGTTTTTAAAGAACTCAAAACACTTCTGAAGCCATTTGGTATTAATAAATTTTACACCGATGATTGGGGAGCCTATGAGCGACACCTTGATGAAAACATGCATATTATTGGTAAAGCAAACACTCAGAAGATAGAGCGTAAAAACCTTAATTTTCGGACTTGGATTAAACGGTTGGCCAGAAAGACAATTTGTTTTTCAAAGCTCGAAAAGATGCACGATATTGTTATTGGATTATTGATTAATAAAGTTGAGTTTGGGGTCAATATTCACGCGATATAACAGTTCTGGCCCACTACCCTCTATTCTTATTCGAAAAATACAGAACTTCCGTGCTTATAATTCTCTAAACTAGAGTACAGAAAACTAAAAATAATTCTAGAACATCAATCAAGTAATATTTTTATTCCATTAATATGAGCGCCAGCCACGCGGCTACAGTTAGTTTGATCTACAAAAAGCATCACTTTCTTCTTATGGACATGTGCTGCAAGAGCCGTTGATAGCCAGCTAGTGTTATAAAAATTAATAGAAGATTTAGCCCAATAACTATACACCCTTGCATTATCACTATAAGCACAACCGGTTTTTATATCCGATTGGGCAACCTTGACAGAGGTGAGGGCATAAGCATCATAATGCCAGAGATAAACTTCTTCTAAATTAAACGGGCCAATCCATTTATAGGCAGCCAGCACCGCAGGAGAAAATAGTGAAACAATCACAAATATGCCGCTTTTAATCATAACAGTATTTATAACTCCACATTAGAGAATTATGTGTACAATAGTACAACTTATTTAAGTTCGTCTTAGGCATTGCAGCACAATGGATTCCGCAGCCACTTTTGGAAGCCTGCTTCATTAAACCCACTGATTTGGACCTGAAATCACGTATTTCTGGCAGGTCTATGTGCTTTGGTAGCCCTGTATTTGCCGTTAAATGGTAATATTAGGGCATCTCAGGACAATAGGAACTCATAAAACCCTATCTTAGCGGGTTTTATGAAGTACCTTGGTACACGTAATTCTCTAAACTGGAGGCTTATTAATATCCTTCCCCACTCATTACTTTCCTGTATTTCATCTGGTCTTCATACATTTCCAGAAAGACACAGTACTTTCTCTCGTAGTAATCCGTCAGATCCGGATCCGGATTAATGATTTCTTCATAACGACTGACAGACTGAATCGCGCTCACCCAGTCAGGATAGAGTCCGGCAGCCAGCCCGGCAGTCATGGCTCCGGATAACAGCATGGCGTCAGGCTGCTCTGGAATGGCGGCTGGCAGGCCACTCGCGTTACAGTGTTCTGCCAGAAACAGAGGGTTTTTTGCCAGACCACCTGCCGGAGTCAACAGATCAAACTCATACCCTGCTGATATCAGTGTTTCGATGTTGTGGCGGGCACCCAGTGCCAGAGCCTGAATGGCGCATAGATAATGCAGCGCAAGGTTTTCTTCACTGTTATCGAGAACGAGTCCGCTGATCATTCCTGTCAGTGTCATATTCATTCTGGGTGTTCGATTGCCTGCAAAGTAAGGGAGCATGTGAAGGTTTGTCGTCAGGCAGGCGACGGGTTCTTCTCCTGCAAGCTCCTCAAGCCGTGCGTTCAGGTATTCAGTAATTCTGAGTCCTTTTTGTCTTGCTCTGTTGCTGGCTAGATCACTGGCAGGGTGGTTGACCAGTATGTAATCCAGCAGAATACCTGCGGCACTTTGACCAACGGTATTATGGTAGAGCCCTTGCAGAACAGAAGGAGTGGGGCCCCATGTCCCGAAAATGTTGACAGGCCGGAGGCTTGTAGCAATGTAAATGGTGGATGTTCCGACAATCATGCTCAGGCGTTTCAATGCAACATCCGAAGTGTTGACCGGCTCATTTATGTGTCGTGACATGACGGTCGCCAGCGTGCCGCCATAGCCATCGGTTATGGCACTGGCTACTGGAATGCCAGCAGGAAGTTTTAATGATTTTGCTGCTGCTTTGCTCAAGCCCTCTCCGACGGCATTGCCAATAGGCAGGTGAATGCCGTGCAGACGCTCTTTCACATCAACAAAGTCCAGGGCTTCAATCAGTTGGTCATCGAAGCGGCGAGACAGTGAACTGTTGGTGTAAGTCAGCATATCGGTCAGTTTCCAGACCAGATAGTCACTGAGATCGATGATGCAGTAACACTGTTTCCAGAGTTCCGGATGAGTCTGTTTTAACCAGAGGGCGCGGGCGATATTGGTTTCCGGAATCATTCTCTGGTTGCTGCCGGAGCGTTGCATAACGGAGGAAAACTGTTCCGACTGCGGCAGTGCCCTGTGATCCATCCAGCCATAGATGTCGCACTCAGGGTTATCCGGTAAGGCAATGGGTTTCATATCCGCCGTTAAAAACAGCATGGACGCATTGGCATCAAGCCCTATGCCTTTTAAGCAGTCGGGTTCATAACTGGACAGTGATATCAGGTTCTTGATGGTGTCCACCAGACCACTCCAGATATCATCCGATGAAAAAGCCATTTTGCCCGCCGGTTTCCAACAGCGAATCGGGTGTTTTTGCTGCGCCAGAATTTTCCCGTCAGTGGTCGTCAGAGCGCAGCGCAGACTGCCACTTCCGACATCAATGCTGAGCAGTACATCATCCATCGAGATTACCTGTCTGTTATCAATAGTCCCACAGGCTTCTAGCATAGACAAAAAAGTCGCTCTGAATGATCTACCCTGTATTTGTTGCATAAGTAACTGTTCAGACGGAATTCAATATTTCTGGTTCATTGGACAGCTACCTGTGATTGGTGTGAGTACCTGACTGATATGTATTGGCTTTCTAAACACAATTAAAAGGCAGTAGTGAAATGACGGAGACATTGGGAAGTTTGCATTATGCGTTTGTTCACGGCGTTCTTGGAGCCTCCCGCCTGGAGGTTCTTACCCGACTCAGCTGGCCATCAAGCTATAACTTTCTTGTATCCCAGGGTGTACGTGAAGGTATGAGCTGTCTGGAGGCAGGTTGCGGTGCTGGATCGATTACCCGTCATTTAAAAGACTTTCTGGGCAGTGACGGTGGCGTGACTGGCTTTGATATGGACGAAGAGACTATTGAGCTGGCCCGGAAAAAGTTCTCGGACACCAGTGGTGTAAGCTTTCAGGTTCTGGATCTTGAGGAAGACGGCGTGTCTTTTGATCAGCAGTTTGATGTGGTGTATTGCCGCCATCTTCTTGAACATCTGGCAGATCCGGAAACATCCATTCGGAAACTGAGTCGTTATCTGAAACCGGGCGGCCTGTTCATCGCACAAACCATCGATTGTGAAGGGCAGTACTGCTGGCCTGATAATGATGCCTATCAAAAGAGTGCGGAGTTGTTGGCGCGGATTATTGATGTTCGTGGCGGTCATTCTGACTGCGGTCAGTGGCTACCATCCATGTTGCGTAAGCAAAAATTTCTGCACATTAATATAGAAGTAGAAAATTTGGTGTACCTGGAAGGTGAAGGCAAACAATTTGTGCCACTGACCATGGAAACGTTACGGAAAGGTTTACTGGAAGAAGGCTTGCTGGAGAAAGACGAGTTTCGCCAGTTGTTAAGTGACTTGAGGCAGTTCTGTAATCAGCCGGACAGTGTTGTCTCTTTGCCCAGATTTGTACATTGCGCCGGAAGAAAACCCTGTTAATGTAAACAGTCCTGGAAGCTGTTAAATGGAAATATCGATGAGCCTGTTGATGAGTGAAGTGATTGGTCATCGCGGCGTGGCAAGCCTGGCTCCGGAAAATACGCTGGCCGGTATTCGCAAGGCGGCGGAGTTGGGGCTGGAGTGGATTGAGCTGGATGTGACATTACTGGGTGATGGCTCGGCTGTGATGTTTCATGACCCTCGATTGAATCGAACGACGAATGGTCGGGGGCATTTGAAAAAGCAGACGTTCGACTCTGTGAAGTCTCTTGATGCCGGGGGGTGGCATTCTGGGCAATGGCAGGGAGAGCGGGTTCCTCAGCTAGATGAAACGCTCAGGCTTATCAAGGATCTGGGTCTTGGGTTGAATCTTGAATTAAAACCCAACCGTTGTGATCTGCACCTGCTGGTTGATCGGGTAGTCACTGCTTTGGAGCGGGAAAATTTCCCGTCGGACAAGCTACTGGTATCCAGCTTTAACCATAAGGCTCTGGTGCTGTTCAGAAGGCGTTCGGAATACCGTATTGGTTGCCTGTTTGAAACCCTGCCTCGCAGCTGGCGTCACAAAGCAAAGCAGGTTGGCGCTGTCAGTATTCATGTCAATGCTAAAAAGCTGAAAGAAGCAGGCGCAAAGAATGTGAAATCTGCAGGGTATGAGCTTTACTGTTATACCGTTAATGACACCCAGCTCTTCAGCAGACTAAAGGGCTGGGGCGTAGACGGTATTTTTTCAGACTGTCCGCAGGATTTGAAGTGAGGCTTACAGCTCGTCTACTTCACGCAGGTACTTAAACAGTTTGCGTGCTGATGCCGGTGGCTTGTTTTGTTCCGCTTCTTTTTTGGCGTTACGAACCAGTTGGCGAATATGCTGATGGTCAGCTTCCGGGTGCTGTTCCAGATAGTCGGTCAGGACTTTGTTGTCGCCGCTGATCATGCGATCACGCCAGCGTTCAAGCTGGTGGAAGCGACGGTTGAACTCTTCACTGGAAGAGTCGAGGCGACTGAGCAGTTCCTTGATAGGTTCAAGGTCTTCGTCCTGCATCAGTTTACCGATAAAGCCTAGATGACGTTTTCTGGCGTTGTGGCTCTTGATGCGTTTGCTTTCATCAAGGGCAGCCCGCAGGCGCTCGCCCAGGGGTAATTTATCCAATAGCGAAGGCTTCATTTCCATCAGCCGTTCGCCCATATCTTTCAGCTCTTTCATGTCACGCTTGAGCTCGGCGCGGCTGACGTAAATGATCTCCTCAATTGGGTCGCCAAATTCGTCAAATTTCTGTTCAGACATTACACATTCACTTTATCTGTCACTGCAGCTACTCAGGCAGCCAAGGGGTAAGAATGGTTTGCCAGACTGGTAGCTGTTTGATAGGGGATAACGCATTTTACTCTATTCCAAGAGAAGACGACGTGTTTTTTTCACAAAGTCCGCTTTAGCAGGTAGGATTTAGGGGAACATTTTTATAAAACCGGAATGCAGGTGTTTCATGGGCGCAACAACCAAAGCTGAATTGGATCCGAAAGCAGAAGAAGGTCGCTTGAAAACGCTGGTGAGCGATATTCTGGATGAAGCTCGCAAGCAGGGTGCTGATGCCTGTGAAGTTGGAGTCAGTCTGGATGCCGGGCTGTCTGTTGGCGTCAGGGTGGGAGATGTAGAAACCGTTGAGTTCAACCGTGATCAGGGTTTTGGTATCACGGTTTATCGTGGCAAAAAGAAAGGTTCTGCCAGTACATCGGACAGTTCGCTCAAAGCCATTCGGGAAACGGTAAAAGCGGCCTGTGACATCGCCGGATACGCCTCTGAAGACCCGGATGCCGGGCTGGCAGAGGCTGACCTTATGGCCACCGACCTGCCTGATCTCGATCTTTATCATCCATGGGGAGTTGAAGCTGCTGATGCCATTGAGCTGGCTTTAAAGTGTGAAGACTCCGGGCGTCAGTTTGACGGAAAAATTGCCAATTCCGATGGTGCTAACGTTTCCACTCATCAGGGCTGTCGTGTCTATGGTAACAGTCATGGCTTTATTGGCAGCTATGTGTCTACTCGTCACAGTCTGAGTTGTGTACTGATTGGGCAGCAGGGCGACGATATGCAGCGGGATTACTGGTACACCGTTGCTCGTGACGCTGTAGAGCTGGAGTCTGCGGTTGAGGTGGGTGAAAAAGCGGCTCAACGCACCGTGCAGCGTCTGGGAAGCCAGAAAGTGTCAACGGGACAGATGCCGGTTCTGTTTTCTGCGGAGGTGGCGTCCGGGCTGGTGTCTCATTTTCTTTCTGCGATCAGTGGCGGCAGCCTTTATCGACAGGCATCGTTTTTACTGGATCATCTGAATAAACCGGTTTTTCCGGAGTGGGTGCGGATTCATGAACAGCCGCATCTGAAAAAGGCATTGGGTTCTGCCAGTTTTGATAATGACGGTCTTGCGACCTGTGCCAAGGACTTTATTACCGACGGTGTGCTGGTGAACTATCTGTTAGGCACCTACTCTGCCCGCAAGCTGGGAATGACCAGCACGGCGAATGCCGGTGGCGTGAATAATCTGTTCCTCGACAGTAATGCCGGAGATCAGAAGGCGCTTTTGCAGCAGATGGGAACAGGTCTGCTGGTTACCGAGCTGATGGGGCAGGGGGTTAATACGGTCACCGGAGATTACTCACGCGGTGCGGCGGGTTTCTGGGTGGAAAATGGTGTGATCCAGTATCCGGTTTCAGAGGTAACCATTGCAGGCAACCTGAAAGAGATGTTTATGAACATTGTGGCGGCGGGTAGTGATGTTGACCGTCGGGGTAATGTTCAGGTGGGCTCTCTTTTAGTCGAAGGCATGATGGTTGCCGGGGATTGATCGTTTCTGGAGGTTGAGAGCTTCTGGATGTTGATCGCTTCAAGGAACTGATAGTTTAAGGAGGCACTGTTCAATGAAAATCACGGTTTATTTTGATGGTGCCTGTCCTTTATGTGTTCGGGAAGTCAGTCGCTGGCGCAATGCGTCTTTTTCCTGTGAGGTGGAGTGGTTTGATATCACTGGTCAGGAACAGGCATTGAACGAGCGGGGGATAGATCCCCGACAGGCTATGTTGCAGTTGCATACGCAAACCAGCGATGGCAATACGTTCGTCAGTATCGACAGTTATGCTCTGCTGTTAGAACAATTACCGCGCTGGCGTTGGTTGGGAAAGCTGATGGCTTTGCCGGTGATTAAGCCCGTTTTGCGCTGGAGTTATGACGGGCTGACGATTCTCAGGCTTAAGTCGGAAGGACGTTATCCGGGCAGTTGTTCAGACTGCTCTGTTTCAAAGAGAGATCAATAGTCTGATATTTTTATGCGTAAAAGAGCGTCGCCAGTCCGAGAAACGAGAAGAAGCCCAGCACATCAGAGATGGTGGTCAGGATAATCGTACCTGCCAGCGACGGGTCAATGTTCATCGATTTCAAAATGACCGGAAGACTGGCTCCCACTATCACGGCGGCGGTTAAATTGATCACCATGGCGCAGCCAATCACCAGAGAAATAATAGGGTCGTTAAACCAAAGGTAGGCAATCAGTGCCACCAGAGCAGCCCATAACAATCCGTTCATAAAACCGACAGCCAGTTCACGACTTAACAGCCAGCGCAGGTTGGTGCTGCTGATCTGTCCGAGCGCCATCCCCCGAATAACCAGTGTCAGAGCCTGCCCTCCGGCATTGCCTCCCATACCGGCAACAATTGGCATCAGAACCGCCAGGGCGACCACTTTATCAATGGTGGTCTGGAACATGCCAATCACGGAAGCGGCGATAAAGGCGGTGATCAGGTTGATGCCCAGCCAGATAGCGCGTCTTCTGGCTGTTTTGAAAACAGGGGCAAAAGTATCTTCGTCGTCATCAAGACCTGCCATGCTCATCATGGAGTGCTCGGCTTCTTCACGAATAACGTCTACAACATCATCAATGGTGATGCGTCCCAGCAGTTTGCCTTTGTTATCAATCACGGGCGCAGAAACAAGATCCTGTCTTTCAAAAATCTGGGCAACCTGAGTGTCTTCGGTATCGGCCGGTATGGGGGTGATATCGGTTTGCATCACCTCATAAACCGAGGCAGAAGGGGCCGTGGTCAGAAGAGTCGTTAGTGGTAAAGAGCCAATGTATTCATCCCGGCGATTGACGACCAACAGGCTGTCGGTCATTTCCGGAATTTTATCGTGGCGACGCAGGTAGCGCAGAACCACATCTACCGTATTGCTGGCACGTACGGTGATGGTATCGGTGTTCATGAGCCCGCCAGCGGTGTCTTCTGGATAAGACAGAACCGCTTCAACCCGGTGCCTGTCCTGGCTGTCCATTGAATCAAGCACGCGACGGGTGATCGTTCCCGGCAACTGCTGCAGAAGGTCGGCAACGTCATCAACGTCCTGACCTTCGGTAATGGCTTTCAGTTCGGCAATGTTCATTCGATCCAGAAAGAACTGCCTGACTTCATCGCCGAGTTCCTGCAGTACATCACCTTCCTGTTCCTGATCGATCAGACGCCAGAGCAGGCTGCGAAGCTTGGGGGGAGATGATTCCAGTAAGTGGGCGACATCGGCAGCGGGCAGACTGTTCAGCATGCGCCTGAGTTCCGGCGAAACACCGTGTTCCAGTGCATCATTAAGCTCTTTGAGCTCCTTATCACCGATACTCAGTTGCAGTTGCTGAACCATATTGCACGCCTGATGTTGTTTATTTAGGAAGTATGCATAATGTTTAAATGGCTTTGGGGCTTGCTTGTGTAAGAAAAGCTGGTTCTCAGTTGAAAAGCCCCTATGCGTTTACAGGTAGGGGAAAGTAGCAGCTTTTAGTACTACAGACCACGTCAATTCTGGTCTGTCATTGATTATAGTGGATGTTTAACAAAGCTATTTTACCCATTCCTGCTGTTTGTTCAGATTGCTTATCTCTTAGAAGCCGTCTTAAAAGTCATGCTGCTACTGCGGTCTGCGTTAAACGGGTCTAAAAAGACAATTTTGCTTGTTAAATAGCTGGCTATTCGCCTCGCAAAATTGTCTTTTTATCCTCCGTTTCACTTGATCCTCGCTACGCGCAGACTTTTAAGACGGCTTCTTAATAGTCATTCGTCAGGATAACGCCTCAACTTTAAAACAGGTAGTGTTTATTCAGAAGCGCTCAATGGTTCAGGGTAAAGTGCAGTGAATGTTGTGCCTATTGGAATAAGGAGCTTTTGGAGGAATAGCAGGATTAGAAAGCTCCGGTCACGAAGTGAAGCGCCTGTGTCCGGAGGGTGCGAGAATGAGTGCTATTCGCCTTCTCCAAAATAGTCATTGATGAGGCTATTCAGAGCTTCAGCTGCAGCTTGTTCGTCTTCCCCGTCAAAGGTCAGGTCGAGAACGGTTCCCTGACCTGCAGCCAGCATCATAATTGCCATAATGCTTTTTCCATCGACCTCGCGACCATTCAGGCCCACTTTGACCTGACTGGTAAAATTGGAGGTGGTTGAGACAAACTTGGACGCAGCCCGTGCATGCAGACCCAGTTTGTTAATGATGGTGGCTTGCGTTTGAATCATTATTTGGATAACTCTCTATGTCGAACCTGAACCCGGTCGAATCGTTGGCTAAACCAGACACCCAGCTGATCACTAATATAGACGGAACGGTGCTGGCCGCCGGTGCAGCCAATGGCGATGGTCATGTAGCTGCGCTGTCCGGATTCAAATCGTGGCAGCCACTTGTCTACGAACTGTTTCAAATCCTCAAGCATCTCTTTCACAAATGGCTCCGACCCCAGAAATTTTTGTACTGGCTTTTCCAGTCCAGTGAATTTTCGAATAGATTCATCCCAGTATGGGTTTGGCAGGCAGCGAACATCAAACACAAAATCTGCATCAATCGGTACACCATTTTTGAAGCCAAAAGACTGAATCATCAGAGTCATGCTTTTGGTGCTGGAACCAACGACTCTGCTTTTGACCTGCTCATGGACATCATGAACGGACATTGGTGAGGTGTCGATACGAATACTGGCTTCTGAGGCAACCGGCGCCAACAGCCTGTTTTCAAGTTCAATGGCTTCCGATAAGGATACGTTTTTGTTGCTCAGCGGGTGTTTTCTTCGGGTTGAGCTATATCGTTTCATCAGACAGTCGCTATCGGCGTCGAGAAACAGCACCTCACAGTCGATGCCCTGATCTTTCAGTTTTTTCAGGAACTTTGGGAATTGCTCAAGTGCCCCGGGCACATTACGAACATCAATACTGACCGCTACCTTGGGAGGCTCATTGGAGCCTACGCTGAGCTGTTCTGGTAACTGGCTCAGCATCGCTGCTGGCAGGTTGTCTATGCAGTAGTACCCTTGGTCTTCAAGAGCATGCAGTGCGGCACTTTTTCCTGAACCTGAGCGGCCGCTGATGATGACGAGTTTCATGTGGTTCCCATATGCGGAGCTTTATGTATCGAATGACAGGCTTTATTCATTGAATAATAGAGTAACTCAATGAGATTAAAACCTGTTTCTTTATTTCAAGGATAGGTAACCCCCAGTCATTTGCCGAAGGTTATAACTCACCGGGCTTGGTAGCGAGGTACTGCCTGAGATGCTTCAGGCAGGTGCTGTCAGTATTTGGTACAGGCTTTCTGAAGAGTTTGCGGATCGGACCTGACTGATCAGATAATCATCAGTGAATCGCTCGGCCAGAGCTTTTAGAATGTCCAGATGCTCCTGAGTACTTTCTTCAGGGACAATCAGTGCAAAGATAAGATCAACGGGTTCGCGATCCACGGCGTCAAAATCGACGGGTTCCGAGAGGCGAATGAAAAGACCAGTCGGCTCAGGACAGGCTTTGGATCGACAGTGTGGCAGTGCAATGCCATTGCCGAGCCCGGTGGTGCCCAGCCGTTCTCTGTTGATGAGGTTGTTGAACAGGTCCTTGGCATTGATAGCGGGAACATGTTCACTGATCTGTTCCGCAATGATTTCCAGGATTTTCTTTTTGCTGATCCCTTGCACACCATGAAGCGTGCGCTCGGGGGTTAGAATGTTTTGAATAATCATACAACGATTGGGAGACTCACAGAGTGCGAGTACGTAAAAAGAGCCTTCTGCTGACAGAGGCCGACTGAAAGCCTGAGCTTTCAGTCGGTGCTGGATTCAGCCTCGGGCTCCCTGCATACGATCGAGCGTCTTTTCCTTGTGTTTTACCAGCTGTCGGTCGACTTTGTCTGACAAATCGTCAATAGCCGCGTACATGTCATCGGATTCAGCGGTCGCATTGATGTCAGCTCCACGTATGTGCAGGACGGCTTCGGCCTTATGCAGTAGTTTTTCTACGCTCAGGGTGACCTGTACATTGGTGATATTATCGAAGTGAGCTGCCAGGCGGTCGAGTTTTTTAGTGACGTAGTCTTTCAGAGCTTGAGTCACCTCTACATGATGTCCACTGATGTTGACTTGCATGTAACGCTCTCCTGCTGATCCCGTTTGGAGACAGTGGCCAGTTCCCGGGATTCTCGAACTGGTCTGTTTAGATTCTATCACCGTTCACGACATTGTTGCTGCTCTGAAGCAAAAAAATACAGGATTTTTGCCTTAAGCTCAGAGGCTTGAGGGTTTGCGTCCTGATAAAACGGTGAGAAATATCTGGCATTGTTTACACTAGGCACTTGCGTTCATTTGAAGGCGGGATGTGCATGGATTCCCGATACTTGGCAATGGTTCGTCGTGCAACCTTTATGCCCTGTTCCCCGAGAAGACCGGCAATTTTGTTATCGCTGAGCGGCTTCCCCGGATTTTCATCCTGAACCAGTTTTTTGATCAGTGCCCTGATGGCTGTTGAGGAACACTCTCCGCCGCTGTCGGTGCTGACATGGCTGGAGAAGAAATACTTCAGTTCATAAACACCGCGAGGGGTATGCATGTACTTCTGGGTTGTTACCCTGGATATGGTGGATTCATGCATCTCCACTGCTTCCGCAATATCGGCCAGAACCAGAGGTTTCATGGCCTCGTCGCCCTGTTCCAGAAAGTCTTGCTGAAAATTGACGATTTTGGTCGCTACTTTGAGCAGCGTGTCGTTGCGGCTTTGCAGGTTTTTCAGAAACCAGCGCGCTTCCTGCAGCTGGTTCTTCATGAACTGGTTGTCCCGGCTGCTGTTGGCCCGCTGAACCAGTGACGCATAACTGTTGTTGATGCGCAGACGTGGCAGTGACTCTGAATTCAGCTCAACGACCCAGCGCTCTTTGACTTTGCGAACGGAAATATCCGGAGTGATGTATTCCGGTTCGCTCTGGTCTACTTCGGAGCCCGGCTTGGGGTTGAGGCTCTGAATCAGGCTGAGGGCTTCCTTGAGCTGGTGCTCCTTCATCCGCGTGCGACGCATTATCTGGCTGTAATCCCGACTGCCAAGGGCTTCCAGATAGTGGTCAATAAGCTTTTGGGCTTCGTGAATAAAGGGTGTTTGGGAAGGCAGTTGTGCCAGTTGAACGGACAGACACTCTTTCAGGTTTTCACTACCGCAACCAACGGGATCAAATTGCTGAATGCGTCGCTGCATGACTTTGAGTTCATCAAAATCAAGCTCAGCTAATGCCGGATTTAAAGTCAGGCTCTGGAAAATATCTTCCAGCGAGTTTGTGAGATAGCCATCGGGGTTGATCGCTTCGATCAGTGTTTCTCCCAGCAGGCGGTCGGTATCAGTGGTGGGTGTCAGGTTTAGCTGCCATTGCAGGTATTCCTGCAGAGATTCGGTGGTGCGCGAGCGGGTCAGCGGGTCAAATTCATCATCACTGCTGGCCGGCATGCTGGAGTAGACTTCTTCCCAACCGGAATCTACGGGCAAATCGTTCGGAATGCTTTCGGACCATTCCGGCTCCTGAGACTCGGAAGGGGATGGTGGCTCCTGGGCGTTAAGGTCAACCAGCTGTTCACCTTCGTTGGCGTTGCTGGCTTCCTGGTCACGGCGTTCCTGATCCAGAATGGCCTCTTCGCTTTCCAGCATCGGGTTGGATTCCAGTACTTCCTGGATTTCCTGTTGCAGATCCAGAGTTGAAAGCTGTAACAGGCGAATGGCTTGCTGCAGTTGCGGTGTCATCGTCAACTGCTGACCCATTTTAAGCTGTAGAGAGGGCTTCATAGGGCAACCGTGTACCTTTACTTTAAAAAAACACCGCTGATGCATGATGAACCACTTTCATGGCGACTTCTCATAGCTAAGATAGGGCGGTATTCTCAGCTTATGGCTGTTTACTTCAAACGTTGAGCATTTTTTATGCCGGGTGGAAAGGGGTTTGCCCGACAGGCTCCCAAGGATAAGCTCCACCGACTGACTTATGCACATTGTCGTTTTGAGTTGCGTTCCGTGTCACCGGATTATAATCACAGAATATCAGGTGTGAAAAGCAAAAACGGCAAGTCTCAGGCGGGGGAAGAGGTGGCCTCTTCCCAAAATGTGACTGGTTACAAACTAAACTGGTGACCCAGATAGACGTCACGAACCTTCTGGTTGCTTAAAACGGTCTGGCTGTCGCCCTCAGCGATAATACCGCCTTCGCTGACGATGTAGGCTTTTTCACAAATATCCAGTGTTTCGCGAACATTATGGTCTGTAATCAGTACACCAATGCCCCGGCTCTGCAGCTGCCTGACGATGGCTTTTATGTCTCCGACCGATATCGGGTCAACACCGGCAAAGGGCTCGTCCAGCAACACAAAATCAGGGTCTGTTGCCAGAGCGCGGGCAATTTCTACCCTTCGACGTTCTCCACCGGAAAGGCTCATGCCAGCACTGTCGCGAATATGACCAATGTTGAACTCGTCCAGCAGCGACTCCATTTTGTCGATGCGCTGCTGTTTGTTCAGATCTTTACGGGTCTGCAGGATGGCGAGAATATTATCGGTCACAGACAGTTTGCGGAATATGGAGGCTTCCTGTGGCAGATACCCCACACCGGCTCTTGCCCGGCCATGCATCGGCAGATAAGTCAGATCATCGTCGTTGATGCTGACTTTGCCACCGTCGGCTTTCACCAGTCCGACAATCATGTAGAAGCAGGTTGTTTTGCCTGCACCGTTAGGACCCAGCAGGCCGACGATCTGACCGCTGTTAACTTCCAGAGAGACATCTCTGACAACCTGTCGGCCTTTGTAACTTTTACTGAGGTGCCCAGCCTTTAGCGTAACCATCAGGTTATTTCTTTTCCTGTTGCTCGGATCGGGGCTGAATGACCATTTGTACCCGCCCTTCACCCTTCTTGTTTTCCAGACCTTTGGCATTCACTTTTTGCTGCTTCAGGTCATAGTCGATGCGTTCACCTTTGAACGAATCGCCTTTCTGGACCAGTTGTGCCTGTCGGATCAGGTGGATCTGTTCATCCAGAACCTTGTAGTTGATCGTGTGTCCCCAGGCTTGCAGTGTGCCTTGGGCGTCAGGTTGCTCTTCTTCGTAGTAAGCGCGCTTTTTAAAACCTTCGGCGACTATTTTTTGCACTTCCTGATTCTCGGTGTAAACCGTTACCACATCGCCAGTGATGCGGGTACTGCCCTGAGTCATGACGACATCGCCACGGTAGATCGATACGCCTTTTTTGTTATCAATGTCTGCAGTATCGGATTCAATTTCGATGGGCATTTCCCTGTCGGATGGCAGTGCCATTGCCATGGCAGGAAGTAGCAGAAGAATGCCCAGAATTGAACGCGTGGTTCTTTTTACACTCTGCTTAAGCGGATGTTGTTGCTTAAGTCTTTTATAACGCTCAAGGCTGTTATCAAGCTCAGGGCTGTTATTAAGCTCAGGGCTGTTATTAAGCTCAGGGCTGTTATTAAGCTCAGGGCTGTTATTAAGCTCAGGGCTGTTATTAAGCTCAGGGCTGTTATTAAGCTCAGGGCTGCTTAGGCTCATGGAATCCTCGTACCCTTGATTTAAGTTTAACCAGACTGTCCTTGTAGAATGCTTCCATACCGATGGCTCTTGTACGACCTGTGTCGTTAGTGATCAGAACCGGACGGTCTGTTACAGCAAGACTTTGCCCAGAGTATATGGTGATAAAATCGGTGTCCATACGTACCTGGCTGCCATTACTACTGTCGGTCTGAATCATGACCACTTCATCCCAGAGTTCAATATCCTGATCTCCCGGCAGCAGCTTGCCGTTCAGAGCATCGGCGACCATTGGCTTTTGTGGATTGCTGTAACTGCGCAGATGGGGAGTCTTGAGCAGGGTGGTGTCATTGTGCGGGTAGTGAGTGATGGCCCGGGAAGTCAGTTCATACTCCAGAGTTCCCGAATCATTGAACTGGGTGATGGTGGCATCAACCAGATAGTAGTCGGCATTTTCCTGTATTTCAGGCTGGCGTTTCTGCCCGGTAACGTGCAAACCGCCGTCGTACGACCAGTAGCCAATGCCAACCATGGTCATCAGCACACAGGCAACTAACAGATAGCTTTTGTAAGAGCTATTTTTGGGCATCCGATGGGGGGTTCCTGTTTCTTAAGAAGCCAGTGACAGAATACCGGCTTCTGATTGCATTAATATTTAAAGATATTCTGCCAGCATGGGTTCCAGTTTACCCTGGGCTTCAAGGATAAAGTCGCAGAACTCTCTTGCCGCACCCAGACCTCCATGGTTATCGGTCACAGCCTGCGCATGTTGACGAACAAACGGATGCGCATTGATGACGGCGCAGCCAAAACCCACCCGACGGATCACCGGGAGGTCTGGCAGGTCGTCGCCCAGGTAAGCAATTTCGTCCATGCTGAAACGTTCGGTTTCCAGCAACTCATTCAGAGCGTTGATTTTGTCTTCACGACCCTGATACAGAAAATCAACACCCAGATCGCTGGCGCGTTTTTCTACAAACGTCGATCGTCGTCCGGTAATGATGGCGGTTTTGATGCCTGCCTGCTGCAGCATTTTCAGGCCATGACCGTCCAGCGTATGGAAGCACTTCAGAGCTTCTCCCTGTTCACCAAAAAACAGCTTGCCGTCGGTCAGTACGCCATCAACATCAAACACTGCCAGACGTACTTTGGCAGCAAAAGGCTTCAGGGATGAATCGATCATACAACACCCGCTTTCAGTAAATCGTGCATATTGATAGCGCCAACAGGCTGGTCGTCGGCATCGACACAGATCAGGGCGTTGATCTTGCGATCGTCCATAATCTTCAGGGCTTCGGCAGCGAGAATATCGGGAGAAATGGTTTTACAGTGACTGGTCATGACGTCATCAATATCGGTTTTGCGCAGGTTGACGCCTTTGTCCAGAGCGCGACGGAGGTCACCATCGGTGAAGATTCCTACTACTTTACGCTCCTTGTCCACGATGGAGGTCATACCCAGCCCCTTGTGGGTCATTTCCAGAAGAGCTTCACTGATTTTGGTGCCTTGTGTGACTTCCGGAATGCGTCTGCCACTGTGCATGACGTCTTTCACTTTCAGCAGTAGGCGTTTGCCCAGAGAGCCGCCGGGATGCGAGAAGGCAAAGTCTTCAGCAGTAAAGCCACGTGCTTCAAGCAGAGCAATTGCCAGAGCATCGCCCATTACCAGAGCGGTTGTGGTGCTGGAGGTTGGAGCCAGGTCCAGAGGGCAGGCTTCTTTATCAACACCGGTATTAACATGGGCATTGGCAGCCCGGGCCAGAGAGGATTCCGGATTGCCGGTCATGCTGACCAGTGGTGTCCCCATTCGCTTCAGCAGAGGTAGTAAGGTCACCACTTCGCTGGTTTCACCGGAGTTGGACAGAGCCAGAACTGCATCTTCAGCGGTGATCATGCCCATGTCGCCGTGGCTGGCTTCTCCGGGATGCACAAAGAAAGAGGGGGTGCCGGTACTGGCCAGTGTCGCGGCAATTTTGCGGGCAATGTGACCGGATTTACCCATACCCACCACAATAATGCGACCGCTGCAGGCCAGCATAACCTGACAGGCCCGGGCAAAATCGCTGTCTACCCGGTCCAGAAGTTTCTGAACGGCCTCCAGTTCCATGGATATGGTGCGTCTTCCAATGGCAATGAACTGCTCGTCATTGTTGGTCATAGTGAATAACTGTCTTAATAAATGGGTGACAAATACCCTATTGTAAAACGGTTATGTCTCAAGAGATAGAGCACTGTCATCTACCTCCGAATGGACACGGGCACCCGCTTTTTAAAGTCACACCATTGAAGTGATAGCTGCATTAGAGCTGATTTGGAAACACTAGTTCCATAAATAGTTCCATAAAATAGTTCCATAAAATAGTTCCATAAAATAGTTCCATGAATAGCTCGGTTAATTGTTCAGAAACAGCCACCCAGTGTAGGCAACGTAGAAGCTGATCAGGATGAATCCGATTATCCGACCCAGGTATTTGGGCTGTTTGCCGAACAGGCAGCTAGCGGCGAGGAAAAGAGTCAGCCCCATCATAACCGGGAAATCCTGCCAGACAACCTGAGGGTTGATGGTGCCGGATGCTAACAGCCCCGGCATAGGCAGAACCGCAAGAAGATTGAAGACATTAGAGCCAACAACGTTGCCAAGCGCTATATCGTGATGCCCTTTAATGGCACTGGCAACCGAGGCTGCCAGCTCTGGCAGGCTGGTGCCAATGGCGACAATGGTGAGACCGATAAGCAGTTCACTGACCCCGAACAGGCGTGCCAGCTCCGTGGCACCCCAGACCAGAATCTGGGAGCTGCCCAGAAGAAACAGAAGCCCTGAAACCAGGTAAAACCAGGCTTTGCCTGCGGACAGTTGGGGGGCACTCTCTTCTTCCCCTTCTAAAAGAGGCTCGTCAGGGTGTTGTTTCTGCCAGCGAAACATCAGATAAAGCGTTAAAAACAGTGTTCCCAGAAGAGCCAGGCTATCCAGCTGAGTCAGGAAACCATTGGCAATGCAGATGCCAGCCAGGAGAGAGATGCCAACCAGTAGCGGAATTTCCCGTCTCGCCAAAGACTTTTTAACAGGCAAAGGGGCAATTAATGCTGTAACGCCTAGAACCAGACCGATATTAGCGATGTTGGAACCAATGGCGTTACCGATAGCAAGGCTGGCATGATCCTGTGACGCTGCCATGATCGAAACCAGAATTTCGGGTGCTGATGTACCGATGGAAACAACGGTCAGCCCGATCAGCATGGGGGAAATGTTGAAGTTCCTTGCTGTTGCGGCAGCACCGTTTACAAACTGATCTGCGCTCCAGGTCAGGATAATAAAGCCGGCAAGGATAGCGAGAATGGCAACAAGCATGTTGGGATTACCCGGTTCTTCTTGAGAGGAGTTCATAGTTAATCTGGCTAATGGTAAGGCATTAGCAGTCACAGAGGCGATCCCTGTCATCGTTTATTTCAGTATTTTTTTATTTTTACTGCACGTTGCAAGTCACGGAAACCTTGCAAACAAGTGCGGTTGATATTCAAAATGTACGTAAAAGCCGTCATAATGATTGGACTGCATAAGTAAACCGTAACATGGATTGTTACACACCTATGCTCAGGTGCTCTTGTCGCTGAGAGTGGTTCAGGCAAGTTTTTTAAGCAAGGAATGGTCGGCAGATGGCTGAGGCTACTGATAACTTCATTGAAATTCGCGGACTCACTTTCTTTCGTGGCAGTCGGTGTATTTTTAACAACATAGATATCACCATTCCCAGGGGCAAAGTCGTTGGGATAATGGGACCGTCCGGTACTGGTAAGACGACGCTGTTACGCCTTATAGGTCGCCAGTTACGCCCGGATGCCGGGCAGATTATTGTGGACGGGCAGGATGTGAATCGCCTGTCCCGGGACGAATTGTTCAGGCTTCGTCGTAAGATGGGCATGTTGTTCCAGAGTGGTGCCCTGTTTACTGATCTTTCGGTATTCGAGAATGTCGCCTTTCCTCTTCGGATACACACGGAACTCACAGATCCGATGATTCGCGATCTGGTCTTTATGAAGTTGCAGGCGGTGGGTCTGCGAGGTGCCTGGTCGCTGATGCCTGCCGAGTTGTCTGGCGGAATGAATCGTCGGGTGGCATTGGCCCGGGCAATAGCACTTGATCCGGAAATGGTCATGTACGATGAGCCATTTGTCGGACAGGATCCGATCGCCATGGGTGTGCTGGTTGAGTTAATCCGAAAATTGAATCAGGCACTCAAAATCACCAGCGTGGTGGTGTCTCACGATCTTCATGAAACCGCCAGTATTGCTGACTATCTTTATGTTCTGGCTGATGGTGATGTCATTGGTCAGGGAACGCCTGATGAAATGAAGGCTTCTACTGATCCCCGCGTCATACAGTTTATGAACGGTCATGCTGATGGCCCGGTTCCCTTCCATTATCCTGCCATGGATTACAAAGAAGCTCTGCTCGGGGAGTGCAAATGAGTCCAGGTTTATTCGACCGGCTGGAGCAGTTGGGCCGGTTTGGTTTGGATCATGTCCAGTCTGTGGGACGATCCGGTGTTTTTCTGGTTTTGGCTATTTTTCCCCGGTCCGGGTTTGGTCATCGCTTCTCTCTGTTGGTTCAGCAACTGTATAGCGTTGGCTTTATGTCGCTGATCATCATCACCGTATCCGGGCTGTTTATCGGTATGGTGTTGGCCCTGCAGGGTTACAACATTCTGATTACCTATGGCTCAGAGGATGCCGTTGGACAAATGGTGGCACTCAGCCTGCTCCGTGAGTTGGGGCCTGTCGTTACCGCATTGCTATTTGCGGGACGGGCGGGTTCTGCGCTGACGGCTGAAATCGGTTTGATGAAAACCACCGAGCAACTGTCCAGCCTTGAAATGATTGGTGTTGATCCTCTGAAACGCATTATTGCGCCAAGGTTCTGGGCCGGGGTGATTTCCATGCCGCTGCTGGCAACCATATTTAATCTGGTGGGTATTTTGGGCGCCACCATGGTCGGGGTTGACTGGCTGGGTATCTATGAAGGTTCTTTCTGGTCCAGCATGCAGCAGTCTGTGGATCTGGTCAGCGATATTGGTAATGGATTGGTGAAAAGTCTGGTGTTTGGCCTTGTTGTTACATGGATAGCTGTCTTTCAGGGTTACGATGCCATACCGACTTCTGAAGGCGTCAGTCGTGCAACAACGCGAACCGTGGTGTATTCATCGCTGGCCATTCTGGGACTTGATTTTATTTTGACCGCCGTAATGTTTGGAGAACTGTAATGAGGATGAGAACAGTAGAAATCAGTGTCGGCGGCTTTATGATTGCCGGTGTTCTGGCGCTCATTGTACTGGCATTAAAAGTCAGTGGTTTGTCACTGAATACCAACCAACGGACTTACCAGCTGCATGCCATGTTCGATAACACCGGAGCCCTGAAAGCCAGAGCGAAAGTGGCTCTGGCCGGAGTGACCGTTGGCAAGGTGACCGGCGTCAGCCTTGATAAGCACACTTACATGGCACGGGTTGATATGGAAATTGATGCCGATGTTGACAATATACCCATCGATAGCACGGCTGCCATTGTAACGGCGGGCTTTCTTGGAGAAAAATACATTGGTATCAGTATTGGTGGTGATGAAGAATACCTCAAAGATGGCGGGCGTTTTGAGGACACCCAGTCTGCGGTGATTCTGGAAGAGCTGATCGGCAAGTTCCTGCTGGGAGCGGTCAATAAAAAAGACGACAAATAAACAGGCGGTCATCATGAACAAAACAATCCTTGTTTCCATCAGGCAGTTATTTTTCACAGCAGCCACCCTGCTGTTGGCAACTAACGCTATGGCTGCACCGCAGCTTCAGCCTCCTGAAATCGAAGTGGAAAAGATTACCCGTAATTTGCTGGATCTGTATGACAAGAATGAAGAGAAGTACAGGAAAGACCGGGAAGGTTTCGTTCAGGAAGTAGACCGGATGTTATCACCTGTCGTGGCTTTTGATCAGATTGCCCGTTATGTCATGGGCAAGTACACCCGGCGCAGCCCCGGCCAGGTGGATAAGTTCGAAACCACTTTCAAAGACAGTCTGTTAAGGTTTTACAGCAATGCCCTGCTGGCACTGGATGACACCAGCCTGACCATCGAGTCGGTGGACAAAACCCCGGAAAAACAGCTGAAAGAATACATTGCCGGTGATATCAGCCGTATCCCTGTAAAAATGAGTGTCAGAACCAGTACCCGCAGTGTTGATATTTTCTACTCCATGGTACATACCGATGGTCGCTGGAAACTGCGCAACATTACCATTGACGGTATCAATATCGCCAAACAGTTCCAGACCCAGTTTGCAGACGCTGTCGATCGCTATGGCAAGGTTGAAACCGTAGTCGCTAACTGGGCGGAAATTATGCAGGGCAAAGATATCAAAGCGGGTAAATAATCCATGTCACTGGAACGCCTTGAACCGGGTCACTATACCCTCAGGGGAATAGTGACCTTTGATAATGCCGCCGTGGTTGAACAGACTGGCCGTGAGCTGTTGTTGAATGAACTCACTGCTGGTCAGCCGCAAATCCGTATCAGCCTGAAGGAGCTGCATCAGGGCGATAGCGCTACCCTGTCTGTCTGCCTGTCCTGGCTGCGCCTCAGTGGAAATTTCGACACAATTTTCTGCTTCTCTGACATCCCGGTGGAACTGCAGGCCCTTGCCAAGGTCTGTGGTATAGACAATTTACTGGAAGCCTCTTCCTGCCCAGTTAGTTGAGACTGATTGACCGTCCGGTGCTTGTGGCTGGTCGGGAGGTCATATATCATTGTCCGATTTGCCCCGAGTCCGTCGGTGTTCAAATGACGGGCTTGTTAACTGTTTAAAATCCATGAGATTCTGGCGACGCTTTTTATGCATGAATTATGCATGAATTATGTATGAGCTATTTACAAGCTATGCAAGGCTATGCAGGGCAGATTGCGCAGACAGCCTGTCTGATGTCTTGATGATTCTGTCAGTTTCCATGGTTGTTGCTACGAGGTGAGTGCATGCTAGCCAACCAGGTTAAGGCGCTGCTGGAAGAGAAAATTCAAGGTTCTGAAGTGCTGGTTGAAGGGGAAGGCTGTGACTTTCGCCTGACAATCATCAGTGACGAATTTCAGGGCGCTATGCCGGTAAAACGTCAGCAGATGGTGTATCAGCACCTGAACGGGATGATTGCCAGCGGCGAAATTCATGCGGTCACCATGGTGACCCTGACGCAGTCTGAATGGCAGCAGCGTAACAGTTAACTGACGGGCACTGGTGGAACCTGATGGATAAATTGATCATTACAGGCGGCAATCGTCTGGACGGCGAAATCCGGATTTCCGGCGCCAAAAACTCCGCTCTGCCTATTCTGGCTGCGACCCTTCTGGCTGACGACCCGGTAACGGTGTGCAACCTGCCTCATCTGCACGATATCACCACCATGTTTGAGCTGTTTGGCTGCATGGGTGTTGATCTGATGGTTGACGAGCGCATGAATGTAGAAGTGCATGCGAGCACCATCAAACAACTGCGGGCTCCCTACGAGCTGGTAAAAACCATGCGTGCATCCATTCTGGTGCTGGGGCCACTGCTGGCTCGCTTTGGCCGTGCCGAAGTGTCACTGCCCGGTGGTTGTGCCATTGGTAGCCGTCCGGTAGACCTGCACATTCGTGGTCTGCAGGCGATGGGTGCCGACATTGTTGTGGAAGACGGTTACATCAAGGCGAGCATTAAGGATCGCCTGAAAGGTGCCCGTATCTTAATGGATACTGTGACAGTAACCGGCACAGAAAACATTCTGATGGCGGCCTGTCTGGCAGACGGCGAAACCATTATTGAAAACGCTGCCCGTGAGCCGGAAGTGCTGGATCTGGCAGACTGCCTGATAACCATGGGTGCCCAAATTGAAGGTGCGGGTACCGATACTATTCGTGTTCAGGGTGTTGAGCGCCTGAACGGTTGTACATACTCGGTACTGCCTGACCGCATTGAAACCGGTACTTACCTGATTGCCGCTGCTGTGACTGGTGGTCGCGTGCGTTTGAAAGATACCCAGCCAGATATCCTCGACGCCATTCTGCTGAAGCTGCGCGAAGCCGGTGCTTCCGTTGAGTGGGGAGAAGACTGGATTGAGCTGGATATGAAAGGCAAGCGCCCCAAGGCGGTTGACCTGAAAACCGCACCTTATCCGGCCATGCCGACCGATATTCAGGCACAGTTCACCGCGATGAACATCATTGCAGAAGGCACTGGCCATATCACTGAAACCGTGTTTGAAAACCGCTTTATGCACGTTCAGGAAATGAAGCGCATGGGTGCCGATGTTGTGGTTGAAGGCAATACGGTCATCATCAAAGGTGTGGATAATCTCAAGGCTGCCCCGGTAATGGCAACAGATTTGCGTGCTTCGGCCAGTCTTGTGATTGCCGGCCTGGTGGCAGAAGGTGACACACAGGTTGAGCGTATTTACCACATCGACCGTGGTTACGAATGCATTGAAGAGAAGCTACAACAGCTGGGTGCGAGCATTCGACGCGTTGCGGGATAAGCGTTCAGACAGCTTTCAGCATTCAAAAAAGCCAGCGTAATGCTGGCTTTTTTGTTAATAAATACCTAAAAATTTGTGTAAACTACGGGCTCTTCAGGGCGGAATAACGAATAAGGAAACCTGATCAAGATGTCCAGTCAGATGACCATTGCTCTCTCCAAGGGACGCATCCTCAAAGACACTTTGCCTTTGCTGAAGGCAGCCGGTATAGAACTGACAGAAGACCCGGGTCAGAGTCGCAAACTGATTATTCCCACCACCCATCCGGATGTGAATCTGCTGATTGTGCGAGCCAGTGATGTGCCAACCTACGTGGAATATGGCGCGGCTGATGTGGGCGTTGCCGGTAAGGATGTACTGCTTGAGCACGGTTCAACTGAGCTTTATGAACCTCTGGATCTGAACATTGCCCGATGCAAGCTGATGACTGCAGGGAAGGTGGGGGTGCCCGAGCCTGAAGGGCGCATCAAGGTGGCGACCAAGTTCGTTAACGTTGCGAAACAATATTATGCGTCTATTGGCCGACAGGCGGATGTGATCAAACTGTATGGTTCCATGGAGCTGGCACCACTGGTCGGACTCGCCGATATCATCATTGATGTGGTGGATACTGGTAATACCCTTCGCGCCAATGGCCTTGAGCCTAGAGACCTGATAAGAACGATTTCTTCACGGCTGGTGGTGAACAAGGCTTCAATGAAAGTGAAGCACGATGCTGTCAGCCGGTTAATTGATCAAATGTCCCGCGCCGTTCAGGAGACATGCCAACCATGACAACAAAAATACTAAAACCCGCCCGACTGGACTTTCACGACCATGAATTCAGATACCAGCTTGACCAGCTTCTGGCATGGGAAAGCGTGTCGGATGACAAGGTGCAGAAAACCGTTAAGGAAATCATTACTGCAGTCCGCAGACTGGGCGACAAAGCGGTTGTTGACTACACCTGTCGTTTTGATCGCCTGACAGCCAGTTCGATGAAAGAACTGACTGTTGGCGACCAGCAGCTTCAGGACGCATTACATGCCATTCCTGATGATCAGCGTAAAGCTCTGGAAACAGCGGCTGACAGAATTCGCAGTTACCATAAGCGTCAGATTCAGGAGTCCTGGCATTACAAAGAACGCAACGGCACCAAACTAGGGCAGAAAGTACAGCCTATGGATCGTGTTGGTCTTTATGTACCGGGTGGTCAGGCCACCTATCCATCATCGGTATTAATGAATGCCATTCCTGCCCACGTGGCGGGCGTTGAAGAAATTGTTATGGTGGTGCCTACACCGGATGGTGTCATCAACAACATGGTATTGGCAGCAGCGGCGCTGGCCGGTGTGCATAAAGTCTTTACCATTGGTGGAGCTCAGGCGATAGCTGCATTGGCTTATGGCACAGAAACCATTCCCCGCGTTGATAAGATCGTGGGCCCCGGAAATATCTATGTGGCTACTGCCAAGCGTGAAGTGTTTGGGCAGGTCGGTATTGATATGATTGCCGGCCCTTCCGAGATTCTGGTGGTGTGTGACGGGCTGACAGATCCGGACTGGATTGCTATGGATCTGTTCTCTCAGGCAGAACATGACGAAGATGCACAGGCCATTCTGGTATCAGATGACCTTGAGTTTCTCCATGAAGTGGAAGACTGTATGAATCGTCTGGTGTTGGAGCTGGAGCGCAAAGACATTATCAAAGCCTCGGTAAATCATCGCGGCGCTCTGATTCATGTGCCGAACCTTAAGGCTGCCTGTGAAGTGGTTAACCACATTGCGCCGGAACATGTGGAATTATCGGTGGCTGATCCAGAAGCCCTGCTGCCGCATATCCGCCATGCCGGTGCCATTTTCATGGGGCGGCATACTGCAGAAGCATTGGGAGATTATTGCGCAGGTCCGAACCATGTGTTGCCTACCTCCGGAACTGCAAGGTTCTCATCGCCTCTGGGGGTCTATGACTTCCAGAAACGCTCATCGCTGATTCATTTTTCCGCCAAGGGTGCTTCCGAGATGGGTAAGGTGGCTTCAGTACTGGCCAGAGGTGAGTCGTTAACCGCGCACGCCCGTTCGGCTGAGTTCCGAATCAAAAAATAGTTTACATGACCAGGGATGGTTAACTTGAGGAATAAATATAGAAAAAAGTGATTTGCATCATAACCATCTTCAAATCCTATAGTGTAAAAATGCATACTTCTAATTATTAAATTAAAAAGTCAGGGGAAGGTTGTGAGCGCAATAATTAAGCTGTGGCTGTTGTTTATTTTTCCAATTACTGTATGGGCATCAACTTCAGAAACAGTATTTTTTCTGTCTGATGATTTGGAAACTGCAACAAAATATTACAATAGCAGAGAGCAAAATACAGGTAATCCAGCTTTCTTATTTAACGAAAATTTTGATCGTGAGAAAATTCTCTATGCCAGACCAGAGAATTATAAGTGGAAAAAAAGTGTTTATGGTGAAAGAAATTATCAGGAGTTAGGTTTTTACAATACCCCTGGCTATGCATACTTGAAGAGAAAAACTGATGGCAAGTTTCTCACCAAGCTGTCACCTACACGCTACCAGCTTCGGGTTGATGGTAGTGAGTGTCACGGCAATCTGTGTTCCATGGATGAGAATATTATTGCAGTGGTTATTCCAAAGCGGTTTAACGTGCTTTCCTACGACAGTTCTGTCAATGGAAACTGGAAAGTTGTCGATTCAACTTACACCTTCTATTCAAAAAATGTAAAAGGCGCGTCAGTTGAGCTAATTTTAGAAGATCAGTTTGCAATCATCTATAGCCAGATTTTTGATGATATGTCTACATTTGACGGCATTGAAGTTGAGAATGAAGGTGACCAAATTAATGTTGTAATGCCGATGGATAATGTTTTTGGTTCAGGCAGTACTCATCTGAATAATGAGGGGAAAGATTGGGTTAAACAACTTGCGCAGACACTTTCAACAATACAGTATCAAGAAGTAAGAGTTGAAGGGCATGCAGACAGTATTCCCGTTCGAGCTGGAAGTATTTACCCATCTAATTGGGAATTGTCAGCTGCTCGAGCTGCGATGGCTCTAAGGCTACTAAAAGAGCAAGGTGTTCCCGGCAGTAAGTTAGTTGCAGTAGGGTATGGTGACAGCCGACCAGTAGCCAGCAATGCAAATGTTGATGGACGAGCTCAGAACCGTCGAATAGCATTCAGTATTATACCGGAATCAGAAGACACCATATGATTCATCGGCGGCGTAATATACATATAGTCAATGGCCTGTAACCTTTGGATTTTTGAATATACCCGTGACCACTGAAAATGCTCATTTTTTCATTGGTTTTTAACATTTATTCAAAATGATTTTGTATTGCGCAGGTCCGAACCATGTGTTGCCCACCTCCGGAACTGCAAGGTTCTCATCGCCTCTGGGGGTCTATGACTTCCAGAAACGCTCATCGCTGATTCATTTTTCCGCCAAGGGTGCTTCCGAGATGGGTAAGGTGGCTTCAGTACTGGCCAGAGGTGAGTCGTTAACGGCGCATGCCCGTTCGGCTGAGTTTAGAATCAAAAAATAGTTTGGCATTTGCCATACCGCCTTATGCTTTTGACCATAAGGCGGTTCTCTTTGCTCTCAATTAACCATTCTTGGTCGTGTACTGACGCGAGCCTTCAGCTCCATGGGTTTGTTGTCACGCAGAATCTGTAATGTCACTTCGGTGCCGGGTGGTACCTGCGCCACCATGTTCATGACTTTGTTGCCATCTGTTGTGCTGATGTTATTGATGCCGGTGAGGATGTCACCCCTACGTAAGCCGGCCTGATCGGCCGGGCCGTCCTGGTAGACTCCGGAGATCAGAATGCCGGAGTTGGTTTTGAGATCATAAGCCTGAGCCAGCTGGGCACTGAGAGGCTGGGATTCAATGCCGAGCCAGCCACGAATCACGCGTCCGTATTTAATAATGGACTCCATAACGAATTCCGCCATTCTTGATGGAATTGCAAAGCCTACGCCCTCATTGCCGCCACCACGGGTATACAACAGGGTGTTAATACCAATCAGTTCACCGTAAGCGTTGATGAGTGCGCCACCGGAATTACCTACGTTAATGGCCGCATCGGTCTGGATGAAGTCTTCGTAAGTATTCAGCCTCAGATCATCACGACCAGTGGCACTGATGATGCCCATGGTAACGGTTTGACCCAGACCAAAAGGGTTGCCGATAGCCAGTACAACGTCTCCGACTTCTGCCTTTGTCGAATCTGCCAGACGAATACTGGGCAGGCCTTTAAGGTCAATTTTCAACACTGCCAGATCGGTATCCGGGTCTCGTCCGACTACCGATGCGATTTCTTCACGACCATCTTGCATGGAGACATAAATACGCTCCGCACCTTGAATCACATGGTTGTTGGTGAGCAGGTAGCCATCAGGGCTGACAATCACGCCAGAGCCCCGGTTGGCATCCGGGTCGGGGCTGTTGCGAAACGGAATCGGCGTCACCGAGGTACCGGAACGATCCAGCGATGCGGTGGCAATGTTAACCACCGAGGGGGCTGCTTTCTTAACGGCATGACGATAAGAAACCTGTCCTGTACCCAACAGGTTGCTGCTGCGGTTAAATAAGGTGCTAAAGAAGGTGTTCAGACCGCCTTCTTTAAAGCCTGCCACTTCAGGTTTAATGGCAATCACCAGAAGCCCGGCAACAAGGCCTGCAAAAATAGGAAGGCCAATTTGTAAGAGAATTTTTTTCATGGTGATCGCTGCAAAGGCCAGTGAAACAGTATAATGAGTCAATATTTTAATATACCGTTTTCCATGCTTGGAACGATAGAGTCACAGGAGACGAATAATGGGCATTTCTCTCAAAGAACTGATGAATAAGCTGGAGGGTGAACTTCAGTCGGGTTTATTCAGGGACTATTGCCCAAATGGTCTGCAGGTCGAGGGCAAGCAGGAGATCAACCGGATTGTGACCGGTGTGACGGCCTGTCAGGCACTGATCGACAAAGCCATTGAGTTGAAAGCCGATGCTGTTTTTGTGCATCACGGCTATTTCTGGAAGGGCGAAGACGCCACGATTACGGGTATGAAACGTCGCCGCGTAGAAGCCCTGCTGAAACACAATATCAACCTGATTGCCTATCATCTGCCACTGGATGGTCATCCAACCATGGGTAACAATGCCCAGCTGGCTAAGCTGATGAACTGGTCAACAGAAGGTGGAATGGATGCAACAACCAGACCTGTAGGCAGTTGGGGCAAACTGGGGAAAGTGCAAACCGTTGCAGAGCTGTCACAACAGCTGGAGCAGCAGTTGGGCAGGGAGCCGCTGGTGATAGAGGGCGGCACTCATGACATTGAAACCATTGCCTGGTGTACAGGTGGAGCCCAGAAAATGATTGAAGAGGCACTTGCTCTTGGAGTGGACGCTTATGTAAGTGGTGAAATCTCCGAGTCTACCGTGCACTTTGCCCGAGAGAATGGCATCCATTATTTCAGCGCCGGTCATCATGCCACTGAGCGCTATGGGGTTCAGGCTGTCGGTGCATGGTTAGAACAGGAATGCGGTGTTGAACATATCTTTATTGATATAGCGTCTCCGGTTTAGTGGAGTCTGGCTGCGACCGATACAACGTGATAATACGTTAAAAGGTTGCAGCTATGTCATTATCCGGACCTAAACCACCCTCTACCGGGGCAACGGACTTTGTCCCTCCTTCCTCCCATACGAAAACAAAAGATACACCTGCAGCTGATCCGATCATTCCCAGAGAGGGTTTGCGCCTACCTGGAACATCACTTTATGAACGACCGACGCCTGTTGCTGTCAAGTTGCCGCCTCAAATGGGTGGGGCTGATAAAGCGCAGGTTACACAACTGGTTCAGAACCTTCATCAGTCAAGGGATCGTCTGGCAGTGCTGGAAGGTCAAAAATTTCTTTGTAGTCAATTGGAAAACATATCGCAGCAGCTTAATGGCTCTGCCGGTGCGGGAGCTGTAAATTATCGACTGCTGTTTGTACCGAAGGGGAAGCCTCCTGTCAGTGTGATTCCGCCGGAACCGGGAGGAGCGGACGTTCAGGCAAGAGTTCAGAGGTTGCGTCAGCAGGCAAAGCCCTATGTAGAGCAGGCAAAAACCTATTTTTCTGAGTACAAACTGCAGGAGCTGGACCGGCAACTGGCTGATACCAAACAGGCTATAGGCCAACAGGCCAGCAAATTGCAGGAACTTCAGGTTGAGTCTTCTATGGCAAAAGTGCTACCAGCTCCTACAGTGCTGGATGCAACGCGGTTACATAAGGATCTGAAGCCGGTGTTGACGGAACCCCCTGAAAACCTTCCAGCAATGGCTGATGAACCCGATTTTGTGTTATTTCCACAGCCGCCAGCTGCTTCTCAAGCAACAACTGCTGCTACAGCGACTACAGCGACTTCCAATCCGGATGATCAACAAGAGAAAACGAAGCAGTGGCTGGATTTTTATCGATCAGGAGGACGTATTGAGGGTCAATCTCACACATTGGCACAAATCCGGAAAATGACTACGTTGCAACTGGAGGGCGAGCATCAGTATATTCAATTGTTATTCCCAAATGAACATGTCAGCCCCGGTAATCCTGGTGCTCCTCTGCTAACGCCGGAAATGGTTCAACAGATTGAAAGTGACGATGAATTGCAACATGAATTCCAAAACTCTTTCGATCAGATGCTGACTTTCTGGGGGTTAGAAAGATGTCGCAACAGTATCACTGTAAGTCAGGAAGACGCGGAGAAACATGCATTGTGGAAGGGCGGGTTTAACCATAATCACAAACGGATCACACGGGTTTTAAACTGTTTGATGGCTTTCGATTACAAGGAATGTGCACGAAATCTTGAAGCAGCATTACAGCGCGAAAGGGTGAATGATAATCAGCCTCCCAACCCCTATTGGCAGAAGGCTGTAGGCAAGAGGCCAGAATTTGATTTTCACAGGCCTTTAAATGAACCGATGGGTGTTAAAACCGCCGAACACTATCAGGCGCTTTATCCTTACAGCAGCCATGTTAATAACCCGAATAATGTCATTATTTCTGCCAGCGACAACTCTTTTAAAGAATTTTCAATTTATGACAAGGGTACCTTTAATGTAATCATTGATGGCACAGAATGGTCGACAGTTGCACATTACGTTTATGCGGCAAGATTCAATCCTTTTTCAGATGAATATTTTGAAGTACGTACTAAAGTCAATCCTGTTGAGCTTTTTAAATACATGCACAATGATCCAAATGATAAGTCAAAAGTACGGGAATCGAATCTCGAAGGCTGGAGTATTGAGCATGAACGTGGAGCCATGTTGAAAGCACTTAGAGAAAAGGTAAAGCAGAATACTGAGCTACAAACCAAGTTACTGTCTACAGGTGATAAACCCATTTTTTATTCGTCTACGAACAGCGGCTACTGGGGAGTTTCTGCGGTAGATGGAAAAGGGACTGGACAAAATGTTGTGGGAGCCATGTTAATGCAAATCAGGGATGAATTACGAATGAACAAACTGGATGAAAGTGAGTAACCGTCGAATATATTATTATGCGATAAAAGTATAGATTATAAATTTATTATTACTTATCTACTGATAGACTTTGAATTAAAGAACAATTCCAAATTCAGGTCTTCCCCATTATGTCTGGTGAACAGTCATCCCGTCAGCTGAATCATCTTAAACAGCTGGAAGCGGAAAGCATTCATATTATTCGTGAAGTGGCAGCCGGCTTTGAAAAACCGGTGATGCTCTATTCCATTGGCAAGGATTCAGCCGTGATGTTGCACCTTGCCATGAAGGCCTTCCATCCCGGCAAGCCTCCCTTTCCGTTAATGCATGTTGATACGCTCTGGAAATTCAGGGAGATGATTGAATTTCGTGATCGGCATGTGAAACAGCTGGGTCTGGAATTGATTGTACACACCAACCCTGAAGGTGTTGCACAGGGTATTGGCCCCTTCATCCATGGCAGTGCCAAACATACGGATGTAATGAAAACCCAGGCACTGAAGCAGGCTCTGGATCAATATGGTTTCGATGCCGCTTTTGGCGGTGCCCGGCGTGATGAAGAGAAGTCCAGAGCGAAAGAGCGTGTTTACTCTTTTCGTGATGCCAACCATCGCTGGGATCCTAAAAACCAGCGTCCGGAGCTTTGGAATATTTACAACAGTCAGGTGGAGAAAGGCGAAAGTATTCGGGTTTTTCCTCTGTCTAACTGGACCGAGCTGGATATCTGGCAGTACATCCATCAGGAAAATATCCCCATTGTTCCACTGTATCTTGCAAAGGAAAGGCCTGTTGTTGAACGGGATGGCAATCTGATTATGGTGGACGACCAACGCCTTCCACTGCGGGAGGATGAAGTTCCACAAATGAAAAAAGTGCGTTTTCGTACCCTTGGTTGCTATCCATTGACGGGCGCTGTTGAGTCCGAAGCGGATACCTTGACGGAAGTGATTCAGGAAATGCTGCTGACCAATACTTCCGAACGACAGGGTCGGGTGATTGACCACGACAGTACAGGTTCCATGGAAAAGAAAAAACAAGAGGGGTATTTCTAAATGTCACACCAGTCAGACCTGATCGCTCGTGATATTGAGGAATATCTGCGCCGGCATGAGCAAAAAGAGATACTGCGATTTCTCACCTGTGGCAGTGTAGACGACGGAAAGAGTACGTTGATCGGGCGATTGCTACACGACACCAGTATGATTTATGAAGACCAGCTGGCGTCTGTGCAAAGCGACAGTAAGCGGGTAGGTACTCAGGGGGAGAAAATAGATCTGGCGCTGCTGGTGGATGGTTTGCAGGCCGAACGTGAACAGGGTATTACCATTGATGTTGCCTATCGCTACTTCTCAACCGAAAAGCGCAAATACATCATTGCCGATACGCCGGGACACGAACAATACACCCGAAACATGGCAACAGGCGCTTCCACCTGCGATCTTGCCATTATTCTTGTGGATGCCCGTCAGGGAGTGCTGACCCAGACTCGCCGACACACCTACATTGCCAATCTGCTCGGTATTCGCCATCTGGTGGTAGCGGTCAACAAAATGGATCTGGTGGATTACAGTGAGGCGCGTTTTACAGAAATCCGTAACGAGTATCTCGGGTTTGCCGAGTCTCTGAATCTGGGAGATGTGCGCTTCGTGCCTATCTCGGCACTGGAAGGTGACAATGTGGTTGAGCGCAGAGCCAACCTGCCGTGGTACAGCGGCCAGACGCTGATGGAAATGCTGGAATCGGTGGAAGTGGCAGACGATCGCAATCTTGATGACTTCCGCCTGCCTGTACAATACGTAAACCGGCCCAATCTCGATTTTCGTGGTTACGCCGGAACCATTGCTTCAGGTGTTATCCAGGTGGGGGACTCTGTCAAAGTGTTGCCTTCTGGTCGGGAAAGCACAGTCTCCGGCATAGTGACTTATGATGGCGACCTTTCAGAAGCTTTTGCCGGTCAGGCGGTGACACTGATACTGAAGGATGACATTGATATCAGTCGTGGCGATATGATTGCCCATAGTGATGGTGATAGTGACCGTCATCGCGGAAAGTCCCCTCAGGCTTTCAGTGATTTGAATGCCAGTGTCGTATGGATGGGCGAAGAGTCCATGAAGCCGGGACGGCAATACTGGGTCCGGTTTGCTACCCGTCAGGTAGCAGGCAGTTTTGCTGCTATTCACCATCGCGTTGATGTCAACACACTCGAGCAGCAGTCAGCTAACGAGTTGCAGCTGAACGAAATAGCATCCTGCTTGTTAAAGCTGACCCAGCCTGTGGCGGTTGATCCCTATGCCGACAATCGCCAGACCGGCGCATTTATTGTGATTGACCGTTTAACCAACGCGACGGTGGCAGCCGGTATGGTGGAGTCTGCCGGATCTGAACAGAAACACAGCGGGCCGGTATCCACTCAGGAACGAATCCACCGTCTGCATCAACAGCCGACACTAATTAAAGTCAGCGATCCGGATCGTTTACCAGTGCTTGAAAGGCAATTGTTTGACCGGGGTTTGCTGCCAGTGGTGGTTACCAAACAGTCGGGTTGGGACATCAGGGCTGAGGCTTTGCTGAAAGCCGGACTGGTCGTTCTGGTCAGTACATCAGACAATATTGCCGTTGAATACCCTGTGGAGACGGTTTCTGCAGAAACATCACTGGAAGAGCTGTTGTCCAGATTGCAGGTTTGATGTTGCATTAGATGTTGCATTAAAAGATCCAACAAGGCGCTTAATAAAGCGCTTTGTTGGATGATAAGCTGATTCGTTATTTCAGCAGAACAAACAGCATTAAGACCGGACAAACGAACTTCACATACCAGGGCCAGATTTTCCAGAACCAGCTTTGCTCCAGTTCCGGATACCCTTTTTTCAATTCTTTCAGCAGACGATCCCTTCGCAGAACCCATGTCAGCATCAGGCCGAACAACATGGCAAGCATGGGTTGTCCGTAAACGGTGGTCAGTGTAACAACCAGACCAAACAATGACTCGAAGTTAAGAATAATGATCGCAGAAACCAGCGATACGGCTCCGCCGATAACGATGGACATCTGTGAGCGACTGCTTTTCAACTGTTCACAGGCGGTATTAACGGGCGCTTCCAGCATAGAGATAGCTGAGGTCAGTGCTGCAATGCACATCAGGGCAAAGAATGCCATGGACACCACAGAGCCTGCCGCCCCCATACTGTTGAACAGAGCGGGCAGAACAGTGAATACCAGAGTATCAGCTTCCAGAAGGCTGCCATCAGCCGCGTAAATGGTCACACCGTTTGCCTGTGCCACCGTCATTGCTGGAATAACCAGAAGACCTGCCAGCAGCGCAACACTGGTATCCAGACCTGCGACCATAGCGGCCGTTTTAGGCAGGCTCTCTTTATCCGACAGATAACTGCCGTACACCATGATGGCGCAGACACCCAGTGACAGGGAGAAGAAAGCCTGTCCCATGGCGTTTACCAGTAATGAAGGTTCAAGGAAGTGACTGAAATCAGGTTTCAGGTACATGATCAGTCCCTGCTCTGCTCCCTCTAGCGTCATAATGTAAGCAACCAGCCCAATCAACAGAACGAACATCACGGGCATCAGTCGCTTTGACCAGCGCTCGATACCATTGCTAACGCCAGCCCGAACCACATGAATGGTTAATGCCATGAAAGCCAACATGGCGAATAGATTGAGCGACGTCGAGAAGCTGGTCAGCCAGTGAGCCAGCCCGTTCATGCCTGCCAGTTTTGCCAGAGGCTCAAGCATGAAAGCCAGCAGCCAGCCGGAAATGATGGCGTAGAAACTGATAATCAGTGACAGGGTGACAATACCCGCAATACCGATGATGGCGCCGGTTCTTTTCCAGAATGGTTTGTCAGACAGGGACGCCATGGCCGCGACAGGGTTTTTCTGAGCCATACGGCCTATGGTCATTTCAGCAACCAGCATGGGGTAGGCAAGAATGACCACCATCACCAGATAAACCAGCAGGAAAGCAGCACCACCGTGGTCGGCTACCTGGGTGGGAAATCCCCAGATGTTGCCGACGCCTACAGCCGATCCGGCTGCTGCCATCACAAAGCCCAAGCGTGATGAAAAGGCCGAACGGGAAGAAGCATTGTCATCCGTCGAAGCAGGGTCGTTTTGTGTTTGTATCGAGGCCATATTCTCTCTCGTTGATACGGGTTTCTGGAAGTCCGGACCTGTAAGAGAGTAGGAGAATGAAGACAGAACAGGGGAGTTTCATTGAGCCGACCTTCTTACAGGTCAGCTACTGGAAGCTGACCCCGGTTACATAAAGTTAACCAGGGCAAAGCTAAATCGTGCACGGTCGCCCGCAACCCTATTTGGCTGCGTTGTTAAGACGGTCTGAAGAGTATGATCCGGCATGGCAACAGTAGACTTTTAAAACGTGAATAAAAATAATATGAGGGACTCTCAAGCCCAACCGCTAAGAACTTAGCAGCATAGGATAGAAAAAACAAATCGGGATTAATATTATCTTGATACTGACTGATTCAGCATTCATCAGGAGTCGGGCAGCATATCCACCACTTTATACGATAAAAGATAGGGTGTGCCTTCTTCGTGTTTCACATCATCTACTGCCGTGATTTTCTTGTCATTATGCCGAAACCATTGGCCATTTTCACAGGTGGCTGCCAGAGCGAAAGCTTCGCAGGAACAAACGTACATGAATTTATAGTCCATCCTTCTTCTATCTTTGAAAAAGGTAAGTTTGATGGCTTCCTGCATACCTATAGTCGACAGATTTGATAGTCGACAGATTTGAGACACTGAGTGATTCTCGTAGCGCTCTTCACATCATCACCTATTCGCTGCCAGAAGTTTTACTTATCGTCTATGCCAGTATCTTAAGTGGATACAACGAGTGGAAAAGCATGGCTAACTTCGCCAGTTATCTGAACCCATGCACTGAAGTCTCTTAAACGACTTCTGACCCGTTCAAGGAGCCGGATTTCCCTGGTATGAAGAGGTGTGTCTGCCGGTTTGTCCGGGCTTTGTTCATTGGTGTGTATATTTTTTGCGACTGTATTCGGCGCAAGCTGGGTTACCTTCTGCCGGGAGTCTGTTTGTCCGGTAGCTTCGTTATTACCGGTTGAAGTTGCAGTGGCTTCTGCTGGCGTATGAGTGGTTTGCACACGTTGTCCGGAGCCAATATTTCCATTCATGCCGTTGCCCTTCTTATTTTAAGACAGGTTGTTGGATAATCCGGAAACCATTCAATAATCGAACGGCATGACAGAAGAAATCGGCAGATTTGTAAAAAGAACGATTCAGACGTTGTGAAAGCAGACCTTAATCATGAAGAACGTGAATCAAGATTCCAGAAAAGCGTTAAAAAATAATTGTTTACAGCTATCTAATTATTTGGATGCATATTCTTTCAGTTGATGCACGGAATGCTTCAAAGGCGATATTTTTGCTCATTAAAAGGCGAAATAAGTACAAATGCCTGTTTAGCGTATGAAACTCCTCGGTCAATATTACAGCGTTCTTCTACAATGGGTAACTGTACTCCTTTTCACTGGTATTGCGATCAGGGAACGTTTTGTTCGGGTAGCCGATATCAGTGCAAAGGGGTTCTGTTTTCCCTGATAAATGATGTCTGGAGTCAAAATGAAAACCGATTTTTACGCAGGGTTGCGTGATCAGTTAGAAGCCCTGAAAAAAGAAGGTCTTTATAAGTACGAGCGTATTATTACCTCTCAGCAGCAGGCTGACATTAAGGTAACTACCGGCGAAGAAGTGATTAACTTCTGTGCCAACAACTATTTGGGGCTGGCTAATTCGCCCGAGCTGATTGAGGCAGGTCGCGACGCGCTGGACAAGTATGGCTACGGCATGGCGTCTGTGCGCTTCATCTGCGGTACCCAGTCAGTGCATCTCGAGCTTGAAAAGCGCATTTCCGAGTTTCTGGGAATGGAAGACACCATTCTGTATTCTTCCTGCTTTGATGCGAACGCTGGTTTGTTTGAAACACTCCTGAGTCCGGAAGATGCCATCATCAGTGATTCCCTGAACCATGCGTCCATCATCGACGGTGTTCGTTTATGTAAAGCCAAGCGTTACCGATATGCCAACAATGATATGGCCGACCTGGAAGAGCAGCTGAAAGCCGCCACAGAAGCGGGTGCCCGTTATAAAATGATTGTCACTGACGGCGTGTTCTCCATGGACGGTGTGATTGCCAACCTCAAAGGTGTGTGTGATCTGGCTGACAAATACGATGCCATGGTGGTGGTAGACGACTCCCACGCAGTAGGCTTTGTGGGTGAAAATGGCCGTGGTACCCATGAACACTGTGGTGTTATGGATCGGGTAGACATCATTACCGGTACTCTGGGTAAGGCGCTGGGCGGTGCTTCCGGCGGTTACACCTCTTCCCGTCACCCTGAAATCGTCGAGTGGCTGCGTAACCGTTCCCGTCCGTACCTCTTCTCAAACACCCTGAGCCCAACCATTGCCAGTGCTTCTATCAAAGTACTGGATATGCTGGAAGGGGGTGCTGAACTGCGTGAGCGTCTGCGTCACAACACTCGGTATTTCCGCACCGAAATGGAAAAACTGGGCTTTGATCTGGCGGGCAATGGCCACGCGATTATTCCGGTTATGCTGGGGGATGCAACGCTGGCGGCCAGGTTTGCCGACAAGATGCTGGAAGAAGGCATTTACGTTGTAGGCTTCTCCTTCCCGGTAGTGCCAAAAGGTGCTGCCCGTATTCGTACCCAAATGTCTGCTGCCCACAACCAGGAACATATGGACAAGGTGATTACTGCCTTTGCCAAAGTCGGTCGCGAGCTGGGCGTCATTGCCTGATGCTTTGAGCCCTCCGGAGCTGAAACAGGTTTGAAATACAGCGGCTGTTACTCAAGTGGCAGCCGTTTTATTTTTAAAGATTAAATTGGGTGAATGAGAATCATGAAAACACTGGCCAAGCTGAAAGGCGAAAAAGGCATTTGGCAGGCAGAGAAGCCAAAGCCGGAACCGGGCTATAACGACGTTCTGATTAAAATCCGCAAGACGGCTATCTGCGGTACCGATATGCACATTTACCATTGGGATGAGTGGTCGCAGAACACCATTCCCAAGGGTATGCATGTTGGTCACGAGTTTGTGGGTGAAATCGTGGAAATGGGCGAAGGCGTCCGCGGCTTTGAAATCGGGCAGCGCGTGTCCGGCGAAGGTCACATCACCTGTGGCCACTGCCGAAACTGTCGCGCCGGCCGTCGTCATCTGTGCAACTTCACTGTTGGTGTGGGTGTGAACCGGGAAGGTGCTTTTGCTGAATACCTGTGTATTCCGGCTTCCAATGCATTCCCGATTCCGGATGATATCAGTGACGACCTGGCCTCTATTTTCGATCCGTTCGGTAACGCCGTTCATACCGCTCTGTCGTTTGACCTGGTGGGTGAAGACGTCCTGATTACCGGAGCTGGACCTATTGGCATTATGGCGGTTGCTATCTGTAAGTACGTAGGTGCTCGTAATGTTGTCATTACCGATGTGAATGATTACCGTCTGGAGTTGGCGCGTAAGATGGGTGCCACCCGTGCCGTCAACGTTGCTCAGGAAGACCTGAAAGACGTCATGCAGGAACTGGGCATGGTTGAAGGTTTTGATGTGGGTCTGGAAATGTCCGGCAATGGCCGTGCATTTCAGCAGATGCTTGAATGCATGAACTACGGCGGCAAGGTGTCTCTGCTGGGTATTCCTTCCAGTGATACCACCATTGACTGGAATCAGGTGATCTTTAAAGGTCTGATCATCAAGGGCATCTACGGCCGTGAAATGTATGAAACCTGGTACAAAATGACCAGCATGCTGCAGTCCGGTCTGGATATTTCTCCGGTCATTACGCACCGTATGAACGTGGATGATTTTGAAAAAGGTTTTGAAATCATGGGTTCAGGGCAGTCTGGAAAAGTGATTCTGGACTGGAGCTAATTGTAGCTTTGCTCTGCTTTTTCCGGTTTCTGTGCAAATGGAAACCGGGATGCTCTCTTTCTGAGAACTAAGTTAATCAATTTTGATGGTTTTAAATTGGTCATTTCCAGCCTCATTCCGTTCTGGAAATCATCGCACCCAAATTGATGGTATCAATTATGGAGACTCCGTTACTATCAGGGTCAGAGAAGAGGCTCTGAACATTTTTGATGTTACGGAGCCATGCGCGGGACGGCTGGCTGTAATCGATTAACGAATAAACTGCAGAAACTCTTCCCGGCTGGGGAGATTGTCGCGCATCAGTCCGAGCATGACAGAAGAGGTCATGGACGAGTTCTGCTTTTCGACACCGCGCATCATCATGCACATGTGCTGGGCTTCGATCACCACGCCTACGCCTTTGGCACCTGTCGCCTCTACAATCGCATCGGCAATCTGTTTGGTCATGTTTTCCTGAATCTGCAGGCGACGGGCGAACATATCGACAATGCGGGCAAACTTGGACAGCCCCAGCACCTTACCATTGGGAATATAGCCAATGTGGCACTTGCCAATAAAGGGCAGCATGTGATGCTCGCAGAGGGAGTACAGTTCAATATCCTTGATGACAACCATTTCACTGATATCTGAGTCGAAAATGGCACCGTTGACGATGTCTTCCAGACTTTGCTGGTAGCCTCTGGTCAGATACTGCATGGCTTTTGCCGCCCGGGCGGGGGTGTCAACCAGACCGTTCCTGTGGATATCTTCACCCAGAGATTCAATGATCGCTTTGTAATGTTCGCTCAGGTTGTCAGTCATCTCGTACGAGTCGCTCAGTGAGTACGCAAAGAGCTGGATTTTAACACAAACTATGGCATTGGGAGCTTTTTTTGATTTTATCCTCGGTGCTCTTGAATAAGCATGGCGTAATAGTTGCTGCGTAATAGTTGCTGCGTATTTCTGGTTGCACTGTGTTTCAGTGAAATCGCAAGAGAGTTTGCCTGCTGTACACTTTATCGATAAGGTGAAGTCTTGGGTAATACCAATTCCATCTTCTAAACATGAATTGGGTGAAAGTCTCATACTGACCATTTTTTCTGGGCTTGCCGTCCGTGGTTTATACAGCAGCTACAAATTTTCTCTGGACTTACATAGGAACGGCCAAACACCGCTATGATGGTTACTGTAAAAGATACCGCAACAGTGAAAGGCCGCCCCGATGCAAGTATGTCAGCCACTAGCTGAAGCCGCCAATTTTTCTTGTCATGCTATCCAACAGCTTGAGCAAAAACTGGCCGTTCTTCGTCAGGAACACAGCCCAATCAAGCACTTTGAAGACTATGAAGGTGAGATCCATAAACTCTTTATCGAAGCAGAGCAAAGCGTTCTGGCAGAAGACCTGACCGGGCTTGATATTGACGTTCCTGCGATTGAGGTAAGCGGTGTCTGTTACCATCGGGTGTTGCGATCTTCAGAAACTTATCAATCCGCTGTCGGCCCTGTCCGGGTTTTGCGTACGCTCTATCGTAACGGTAAGGATCACTCTATCATCCCTTTGGAGCTACAGGCAGGTATTGTAGAGGGGTATTGGACACCAAAAGCAGCTAAACAAGCTGTCTGGATGGTTGCGCAAATGCCTCCCGGAGAGGCTAAAAGCCTACTTGATCTGATAGGGAACATGACGCCCTCGGAAAGCTCTCTGGCCAGACTACCCAAAAAGTTCAATGCGCAGTGGGAACCCAATAGGGAAGCCTTTGAAGACTTTCTCTGGGAAAGCGTCAAGGTTCCTGAAGAAGCTGTGACTGCGGCCGCTTCTCTTGATGGCGTCATGTTGCCGATGAAAGATGGTAAACGTCAGGAAAAGCGGGAACAGAATAGAGTCGATGGCAAGCGAACCCGTGGCCCTGCTGGCTGTCAGGAGGCCAGTTGTGGAACATTGTCGTTTTACGATGCACAGGGTGAACGCCTCTCAACGGTCAGGATGAGTCGAATGCCTGAAAGCAAGAAAGTGACTTTGAAACAATCACTCTCCGCACTCCTGAGCGAAGCTCTTCGACAGAGGCCAGATCTGACGCTTGTTAAAGTCGCTGATGGGGCAAAAGACAACTGGACCTACCTTGCCAATGAACTCCCTGAAGGTCACGAGGTTGTAGACTTCTATCATGCCGCAGAGCACCTGAAGAAAGCGTTTGACCTGTCCTATGGTGAAAACAGCAACAAATCCAGAGAAAAGTTCATCACCTATCGCCACATCCTCAAAGAGGAGCCCGAAGGTGTTGAAAAAGTCATCAAAGCTCTGGCTTACCAGCATAAACGACACCCTCGTCGATCGAAGTTGAAAACAGAGCTGGAGTACTTCAGAAGTAATCGAACCCGCATGAACTATGCTGAACACTTGTCGCACAACTTGCCAATAGGCTCAGGGGTTATTGAGGCTACTTGTAAAACCTTGGTAACGCAGCGAATGAAGTGTTCTGGAATGAGGTGGCGGCATCCCGGAGGCCAAGGTATTTTGACAGCAAGGTCATTAATTCAGAGTGGCATGTTCGACAATGGCTGGAAGTTACTGGCGGTGACCTACTGCGCCAAGGTCACGGAAGTGGGTATGGACAATGTCATCCCATTCCCCATGCAGAAAGGTGACTTGGAATTATAGTACCAGTCAATATGAGACTTTCACCCCATGAATTGCGCAGCCATTCCAAACCAATGGCTCTGCGTCAGAACTCCTCGCAATAGCTGGCTATTACTTGTCGTTCTTCCTTGCCCAGCGATTTGGAATGGCTTGCTCATGGTCATATTTAGAAAACGGAATTGGTATAAAACGCTTAATAGAAAAACAACAATAAAGGAAATGAGTGTATGGCCAGCCGCTTCCATAAGATGACTACGGTCGTGACCTGCCTGCTCGGTGTACTGGCCGGGAGCGTCACTTCAGCCAATGCCGCTTCAACCCTTGAAACGGTGAAAGAAAAAGGATTTGTGACCTGTGGCGTGAATACCGGACTACCCGGTTTCTCCAGCCCGGATGAAAAAGGGCATTGGACTGGTATGGACGTGGATGTCTGTCGGGCTGTTGCTGCTGCCGCTCTGGGAGATGCCAAAAAGGTCAAATTTATTCCCCTGACAGCAAAAGAACGATTTACCGCGCTACAGTCGGGTGAAATTGACCTGCTGTCCCGCAATACCACCTGGACGTTAACCCGTGATGCAACCCTTGGCCTGAACTTTGCCGGTGTGGCGTATTACGATGGTCAGGGCTTTATGGTGAAAAAGTCTCTGGATGTTCGTAGTGCTACCGAATTAAGCGGTGCTGCAGTTTGCATTCAGTCCGGAACCACCACAGAACTGAATCTGGCTGATTATTTCCGGCTCAATGGGATGAAGTATGACCCTGTGGTGTTTGATACCTCTGACGGTGTTGCCAAAGGTTTTGATGCAGGCCGCTGTGACGTGATGACATCGGATCAGTCTCAGCTCTACGCACTGCGCCTGCGACTGCGACTGTCCAAACCTTCAGAAGCCATTGTCTTGCCTGAAATCATTTCCAAAGAACCACTGGGTCCGCTGGTTCGTCAGGGGGATGATCAGTGGTTCAATATTGTAAAATGGTCACTGTCAGCCATGATCAATGCGGAAGAACTTGGGCTGGCACGTGCCAATATCGATAATAATAAAATGTCCAAAGACCCTGCTATTCAGAGATTCCTCGGTCTGGATGGGCCAAAGGGCAAAGGCATGGAATTATCCGATGACTGGGCATGGCAGATTGTCAAACAGGTGGGCAATTACGGAGAAGTGTTTGACCGCAATGTTGGCATGGGATCACCTCTTAAAATCGAGCGGGGAATAAACAACCTCTGGAATAAAGGCGGCATCATGTACGCACCACCGTTCCGTTAATCGGATTGGTTGTCGATGGTGTAGCCATGCTTAAAGTATCGTTTAAAACGTTGTTAGCGAAATGCTGGCGTGATCCGGTCTGGCGAGGTGTTCTGTTCCAGAACGGACTGATTCTGGTCATTGTTCTGATCGGTTACCAGATTATTCAGAATACGCTGCACAACCTCGAAACCCGTGGCATCAGCACGGGTTTTGATTTTCTGTCCCAGTCTGCCGGTTTCGGCATTATCCAGACCCTGATTGAATACGACGAATCTTTTTCATTTGGGCGAACCTTTGTCGTGGGTTTTCTGAATACCTTATTGGTGTCGTCTTTTGGTGTGGTGCTGGCAACATTTCTGGGGTTTCTGGTGGGAATTGCCAGTCTTTCTTCTAACTGGTTGCTTGCCCGCCTTGCCGGGGCTTATGTGGAATGTTTTCGAAACATTCCCCTGCTGCTGCAGATATTCTTCTGGTATTTTGCGGTACTGGGCGTTTTGCCGTCGCCCAGAGAGAGTCTGGTGTGGGGCGATAGCCTGTTCTTAAATGTTCGTGGAATCTACCTGCCAAAGCCCGAATTGTCCGGAGATACTTCGATTTTTTTCGGAGCCTTTGTATTTGTACTTTTAGTGCTTGTTGCACTGATCTGGGTCGGACGGCGCTACAAACGACAGTCAGGTCGAACACTTCCGGCTATGAAAACGCTCTCTGTCGTTAGCCTCATCACCATACCATTAATTGCTGGCTGGCTATCGGGTGTCCAGCTGAACTGGGATCTGCCCGTGCAGGGGCGCTTTAATCTATCTGGTGGTTTAACCCTGATACCCGAGCTGGTGGCACTGCTTCTGGCCTTGTCTATTTATACCGCCGCGTTTATTGCCGAAGTGGTTCGTGCAGGCATTCAGTCGGTCAGTAGCGGGCAGAGAGAAGCCGCTGCAGCACTTGGCCTGCGACAGGGGCGAATACTGAAGCTGGTGGTCATTCCCCAGGCTATGCGTGTGATTATTCCGCCAATGACGAATCAGTACCTCAACCTGATTAAAAACTCGTCGCTGGCGACGGCAATTGGTTATCCCGATCTGGTCAATGTGTTTGCCGGAACGACGTTAAATCAGACAGGTCAGGCGGTTGAAGTGATTGCCATGACCATGGCTGTGTATCTGTTGATCAGTTTAACCGTGTCGTTGTTTATGAATCTGTATAACCGTTATACGGCAATGGTGGAGCGTTAGGATGATTGAACCCCGTAAACCACCGGTGATGAATGACGGCTTGCCAGGCTGGTTGAAAAGCCGGTTGTTTTCTACACCCCTGAATACGATCACAACGCTGGTTATTCTTTATGGCTTTTATCTGGCGGTTCCGGCGTTCTGGAACTGGGCGGTGACAGAAGCCACCTGGCAGGCATCGGGCAGTGAAGAGTGTTCATCGTCCGGTGCTTGTTGGGCGTTTGTGAATGTCCGGCTGAATCAGTTTACCTATGGGTTTTACCCTGTTGATCAGCAGTGGCGGGTAGATTTGTTTTTCCTGCAACTGGCGGTTGTGATTGGCTGGATAACCTTACCCCGGCTGAAAGGCAAAGGCTGGGCGCTGGCTTATGGTTTGCTGGTGATGCCTTTTGCTTCCTGGGCGATGCTCTATGGCGGTTTTGCCGGGTTACAAACCATTGAAACCCATCTGTGGGGCGGGTTGATGCTGACCCTGTTATTAGCCCTTTGCGGTATGATTGCCTCTTTTCCTTTTGGCGTATTGCTGGCACTGGGCAGGCGTTCCAAGCTGCCGATGGTTCGGGCCTTTTCAACCGCTTACATTGAAATCTGGCGGGGGGTTCCGCTGATTACGGTGTTGTTTATGGCGTCGGTCATGCTGCCGTTGTTTGTGCCGGAAAATGTGGTCTTTGACAAGTTACTGAGAGCCCTGATTGGCATTGTTATGTTTCAGTCGGCTTATATCGCTGAAGTGGTTCGTGGCGGTTTGCAGGCGATTCCCAAGGGACAGTTTGAGGCGTTTGCCAGTCTGGGGCTGAGCTACTGGCAGGGCATGATCAAAATCATTCTGCCTCAGGCGATCAGGCTGGTGATTCCGGGTATTGTGAATACGTTTATTGCCCTGTTTAAAGACACCAGTCTGGTATTGGTCATTGGTTTATTTGACCTGCTGGCGATTGTTCAGTCAGGGTTGAGTGATCCGGTCTGGTTGGGCAATGCCGTTGAAGGGTACCTGTTTGCCGGTCTGGTATTTTGGTTATTTTGTTTTGGTATGTCCCAGTACAGCAAACGTCTTGAAAAACAGCTTTAAAGAAAAACAGAAAGAACAATGAATAACAGTGAGTAACAATGAATACTATAAAAACCAATAGTGAGTCGTCGTACATTGTCGAGCTGAACGGGGTCAACAAATGGTATGGTAGTTTCCATGTTTTACGGGATATTAACCTGAAGGTTCAGCGTGGAGAGAAAATTGTGATCTGCGGCCCTTCGGGTTCCGGTAAATCGACCCTGATTCGTTGTATCAATTGTCTGGAAGAACATCAGGAAGGAGAGATTATTGTTGATAACACTCTGCTGACCCGCGATTTGAAAAACATCGAAAAGGTGCGTCGGGAAGTAGGTATGGTGTTTCAGCAGTTCAATCTGTTTCCTCACCTGACCGTGTTGGAAAATTGCACACTGGCACCCATCTGGGTGCGTAAGCAGCCACGCAAAGACGCCGAGAAAGTGGCAATGGAGTATCTTGAAAGGGTACGAATTCCGGATCAGGCACACAAGTATCCGGGACATCTGTCAGGCGGTCAGCAACAGCGTGTTGCGATTGCCCGAAGTCTTTGCATGAATCCTGAGGTCATGCTGTTTGATGAGCCGACCTCTGCCCTTGATCCGGAGATGATTAAGGAAGTGCTGGATGTTATGACCGAGCTGGCTTATGAAGGCATGACCATGTTGTGCGTCACCCACGAAATGGGCTTTGCCAAAACGGTAGCTGACCGGATGATTTTTATGGATGACGGGCAGATTATTGAAGAAGCGGAGCCTGATGCCTTTTTTGATCATCCGGCTTCCGAGCGAACCCGGCAGTTTCTGGCGCAGATTTTGTGAAGAGTCATTTTGTGAAGAGTCATTTGTGAAGAGTTATTAAAGTGCATCTACACTGGTCGCTGCACAGCGATAAGAAAACGGTGTAGGTGTGTCTATTCAATCAGAAATCACTCAGGCAATTCAGTCATTTTATTCGCCTGAAGAATACCCTTGTCTGAAGGATCAGATAGAGGTATTTGCCAGAGAACAACCCTTTGTAGGGAAAAGCGTTTTATACGCGGCTCCGCTGACCCGTAACACGCAGGTTGCACTGTTGCCGGTTGTTGCCGGAGAGGCTGACATCACCTTGTCCTGGCCGGATATTGTTGAACCCGACAAAGCCGTAGTGGCTTTAATGAAAAGGCTGGGTATTCATTTTTATCAGCAGGTTCCAAGCAATCAGTCGTTTGATTTGATTTTTGATTGTTGTGGCAAATATGCCGATTATTCAGCTTCTCTGGGTCATATTGAACTCACCCGGAGCGGGCTGGAAAAATACCTCAGCCAGAGCAATACAGTGTGTCTGGATGTCGATTCCACCGTGATTAAAAGCATTGAAACGACACTTGGTACCGGTGAAAGTCTGGTCAGGGCAATGAAACATGCCGGATTTACTGAACTGGCAGGCAAGCGAATATTGTTGTTTGGCTATGGCAAGGTGGGGCAGGGTATTTGCCGGGCGTTACTGGCTGAACAGGCTAACGTTGACATTGTTGAACTGCAGCCGGGGTTATCGCCGGAGCAGAGTTGCTTTATTGACGGAAGTGATCAGGCATTAGTGACAGAGGCGGTTCAAAAGGCAGACTTTGTTATTACCGCAACGGGTATCAAAAGCGTTATTGAAAACCACTATCCGGTCAGTGAGTTTATTAACAGCTCTGCAAAGCTGATTAATATGGGCGGTGAAGACGAATACGGTGAGGCTTTTCCGGCTGATACCGTGTTAAATGGCAAGCATACCTTTAACTTTATTCTTGATGATCCAACGTTGATGAAATTTATTGATCCGATCTTTGCGCTCTATAACGAATGCGGAAAATTATTAACGCAACAATCGTATTCACTCGGAGTGCATTTGCCACCGGATCAGACAGTTATGTCAGTGGCAGGACGATTTTGTCAGGCGCATGGCATTGATATGAGTGAGTGGGTGTAATCGTTGTGATTACACCCCATCTTCGTTACTTGTCAGAACAGGTAGCGAACAGAAGCGTGCAGCGCAGCGGCTTTGGAGTCGTAGCGACCTGGTGTGGCTTTTGAGGTATCTGTCAGGTTCCCACCACCTTTTACATCTGTATTCTTGATGCGGTTGTATTCTGCTGCAACGTCGAACAGCAATGTATCATCCATGAACGCTCTGCCTGCACCAAAGGTATAGGTGTGAGCCACAGCAGGTGTTGAAAAGGTAGGTGCTGCGTATTCTTCAGGTACTACTGCAGTGGTATAAACGTAACCGGCTCGTAGAGTCCAGTCGCCCAAGCCATAATACTCGGTAGCGACTCGGTAATTCATCTGGTTTTCCCAGTTAGTGTTCAGAGCTGGTAAGAGTACGCTGCCATCATCACTTTCAAATTTAATTTCATCAATTTTTTTGTAGTTGGTGTATGTTGCCTCACCAAACAGTCGCCACTGATCGTTTAAAAGGTAGTCAATACCGGAGGAGATTTGCATTGGCAGGGATGTTTTTGCAGTAGCATCCTGGCCAGGGGTAGACATGTTTATTCCCCCAAGCTTTGCACTATAGTCACCTTCTGCTTTAAGAGTTACTTCAGATCGGTAGTTAAGACCCCAGCCCCAACGGTTGTCATCGGAGCGGTACATGGTGCCAAGACGAACGCTGAAGTTATCGATGCCACTCATATCGTTATAGCCAACGCTAACGCCACTACCCAAGACTTCAGACATAATATTGATGTCAGCATAAGCGTATGTCAGGCGATAAGTACCGCCAACCGACCAGTTATTGTTGATTCTGTAAGCTAAGGCCAGACCTGCTTCGATAATTTTGATATCAGTGCTGTAATCGTCGGTGAGTGATGCAGTTAGAAAACCATCATTACCAGTCGTGACATCTTTGAACTTCGCAGCTGCACCGCCCGCACCGTAAATACCATAACCCAGCACCAGGTCATCCGTCAGTCGATAAGCTCCGGTGAAACCAGCGTTCGGTACAAACCTGCGCTCGCCTTTCACATAATCGCTACCATTAGCCGGACCATTGGCCTGAACCAGTGTTGGAGAAGCGTGAAGAGATACATCATTGGACTCGATAAAGGCGAGACCGGCAGGGTTATAGAAAATCGCGCTGGAGTTGTTGACTGATGAAGCGGCGGCGCCACCCAGAGCACTGTATTTTGCATCCCACATGGTGGCTTTTTCAAAACCACCCGCCACGGCATTACCCGCACCAATAGCCAGTGCCAGAGAGGAAATTAAAAAGGCTTTACGACGCGGGACGTTACTCATTACTACTCCGGGACAACAACATCCGTTTACTGCGATTAACTGTCACGAAAAAGGCACGAAAATCACAAAACTGTATAATGCGGCGTAGCGTATATATAGCTAGATGAAATGTATGTAAGTATTTTGTTAACTAAATATAATAAAAGGTGACGAAACCGGATTGTACAGCTCAATAAGGGCGAATCTGGGTTGATTCCTGTACTGTGAATCCTTAATGTGCGTTTCAAACGATATTTAATTATTTGCGGTAGGAGTGTATGGAAAGACTGATTGAGCGTTTACTGTATTCGGCACGCTGGCTGCTAGCTCCGATTTATATGGGGATGAGTCTGGTGCTGGTGGTTCTGCTTATAGAGTTTTATCAGAGCGTGGGCTACCTGCTGTTCAACGTGATCGACATGAAAGACACCGAAGTCACCCTCAAAGTACTGACACTGATTGATGTGGTGCTGGTTGCAGGCCTGATCATCATGGTGATGTATTCCGGTTATGAAAACTTTGTTTCCAAGCTGGATATCGATGATGACACTGAACGTCTCAGCTGGTTGGGCAAAATGGACACCGGGTCCCTGAAAGCCAAAGTGGCGGCTTCCATCGTTGCCATCTCCTCCATTCACCTGCTTAAAGTCTTTATGGATGCGGAAAATATCGCCAGCGACAAACTGTTGTGGTACGTGGTGATGCATCTGACGTTTGTTGCTTCGGCATTCTTTATGGGGATGCTCGATTACTATACCGTTAAGAAAAAGCGTATTACCGATCCGGTGAGCAGCTCCGATCTTTAAGTAACGTGATTTCAGGGTCAGAGGCTTCTGACCCTGATTAAATTTTTATACCTCATCCCGAATAAATACCCATTCGTTATCCGACGACATGGATTCGTTGAAAGCATACCCTTCGTAATCAAAATCTTTTAGCTGCGCTGCCTTGGTGATTTTATGGTCAATGGCATAACGGCACATAAGCCCGCGCGCCTTTTTGGCATAGAAACTGATGATTTTGTATTGCCCGTTTTTCCAGTCCTTGAAGACCGGAGTAATCACCGGGACATGCAATTGCCGCGGCTTCACGGATTTAAAATATTCATTGGAAGCAAGGTTAATAAGAACCTTGTGCTTCTGTGCTGCGAATTCTTCATTCAGTTTGTCAGTAATCCGATCGCCCCAGAACGCATAAAGGTCTTTACCGCCACTGTTCGCAAACTTTGTTCCCATTTCCAGCCGGTAAGCCTGCATTAAATCCAATGGTCGCAAAATGCCGTAGAGCCCGGAGAGAATCCGCAAGTGCTTCTGGGTAAACGCAAACTGTTTTTCACTCAATGTTTCAGCGTCGAGGCCGGTATAAACATCACCTTTAAACGCCAATACAGCCTGCTTGGCGTTCTTTGCTGTAAAAGGCTGTTGCCAGGCTTCATAGCGTGCCACATTCAGCTGTGCCAGTTTGTCGCTGATTTTCATCAGACTGCCCACATCGGCCGGAGTCAGCGTTCTAAGCTGCTTGATCAGTGCTTCGGCCTGCTTTAGAAAGTCTGGCTGACTGAAGGTTTGTGTGGCGGGTGGGGTATCGTAATCCAGCGTTTTGGCTGGGGAAATAACCATCAGCATAATGACTCCGGCATCTTATTTATCTTGTACGATGGAACTCAATACTAGACGCTTGTTTAAAGCTTTTCTAGCAACCCCTAAAACTGTTACTCGATGCTGCAGTTTTTGATATTTGAGGGAGAGCAGGAAATGGCAGGGTGGCATAAGAGCAGACTACTACTGCAGCTCCGAATTCAAGCCTTGCGAGATTCCATCATAGCCACAGCAGCAGGTTGGAGGTAAGATCTCATAGGAACTTAATAACCGTCAAGTGTCGTATCTTGCTAATTCGCCCATTACCCGTTGTCACTGCCTTTCTGGATGCTTTGAATGATTCGCTCAAGTCCATCAATTCCTCTGCGCAGTTGAGTAGATCCCAGAAAGTGGCACTGGGCGTTTTTATCATGGGAATCGTGGTAACTAAAACTATTAACTGGGCTGCTTTTGAGCGCAGAAGCTTAGGCAGATTCAAAGCGACCCGTCTGTGCTGGATGTTTTATCAAGCAGAAATTGCATGGCAAAGCCTGCTACAGGCCAGCGTCAGAAATATTCTTCTACGCTATGGAATACAAAGTGGAACCCTTGCTATCGACGATACAGGAAAAAAGCGCACTAAAAGGACTTCAAAAATCGACGGTGCCCATAAGATAAAAGACAAATCAACAGGTGGTTATTTTAATGGGCAGGAACTGGTGTTTATGGTGCTCGTTACTGAAGTAGCTACCTTTCCAGTAGGGTTTCGCTTTTATATTCCTGACCCTGAGTTATCTGCATGGAGGAAGAAAGACAAGGCGCTCAGGAAGCAAGGCATTCAGAAAAAAGAACGACCGAACCGTCCTGAGCCAGATCATGTTCGTTACCCCACCATGCAGTCGTTGACGCTGGTTATGCTGCAAGAATTTGTTGATTCGTTTCCCAACATTACGATCAAAGCAATTCTCGCTGATGCACTGTATGGCACAGGAGACTTTATGGATAAGGCTGCGGAAATAACAGGCGGAGCCCAGGTTGTCAGCCAACTGCGCTCGAATCAGAAAGTATCCAACCGAAACCACTCGGAAGCGACTCTCAAAGCTTACTTTTCGCGCCAGAAAGGCGCTGAAACTCAACTCATAATACGCGGTGGCAAAGAAGAGCAGGTCACGATGCTGGCTGCTCGGCTGTATGTTAAGGCTCATGGGAAAAGACGTTTTGTTATTGCCCTGAAGTATGAGGGTGAAGAGGATTATCGCTATCTGGTGGCTTCAGATATGTCATGGCGGCATACCGACATAGCCAGGATTTACACCTTGAGGTGGTTGGTCGAGGTTTTCATTCAAGACTGGAAAGCTCATTGTGGCTGGAACAGGTTGAGCAAACAGCAAGGTGCTGACGGATCGCAGCGCGGCGTGATCCTGAGCCTGCTGTGCGAACACATGCTGTTACTGCACCCTGAGCAATTCGTCCTACTGAAAAACAAACAGGCCGGAATGCCCGCAGGCTGTCTGATCGAACGCCTCAATGCAGAAGCCTTGCTTGCTACGGTGAAATCAGTGGTTGAATCGGAAGATCCAGATACCGAGCTTAAGGCTCTGGCCTTAGCCTTAGAGCATACTTTGCCCAAGCGGGAGTCGAGCAGGCATATGGCTGGTAGAGACCTGGGAGAACAAAAGGCAACTGACTCACTCAAAGCACACGCCCGGAAGTTTAAACTTTTAGATGCAGCTTAGAATCGAGATAAATACGTTACTTGTTTAGGTAAAACTGCAGCATCGAGTGTTAACGTTCGCAGCCAATGTTTTGTTCAAGGTTGTATGGAACACAATGTTATTAGATTCGGGTGTGTTTCTGGGTAATAAAATTCTGGATGTGGTGTTCATTGCCTGGTTCAGTGCCCAGTTTTACAAGGTCATCAGTTCAGTATTAATGGAAGGCCAGATTAACATCAGGCGTCTTTGGGACACGGGAGGTATGCCCAGCTCTCATTCGGCAACGGTGACGTCACTGGCTACCTGTGTCGGTCTGATTGAAGGCTGGGGCAGCTCCGAGTTTGCCATGGCGACCATTTTTGCAGCAGTGGTGATGTACGACGCTGCCGGAATCCGCAGGGCAGCAGGTAAACAGGCCGGTGTGCTCAATAAAATTATTGAACGACTGACGCATAAGATCGAAGAAAAAATTCACGATGAGCGACTAAAAGAGCTGCTTGGGCATACGCCTTTTGAAGTCATGATTGGTGCCTCGCTGGGTGTTCTGGTCGGCTTTGTGATGGAAGGTTATCTGCTTACATGAAGTGGCTGACATAAAATCTAAATGACCTGCTGTGACAGGTCATTGGGATAAGTGGCAATTTTAGTGGCTGGTTTTTTTGCCGGGTTCCTGCCGGGTGTAATAGTCGGTGGTCAGCACCTGGGAATCCCAGCTTTCCTTGCCGTTAAACTGAACCAATGTCTGGGTTCTCAACTGTTCTTTACCATTTTGATCTTTCATGATCAGTCCGGTTAAAGCGATCACCGCAGATGAGCCACAGCTAGCCAGTGAAAAACTGATGGCCATGGCGTTTTTATTCGTTGACCCGGTGATGGCCAACGGTACGCCTATGCAGCTTCTGGTTTTAGCAACGGCTGTTGTGAAATAACCACTGAGCTGACCGGCATTTTCTTTGAGATCCAGACTGGAACCCCGGGTATTTACCCAATATCCGTGGAAAAGATCCTGCATTGAAGGCTTACCTGTTTCAGGCAGTTGTACGGGTGTTTTAGTCAGTGGTGCAGCATAAACAGTTGAAAACGGGCAGGCTGCAGCCAGCATTCCGCACAAAAACAACCGGGTGACCGTTCTTTTATACATGGAATAATCGTCTTATAAAGTTGTTCGCAATCCATAACAATAGACAAGGATTCAGTTTTTTAAAGTTCCGGCTGAATACGTCAATGGACTTTTAGTTGTAAACTTTTAAGTGTCTGTCAGGTTGACATAATGACGACTGCTCATACACTTTGGCGACAAAATAAACAAATCGCTCAGGTGGTTTTCAAGAACGATGGTTTCAAAAGTGTCCGTTGAGCAGGCTCATTCCATTCTGCAAAGCAGTCAGCAGGAGAGTGAAGCAAACCCGTTATGCAGCCTTGAACTTCCGGTTGTCAGACATGACTGGAACAGAGCAGAAGTCGAAGCGCTGTTTGCCCTGCCATTTAACGATTTAATGTACAGGGCACAACAGACGCACAGGCTGTTTTTCGACCCGAATCGTATTCAACTCAGTACGCTGCTGTCCATTAAAACCGGTGCCTGTCCGGAAGATTGCAAATATTGCCCGCAGAGTGGTCATTACAATACCGGCCTCGAAAAAGAAAAGCTTATGGCGGTAGAGACGGTTCTGGAGCGCGCAAAACAGGCAAAAGCCAATGGCGCAACCCGTTTCTGCATGGGCGCGGCCTGGCGCAGTCCGACAGACAAAGACCTGTCCCATGTGATTCAAATGATTCGTTCAATCAAGGCTCTGGGCATGGAAACCTGTGTCACTCTTGGCATGCTGTCACCGGAGCAGTCACGGGAACTGGCAGCAGCAGGTCTTGATTATTACAACCACAATCTGGATACCTCGCCTGAATACTACGGTGATATTATTACCACCCGAACCTTCAGTGACCGAATGGATACTCTGGCGAATGTGCAAGAGGCCGGTATTAACGTCTGTTGCGGTGGCATTCTGGGTATGGGAGAAAGCGTGCGTGACCGGGCCAGTATGCTGCGGGTACTGGCGAACCTGCCGGAACATCCTGGCAGTGTTCCCATCAACCTGCTGGTCAGGGTAAAAGGCACACCGCTGGGGGAAACTGAAGAGCTCGACCCTCTCGAGTTTATCCGCACCATTGCCGTTGCCCGTATTCTTATGCCGCGTGCCCATGTCCGGCTAAGTGCCGGTCGCAGGCAAATGGACGAGCTTCACCATACCCTCTGTTTTATGGCGGGAGCCAACAGCCTTTTTCTTGGGGAGAAGCTGCTGGTGACACCACTGCCTGACAGTGATGAGGATATGGCACTGTTTGACAAGCTGGGCATGAAAAGGGAAGAGAAGGAAGTCGAGCCTCTTTATTATGATGCTGCAGCAGGTTAATCCCCATGATGAATTTTGAACTGGAAGAACGTCTTGTTCAGCGCAAGGCGCAACAGCTCTATCGTCATCGTGTGATACTGGACAGCCCCCAGAAACCGGAAGCCATCGTGGATGGTCACCCCTGCCTGATGTTCTGCAGTAACGATTATCTTGGGCTGGCTGATCATCCCGACATCCGGGCTGCCTTTCAGAAGGCATCTGACGTTTATGGGGTTGGCAGTGGTGCCTCGGCTTTGATTAATGGCCACAGTCGGGCGCATCGTCAGCTTGAGGAAGAGCTGGCGGAGTACACAGGACGGCCAAGGGTACTGCTGTTTTCAACCGGTTATATGGCCAATCTGGGAACAATCAGTGCATTGCTGAATCCGGGCGATGCATTGTTTCAGGATCGTCTGAATCATGCTTCCCTGCTGGATGCGGGGCGTCTTTCCGGCGCAAGGTTTCAGCGCTATCAGCATCTTGATATGGAGAATCTTGAACAACGTCTGAAAAAAAACAAAGCCCGGCGAACACTGGTTGCCACCGATGGTGTGTTCAGCATGGACGGTGACAAGGCTCCGCTGAAAGAGTTGATCACATTGACCAGACAGTATCAGGCTGGCTTGATGGTGGACGATGCCCATGCATTTGGCTGTGTTGGCAAAGGTGGGCGAGGCAGTTTGAATGAGAATGGTTTGTCTGTGGATGAGGTGCCCATTCTGATGGCAACCCTTGGCAAGGCGTTCGGAACCGCAGGAGCCTTCGTGGCAGGTTCCGAGGCGTTGATTGAAAATCTGATCCAGTTCGCTCGCAGCTATATCTATACCACAGCCATGCCGCCAGCGATTGCCGAAGCTTCCCGAGCGAGTCTGAAAATTGTTGAACGGGAAGATTGGCGCCGGGACAAATTAACGGCAAATATCCGGTATTTTCGCAGAAACTGTGAAAGCCTGGGAATCCCTTTAACTGCTTCCGAATCAGCCATTCAACCGATTCATGTTGGCAGTATTGAAAAGGTTTTGAGAGTAAGTAAGCAGTTACTTGATCTGGGTGTTCTGGTGACCCCGATCCGACCTCCCACCGTACCTGCGGGTAGCTCCCGGTTGCGGGTAACACTCAGCACTGCGCATACCCGGGAGCATATCGATCGTTTGATAGACGCGCTACAAAGCATTGTCTGGCCAAAGCCGGAGCAGGCTGCCTGACCGGCTTTGTGATTCACCTGATGTTATACGACACCGTATGACAGCATGGCGTCGGCCACTTTCTTGAATCCGGCGATATTGGCTCCCTGAACATAATCGATCGAGCCATCTTCATCACGACCGTAGGTCATGCACTGCTGGTGGATCTTGCGCATGATTTTATGCAAACGTTCTTCCAGCTCTTCGGTTGACCAGGAAATCCGCATACTGTTCTGGCTCATTTCCAGCCCGGATACCGCTACGCCTCCGGCATTGGCAGCTTTGGCCGGGGCGAACAGAATGTTGTGCTCTTTCAGGAAGTGGGAGGCTTCCAGTGTGGTGGGCATATTGGCACCTTCTGCTACCGCCATGCAGCCATTGGCAAACAGGGTTTTGGCATCGTGCAGATTGAGTTCGTTCTGCGTGGCGCAGGCAAAGGCCAGCTGGCAGGGGAATTGCCACACCTTGGCGTCAGGGTAAAATTCGCAGCCAAACTGCTCGGCAAATTCACTGATACGACCCCGGCGTACTTCTTTAAGATCAATCAGCCAGTTTAACTCGTTCGGGGTGATGCCTTCCGGCTTGTGGAAGCTGCCCGAAGAATCCGACATGGCAACCACTTTACCCCCAAGCTCGATAATTTTTTCTGCCGTGTACAGGGCGACATTGCCGGAACCTGAAACCACGCAGTTTTTATCCTGCAGAGTATGCCCGTGCTCGTTCAGCATTTCCTGGGTAAAGTACACGGTTCCGAAGCCGGTTGCTTCTTTGCGAATGAGACTGCCGCCGTATTCAAGCCCCTTACCGGTGAGTACGCCCTGAAACTCGTTTTCCATTCGTTTGTACTGGCCAAACATATAACTGATTTCCCGGGCTCCAACACCAATGTCTCCGGCAGGAATGTCGGTGTGTGCACCGATATGTTTGTGCAGTTCGGTCATGAATGACTGGCAGAAACGCATGACTTCCCGATCACTTTTGCCTTTAGGGTTGAAGTCAGAGCCGCCTTTGGCGGCACCCAGCGGCAGAGTCGTCAGGCTGTTTTTAAAGGTCTGTTCAAAGCCAAGGAACTTGAGTGTATCGAGCGTCAGGTTGGCTGCAAAGCGCAGTCCACCCTTGTAGGGACCAATGGAGTTATTAAACTGAACCCGGTAACCACGATTCACCCGTATATTGCCATCGTCGTCTTCCCAGCAGACCCTGAAACTGATGATTCGGTCAGGTTCGGTCATGCGTTCCAGAATTCGGGTGTTGATGTACTGCGGGTGGCGGTTAATGTAAGGGATAACGCTCTGGGCAACTTCCTGCACCGCCTGATGGAACTCAGGTTCGTGTGGATTGCGCTTGTGCAGCCCCTGCATAAATTCATCGATATTTAGTTGGCTGGAGAACATTTGGAACTCTCCTTTGTTATAAGGTTTACGAGAGGGTTTGGCTCGATTTGCGCAGTGTACTACTAATCAGGCTGAAGCATAGTGAGTCTGTGTCAATAAATGGGTGTTATACCAATTCCGTCTTCTAAACATGAATTGCGCAGCCACTCCAAACCGCTGGTTCTGCGTCAGAACTCCTCGCAATAGCCAGCTATTACTCGTCGTTCTTCCTTGCCCAGCGATTTGGATTGGCTTGCTCATGGTCATATTTAGAAAACGGAATTGGTATTATTGACGAAAAGAGGGGTTTTCTGGTTATGTCTATACTGTTGCCGTCCAGAAACCTCAATTATAAAGAGAACCGGCCATGAACATTGATCCAAACAAGGTCCCTGTAAAGGATGTCTACAAATTACTGATCAGCACAGTGACGCCCAGACCCATTGCCTGGGTATCCAGTATGGATGATCAGGGTATAGTCAATCTGGCACCGTTCTCTTTCTTCAATGTGGTGAGTGTGAATCCACCTGTTTTGGGTTTCTCGCCTTTGTTGGACGGTACCGGAAAAAGCAAAGACACCCTGAATAACATCCGTAACACGAAGGAATTTGTGGTGAATGTGGTCAGCCATCAGGTCGCAGATGCCATGAACCAGACTTCGGCTCCCTTCGAGCATCATGTGGATGAACTGCAGCAGGCCGGGTTGACTGCCATGCCTTCTTATCTGGTAAAGCCACCTTCCGTTCAGGAGGCGATGGTTCACTATGAATGTCGTTTGCACGATGTCATTTCATTTGGCAATGACCCTATGGCCGGTAACCTGATTTTGGGGCAAATCTGTCATATCCATGTGAATGATGAATTAAAAGACGGTGATCGTATTAATGTGGGCAAACTGGATACGGTTGGCCGGATGGAAGGGAGTTATTACTCCACCACCAGAGACCGTTTTGCCATTGATCGGCCAACCCTTGATTAGTCCAGCGTTTTCTTGAACCGCATGGCAGCCACCCAGATCCCCAGCAGGGTAAAGACAGCAAGGGCAATCACATCCATCCACATATGACTGATGCTGGCACCGCGCAGAACAATGCCTCGCATCAGTCGCATATAATGTGTGGCAGGTAATAACTCTGCCAACCATTGTGCTGCTTTTGGCATGCCTTCAAAAGGAAACATAAAGCCGGAGAGCAGTATCGATGGCAGCAGAATAAATACGGTCATCTGCATGGATTGCAGCTGGGTCGTGGCCAGGGTTGAAATAATCAATCCCATGGTCAGGCTGGCAGCGATAAACAACAAAGTTGCTAAGAGAATCTGGACGATACTGCCATCAATGGGAACTGAAAAGATCAGGTAACCCAGAGTCAGAATAATGCCGACCTGTAATAGCCCGATAAAAATATACGGCACAATTTTGCCAATCATCAGTTCTACCGGTTTGACCGGTGTGGTAATCAGCAGCTCAAGGTTGCCGCGCTCCCGCTCCCGAACCAGTGCTGCCGAGGTAAACATAATCATGGTCATGGTCAGAATAACGCCTACCAGCCCCGGTACAATATTCACCACCGCACGTTGTTCAGGGTTGTAATAAAGGGTTATTTCAAACAAAGGCGGTTCAGGTTGTGAGTAAAATCCCGGCATGGCACTGGCGGGCATATTGGCAAGATGCTTTATAGCACTGCTGATCATTGGGTCGGAACCGTCAACCAGCCACTGGGCGGCAATCTCCTTGCGAGCCATACGCTGTTCAAAGTCACGGGGGATAATCAGGATGGCACGAATATCGCCCCGTCGCATGATCTCTTCAGCTTCCGGAATACTGTGTTCGTAACGAACAACATTGGCAACCTGTGATGCCTGAACGGCTGCCACCATGGCGCGGCTGCCGCTGTTGGCGGCATGATCTACAACGGCAACCGGCAGGTGGCGAACATCGGTATTGATGGCATAACCAAACAGCAGCAACTGAATCAATGGCACCATAACCACCATGCCAAACGTTGGCTTATCCCGCGCCAGTTGTCGAAGCTCTTTCAGGAAAATAGCAAGAATGCGTTGCAGGCTATTCACATAAACTCCTACTGACGTTTATTCTGTCCGGTGCAATCTTGTCGTGTACATTGCACAAACACATCTTCCAGACTGGGTCGTACCTGACGAACAGATCTGCCTGCCATAATGTCAGGATGTGTCTGCCTTAACCATTGCTCAGGTTCGGCAATGTGTTGATTAACCAGAACCCTGAGATAAGTGCCTTGTTGAGCGGTGGAAAGAATGTCGGGAAGTGGTTCTACGGTATTTTTTACCTGTCTCAGGTCGTCTCCATCCACTTCCAGTACATGGGCTCCCATATTGGCCATTAACTCTTTAGGAGAGCCGTCAGCACGTTTACAACCCGACTCCAGAATGGCCAGACCATGGCAGCGTTCTGCTTCATCCATGTAATGAGTGGACACCAGAATCGTTGTACCCTCTTCGCACAAGTCGAACAGGGTTTCCCAGAAATCCCGGCGGTTTTCCGGATCAACGGCGGAGGTGGGCTCATCCAGCAACAACAACTCGGGCTGATGCAGAGTTGCAGCCGCCAGTGCCAGACGCTGACGTTGCCCTCCACTCAGACTGCCTGCCAGTCGTCTACGACGCTGGTTTAAACCAAATTCTGACAGTTGTTGTTCAATACGTTGTTTGCTGGTTCGGGCAGGCTGGTTGTAAATCTGTGCCATAAACTTGAGGTTTTCTTCCACAGACAGGTCGTCGTACAGGGAAAACTTCTGTGTCATATAACCCAGCCGCAACCTCAGAGCTTCCGAATCTTTGGGGATCTCCATATCCAGAACCTTTACCTGTCCGGCGCTGGGTGTTAACAGGCCGGTCAGAAGGCGCATGGTGGTCGATTTGCCGCAGCCGTTAGGTCCGAGAAAACCGTAAATGGTTTTTTTCGGAATCATCAGATCAAGGTTGTTAACAGCGACAAAGTCACCAAAACGACGTGTCAGCCCCTCTGCCCTGATGGCCAGTGTTGTCATTGCGGTAACTCCACCTGAACCGGAACACCGGTTGGCAAGTCTGCTGCAGAAGCCGGTAGTTCAACTTTGGCGAGATACACCAGCTGTGCCCGTTCTTTTTCATTCAGGGCGAAGTGAGGGGTAAACGCCGGATCAAGGGCTATCCAGCGTACGGTGCCGGAATAAATACGATCTATGCCGTCTATATGAACGGACAGACTGTCGCCGGTTCTGACCTGTGTACGCAGAGGTTCCGGAATGTAAACACGGGCATAAGGTGCATGGTCAGCAAGAAGAATAGCCAGTGGCGTGCCTGTTGCGACCCTTTCTCCCTGGTGTCTGGGCAGACTGTCGAGCCAGCTGTCACGGGTAGCATGCAGAGACAGGTCAGCCAGTTTACGCTGTTCTAACTCAAGTGATGCCAGAGCTTTTGCCAGTGAAGCTTCTGCCTGCTCCAGAGTTTCTATCCGGGTGCCCTGTAGTAACAGTTGAAGTTTGTCTTTGACGTTCTGCAGATTGGCTGATAGTGAGTTCTGTTTTGCCAGAGCGGCATCAAGATCAGACTGGGTGAGCATCTTCTTTTCAACCAGTGCTGAAGTCCGTTCGTAGTTATTTCTGGCTTCAATATACAGCGCTTTCTGGCTGGCTACCCGGGAACGAGCGGCTGCAATTTCTTCCGGGCGGGTGCCACTGTTCAGTTCGGCAAGATAGGCTTCGGCCCTTTCGACCTCAGCCTGTGCCGAAGCGACAACAGCCCGCTGTTTTTTGTCGTCAAGCCTGAGAATCAGATCGCCTTTTTTGACTCTGGAACCTTCCGGTATCTGTACGTCCACGATCACTTCAGGCGCGGTGGCTGACAGAACAATCCGGTCGCGTTCCAGTGTGCCAAGAACCCGGGTTGAAGAGTCGTTTGTACAGCCTGAAAGCATCAGGCTGAACACGGTGAGAAAAGGCAGGCAGGATAAAAATGTGTGAGGTCTTGAGAAAGTGATCATTGCATCACCGATTGTTTTTCTCTGGTGAGCAATGATAACACTTCCTACTCGGGTGGAATTGGTATTATTAGCTATGACTCAATGCTTTTGATTGAGGCTTGGCGATAAACAAGCCCTTAATATCTTCCAGAACCGAATACATACTCGGCAGTAGAAGCAGAGTAATAAACGTCGCAAACAAGATACCAAAACCCAGTGATATCGCCATGGGGATCATAAAACGAGCCTGATTGGATGTTTCCAGTATCATCGGAGCCAGACCACCAAAAGTGGTCAGGGTCGTCAGGATGATGGGGCGGAAACGACGTCCGCAGGCGGCGATCAGCGCATCATGCACATCCATTCCGTCTTCTTTCCGTCTGCGGTTGGCTTCTGTCACCAGAATAAGACTGTCGTTAATCACCACACCACTGAGTGCCAGAACACCTAATAGGCTGACGACACTCATTGTGTATCCCAAAGCAATATGACCCAGCACAGAACCAATCAGACCAAAGGGAATAATGGTCATAATGATCAATGGCTGGGTATAGCTTTTGAACGGAATGGCGAGCAAACAGTACAGTGCCAGCATCACCATAATGCCGTTGGTGAACAGGCTGTCCATGCTCTCTTTCTGTTCCATCTGGTCGCCACGGAAGCCAATATCCAGACCCGGATAGCCCTGTCGCAGAATCGGGAAGGTTTCTTCCGCCAACGTCTGGCTCAGGGTCATGGCTTCTGATGATGGGGTAATATCGGCGCCCACAGTGACCCGGCGACGACCTTCCCGGCGCTGGATAAGAGACGCAGAATAGTCCCGCTCCAGCGTAGCGACCTGTGATAATGGTACATAGCTGTTACCTGCACGAATGGGCAACTGTTCGAGATCGAATTCACTGGCTCGCTGATGATCGGGCAGCATAACCATCACATCGACTTCTTCACTGCCTCGCTGTTGTCGTATAGCGCGTACACCGTTAAAGGCGGAACGAACCTGACGGGCCAGCTCCCGTTCATTCAGACCAAGGCTTTGTCCGGCAGGAAGGAGTGACAGGTTCAGTTTGCTGCTGCCGGACGCAAAGGAGTTTTCAATGTCAACGACACCGGCGTAGTTGCTCAACATGGCCACCAGATCATTACTGGCTTCTTCCAACAGGTCATTATCGTGATGTCGAAGTTCTACGGTGACACCGGCAACATCGCCACCGGGGCCGCCGCCAGCCGATGAGAAGCGCACACCTTCAACGCCGGGAATCTCGCCCGTAGTTGCCCGCCATGTCCTTGATACATCCCGGGTGCTCATATCCCGAAATTCGGAAGGTTGCAGAAACATTCTCACCACAACGTGGAATTCACCTTCACTGTTGCGCTGCATACTCGAGATGCCTTTTACCAGCTCCCGGCCTCCGTTTTCATCCATAACCTGCTGAGCGGACTCTTCAAGGCGTCTGCGCACCGTATTGGCTTCTTCCAGAGAGGTGCCCAGAGGGAGAGTGACGCGCGCTACGGAAAATTCAGCTTCGACTCTTGGCATGGTGGTAAAACCAAGGTGTCCACCTTTGATGTAACTGATTGAGGTCATCAGCATGGCGATACCGAGCGCAACGATCAGATAGCGGAATTCCAGCAGCACTTTCAACGCCGGTTTATAGAGCTGTTCAACAAACCTCTCCAGACCTTTGCTGAACCTTGACTGAACAGCATTGGCATAGCGGAACAGTGTGGCTGGATTATCTTTTTTAAGATGAGCCAGATGCGCTGGAAGAATAAACAATGCATCAATCCAGGAAATGGCAAAAACAGTTGCCACCACCAAGGGGATCACCTGAAACATCATGCCCAGTGTGCCGGGCAGGAACCAGATAGGAATAAAAGCGACAATGTTCGTCAGAATACTGAACGTCAGAGGTACGGCAATATCCTTAACGCCAATAATGGCTGCCTGAGTAAATGGCATGCCCTGACTCATGCGCTCATAGACATTCTCACCGGCAATAATGGCGTCATCGACCACGATCCCCAGTGCAATGATGAACGCAAACATCGAGATCATATTGATCGATACATCCATCACCGGTAGGAAAATCAGTGAACCCAGAAAGGCTGTCGGGATGCCCATGGTGACCCAGAACGCGAGGCGTAGTTCCAGAAACAGTGCCAGAACGATTAATACCAGTACCAGACCGGAAAAAGCATTTTTCAGCAGCAGTCCCATGCGGGCGCGATACAAAATGGCATCGTCGTTAACAATTTCCAACTGAATGCCGGGCATTAGGGCTGCTTCAAGCTGTGGCATCATCTCATGTACGGCTTCGGAGATGCCGATCGGGGTTTGTTCGCCGATCCGGTATATCTTGATGCTGGTGGACGGCTTGCCGTTGTAATAGAACACGAATTTACGGTCAGTAAAGCCATCTTCTACCGTAGCAATCTCGTCAAGGTAGATGTGTCCGCCCTGAGGTGTTGTTACCACAGGAATGGATTCAAAATCCTTGGCCCATTCCTGACGGTTATCGACTTCGATCAGGATGTCCCCGCCTTCGGTGTCGAGCTTGCCGCCAGACTGTTTCAGCGCATGATTGGCAATGGTGCTGGAAACGTTGTTCAGTGTCAGGTTATAGCGCTCAAGATTGGCCTGATCCACCAGAACTTTGACTTCGTATCGCGATGCGCCATGCATTTCAACCTGGGTCAGATAAGCCGAGCGCATCAGAATGTCACGCAGTTGTCTGGTGGTTTCCCTGAGTGCAATAGGGTTCACATCGCCATAGAGAATCAACTCCATGGACTCGTGTCGTCTTGATGACTGAACCACCCGGGGTTTCTCGGCTCCGGCGGGCAGGTTGGTGCGGTTCACAGCACTTTCTATTTCCCGCAACACCTGATCAACGTTGACATTGTTCATCAGCTCGGCAGTGATGTTGGCAAATCCGCCGGGTGCGCGGGAGTTAATCTGTTTGATGCCTTCAATACCGCGGATGGCATTTTCTATGGGTAAGACAATACCCAGTTCCATTTCATCCGGTGTGGCACCATTGTAGGAAACAGTGACTCGCACCGAGTTCATTTCGTAATTGGGGTAAACCTCTTTACGAATCTGAAAAGACGTCACCAGCCCACCAATAATGAAGAACAGCATCAGCAGGTTGGTTGTTACACTGTTCCTTGCCATCCATGCGATGGGACCTTTGCTGAGAATGCCTTCAGGCCAATGGCTCATAGAGACTCCTTGCTCTCAGCTGCAGGTTGATCCTGCTGTGCGATTTCTCTGTTACCCCGACGACGGCGTTCGGTTCGAAGTGCAATGCCTTCGATGGCTCCGGGCAGTGCCGAAGTGACCAGCATTTCGCCTGCGACCAGACCGCCATCAACCAGCACATGATCACGCCCGCGATAAGTCAGTGAGACGTCTCTGGATTCCAGTTTATTTTCTGTATTCATCAACCAGACGCGGTTGCCATTTTGCAGCATTCGTCTGGGCAGACTGACGACATTATCCACCTGCTTACCACGGATCTCAGCCTGCAGAAACTCGTTGACCAGTACCTGTGGTTTGCCCTGGTTTTCAGGTAGCAGTGCCAGTGGGTCTTTAATTTCAACCAGTACAGTGGCGGTACGAACCCGACTGTTCAGCTCGGGCAACAGACTGACCACACAGCCTTCCCGATAAACATGTTCTGGCCAGTCGGCAACATTGCGAATGTGAACGACAGAGCCGAAGCAATTGCCATCTTCAGTCTCATGCTGGTTGTCAGCAGGAAATGTTAGCCATGGCAGGTGTTGAGTGGGCAGGCTGACTTCGAGCCAGAAAGCATCGGTAGCGACCAGCTGAAACAGACTCATGTTGTCACGTGCCATGCTGCCTACGGCAACATTGCGGGCTGTGATCTGGGCATCGAAGGGCGCTTCAATACGGGTTCGGTCATAATCAATGCGGGCTCTTGATAAAACCGCCTGTGCCCGTTTCAGGTTGGCTTCAGCATCCGCCAGCTGTGGCTGGCGAAGCACCAGTCCTACTTCATTGTCCGGCAGTTCTTTTCCGGAGAGTTCGTATTCGATCTGGGCAACGCGATGACGACCACGTTCTTCTTCCAGTGTTGCTTTGGCTTTTGCCAGACCAGCTTGTGACTGTTCTATTTGCAGCAGATGATCTCTTGGATCGATCTGTAATAGCACTTCGCCTTTGCTGACAAAACCGCCGGGAATGAATTTTTCAGGCAGGCTGATGATTTGTCCACGTTGCTGTGAGCGAAGGTCTACTTCCTGTTTGGCAATGACCTGTCCATTGCCGGTTATCCAGGGTTGCTGGGAGCCGGATTGTATGGTTTTAACCTGTACCAGTCTGGCAACAGGCTGACCTTTTCTGGAACGAATTCGGGGTTTGCTGTCCAGATAGTGGCTGGCAACGGCAACACCCATGATCAGGACAATGCAAGGGGCTATGATTTTTACCCATTTTTTACTGCTGGCTACTGAAATACCCATGATCAGACAGCCTCCCGATCTTTGGTTTCTTTCGCTATGGGCATTTGAATCATCAGTTCTCCATTGTCGTCAATATTGAGCAGGCTTCCGCCCAGTGACTGATACAGGTTGATGCGCCGGTCAAGAAGCTGGCGCTGTGCGGTAATGCTGCGTAGTTGCAGGTTGAACAGGCGTTCCTGGGCGTTCAGTACGTCCAGATAGCGCTGAATGCCCGTGGCATAACGGGCACTTTCTACATCCAGAATCTTCTGGGCAGAAAGGGTTTGTTCCTGCAGGCTGGCGAGTTGCTCCTGCTGGTTCTGTTCTTCCAGCATATTGGTTTCTACTTCACGCAGTGCGTCTAAAACCGTTTGGGTGTAATCGTAAAATGCGCGGGTAGACATAGCTTCGGCGCGGCGTTGCTGGCTTTTCAGCTGACCGCCCCGGAAAATGGGTACATTTAATGACAGGGCAAAATCGGTGGCCCAGAAGTCGAACAGGTCATCCAGAGAGTCACCGCTGGTGTCGGTACCGGCAGCAATTGAAAAGGTTGGGATGCGTGCCGCTTTGGCTTCAGCCACCTGATGGCGTCTGGCCTGATACTGATACCAGCTGTTTCTGATATCCGGGCGGGTTTCAACCAAAGTCGCAGGCAGGCCGGTTGCAGGCAGTGCAGGGAATTCCGGAAAATGGGTGATCTCCCACTGTTGTTCACTCGCTGGTGGCTTACCTAACAGCACATTGAGCTGTCGGATAAGAATTTCCTGTCGTTTAACGGCCTGCAAATGGCTGGCTCTGGTTGACTCTGCTATTTGCTCCTGACGCCAGACGGCGCTGATGGAGCCCTGACCGCTGGTGTAACGCAGATTAGTCACTTGGGTGATGTGTTCAATGTTGTTCAGCTGACGGGATAAAATATCAATGCGTGCCGACTGTTCAGAGAGTTGATACCAGGTTTTTGCGATGTTACCCGCCAGAGAGATGGCGGCAGACTGCAAGGCTTCCGAGCTGGCAAGATAGTCATAGACAGCAGCATCGGAGCGATGGCGCAGTCGTCCCCATAAATCAATTTCCCAGCGGGCACTGATGCCGACATCAAATGATTCGTTTTTATTGATATTGCCATTTTGCTGCTGGTTGCGCCGATAACTCTGACCCCCGCTACCGGTGATATTTGGGTAAAGACCTGCTTGCGCCACATTGGCCTGGGCTGCAGCTTGCTCCATTCTGGCCAGTGCCGACTGGATGGTGAAATTGCTGGTCAGGGCCTCTTCAATCAAACCGTTAAGCTGGGGGTCATTAAACTCATGCCACCATTGTTCTGAAGTGTTGTACTGGCCGGTCTGGGAAAAAGTGTCCGGCAGGCTTGCAGATTCTGTCGTATGTTCTGCAGGCATGAGTGAACAGCCCGACAGGGCTGCGGTCAGCACTGTGACCAGAGCAAGGGTGTGATGTCGATATCTGTGCATTCGTGAGTCTTTACTGCAGAAGTTGGCGCTGGTGGGGAGTTATATCGGAAGACGGTTTTTGATGGGTATGACACTGATCATGTTTCGACAGTTTCTCTTAATTTGTATAAGAATGTTACAAATTCGATCGTATTTCGGCAGATTCTGAGGGGGTAAGGAGCCTGCAAAGCAGGCTCCTTCGAGAGTTACAAATACTCTTCAGCGTAAGCTGCGAGTGGTGAGCGGGGTACGCCTTTCAGTTGTAGGGCGCCACCATGTGGAAAGTTTTTCAGGCGTTCAGTCATATACGTCAGACCTGAACTGGTAGGGGCAAGGTAAGGCGTGTCAATCTGTGCCAGGTTACCCAGACAGATGACCTTACTGCCTGCTCCGGCGCGGGTGATGATCGTTTTGATCTGGTGTGGCGTCAGGTTCTGGCATTCGTCAATAATAATCAGACTTTGCTGGAAGCTTCGGCCGCGAATGTAGTTAAGGGATTTAAAGTGCAGAGGCACCTGCTTCAGAATGTAATCGACACTGCCGTTGGTCGATTCATCATCGTAGTGCAGGGCTTCAAGGTTATCGGTAATGGCACCGAGCCAGGGCTCCATTTTTTCTGCTTCGGTGCCGGGTAAATAGCCAATATCTTCGTCCAGCCCACGGGTTGAACGTGTGGCTATGATTCGACGAAATTGTTTGGTAGCAACCGTCATTTCGATAGCGGCTGCCAGTGCCAGAATGGTTTTACCGGAACCGGCTGCGCCTGTCAGATTCACCAGATGGGTATCCGGATCCAGTAACAGGTTCAGAGCCATAGCCTGATAAATATCGAGCGGTTGTAAACCCCATGCCTCCTGATTCATAAGGTTTTCGTGGCTCATGTGCAGCAGCTGAACTTCGTCGTCGGTCAGACTGTGTACTCTGGCAACAAAGCCGGTGTCGTCCAGAAAAAACTGGTTCAGGTATAAGTCTTCGCTGAAGGTGTCTCTGGGGATTCGGTGATAAGTGGCTCCTTCCACCTGCTGAGTGTTGACTTCGTTGACGCGATCCCAGAAATTTCCCTCAAAGTGCAGATAACCGTTGGTCAGCATACCGATATCGGACAGCAGCTGATCGCTGTGGTAATCCTCTGAATGAATACCGCAGCCCCTGGATTTGAGGCGCATGTTGATGTCTTTGGTGACCAGTACCACTTCAGTATCGGGGTGGTTGCGCTGGTACTGGCAGATGTCGTTAATGATTTTGTTGTCGTTGTTGCTGGTCGGCAGCGTGGTAACGTTGTCTGCTTCCTGGTGGGACAGGATGGATAGTGTGCCAAGGGGGGCGGCTTTTTCTCCCCGGGTAATGGCGACGCCGCTTTCAATTTCTGCCGGAGAGGCGCTGCCCAGTATCTGGTCAATAATGCGGATAGCCTGACGGCAATCAGCAGCGATGGTTTGTTTTCCGTTTTTGAGTTTGTCCAGTTCCTCCAGAACTGTCATTGGGATGAGTACGCGGTGCTCTTCGAAGTTCAGTATTGAGTTTGGGTCGTGTATCAGGACATTGCTATCAAGTATGTAGGTGGTTGTTTGGGTTGAGATGATCGGCTTGGCTTCCAAGGCTTTTCCCATAAGCGACTTCCTCGTCGGTTTGTGGATCACTCATATTTAATAGTTATCGAAAAAATGGAGGTCATCAAGTTTAAATTTCCGTTAGAAATAAAAAATAAAATTTTCACTCCAAAAATCTTTTTTTCACCTGTTTTGGTTCTAAAATTCAAAGAATAAGCTGCTTTTCCTACTATCTACTTACCTTTCGAATACTCCCCATTTAATCTGCTTTTTGTGACGGATTAATCATTGAACGGGTCTTTTTGACAAAAAAATGACCGGATGAACCGGCCACTTTTTTATCGTTTTGTGAGCTACTTCAATAATTCTTCAGGTGGGTATTCCATGTTCAGTTTGGCGCCCAGCATTTCTTCCAGATCAGGAATCAGGAAGGAGTCATCTTCGCAGGCAAAACTGATGCTGGTGCCGGAAGCGCCCGCCCGGCCGGTTCGGCCAATGCGGTGTACATAATCTTCCGGATCTTCGGGCAGGTAGTAATTCACCACATGGCTGATACCGTCAATATGAATGCCACGTCCGGCAACATCGGTGGCGACCAGCACATTGATTTTACCGTTCTTGAAGTTTTCCAGTGTGCGTATGCGTTTCTTCTGAGGGACTTCGCCAGATAATTGATCGGTTTTGAAACCGTCTTTCTGCAAACGTTCTGTGAGCTTGCGGGTCTGGTCACGACGGTTGGTGAAAACGATCACGCGATCCAGATTGTCCTGTTTGATCAGGTTGGTCAGCAGGGGGTATTTCTGTTCGTTGGTGACAAGATAGAGTTTCTGGTCAACGGTATCGGTTGCCACGCTTTCCGGTTCAATCTCGACTTTAACCGGTGTCCAGGTCCACTGTTCGCCAAGGCGCAGTACTTCGTCGGTAAACGTTGCCGAGAACAACAGAGTCTGGCGATCGCCCGGACGAGGTGTCATTCGAACAATGCGGCGAACCTGGGGAATAAAGCCCATGTCCAGCATGCGGTCGGCTTCGTCGATAATCAGGGTTTCAGTCAGGTCCAGATACAGGTCTTTGCGTTCACAGTAATCCAGCAGACGACCGGGTGTTGCCACCAGAATATCGATGTAGTTGGCATTGATCTTCTGGCGCTGTTTGTCATAGTCCATACCGCCCACCACAGTCACCACATGCAGAGGCAGGTGTTTGGTCAGGGCTTCGGCGTCTTTGCCTATCTGCAGAGCCAGTTCTCGGGTTGGCGCAATAATCACTGCACGGGGTTCACCAATGTAGCGGGTGTCGGGTGGTGGAATATCGATCAGCTGTTTGATGGTACTGATCAGGAATGCAGCGGTTTTACCTGTGCCGGTTTGTGCTTTACCAATGGCGTCTCGGCCAGCCAGAGTGCTACCCAGAACCTCTGCCTGAATGGGTGTGCAATACTTGAACCCCAACTCGTGAATGCCTTGCATCAGGCCGTTGGGCAGGTCGAAATCATGAAAGCGTGTTTTGCCTTCTTCCGGCTCTACCACAAACTGGCTGATATCCCATTCAGGTACAGATTTTTTCTGAGCCGGTCTGGAGTGACTTTTGCGGGCGTTATTGGTGTGCTTCTGGTTGCGCTTTTTCTTGCGCGAACCGGAAGCCTCAGAGTGTTTACCCTGAGCTTTTTTTTCATTTTTCGGAGCAGTCGCAGACGTTTGCTTTTGTCCGGATTGCGGTGCCGCTTTTTTTTTGCGGAAAATGCTTAGTAAACCACTCAATGCTTTGATCTCGTTCCTTATCGATTTCCTGAACCGGACAAATGAACAGATTCAGGCTGAGCAACTGCGGCCAGAGCTACTGCCAGATGATGTTGGCGGTGAACAGGTCAGGTTCAATGTACCTGCCTCTAGGAGCCTGTCGGACTTACCACTGACCTACTGCGAAAAAGCCGGATTTGGCCATTTTTGACGATCCTTTTCGTTGAATAGCTCGCTATTCGCCTCAAATGATCGTCAAAACTGTCTCAAACCGGTCTTTTTCTCGCTACGGTCGGCTAAGTCCGACAGGCTCCTAGGGTGGCATGGCGCAGTATGATGTCGCAGAGGGTTGTTTAAGGTTCTGCGGCTAATCCCATCGATTTTAAGTTAAACAAGGCGGAAGAACCACTTTTGAGCGTATAGATCTTGATTAATCAGTCGTTTTACAGCGCTTCGTGGTGTTCTTCCTTTTCTTCTTTATCTCTGGGTTTACGCATATAGATGCGTCCGGCTTTTTCTTTTTTACCGACTTTGCGCAGTTTGCGACGCCACTTGCCTTTAAGCAACATGAGCATCAGAGGCTGGTCAGGTACTGGCCGAACAGAGAAGTTTTTAAAGTGAGCAGCGAAGAAACTCGCTTCCTCAAAGGATTTCTGAGCCTGCGCGGCGGCTGTTTCGGGCGCAGGCGCACTGCTGCGATCCGGGCCGGAAAGGATTTGTACAAGTGATTGAACGGGACCAAATTCCATATTGCATACCCTCAGCCACCCTTGGCGGACTTATAACCTTACCTTCTTTATTCTATGGTTATTCAGAGATTTCGGGTATTAGACATAGGTATCACTGATTGGTTCCAATGGCGGCTTTTTGCTGCGAATTAACCAGAAAAATGCCGAAAATAGTGATGATCGTGCCAATCATGATTGAAGCGTCGATATCTTCATTCAGGATAAGCAGGGCCAGCATCAGGGTGCTGACCGGAATCAAGTTAATAAATGCTCCCGCCCTGACTACCCCCAGAGCCTGTATGCCCTGATAGTAGAGCAGAAAGGCGCAAACCGTTCCGAATACGCCCATATAGACAATGGCTATCCAGGCATTGCGATCAAACGAGAGAATGGCTTGATGTATAGGAATTTCAAAGCATAGATAGAAAACCTGTTGTCGTATAGTTCTGATGGTTTTTTCTGAAGAGAGATCAGGCCGTTTTATCTGACACTAAAAAACCGCAGTTTTTCAGGTGATATTGGTGTGAAGTTGAAATAAACCATCTATTTCTCTGCTTCTGTTTGCTCAGGACACACTGACCCTGTTACTCCAGAGCAACCGGTCTGCCCAGTGCCAGCCGTTCATGGCACTGCCGCAGCTCCGCCAGTGTTTTACCCGGCACGATGCCTGTCAAAATCATCCTGGATTGGCACATGATACATTCCAGTGGGTCTACCCCAAAACTGTTTTTCATCAGCGCCGGGAACCGGATCGGAATGGCTTTTCTCTCAGGCTGCTCCAGCAGATCATAAACTTTCGGTAACAGCTTTGAGCGCACTCGGGTGGCCAGGAAACCGTAGTACCGGATCATGCGGAAGCCTTTGTCCGGAATGTGCTGTACCAGGCGTTTGATGAAGTCCTCCACTTTGCTGGTAAAACGCAGATACGCTTTGGTGGTATGGTTCAGATAACCGAAGATCACCTCCTTGCCATCGTAGTGTTTCAGGCGGCTCATGGACAGGGCTGGGCGTTTCAGGTAGCGACCCAGGTATTTGATGTTGCGGTGGTGATTCTTGCTGGGTTTGGCAAAGTGAACGATCCAGGGTTTCTGGTAGTGGCCATTGAGCCAACGATTGAATCCGGTTTTGTTGGGACAGATGGCTTGCAGGGTTTTCGGAAGCTTCAGTTCCCCTCGGCTGTAGCTCTCCCGTAAAAGTTGGGTGATTTCATAGCGCCACATGGGCATGAGTGCCAGCTTGCTGAAGAAGAGAGGCTTCCAGTCTTTGTTGTCATTGGCCAGCCCGCCACGGGTGACAGACAGGTGCACATGCACGTTCCACTTCAGGTCACGGCCGAAGGTGTGCAGGGCGGTGAAGATGCCGGGCAATATTCCCTTTTTTCGGGTCAGCTTCAGAACAACCTTGGCTGCCAATCCGCTGAGTGCGCCCAGCAATTGCCGGTTGTACCGGAACAACTCCCAGAGTTCCGAGGGCATGGTGAAGGTGATGTGTTGCCACTCGGTATCCGGAAATATCGCTTTCTGCTGTTCTATCCACTGGTCAGTGAGTTTCTTGCCGCAGGTGGGACAGAACCGGCTCTTGCAACTGAAGCAGACTTTTTTCTGGTGCGAGCATTTTGGGTTGCTGCACTGGAACACGGCATAGCCCCGCACCGTCAATCCGCAGCTGAGCATTTTGATGACGTTATCCACAATGGAAGGACGTATGCGGTGTTTGTGCTTCTGGTAAAAGTGCCACCATGCGCCGCCTTTCTGGAAAAGTGTTTTAAGTCGGGTTGGGAGGCGAATCACTCTTTACCTTCCGATGAACTGAGATCGCCATTCTTGCGTTTTCGATGTTTTCTTTTGTGATACGACAGGGCTTTCGCATTCTTGCAGACCGTCCCGCATGGCCGCTGCTGGCCATCCTCCCAGACCACTGTCACGTCACAGATTTGTTGCCCGGTGTGATATTGGCTTTTGTGAGTACACAGGTCTAGAGCATTCTTGCAGACCGTCCCGCATGGCCGCTGCTGGCCATCCCTCCCGACCACTGTCACGTCACAGGTTTGTGGCCCGGTGTGGTCTCTTCTTTTGTGATACGACAGGGCTTGAGCATTCTTGCAGACCGTCCCGCATGGCCGCTGCTGGCCATCCTCCCCGACCACTGTCACGTCACAGGTTTGTTGCCCGGGGTGATATTGTCTTCTGTGATTCAACATGTGTTGGGCATTATTGAAGACCGTCCCGCATGGCCGCTGCTGGCCATCCTCCCCGACCACTGTCACGTCACAGGTTTGTTGCCCGGGCTGATATTGTCTTTTGTAATCCGACAGAGCTTTCGCATTCTTGCAGGCCGTCCCGCATGGCTGCTGCTGGTCATCCTCCACGTCACAGGTTTGTTGCCCGGTGTGGTCTATTCTTTTGTGATTCAACAGGTCTTGAGCATTCTTGCAGACCGTCCCGCATGGCCGCTGCTGGCCATCCTCCCCGACCACTGTCACGTCACAGGTTTGTTGCCCGGTGTGGTCTCTTCTTTTTGTACTCTTGATATCACTGTTTTCTGTAAAGTTGTTCAAGTAAACAGGACAGCGGTATGGATTGTTTTCATCTTGGGTGCTAGGCCGAATACCGACAAAGTGATTATCATTGGATAGAAGTCCCAGATATACAGGTTCCCCTGTGGTACTTATAGACGATGCTTCTGAGACTATGGTGACTTGAAAATCATCAGGATTGGCGTAGGTAAAAACCTGATCCTGAGTCAATCCACTGGCATGCAGATTGACAACGACAAAAGTTTTTTCGAGTAAGTGGCTCAGAAGCGGCAATAAAATAGTGAAGTCTGGCCATTCTCGATTGGTGAGTTGTTTCAAAACCAATCGGACATTTTCTACACCCTGTACAGCTTCCCAGCCTGAGAGAAAATTTAGATATTCGGTTGTCAATTCCTGCGCATTACCTTCTAAGTAATTTTTAATCATGGCAATGAGCCTTTCAATCAGACCAGAGACGTTTACATCTGCGGATAAATTGATAGCATGCAGCCAACAAAGGTTATCTGTGGGAGTTCGCAAAGCACGGAATTCCTTAAGATGCTGGTTTAACAGCTGTTGAGAGTTATCTCCCGTAAATTCAGATTCAGAGCCAGTGTGCTGAAGCTTTTTCTTTATAGCAGGACAAGGATTTCTGCGGAGAAAACAGGAGCCGTCAGTACAGAAACCGCATAAATGTTGTTCAGTTGCTTCTAAAGGCTGTAGGGCAGAGGCAACGGGAAAATTACCAAAGCCATTAGAAGCGCTGGAACCTGGAGCTGGAGCTGGAGCAGATTGAAATGATAAACACAGCTGTTCCCCTATACCTATATATGTATCCAGTTCCATACGGTAATCCTGACACCGGCCATTAGCAGGATGCTGGTCTGCGCCGCGATTGGAGGCATAGGTGCAAGGTCCATTGTTACATGGATGCTCGGGACAATGCTGGCCGAAGGTATGTGCGGAACCAGGGGGAAAACCGCCACCGCCACCAGAATTACCAGACAGGCAGCCTGAAGAAGGTGAATATCCAAAGGAATACCATGAGCCAGATGATTGGTCCTGTTGTCGTTCCGGGAAAGATTGCCAGAAAGAACTTCCTTGATTCGAGTTCATCAACGTGATGATTTGAAGTTCATGCTGCTCACTAGACTCCTGTTCATCCATTTGACTGAACAGAGGGAGTTCTGGATTCCAGTGTTTTCTGGTCAGCCAACCGACGACGACAGTCGCTACCACAGGTAGCCATAAATAAGGCTGGGACTCAGGGGGGCTTCCCTGTTTTTGGAGAGTCAGAATTAATGTGTAACCGATGACTTCACGATTGGCGTACAGAGGCTGCCAAATGGACTCAACCACAGTGGTCACGGTTTGCCAGAAACCGGGAGGTCTGTATGGCTTGTCATCAGGTGGTGAGTCTGATCCTGCATAGCTGCTTGTGTCAGTAGTGTCTGCCGAGTTTTTCCGCAATGGCTCCATATCAATGGCTGGCATTGCAGGCCATGCATCCAGGTCAGGCTTTATAGAAAAGCTTTGGTTGTTATGTTCAACCTCTACAATAAAACTCTTTGTCTGCGTCTCAGCCAAACAGACGAAAGAGAGTAGCAGTAGTACAGCAAAGAGTAAGCGTTTTATGGCTCTATCCTTTCATTCCAGTTGTTCATAAGGACGACATTAAGCGAAAGGCCTTGGCAACTAAGGTCTGCAGGCAGGCTCGCAATTGACAGATCTTGCAAGGGCTTTCGCTCGGATCGCATTATATGGCTCGGCAGTAAAGTTCATGCTTATCACAGACATAGCTGTAGACCTTGATTACCATGGGATTGCTCTTAATGTTGTCCCTATGTCCAGTTGTTAGAGTGAGAAAGGATAGTTCAGGAAAATGAGTGTGTCAGGGCTTACGCATCAATCTGAACTAGCAAATGCCGATTACTCGATGCTGCAGTTTTTGATATTTGAGGGAGAGCAGGAAATGGCAGGGTGGCATAAGAGCAGACTACTACTGCAGCTCCGAATTCAAGCCTTGCGAGATTCCATCATAGCCACAGCAGCAGGTTGGAGGTAAGATCTCATAGGAACTTAATAACCGTCAAGTGTCGTATCTTGCTAATTCGCCCATTACCCGTTGTCACTGCCTTTCTGGATGCTTTGAACGATTCGCTCAAGTCCATCAATTCCTCTGCGCAGTTGAGTAGATCCCAGAAAGTGGCACTGGGCGTTTTTATCATGGGAATCGTGGTAACTAAAACTATTAACTGGGCTGCTTTTGAGCGCAGAAGCTTAGGCAGATTCAAAGCGACCCGTCTGTGCTGGATGTTTTATCAAGCAGAAATTGCATGGCAAAGCCTGCTACAGGCCAGCGTCAGAAATATTCTTCTACGCTATGGAATACAAAGTGGAACCCTTGCTATCGACGATACAGGAAAAAAGCGCACTAAAAGGACTTCAAAAATCGACGGTGCCCATAAGATAAAAGACAAATCAACAGGTGGTTATTTTAATGGGCAGGAACTGGTGTTTATGGTGCTCGTTACTGAAGTAGCTACCTTTCCAGTAGGGTTTCGCTTTTATATTCCTGACCCTGAGTTATCTGCATGGAGGAAGAAAGACAAGGCGCTCAGGAAGCAAGGCATTCAGAAAAAAGAACGACCGAATCGTCCTGAGCCAGATCATGTTCGTTACCCCACCATGCAGTCGTTGACGCTGGTTATGCTGCAAGAATTTGTTGATTCGTTTCCTAACATTACGATCAAAGCAATTCTCGCTGATGCACTGTATGGCACAGGAGACTTTATGGATAAGGCTGCGGAAATAACAGGCGGAGCCCAGGTTGTCAGCCAACTGCGCTCGAATCAGAAAGTATCCAACCGAAACCACTCGGAAGCGACTCTCAAAGCTTACTTTTCGCGCCAGAAAGGCGCTGAAACTCAACTCATAATACGCGGTGGCAAAGAAGAGCAGGTCACGATGCTGGCTGCTCGGCTGTATGTTAAGGCTCATGGGAAAAGACGTTTTGTTATTGCCCTGAAGTATGAGGGTGAAGAGGATTATCGCTATCTGGTGGCTTCAGATATGTCATGGCGGCATACCGACATAGCCAGGATTTACACCTTGAGGTGGTTGGTCGAGGTTTTCATTCAAGACTGGAAAGCTCATTGTGGCTGGAACAGGTTGAGCAAACAGCAAGGTGCTGACGGATCGCAGCGCGGCGTGATCCTGAGCCTGCTGTGCGAACACATGCTGTTACTGCACCCTGAGCAATTCGTCCTACTGAAAAACAAACAGGCCGGAATGCCCGCAGGCTGTCTGATCGAACGCCTCAATGCAGAAGCCTTGCTTGCTACGGTGAAATCAGTGGTTGAATCGGAAGATCCAGATACCGAGCTTAAGGCTCTGGCCTTAGCCTTAGAGCATACTTTGCCCAAGCGGGAGTCGAGCAGGCATATGGCTGGTAGAGACCTGGGAGAACAAAAGGCAACTGACTCACTCAAAGCACACGCCCGGAAGTTTAACCTAAATTCAGCAGTTGAGCGATTACCCACCGCGCTCTAAGAGAGCAATGCCAGCTACTATCCTGCTAAACCTTGCTTTCGCTTAACTTGAGTTAATAAGCTGGACAGGCGTAATAATTTCACCTTTTGTTAAAAATTTCGACACAGCCCTCGTTAATATTCGGCACCAGATATCAATTGGAGTCAACTGCGCTGCAGTCTTCTTAATGGCATCAAAAAATACACAGAGATCTTCCTGCATTGTTTGGATCTTTTTTATCAAATTATGCTGACTGGTAATCGTTATTTTTTTCTTACGCCCACTCTCTGTTAACTTGCCAATAGCACTCATCAATAATGGCCTGCTGGTTATTGCTTCTTTATGCGAATCAGGATTGCTCAGTCTTACAAACAAAGTCCACCAGTTATATGCCAGTGCAACCATCCTTGATAGAATACGACATCGCTTTATATCCTTGGTTGTGTAACCTCCCCATCCCCAGTGATTTTTGATTTCATCAAAATTATTTTCACAGTCAGCTCTGTCTCTGTAATGATCTATGATGGATACAACGTCATTATCAAGACTGGTCACTAATACTGAGTACTCAAAGAGTTTGATGTTTTCAGGGTCTGAGATAAAAGCGATTTCTTTTTGCTTCTTATTATTCTCTTTCTCCAGCAACAGAGAATCACCTGATAATCTTCTTCGAACAATAATGATTCGTCTTGATTTCTCCCAACCACCTAGTTTTAATTCTGACTCCTTGCCTTCCCAATATCTGTTGTAGCGAACCCATCCCCCGCTACAGTGCGCATGGTATATGGACTTTTTGACGTTGGCTGTCTTCTTTACTTTGAATAGATAACCACAATTTGCTTGTTCGAGTTCTGACATCACTCTGTCACTGCCCCAGTCACAATCACCTCGAACAAATTCAGGCCAACACTCTTTTGGTAGACGGTTTAATAGATTTATTAAACCGGGCAATGAATGCTTACTGTTTCCTTTATCACCGGGCTGAACTTCAACATCAAGAACCAGCTTTAAATTAGCCATCATGTAAGAATGATAAGTATGTGAAGGACGCCCTTTCTTATGAGGGTTATAACCTGTTTCTGCTCCTTCCTGACTTCCGTAAATGGTTTTTATCGTAACGTCGACATCTAATATCCATGTTAACTTTAATAAGGGTTCATAGCATTCCTGCAAATGATGCTGCATCCATTCAACACCTTCTTTCTCATCTATTTTGAGTAAACCCCGACGAGCAGAATCATCACTGACTACCTTTGTCATACCCAGTAATTTGGGATTCACTCCATCCCCGGTTAACGTTCCAATATGAGCATAACGTTTGTGACCTGAGAGTATTGAGAGAAAAAGGGAACCTATTACATTAACTTTTTCAGGTGCGTTATTGCTTTTGTAAGTTAAAGGGCAATCTTCAACCCATGGTTCAAATCTACAACCTGTTTTTAAAAACTGAATAAAAAAGGGTAACTGCCCCATTGGTGTGACTGATGCGCCAGGTTCCCACTCAACATGGATTTTTCCCTCAAACGTGTCCACTTCAAGAGAGGTCGTTGAGCACTTTTTGCTGAGTTCTTTAAGTTCACCTTTTGGGTGAACAGATTTTGGTGGAAAAATCATCTGTATCCCTCTTCGCAGATGGGGTTACAGTTTAGTCGGGATTCTCAAGTGATGAATTTAGGTTTAAACTTTTAGATGCAGCTTAGAATCAAGATAAATACGTTACTTGTTTAGGTAAAACTGCAGCATCGAGGATTAGGGAGTTGTTTTCTCTAACACACAGCTGAAAAGAAGTTGAAATAATCAAACTCTCAGGATTTTTAAACGACAGTAGGTTTTATATCTCCTGATTTTCACCAATTCCAAACCGAACAGTCGTACTTTGAAAATCTGTAGTCGTTAATATTCAGCCTCTACAAGATAGGTACGATTGTTTTAATTTGATGCGTAAACCCTGATGAGTGTGTTTTTTGTCAAAGCCAAAAGGTTGCACCGCACAAAAAGTCGCAGCGAAGCGGCCTACCTTGAGGACGTATTTGCCAATGACCGAGTAACTGGCCCAGCAGATTGCACAGACCAGAATGGATAGGTCGCCGGAACTGAACTGCATCAGATTATTCCAGCTTCCGTGAGACGCGACCAGTACGGCTCCGGACACTGACAAACCAATGCCCACCAGTTTGCGGCGGGTCAGCTGATCTCCCAGAAACAGAACGGACATGAAGGTAATGAAGACGGGGTTGGTCGCAACGATGACAGAGCTACGACCGGAGGACACCGTTTCCAGCCCGATCAGTAGGCACAGGTTGTAACCAAGAACCCCGGTTAACCCGAGGGCTGTTAGCCCGATAAACTGGGTGGGTGTGGGTACGGGTATGCGCTTTTCTTTCCAAAGCAGAATGAAGATCAGCATGACAGTGGCGATGGCAAACCGTAAAAAGGCTGCCATGGCAGGCTCAACGTCGCCGGCAATGGTTCTTCCTGCCACAAAAACACCGCCAAAGAAAAAGCTCATGACAGCCAGTTTGATATAGGGAATAAGCTGTTTTGAAGAGAAATATTTATTCACATCCTGCCCGTACTGCTGGTTGAAGCCCGATGGAGTATAGACATGAATAATCAGGGGAGGTTCACAGGGCAGCTCTTGCAGATAAACTTCTGAAGGAGCTGCCCAATACATTGATCAGGAAGAACGGTTACAGCCCGGACACAATGTCTTTGCTAAAGCTTTTCTCGCAATATTTGCACTTCAGGCGGACGTCGCCCTGATGTGCGCGCAGGGAGAAGTGGGTATCAACCGGCTCGTTGTGGGTGATGCAGTTGGAGTTCGGGCAGGCAAAGGCACCCAGCAGGCTGTCGGGCAGCGCCATTTTGAATTTGTCTACGACTTCGTAGTTGTCAATCACATTGATGGTGGCACTTGGAGCAAACAGTGCCAGCTGGTTTGCTTCCTGCTCGGTAAATTTCCGGTCAGTGACCTTGATAATGTCTTTATGGCCCTGGTCTTTGCTGGGCAGATTGAAACCTACAGTAATGCTGGCATCAGAATCCAGCAGTTGCAGACGATCCAGGATTTTAATGCCCTGTCCGGCCGGAATGTGGTCGATAACAGTGCCCTGACGAATGGCCTCAACCTGAAGTTTGTTTCTCATTGTCTATTCCTCAATTCGGTTCAGCTGTTTAAAGGACTTCATTCAATACCAGAGCCAGCAAAGCCTGGCGGGCATAAACGCCGTTTTCAGCCTGTTGGAAGTAGTAGGCGTAAGGTGTCTTATCCACTTCAACAGCGATTTCATCTACCCGTGGCAGCGGGTGCAGAACCTTCAGGTTGTCTTTTGCGTTCTTCAGTGAATCTACATCCAGAATATATTTTGAGGCAATGTGCTTGTATTCGGTTTCATCGAACCGTTCTTTCTGGACACGGGTCATGTAGATAATATCTACTTGGGGTGTCGTTTCTTCGATAGAGTCAGAGAAACTGTATTTGATGCCTTTTGCATCCAGCTCTTCCAGAATGTAATCGGGCATGGTCAAAGCTTTGGGCGCAATAAAGGTAAATTCTGCACCAAAGTGACACAGTGCCTGGGTCAGAGAGTGAACGGTACGTCCGTATTTCAGATCACCGACAAAAGCTACTTTCAAACCGTCCAGTTTGCCCTGACATTCACGGATACTGAACAGGTCCAGCAGGGTCTGGGTAGGGTGCTGGTTTGAGCCGTCGCCACCGTTGATGACGGGAACGCTGGAAAATTCGGACGCTAGTCTTGCTGCACCTTCCTGAGGGTGACGCATCACAAATGCATCGGTGTAGGAACTGATGATGTTAACGGAATCCGCCAGAGTTTCGCCTTTTTTGGCAGAGGTGTTGCCAGCATCGGAGAAGCCAATCAGGGAGCCACCCAGTCGTTGTACTGCAGTTTCAAAAGACAGGCGGGTTCGGGTTGAAGCTTCAAAGAAGCAGCTCGCGATCACCTTGCCTTTCAGCAGGTCCGGGCGTGGTGAGTTTTTCAGTTGTGCTGCTGTTTCCAGAACCAGTTCAAGGTCTTTCCGGTCAAAGTCAGCAATGGAAATGATATCTCTTTTGTAGAGTCGGTTTTCCATCAATAAACACCTGTCTGCGTGGGTTTTTAAACCAAAAAAAAGCCCCTTATAAAAAGGGGCTTTTTTAAAAAACGGGAAATCGACGACGGCTGGCTTTGAGAATGGGAGCCAGTGCTTCAGGTTTTGCTGTAACCAACATGAACATGGGTCGCTTAGCCTCGGAAGTATCCGTTCGTCCAGTCGGTCTGTTTTTCAGACCTAATAAAGCATTCTAACAAGTTATTGATGTGAAAATACTGCAGTAAGTCAATGTTATTGCATGAACGCAGTGCAAATGACAGTAAAATTGCCACCAAAATTGAGTGACATTCTACGGTTAGGCATCAGTCGGTCAAGGGTTTCCTGTTTTTCGGTGGTTTTGCAGACCAGTAGCTGGCCAGCAGAGCGCCCAGAATATTCTGGGTCATGCTGAATATTGCCCCGGGCAACGCAGCCAGAACCGTAAAGTGTTTAAAGGCCAGTGCTGCAGCAAGGCCGGTATTTTGTGTACCGACTTCAATGGCCACGGTTCGTGCAGTGGGTATATCCATTCCACACAAGCGTGCAGAGACATAACCGGATATCAACCCCAGAGTGTTGTGCAACAGCACTGCTACAACGACAATCGCCGACAGGCTGGCCAGTGCATCAGCATTCATGGCAATCACCAGCGTGATAGCTGAACAAATGCCGATAACGGCAATTGATGGCAGGCAAGGCTTGATGCGATTGATCAGCTTTGGGCACAGGGCATTCAGCAGAACACCGCCAGCCACAGGCAGAATAACGATTTTCAGAATACTGATTAACATCCCCACCTGATCCACCTTAATGACCGTACTTAAATAGACCGAGCACAGAAAAGGCATGACAAACACTGCCATCAATGTAGACAGTGTGGTCATGCCAATGGACAAGGCAACCCGACCACCTGCCAGGTAAGCCAGCACATTGGAAGCGGTGCCGCCCGGTGCTGTGCCTACGAGCATCATCCCTACCAGAAGTTCTGACGGTAGCGAAAGAGCCTGACTGATGCTGAACGCCAGAACAGGCATCAGAATGAATTGCAGGCACACGCCCATGATCAGAGGGCGGGGATCGGTCAGGGCTTCACGCAGGTCTGCAATTGTCAGTGTCAGCCCCATGGCAAACATGATGATCGCCAGAAGAGGTGACATCGCGTATTTATAAGGGGTGATATACGGACTGAAGCTATAGCCAATAACCAGTCCGCATAGTGCCCATAGAGGAAGTAATCTGGAGAACAGGGTTACGATCCTTTTTCAATTTTCTTCAGTTCGGCTTTATCAGCCTTGTCGAGGGTGAGGTCAGAAAACGCTTTGTCTCTGGGAAGTTTCATTTTGAAACTAGACAGCGAATCCAGCTTTGCCAGCCCGGTGATGATCTCAAGTTCCATCACATGTCCACCAAACTGCCGTTTATCATCAATAAAGTGGAAGTGATAACCGGACACGTTCAGGTTGCCCATGAAGGATGGGAAACGATAGCCGACCAGAGTTCCCTTGGCGTTCTGATGCCTGAATACTACCTGATCCTTTGCCTGAACATCAGCCAGTCGCTTATAGGGTGGTTTTTGGGCAGGAATACTGCGAAGTTTTAGCTGCTTGAATTCGCCTTCAATGCGAATCGCGTAAATCAATTGGGAGCCATCGATTTTGTTATCCAGAAACTTTTCCAGTTCCGGGTAAGTCAGTTTGGCTGGAACGGTTGCTTCCCGTTCACTTCGGAAGAATGACACCATGGCAAAGGGCGTTCTGGTTTCCGGAGAGACAGGATAAGCTTTGCCGTCCGCTTTAATCTGGTAGAAGAAACCGTCGAGTGCCAGCATCTCGCCATCCAGATGGTTGAAGGTTCCGATTCCAAAATCACCTTTCCGCTGTAGCTTTTTATAGGTCATATCACCATGAAAGTACCCTTCCAGCAGGGCGTTGATGGTTGAATACTGAAACAGGCAATCTTCAGCAGCACTGGTACATCCTGCGGTGAAAACCAGCAGTAAAAAACTGAACTTGAGGTAACAAGGTAAGACGCGGAATGGGTTGTTCATTGTTCGTCGCCCTGTTTTTTTGTTCAGGACAATATAGCAGCTGTTTTGAAATTATCTGGGCAGTGACCACCAGTCATTATGCGAATGCCAGTAGATGCCCTTCTGATCCGGTTTGTCGATATGATTCCAGTACAACACGTGCAGCTGACGGGTGTGCCACTTGGGAATCAGGTAATACTGGCTGCGCAGGATCCGATCCAGAGCTCTTCCTGCCGGAATCAGTTCGTTGTAGCTCTGACAGTTAACCAGTTTGTCCAACAAATAGTCGATGGCCGGGTGTTGAATGCCGGCAATATTGCCGCTGCCGGGTTGCTGTGCTGTTTTGCTGCTGAAGGAGTGCATCAGTTCGGAGCCGGGAAACAGTGAATGCCAGAAGTGCCAGTTGGCAATATCAAAATCAAACTGCCTGACGCGTTTTCGAAACTGGCTTTTATCAACGGTTTGAATATCCAGATCAATCCCGATTTTGCCCAGTATTTTCCTGAAAGGCACGAGCAGTCGTTCCTGGGAATGATCATCGCCAAGAATCGTCATGGTAAGTGCCTCGCCGGTTTTCTGGTGTTTCATCACGCCTTTATTGAGTACCCAGCCCGCTTCTTTCAGTAGTTGCAGGGCTTTGCGCTGGTTGTCCCGGTTGTCGCCATTGCCGCGGGTTACCGGGGGTTGTTCCGGATCACCCAACATCGAGTCATTTAATTGTGCTTTTACCGGTTGAAGAAGGTCGAGTTCTTTTTTGTCAGGTGGTTCGGTGGCCTGCAGAGTGGTATAGCTGAAAAAACTGACGGTTCGCTGGTAGTTTGAATGCAGGAGTTTCTGGTTGATCCACTCAAAGTCGAATAACAGCGTTAAGGCTTTTCGAACCCGTAAATCCCTGAACTTTTCGAGGCGGGTGTTAAAGACCAGACCCGCCATAGCGGGCGGGTATTGCAGTGACAGCGTGATGTGCCCAATTGCTCGTTTGTTTTTGTCCGGTTTCTTTTTGTTCACTGGCCACTGGCTGGCATCCTGTTCGTAACGAAGGTCATAGAGTCCGGCCTTGAAAGCTTCAGCCGCTGCGTGCTGATCACGATACACATCAACCCGGACGGCATCGAAATTATAACGACCCTTATTTACAGGGAGACCGGCGGCCCAGTGATCTTTGACTCTTTCGTAAATAATGGTCTGCCCTTTGATAAATTTACCCGGACGCAGTGGACCACTGCTGACAGGCGCCTCTGTTAAGCGGTCATCCAGTGAGCGGTTACTCCAGTAATGTTCCGACAAAACCGGCATGTAGGCAGAAAGGGCGATGGCTTTGGGGCCGGGTGTGGCAAAGGTAAAGCGAACCTTTTGAGGGGAAAGAACTTCAGCTGAGGTACTTTTATACAGATTTTTGAAAAATGGGGATGCTTCTGTTTTCAGGCGATTCAGTGTAAAGGTAACATCATTGGCTGTAATGCTTGTTCCGTCGGAAAATTTTGCGTTGGGGTTGATGTGAAAAATTACCCAGCTGAAATCGTCAGGATATTCCACTTGTTCCGCAACATAACCGTATAAAGAGTAATTTTCGTCGGCTGAACGAACCATCAGGCGCGCATGGGTGTCGTGGATGTAGGGCGGGGCTGTACCTCGATTGTTAAAGGGATTTAAGGAATCAAAGTTGAGGTTTGTGGCCAGCTTCAGTGTCCCGCCCTTGGGGGCTTCCGGATTTACATAATCAAAATGGGTAAAGTCCGCCGGGTATTTGCTCTTGCCAATCAGAGTGAACTCGTGGCTTATGGTGGTTTTAGTTGTCGTTGAACTGACAGGCTTAGCTTTTGTTGTCTGAATGAAAGTGAGTGCCAGAAAAAAGACAGTAAGCGGAAGGTGCATTTTGTTCTCGTTGTGCTGTGGCAACGATAATCATAGCCAAAGATTGTTGACCTACCAGTTAAGGATGTTTTTCCCGGGCTTTAGGCAGTAGTACGCAGGTGGGCTTTCTTCTGCCGTATCATTGTGATGTCTTTTTCATGCGGCAGCCACCCGGGATTTCAATAGTCAGGTCACTTTTGGCATGGCAGCAGCAGGGAAGAATCCGGCCTTCAGGAATAAAGGCGATAGGCTCGCTGGTGTATTCCACTTCACCTTCCAGCAGCTGCACCTGACAGCTGCCACAAAACCCTTCCCGACATTGGTATTCGACTTCGACTTTCTGAGACTCCAGGGCTTCCAGCAGGTTCAGCTCGCTTCTGGGAATAAAGCTGAACCCTTCCATTATCTTGATGATGTTGGCCAACGGAAGTCTCCTGTCGTCTTCCCTGTTTGTCGGTCGATGAGTTTACAGTGAGAAATTACTGAAGTCTTCTGAACCCACATCGCTGTCTATCTGCCCTACCAGATAAGAGCTGACTTCTACTTCCTGCGGTGCTACCTGTACATTGTCGCTGTTCAGCCAGCTGTTCATCCATGGCAGCGGATTCTGAATAGGTGCAAAAGCCGGTTCCATGCCTATCGCCGACATACGCTGGTTGGTGATGTATTCAACATACTGGCTGAGTATGTCTTTATTCAGTCCGATCATGGAACCGTCCTGAAACAGGTATTCAGCCCATTCTTTTTCCTGTCTGGCCGCCTCGATAAAGATTTCCCGTGCTTCGCTTTGCAGAGACGCCGCTATCTGTGCCATTTCCGGATCGTCTTTGCCTTCGGCCATGATCTGCAGCATGTGCTGGGTGCCGGTGAGGTGCAGGGCTTCATCCCGGGCGATCAGTTTGATGATCTTGGCATTGCCTTCCATGGTGGAGCGTTCTGCAAATGCAAAGCTACAGGCAAAGCTGACGTAGAAACGAATGGCTTCCAGTACATTGATCGACACGATCGTCAGGTAAAGCCTTCTTTTCAGGTCACTGACCGAGACATGGACTGTCTCTCCATTGATCCGGTGTTCACCTTCGCCCAGCAGGTTGTACTGGTTAACCCCTTCAATCAGGTCATCGTAATAACGGGTGATGTCGGTGGCTCGCTGGACGATGGCATTGTTGGTCACAATGTCATCAAACACGGCAGAAGGTTCGGCGAGGATGTTGCGAATGATGTGCGTGTACGAACGTGAATGAATGGTTTCACTGAACGCCCAGGTTTCCAGCCAGGTTTCCAGTTCCGGCAACGAGGCAATGGGCAGCAGGGCTACATTGGGTGAGCGCCCCTGAATAGAATCCAGCAGTGTCTGGTACTTCAGGTTGCTCAGGAAAATATGTTTTTCATGCTCGGGCAGCGCGGCAAAATCACTGCGGTCTGTGGACAGGTCAACCTCTTCCGGCCGCCAGAAAAACGACAGTTGTTTTTCAATCAGCTTTTCGAAGATCGGGTGCTTCTGTACATCGTAGCGGGAGACGTTGACGTTACGGCCAAAGAACATGGGTTCTTCCGTCGCGTTAAACAATTCCTGATTGAATGTGGTGTAGCTCATAGTATTTGTCTATCCGGGTCGCCGGAGCGACCACGACTGGGTTAAATGGAATCGTTGTTAAATTTTGCAGGCACCGCCGGCGCAACCGTCATCAACATCTTCGTGGGTATCCGCTGCGCCATCCCGGGTGTTGTGGTAGTAGAGTGTTTTAACCCCCAGTTTGTAAGCGGTTAACAGGTCTTTCAGTAACAGTTTGACGGGCACTTTGCCACCTTCGAAGCGAGCCGGATCGTAGTTGGTGTTGGCTGAAATGGTCTGGTCAACAAACTTCTGCATTATCGCTACCAGCTGCAGATAACCGTCGTTGCTGTCAATGTCCCACATCAGCTCGTAACGCTCGCGTAATGCTTCATAGTCCGGTACAACCTGTTTGAGAATGCCATCTTTGCTGGCTTTAACGCTGACATAGCCTCTGGGTGGTTCGATGCCATTGGTGGCATTGCTGATCTGGGATGAAGTTTCAGAGGGCATCAGGGCTGTCAGGGTTGAGTTACGCAGTCCGTATTCCCGAATTTCACCACGCAGGGCTTCCCAGTCCAGGTGCAGAGGTTCCTTGCATACTGCGTCCAGATCCTGCTTATAGGTATCGACGGGCAGGATACCTTTGGCATACGTGGTTTCATGGAACTTGGTGCAGGTGCCCTGTTCTTTCGCCAGCTGATTAGAGGCTTTCAGCAGGTAGTACTGGATGGCTTCAAAGGTCTTGTGGGTCAGGCCGTTGGCGGAACCGTCGGAGTAACGCACGCTGTTTTTGGCCAGATAGTTGGCAAAGTTAATCACGCCCACACCCAGTGGACGGCGCCCCATAGTGGCGTTGTAAGCGGCAGGCAATGGGTAATCCTGATAGTCCAGCAGACTGTCCAGTGCCCGTACCAGCAGGTCTGACAGTTCTTCCAGCTCGTCCAGTTGTTCCACTTTGCCAAGGTTGAAGGCGGCCAGTGTACACAGGGCTATTTCACCTTCTTCATCCATTACATGCTGTAAGGGTTTGGTAGGCAGGGCAATTTCCAGACAAAGGTTGCTTTGACGTACCGGAGCCACCGCAGGGTCAAACGGACTATGGGTATTGCAGTGGTCAACGTTCTGAAGGTAAATACGGCCGGTGCTGGCTCGCTCGGAGGCAAACAGGGAGAACAGTTCTACCGCTTTCAACGTCTTTTTGCGAATACTGTCGTCTTTTTCATACTGTTCGTACAATGCTTCAAACTTTTCCTGATCCTGAAAAAAGGCGTCGTAAAGGCCGGGCACATCGCTGGGCGAGAACAGGGTGATGTTGCCGCCCTGAATCAGTCGCTGATACATAAGACGGTTGAACTGAACACCGTAATCAAGGTGGCGTACACGGTTTTCTTCCACACCTCGGTTGTTTTTCAGTACCAGCAGGTTTTCCACTTCATAGTGCCACAACGGGTAGAATAAGGTGGCCGCCCCTCCTCTGACACCGCCCTGGGAGCAGGATTTAACAGCGGTCTGGAAGTGCTTGTAGAAAGGGATACAACCGGTATGGAAGGCTTCGCCGTCCCGAATCGGGCTACCAATAGCGCGAATACGGCCTGCGTTAATACCGATGCCTGCTCGCTGGCTGACGTATTTGACAATGGCGCTGGATGTGGCGTTGATCGAATCCAGAGAGTCTCCGCACTCAATAAGAACACAGGAGCTGAACTGCCGGGTCGGTGTTCTGACCCCGGCCATAATAGGCGTTGGTAAAGACAGCTTGAAGGTGGACACTGCGTCATAAAAACGACGAATGTAGTCCATTCGGGTGTCTTTCGGGTAGCTGGAAAACAGGCAGGCACCGATGAGCATATACAGCATCTGAGGGCTTTCGTAGTATTCACCCGTCACCCGGTTCTGAACCAGATATTTACCTTCCAGCTGTTTGACGGCGGCGTAACTGAAGTCCATGTCGCGCTGGTGATCAATGAAGCTGTTCATCTGGCTGAACTCTGCCTCACTATAATCTGTTAACAGGTGAATGTCGTACTTTTTTGCTTCACAGAGCTTTTGCACATGGTCGTAGAGTGCCGGAGGTTCAAACTGGCCGTACGCTTTTTTGCGCAGATGAAAAATGGCCAGTCTGGCGGCCAGATACTGATAATCAGGCGCTTGTTCAGAGATCAGGTCGGCAGCAGACTTTATCAGGGTTTCATGAATATCCGTGGTCTGGATTGCGTCGTAGAACTGTATGTGTGACTTTAGTTCCACTTCTGACACAGAAACATTGTCTAATCCCTCAGCAGCCCAGGCGATTACCTTATGGATCTTGTCCAGATCCAGCTGCTCCTTGTCGCCGTTTCTCTTGGTGACCAGGATGTTTTTATTCATTCAGCCCTTACCTGTAAATCAATATGTTGTGTTTTCGAAGTCGAAGTGAGACCCGCCGACTGCATCAGACAGAGACACAGAAGCCAGAGAACGAACGGGAGATACTGATCGCGTGCTTATAACCTGTATTGATAAAAAAACCAGATTCAACTGCAACACGCATCTTAGATAACCAGTCCGGACAGATGATTGCCCGGGTGTTTTTAAGTACTCTTCCCTGACGTTTAGCGTTCTTACCGCGCCTTGATGGGTACTCTCAGGTACTCGCAGTCAGCGATGCGACCATGACATATAGTGGTGTGCCGACTGCCCTGCATACAACATGTTGTATGCTGTGTGTTTATATACACAAGATAATGCGGTATCGGCAGAAGTTCAAGCTGACGCTGTCGTGGAAATACAGTGAAAAACGTGTGAATTTACTTTCATGTTAGTGTTTGCAAACTTGTGATTTGTCTTTTTTATCGGGCTCAAACAGTATCTGACAGCTCATGATGAAGACCCAAATTTTTTTATAATAAAAAGAAATATATCGAACCCTTTAGATAAAGAAAATGCTATTGATTTTTTCTGAACCCGAGAGTGGCGGGGTTTTTGTTGACCACAACATATAGTGGTTGCCATTTTGCTGAACTGTTAGCTGCTGACATGTCATTTTTTTACGAATCAGGGCAAAAAAAACAGAGTGAAGAAAAAATAGTCTGAACGAATGAGTCTTTTTATGAATCTGGTGTCAAATTTGTCGTGATATTGTAACAACCGACGCTATAGTCCCTGAACAGGCAGGATTCTGGCGCAGTGCTGTAGTAGTATCACGCAGAATATGTTGAGTGGTGGAAGTTTGCTTGTGGAAAATACAGAGACAGGCCGGATACTGATTGTTGAGGATGATGAGCGGCTGGCAGCCCTGACCCGGGATTACCTTGAAAATAATGGTCTGCAGGTGACTGTGGAAGGCGACGGTGGAAAAGCGGTTGAGCGTATTCTGCAGGAGCGTCCGGATCTTGTGGTTCTGGATTTGATGCTGCCCGGTGAAGACGGGATATCGATCTGTCGGCGGGTTCGTGGTCAGTACCATGGGCAGATATTGATGCTTACTGCCCGGGCAGAGGATCTTGATGAGGTTCTGGGTCTGGAAATGGGTGCCGATGACTATGTTGCCAAACCGGTTCGCCCCAGGGTGCTGCTGGCTCGTATTCGGGCTTTGCTGCGCCGTGCTGTTGCCCCGGTGGAAGATGAACAGGACGAAAACACCAGTCGTCTGACCTTTGGTCCGCTGGTGGTCGATAATGCTATGCGCGAAGCCTGGCTGAACCAGGAAAGTATTGAGTTGACCAGTGCCGAGTTCGACCTTCTGTGGCTGTTGTGCTCCAACGCTGGTCGGGTGTTGAGCCGGGAAGAAATTTTTGCCCAGCTGCGAGGCATTGAATACGACGGCCAGGATCGCTCTATTGATGTGCGGGTTTCCAGAATTCGACCCAAGATTGGTGATGACCCCATGCATCCCCGCCTGATCAAAACAGTGCGCAGTAAAGGCTATCTGTTTGTGAAGAGTGATTAAGCGGCAGTGACAGGTTAGGTTTGTGAGTAGTATTTTTCTCCGGATATATGGCGGGCTGCTGTTTACGCTGGTGCTGGTGGCGGTGCTGTCCGGCATGTCGGTCACGCTGATTAATGGCCAGAGGCTGGGTGAATACCGCGAAGATATGGTGCGTGGTACTTTCCGGCTGGTATCCGAAAGTCTTCAGGAGTTGCCTGAGCAAGAACGTCAGAGCTGGCTGGATGAGTGGGCTTATCGCGTTGCCATTCCTTTTTCAATCGTACCGGTTGCCGAGGCTGAACTGAGTGACAAAGCGCTTGGTCATATGGATCGTTCAGGTGTTTATATCCAGATGTTGGATGATAATCGTGCGCTGGTGTCTACCCGCCTTGGTGAAAGCCAGCTGCTACAGGGAAGCGTGCTCAATATTTCGGAACAGATTATCAATGGCACCCTGAGCCTGCTTCGGGAAAAACTGTTGCGTTATGAGCCAGAAATGCGCGGGCAACGCTTGCAGGAACTGTCGGAGAAATCCTTCAGTTATCCGGTACATCTGCTCAGGGAGACGCAGACCCGGTTACTGCCGGTGCAACAGGAAGAGTTACGTCAGGGCAGTATGCTGGTGTTGCTGGACGATGAAGGTCAGAGTATTTCCATGTATACCAGCCTGCCTGATACGGGCGAGCTTCTGCGACTGGGACCTCTGCGCTTGTTAAACCCCTATCCCTTTAAGCTGATGATTTCCATTGGCCTGTTCGTGCTGACCTCAATCAGTCTGGCGATCTATATTCTGGTACGTGGCATGGAAAAGCGCCTGCGTCGTCTGGAACGGGCAGCTACCCGATTCAGTCGGGGAGATTTTGATGTGAGGGTCTCCATCGGTGGCACCGATTCTATTGGTCGTCTTGCCTCGGCATTTAACGCGATGGCCGGATACATTCAGCGATTACTGAGCCTGCAGAAAGAGATGATTCGCGGTGTTTCCCACGAACTGCGAACGCCGGTGGCCCGTCTGCGTTTTGGTCTGGATCTGGTGGCAGACGCCCAAACCAGTGAGGAGCGTGAGAAACAACTGGAGGGGATGGATAAGGATATCGAAGAGCTGGATAACCTGGTCGATGAATTTCTGACCTATGCCAATCTTGAACAGGGTGCTCCGGAGATTCGTTATAAACGACACGATGTTGATAAAGTCGTGGCGCAGGTGGTGAGTGAATACGGTCGGCTGCAGGATCGTGTCACCATTGAACATATTCCGTGTAATGTACTCGACCCAAGACGTTTTGCGGATGTTGACCGTCGTTATATTCACCGTGCTATTCAGAATCTGGTGGGTAATGCCTGTCGTTATGCCAGTGGCAGGGTGCAAGTGCGTTTTTCCTCCACTCAGGAAACCTGCAGGGTGGATATTGATGACGATGGGCCAGGCATTGCCGAGTCGGAATGGGATCGGGTGTTCTCTGCTTTTACCCGGCTGGATGACAGTCGTACCCGTAATACAGGCGGTTATGGTCTCGGACTGTCTATCGTACGTCGTATAATGTACTGGCATAATGGTCGGGCGATGGTCAGTCATAGCCCCATGGGCGGTGCCCGTTTCAGCCTTGTTTGGCCCCGCAAACAACGTCGCTGATATCGGGTTATTGCAGACAGACTGCGTGTGTCTGTCTGCATGTCCGATACTTAATATAAACTTTCCGTCGTTTTTGTTTTTTCAATTCAATTTGAAGCATTGCCATTCATCGACCAAACTGGTTCCTACCTGTTATAGGCACTGTAGCCATTAGCAGAATAAATCCAGTAAAACCCATGACATATCACCTTCAAGGAGGGTGGCAATGGCGACTTCGCATTGTGTTGGTTTTCCCAGAATTGGCAAACATCGTGAACTGAAAAAAGCGACAGAGGCATACTGGAGAGGTGATCTCGATCAGTCAGCCCTGATGGCGGAAGGTAAGCGTTTACGGTCAATGCACTGGCGAATGCAACAGAATGCAGGTATGGATCGGGTGGCTACAGGTGACTTCGCCTGGTACGACCAGATGCTGAATCACTCCCTGATGCTAGGCGCGATTCCGCAGCGCTTTCGGGATGGCAATGAAACGAATGCGGATAATCTACTGGATACCCTGTTTCGCATGGCAAGAGGCCGGGCACCAACAGGTAAGCCTGCCGCCGCTTGTGAAATGACCAAGTGGTTTGATACCAATTATCACTACATTGTGCCCGAACTGCATAAAGGTCAGACATTCCAGTTGACCAGCCAGTCTGTCATCGAAGAAACCGCAGAAGCTATACAACAGGGTTTTAATACCAAGCCGGTGCTGATTGGGCCGTTAACCTGGCTATGGCTCGGCAAAATAAAAGGTGAAAGCTTTGATCGACTGGAGTTGCTGAACAGTCTGATCGATGTTTACGGTCAGGTTCTGGAAGAGCTGGCCAAAGCGGGTGCTGACTGGGTACATATTGATGAACCTGTTCTGGTTCTGGATCTTCCGCAGCCATGGCTGCAGGCTTGTGAGAATGTTTATAACCGGCTTCAGAATCATAACGTTAAAATCATGCTGGCGACTTATTTTGGTGGCCTGAATGATGCTACGACGACTGTCGTTAACTTGCCTGTTGAAGGTTTGCATGTTGATCTGGTTCGGGCTCCTGAACAGTTGCTTCAGGAGCTGGATCGATTACCCGCTTACAAAACCTTGTCGGTGGGCGTGATTGACGGGCGCAATATCTGGCGTTCTGACCTCTCCGCGATTCTTGAGCAGTTAAAACCCGCCCGTGAGAAACTGGGTGACCGGCTCTGGGTGTCTTCCAGCTGCTCCCTGTTGCATGTCCCGGTTGACCTGTCTACTGAAGAACAACTGGATGATGAAATTAAATCCTGGTTGTCTTTTGCGGTCCAGAAGTGTGAAGAAGTTGCTGTATTAGGCAGGGCATTATCCGGCGATAGCAGCGACAGTACCCGAACCCGGTTTACCTTATCGGACGCAGTGGCCTGTAGCCGAAAAACATCAAGACGTGTGCATCGGAAAGATGTTGAACAAAGCGTCAGTGCGATCACCCCGGGAATGATGCAACGGCAATCACCTTACGCTAAAAGGCATAGCTTGCAGCGGGAAAAACTGAACTTGCCGTTGTTTCCTACGACCACGATTGGCTCGTTTCCACAAACCAGCGAAATCCGTCGTCAACGCAGTCTCTATCGTAAGAATCAGCTGAGCAATCAGCAGTATCTTGAGTCTATGCAGCAGGAGATACAGTCCACGATCAAACGGCAGGAGTCGTTAGGGCTGGACGTTCTGGTTCATGGCGAAGCAGAGCGCAATGATATGGTGGAATACTTTGGTGAGCAGCTGGACGGCTTTGCTTTCACAGAGTATGGCTGGGTGCAGAGTTACGGGAGCCGCTGTGTTAAACCACCGATTATCTATGGTGATATCAGTCGGCCAGCGCCCATGACGGTCACCTGGAGTGTCTTTGCCCAGCAGCAGACCGATAAAGTCATGAAAGGTATGCTGACAGGGCCTGTGACGATTCTGTGCTGGTCTTTCACCAGGGACGATATTCCTGAAAAAGTCTCTTGCGAACAGTTGGCGCTGGCATTGCGCGAAGAAGTGGTGGATCTGGAGCAGGCAGGCATTCAGGTTATTCAGATTGACGAACCTGCGATCCGGGAAGGGCTTCCCCTGAGAAAGGCAGACTGGCCTGAATACCTTGACTGGGCTGTCAACTGCTTCCGTTTGTCGGCCAGTGGTGTAAAGGATGAAACCCAGATTCATACGCATATGTGTTACAGCGAGTTTAACGACATTATTGAATACATTGCGGCTATGGACGCAGATGTCATTACCATTGAAACCTCTCGCTCGGATATGGAACTGCTGGATGCCTTTGAGGAGTTTGAATATCCCAATGAGATTGGCCCCGGGGTTTATGATATTCATTCGCCCAATGTGCCAGAAAGAAGCTGGATGAAACAGCTTATGCAAAAAGCTGCTGAAAAAATTCCGGCTGAACGTCTTTGGATTAACCCAGACTGTGGTTTGAAAACCCGTGACTGGCCTGAAGTGGAAGAGGCCCTGAGTAATATGGTTCAGGTGGCTCGTGAGCTGAGAGCTGAATACTGATACCGTCTGCCCGCCAGCAGAGCTGGCGGGTTGTCAGTGTCGGTGGATCTGTCTGGCTTTGACTTTAATTTCAATCTCCGGAGCCTCCTCTTGAAAAACGGCTGCTGCTTCCTCGTTGTCGTACACCAGAAAATTAGGACTGTTTACCGTACGGTACATCTGGGTATCAATAAACAGAGTGTGTTCCTGTTCTCCCGGTAAGACGGCGTACTCGACTTTGTACGTTTGATTCAGCACGTCGTCATAAAAATAAAGAATTGTGGTTGTCTGACCTGGCAGTTCGATGCTTTGTTCATTAAGAGGTCTGCCGTCAATCAGCAGGTTCGTTTCAAGCTGATAGTATTCAGTCATTGTATTGGTTCTGGAAAGTGAACCACAGGCTGATAACAGCAATATCAGTGGCAATATCAAAAGATTGGGTGTCTGTTTCATGGATCATTATTCTTTAGAGGAAGTTGGCCACCATTGTAGCCAATGGCGACAGAATCCGGTTTCTTACAAAAAAATACAATGTATTGAAAAAAACAGTTGTTCTCTTAAATCAATAGGGTGTTAAATCAGCGTATACCTGCCTGAAAACATTACCCTCGTTGGGCGGGTATTATCGGTCACAGGACGAATCAGAAAAATAACAATGATTAAAGTCGATCAGCTCAACAGGAATGTGAGAGGGCTGAAACCATCAGCCACACTGCGGATTAACGAAGACAGTAACCGCTTGATCCAACAGGGACGTGACATAATTAAACTGGGGCTTGGGCAATCTCCTTTTCCCGTTCCCGAAGTAGTTACCGCCGCATTAAGACAACATGCTCATGAGAAAGATTATCTACCGGTTAAGGGGCTTTATACGCTGCGTGAAACCGTTGCCAGGTATTATCAGCAGCGCGATGGTATTCCAAGAAAGGCAGATGACGTTCTGGTCGGGCCGGGCTCCAAGGAACTGATTTTTAATTTACAGATGGCCTGCGAAGGTGATCTGTTAATTCCCGCGCCTTCATGGGTGTCTTATGCGCCTCAGGCGAAATTGTTGGGCCGAAAAGTGTTTCATCTGCCGACTCAACCGGAAAACCAGTGGCGGTTGCAGGCGGATGAACTGGATGCATTCTGCCAGCAGGAACCGGGCAGGACACGCATTCTGATTCTAAATTACCCCAGTAATCCAACCGGTTGCAGTTATGATGCTGAGAGCCTGAAAGCTTTGTCACTGGTTGCCCGCAAACATGGAATTATTGTGGTGGCAGACGAGATTTATGCGGAAACCACCTTTGATGGACAGCATCAATCCATGTCTGTTTATTACCCGGAAGGAACGGTCATCAGTAGCGGCCTGAGTAAGTGGTGTGGTGCCGGAGGCTGGCGACTGGGAGTGATGTTGTTGCCTGACGCATTAAGACCGTTGCAGGAAGCCATGGCCGTGATTGCCAGTGAAACCTTTACGTCCATCAGTGCGCCGACACAATACGCTGCCTGCACAGCGTTTTCCCGATCTGCGGCGCTTGATGCTTATTTGGTTGCGACCCGTGATGTACTGAAACGAATATCGTCGTATATGGTGAGACGGCTAAGTAAAATCGGGCTGGAAATGGAAGAGCCAGTGGGTGGATTTTATTTACTCACCAGTTTTGAGAAGGTTCGGCCAAAGCTGGAAGCAAAGGGTATATTCTCGTCGGAATCGTTGTGTGAGAGACTGCTCGACGAGAAGGGAGTAGCCGTATTGCCGGGTTCGGACTTTGGATTAGACGACAATCAGTTGTACACTCGCATGGCGTTTGTGGATTTTGATGGCGGTGAGGCTCTGGATGCTATAAACGACAGCGGTTTATCCGGGGATGCTTTTGTAGAAGCACACTGCCCAAAGCTGGTACAGGCTTGTGATCGAATTGCCAGCTGGCTGGATTAAAAAGAAAACCTGACCTGAATCAGGTTAAAGCAAATGCAGCCCGTGTGTTTCAATGGCTGCATTCTTTATTTTTAAAGTGCCATCTTTGTTGTCGGGGGAGGAAGAGTGGCACTGTTACATAAAACATCGCTCAATAGTGTTGGTAAATAAATTATGAAGAAGTTGTTCAGAGCGATTGCTGTAGGGGCAGCAATGATGCTGACAGGATGTCAGTCGGTTTCTACCACCTCACCCGGTACCATTGGTGTTGAGCGTCAGCAGCGAATGGTCACCCTTCTTTCAGAAAGCGAAGTCAACCAGATGGCTGCCGAGGCCTACCGTAAGGAACTGGCTAAGGGTAAGGAACAGGGAGCCCTGAATCAGAATCAGAAACAATTAAAGCAACTGAGAGAGATTGCTGACCGGCTGGTGCAGCATGTTAGTGTATTTCGTATGGACGCTCAGCACTGGGACTGGGAGGTTAATTTGCTCAGCAGTAAGCAGTTGAACGCTTATTGTATGCCGGGGGGGAAAATTATGTTTTATACCGGCATTCTGGATGAGCTGAAACTCACCGACGATGAAATTGCTGCGATTATGGGTCATGAGATGGCTCATGCGCTGCGCGAGCATGGTCGTGAAGCCATGTCCCGTGCCTATGTTCAGCAACTCGGTTTTAGTGCTGCGGCCGCTTTACTGGGAACCGACCAGAATATGATGCAGATGGCAGATGTGGTGGTTAATTATGCGATGACCCTGCCAAACAGCAGAACCAATGAGGTGGAGGCAGACCTGATTGGACTGGAACTCATGGCAAGAGCAGGGTACGACCCGAACGCTGCGGTGACTCTCTGGGAGAAAATGTCAGCCGCTGGCGGAGGTGGAACGCCGGAGTTTATGAGTACTCACCCTGCGCATAACACGCGGATTTCCGGTTTGAGGGCTAATATTCCCAAGGTGCAGCACTTGGGGAAACCGCATTAATGTGCGCTGATTGATAGTTATTGTTGTATAACCCAGTGTACCGCTGGGTTATACCTTTGCTATGATGCTCCAGACTTATTTCTATTAATAAACAGGCTGTTCTAATGGCATTTGAACTCGAAGACTTCCAGGAACAAATTAAAACTCACAACATTCTGCTTTATATGAAGGGGTCCCCAAAACTGCCTCAGTGCGGTTTTTCATCCAAAGCGGTTCAGGTGCTGATGGCCTGTGGTGAACAGTTTGCTTTTGTTGACGTTCTGGCTAACCCTGACATTCGCGCCAATCTGCCAAAATACGCGAACTGGCCGACCTTTCCACAGCTGTGGGTAGGTGGCGAGCTGGTCGGTGGATGCGACATTCTGATCGATATGTACAACAGTGGCGATTTGCAGAAGCTGGTGTCTGAAGCGGCTGGTACAAGCGAGTAACTGTTTGCCAGAAGCTTTGCGGGTTGGACTGTTCTGCTTGTTGCTAGCGTCCAACCCGGTTAAGCAGGAATTGTTTACGTATTTATTCGTCAGCGCTCTGGGAAAGTAGATAGTTTTCCATGCCCAGTATTTTAATCTGGTGCAAGTGAACCTCCAGACTGTCCATGTGCTCTTCTTCAGCTGTCAGTATTTTTTCCAGCAATTGCCTTGAGCCATAATCGCCCGCTTTTTCACAGCATTTAATGCCTTCCTTTAATACAGGAATCGCTTTCTTTTCCTGTTGCAGGTCTGATTCAAGAATACCCTGAACAGAGTCTGACAGAATAGGCTTGTCCAGATGTTTAAAGTCAGGCATTCCTTCCAGAAACAATATTCGTTCAATCAGCCAGTCAGCGTGCCACATTTCATCAATGGATTCTTTGTAGACTTCTTTGCCCAGCTTTTTCACTCCCCAGTTTTTTAACATGCTGGAATGCAGGTAATACTGGTTAATGGCTGTCAGCTCATTCATCAATGCCTTGTTCAGGTGTTCGATAACAGTTTGATCACCATTCATGATAGGTATCCGTTACTGGAATAATAAAAAAACGGTTGCCCGTTAACCTACCAAGTATGGAGTGACACCGGAATCTGTCAAAAACTATCTACTTGAAAGATAACGATAATATTTATCATTTGCATTGAGTGGGCGGTGTTGAATGTTTAGGATTTAATCACTTTTCAAGAGGCTTTTATTGAAAATTTTTTATTAAAAGATTTTGGTCGAGTAACGGGCCCGGATCATGCACTTTTCTGCTTTACAGAGCCCGTGAACGCGTCATCAATGCAGGCTTATTGTTTTGCAGCCACGAGCCTTACATGATCGTGCTCACCGTGTTCCCATGCCGGGTAATGCAGTGCGGGACCTGTTGTGATGAGGTCTATGTGGAAACCTGCATCGGCAAAGGCTTTTGCCAGTTGATCCGGGTTGAAGTAATTAAACATATCTCTGGGCAGTATTGAATCTAACAACGTTCTCAGTTGCCAGGCTTCGTGATCTGGCTCGAATTCACGAATGGCCTGTTCGAAATAGTCAATATAATGATCCACAGGATCCATCCTGTCTGGATATTTTTGCCGTTGTGTTTCTTTTGTTTGCCTGAGGTTCACTGCCTGAAAAATCTGTATGTCTTCACAGGCGCAGGTTAATACCGCTTTACCACCGGGGATTAATAAACGGTGAAGCTGTTGTATAGATGCCAGAATTTCTTCGTGTTTAAGAAAGTGAAACACCTCGGAGCAGAGAATACCGGAAAAGTAATTGTCTGGCAGAGGCATGCTGTCAGGAAGTTGTGCCAGATGAAAACTAAGTCGGTCAGCTTTGTCTTTATGTTCCTGTTGCAGCAAATGCAAGCTGTTTTCATTAAGCTCTGTTGCATAAACCTGTGCACCAAAATCCAAGGCTTTCAGACTGTTGTGGCAGTTGCCGCAACCTATATCCAGCAGAGGATTGGTGTTATTCCAGCAGTTAAGCCAGTGATCAATCAGCGGGTTGGTGACCGAGAACGCAACACCGGCAGGGTGTGCCATTTTATGATAAAGCTTATCCGGCTCCGACATGCTCATACCCAGAATGTAGGTTTTGGAGACAGGAGTATAGGCAGGATTTTTAGCTTGTGGCCGACTTTCATTTGAGATCAGTCTATTCTGCCGGTAGTTATTTTTGTCGCGAACATAGGCAAAAATACCTGCGGTGTGTATGATTGGCAGCAGCTTCAGGATGTTGAGGCTCTATATAAGCCAACGAGGACAGGTTGGCTCTGAGTGTTATTGGACACAGTTAACTAACCGGAGATAAATAAATGGGCGTACTGGTAGGCAAGAAGGCTCCTGACTTTACCGTTCCTGCGGTTCTGGGTGATGGCACTATTGTCGATGGGTTTACCTTCTCGGAAGCTATCCGTGGCAAATACGGTATTCTGTTCTTCTACCCACTGGACTTCACTTTTGTTTGTCCATCGGAGCTGATTGCTCTGGATCATCGTATGGATGCGTTCAAAGAACGTAACGTTGAAGTGGTTGGTGTTTCTATTGATTCTCACTTTACACACAATGCCTGGCGTAACACTCCGGTCAATGAAGGTGGTATTGGTCCGGTTAAATACACTCTGGCTGCTGATATGACCCATCAGATCTGCAAAGATTATGATGTTGAGTCTGAAGGCGGTGTGGCGTTCCGTGGTGCTTTCCTGATTGACGACAAGGGTGTGGTACGTTCCCAGATCGTTAATGATCTGCCTTTGGGGCGGAATATGGATGAACTGATTCGTCTGGTGGATGCACTTCAGTTCCATGAAGAGCATGGCGAAGTCTGCCCTGCAGGTTGGAACAAAGGTGACAAAGGCATGAACGCTTCTCCTGACGGCGTTGCCAAGTACCTCGCTGAAAGCGCTGAAGAACTGTAAGTAAAAGACTATACGGTTATTGGGCAAGCCTGTTTGAGCATATAAAGGCGCTACCCTGTAAAGGCACTACCATGATGAACTGGTAGTGTCTTTTGTTTTTTCAGAGGTTAATGGGCACGGTTTCGTACATAGAAACTTTGTGCAATGGCGTTGAGGTGTACTTTTGTTTCAGTATGCTTAAAAGACAGTGGCTGCTCCAGATTGCCAAATAATGGAATGCCACCGCCAAGCACCACCGGAATCCTGGCAATAATCAGCTCGTCGATCATATCCTGCTGCAGGAACTGCTGAATCGTTGTACCACCGTCAATATAAAGGTTTTTGTAGCCGCGTTGATGAAGGTCGGACGTGACGGCTTCAGTGTCTCCATTAATAAGAAATACCTTGTCCTGTAAATGTTCCGGAATGCTGTTCAAAGTACGACTGAGCACAAAAACAGGCTTTGGATAAGGCCATTCACCATCAAAACCGGCGACTATTTCAAAGGTCTTTCTCCCCATCACCAGCGCATCCACTCTGGAAATGAAGTCCATAAACCCCATATCGTCATTATCCGGGTTGGGTGTGCTGTGCAGCCAGTCAAGCCCGTGATTTTTATCGGCAATGTAGCCATCAAGGCTGGTGGCAATATAAACAATGTTACTCATAAGTTTTTACAATCATTCAGTTGAGTGATGGTGAATTTTGAGTTTATTCTACAGTGTAGAAAAAACAAGTTTGTATACGTGGAAATTCTAAACGATGAAAAAACGGGGCAGACCGTCAGGTGCAGGCAGCTCTCTGTCAGCAGATAAAATTATTCTTGCAGCCAGAGAACTGTTAACAGCAGAAGGTAAGGTGCCGAGCATACGCAGGCTGTCGGCGGAGCTGGGAGTCGATGCAATGGCGATCTACCATTACTTCTCCAGTAAAGCGGTATTGCTGGAGGCAGTTACCGTGGCTCTGGTGAGTGATATTTATAAGCCAGAGGGGCGAGGTGACTGGCAGGGTGACGTGTTGCGGTTGTGTATCAGCTATGTGTCTCTGTTAAACCGGCATCCGGGTTTGCTGGAAACCATGCTGTCCATGAAGAAATTCGGTCCGGCTGACGTCTTCAGAGAACGGTTTGAGTTGGCATTGGCACCGTTATCATTACCCAAGGTTTTAATCGATGATGCTCTAAACCTGATTGCAGATTATCTTCACGGTTTTGTTCTGGCTATGGAGTGCCAAAATATGGAGTGCCAAAAGAAGTCGGGAGCGATTTTAGCCACAGATATTGAGCGTCCGGTCAGAATGGTGATGTTCGCTTTGGAGCAGAACATTGATTGAGTGTGTATGAAACTTATCCAGTCCGGATATTGATATATCTCTTTGTTATCTCTGAAACTTTTTTTGAGCCTTTTTTGCACATTGTTTTGGATAAAGGGTTGACTCCTTCAGAAATCTCATTAATATTCGCTGCCGTCAGGTGATGACGACAACGCATCACCGAACGCGATTCCCCGATAGCTCAGTTGGTAGAGCAGTAGACTGTTAATCTATTGGTCGCTGGTTCGAGTCCAGCTCGGGGAGCCACTTCTTTCAGATTCTTGTTTGAGTTGAAGTGCGGCAGGGTTTATCAGGTTGCGTATCTGATAAACGGCATGGGTCGTTAGCTCAGTTGGTAGAGCAGTTGGCTTTTAACCAATTGGTCGTAGGTTCGAATCCTACACGACCCACCATTCCTTCTGTTGCGTTTATGTGTTAAGTTGTCTGGCCTTAATTCCTCGATAGCTCAGTTGGTAGAGCAGTAGACTGTTAATCTATTGGTCGCTGGTTCGAGTCCAGCTCGAGGAGCCATATTTAAATGGTCAGCTTGTGTGGCTGGTTGTTTGTGGGTCGTTAGCTCAGTTGGTAGAGCAGTTGGCTTTTAACCAATTGGTCGTAGGTTCGAATCCTACACGACCCACCATATTCTCTTTGAGAACGGATAGGGATTATTCAATGTCTCTGGTGTTTTTGAAGATAAAAATTGTTCCCCGATAGCTCAGTTGGTAGAGCAGTAGACTGTTAATCTATTGGTCGCTGGTTCGAGTCCAGCTCGGGGAGCCACTTTTCTTTCAACTTGTTCAATCTTTGAATGGGTTGTTAGTGCGTTTGTCAGGTTGCGTGCCTGGTAAACGGCGTGGGTCGTTAGCTCAGTTGGTAGAGCAGTTGGCTTTTAACCAATTGGTCGTAGGTTCGAATCCTACACGACCCACCATTTTTACTTACAAGGTTAACAGTTTGCGTAGCTGGTAGCTTGTGGGTCGTTAGCTCAGTTGGTAGAGCAGTTGGCTTTTAACCAATTGGTCGTAGGTTCGAATCCTACACGACCCACCATTTTCCAAGCCGTTCTGATTCGTCAGAGCGGCTTTTTTCGTTGTGAATTTTTTTGTTGAAAAGCATCAATGAAGTTTTAGATGGGGACGCGTGGTTTTGCCCAGGGCGTCTTTCAGCATCAAAGCCCCGGTTCGAACCTTGCCAAACAGCGTCATCTGATGCATTCGGTACAGGCTGATGTAAAACAGCTTGGCCAGTGCACCTTCCACCATCATATCACCCGTCACTGCCCCCATAAGATTACCAACAGCGCTGAAGCGGCTGAGTGAAATCAGAGAGCCATAGTCTTTGTAGGTGAAGTTCATGGGATCATTGCCAGCTACCACTCTTTTCAGACTTTTTGCCAGCAGTGATGCCTGTTGGTGGGCAGCCTGGGCGCGAGGTGGAATAGTCAGGGCGCTGCCGTTTTTAAGGGTTATTGTACAGCTGGAGCAGTCACCAAATGCATAGATATGGTCATCCTGCGTTGTTTGTAATGTGGGTCTTACCACCAGTTGGTTGATGCGATTGGTTTCCAGCCCTAGCTTGCCAAGAAACCCCGGTGCTTTTATGCCTGCAGCCCAGATGCTGAGATCCGATTTCAGAGTCGTTTTACTGAGGGTGACCAGCGAGTTCTGATGGATCTCGCTGACCAGTTGTCCGGTCATGATGGTGACGCCCATCTTTTCCAGCTGTTTATGCACGCTGTTGCTAATGCGTTCCGGAAGTACCGGCAAAATACGTGGTGCCCCTTCAATCAGGGTGATTTTGACATTCTGGGGGGAAATGGCATCCAGACCGTAATGCGCCAGTTCAATGGCAGCGTTGTGCAGTTCCGCAGACAGTTCAACGCCCGTTGCGCCAGCGCCAATAATGGCAATGTTCAGCTCTGACTGCGCGCTGCCAGATGCCTGTGCGTGCAGGTAATGGTTGAGAAGTGTCGTGTGTATGCGCTCCGCCTGCTCCCGGTTGTCCAGAAACAGGCAATTTTCCGGAGCGCCGGGGGTGTTGAAATCATTAGCCGTGCTGCCCACCGAGAGAACCAGTGTGTCGTACTCCAGTTGGCGACGGGATACGACTTCGTTGCCGTAATCATCGCAGATCGGAGCCAGCTCGATGGTTTTGTTGTCTTTGTCCAGATTGGTCATTCGGCCCAGTAAAAAGTGGAAGTGATTCCACTTTGCCTGGGCCAGATAGCAGAGTTCATCCTCAAACGCATTCAGGGAGCCTGCGGCTACCTCATGCAATAACGGTTTCCAGAAATGTGTTCGCTGTGCATCAACCAGTGTAATGGATGCTTTTTTCTGCTTACCAATGGACTGCCCAAGCATTGTTGCCAGTTCCAGTCCTCCGGCTCCCCCGCCAACAATGACAATCCGGTGTAAATGATCATTTTTATTTACATTATTCACTTGGATATCGCACGGTTATTTGCTGTAAAAAGTAATTAGCCCAGGATGAATACGCCAATGACCCTGCTCAGTACTCCAAGCACAACAATAATAGCTGCCAGCCAGAGCATTAGCTTAAAGGGTCTGAAGGCATTGCGTTCAGTGGCGTTGGTTCCCCGATTCAAAAAATCATCGACTTTGGCCTGATCTTCTGGCTTCAGTCGGGTCTGGGTTCTGTCCATTATTAAAATCCCCTGACTGCTTGGTAAGGTAGTACAAATTTTCCTCGCTCACAATCTAACCATACCTTGTGTTGAGAGTGACTGTAAAACGCGGTTGTTGTGTTGGAATGGTGCATTCGTACTGGTTTAATAAAAAAAATAGATGAACGACTGGAAAATTCTGTGCTGAAACTGATAGGGCTTGGATTGAATGTTAAGTATCAGGAATGGAAAGAGTTTGTTTGCGTTCTATGGCGCTTTCGAGCCTGTAAGATATTTTTGTTGAGTTATTGCCTGCTGAAGTTTCTCTACCTTTTTTCCGGCCCTTACAGCGTTAGTCGGCGATATCTGAAATGGATGAATGCTGATGATTTTTATAGTTACGGTGAAACGCCTCTGATGTCATTAGCCAGTATGGCTGATCGTATTGGTTTGTCTGGTGATGACCATGTGTTTGAACTGGGGGCTGGTAGTGGTTTTACCTCGTTGTGGCTAAATCTTGTAGCCGGATGTCGGGTAACCGCCATTGAGCAGGTGCCGGGTTTTGTCTGGCGACTGAGCTGGGTTGTCAGGTTGTTAAGGATTTCTGGTGTTAACGTTTGCCGTGAAGATTATCTGAATTCCGACCTGAGTTCTGCGACGATCATTTATCTGTTTGCTTCTGATCTGGATGATGTGGTGATCACACAGTTGGCGGAAAAGCTGGCTTTGTTATCGGCAGGTACCCGCATTGTGACTGTCAGCTATTCTTTGCAACCTTACATTGATCAGCCTGCGTTTGAAGTGATGGATCAGTTTGAAGCCTGTTTTCCATGGGGTGCTGCCGACGTTTATGTTCAGAGAGTCTGCGAAATGACTCGCAAAACTTAAAACATTTTGTGAACAGAAGTCAGTTTGCCAACAATGCGATCACTGTATTTAGCCACCATCTCGGGAATGGCTTTCTGTGGGTAACTCTGGATACTGTCAGCAATGAAGAGCCAGGCCGCCTGAGCCTGACGGATCGGCTTGCCAGCATAAGGATGTTTCTGGTACTGGCTTTTCAGGCGATGCATGCGCTCATTGAAATGTTTGGCCAGAGTCTGAAGTTGTTGCTGACTGGATTGTGCCATATCAGAAGATTGATCATTCATCGCCAGAGCCAGGTACTCTCTGGAGAGTCTCTGCATTAGCAAAGCCTGCTCCAATATATTTAATTCCGGTTTTTGCACAGGTGTCTGGGTCATCAGTTTCTGCCTGAGGAGTAACAGCTGGCGATCCAGCTTGGCCAGCGCCAGCAACAGGCTGCTAGCCTCCGGAGGGCGGGACTGTTTGGGCAAGTTGCCCATCCAGCTGGTATGACGGCTGATAACCGGCCAGAGTGCCTTGGTGGTGGCGAGCAGGCCGCTGGTTTCGCCATCTTCTCCCCGGGTAGGAAGATTGGGAATGGATGAGTCGAGCAGTGAAAGGTTGTCCTGTATTTTCTCCCGTGCATCGCTGTTGAGAAAGTCAATTTGTAACAGGTAAATATTAACGATGAGCTGATTCAGAAGAAGCTCCTGACGGATGATGTGTTCAGGCGTCAGGTTATTCGCTGTCAGTGTTTCCTTGGAATAAGCCTTGAATGAAACACCGGCGATGAATAAAGCAAAGAGCAATGATGCTAGCTGGAATGCTGATGGGGGTAAAAGTCGCTGCAAAACAGGTGGCTCCGGTGTTTGATTATGTCTGGCTGATGCCTGTTATTATCGGATTACTCTGGTCGAACTTAATCATCATCGCATGAACAGCGCTGTAATTCAGCAGGAGCGAAGCTGTGTAAATGGCAGAGAAAGAATGGAATGTTATCGCTGACAGGAAGCAGAGTGAATCTGTCCCCCCCGGTCATACCTTTATGGAGAGCTTATACCAATCGCAATAATTAGCTATTCTATTCGCTGCCTTTTCAGCCGGTTATTCTGCGTTGGCATTCGTCGCCATAGCTACTACCCATAGGGCATAAAGGCTATGGCTTCTCACGCCGCCTTGCCTAACCGGCTGAAAAGGCATGCTCATGACGAAGCTAATTATTTTGATTGGTATTATTGACCTTTCAGTTGCTCTTTCAGCTTTTCCGGAACGCCTTTAATGACCAGCTGGTCAGTGGTTTCATCGTAATGCACTTGAGTGCCCAGAAGCTCGGCATCAAAGGCCAGAGTCAGCCCTTTGCTGCGACCGGTGTAACGAACCAGCTTGGTGAGTGTCCGTTTTTCCGGCGCCATGGGCGTGGTCATATCGTAGTCGCGGGTGTTGACGAACCGTGCAAATTCGTCTGATCCGGCTTCACTGAGATAGCCGGTTAATTCTTCCAGAGTCAGGGCATCGCCTTCATCTACTTTAGTCTGGCAGAAGTCGTATACCTGACGACTGACTTCTTTATGGTTCTCCAGTGAGGGTGCTTCGCTGGCAAACGCTTTTACGGCTTTTACCAGAGTGTCGGCTTCTTCCTTGCTGCCACTGGTTTCGCTGCACCCAAGAGCTTCCTGGAATACATCACTCAGACGTCGCCCGCCCCGGGGACGCAGGAAGGACAAATAGCGGCCACTGTCGGTGTTGCCTTGCCACTCGGTCACATTAATGCGACAGGCCAGAGACATTTTGCCGGTGTCGAGGTAAGCACAGTCCTGTATGGAAAGGTCTTCTGTAACGGTAACGCTGATGTTGCTGTTCAACATGCACAGTATCAGATAACGGGTGAGTCCCTGCTGATAGTCTGCAAACAGAACATAGCCTCCGCCCAGAGCGCCTGCTTCTCCCAGCTTTTCACTGATCTGACTCAGTGTGTTAACGGTCAGATCTTCAAACGTCAGCTCGTCATTCAGGTATTGGCCGAGTTCTGCCGGGAACGGGCTTTCAGGCTCCGCAGCAAATTGACCGTAACGTTTATCCTGTTTTTTGTTATAGGTTTGCAGCAGGTCATCCAGCATAGCCTCCAAAGCCGGGGTGGGGGGCAGTATATGACCTGTTGTTGTGGTCAGGGCGTTGCTTTCAGGGTTTTGTTCCAGCTGATGGACGAGGATCTGTTTAATAGCCATGGGTACTTGGAGATTGACTGTCAGTAATCGGTTAATGGTACAGACTGTTTATTCGCGAGCATAGCTATCTGTTGGTAAACATAGCCATTTGTTTGCAAATGCGGTTGTTTGCTCGTGAGATTTAAGTTCGAAAGGCTCCCAGCCGCTGGTGCAAAAGAGGCCAGAGCCAGGTAGCCCAGAGAGCCAGCGAGGTATACAGACCGAACCGTGCTGTGTAAAACTGAACAGGATGATCTTTCAGGCTGTTAAGCTCCGGCATGTTTTGCCAGATGACAATGACACTGATGGTTCCGGGAATGGCGCGGGTGAAAAACAGTCGCAAAGAAGGCGTTACAGGCAGGGTAAACAGTAATCCAACAGCGCAGCCGGTCAGTAATCCGTTGAATCGTAAAAACAAACTGTAGGGTAATGGATTGTGGCTGGTTGAGCCGATATGCAACACTTCCCGACAAATCAGGATAAAAACAAACGGCAGAAAGGTGGCAAATACAGTCAGGGTTATTTTTTTCCAGGCAGGCATAGGCTGGAGAAAATCTATTACCCGCTGTTCAAAGAGAATGAATAACAGCAACAGGGTTAAACCCAACATTAGCCCGATGGCAACCTGCAAAGGAAAATGAACGCCCAGATAGAGTCTTGAAATCCCGGTTAACAGAATCAAAGCGGCAGCTGCCAGCCAGAACCACCTGTTTTTCAGGCTGTAAGCCATTAACCCCCAGAACATAGTGGCGTTTTGTGTATGCCCGGAAGGCATTCCATAGGACTTTTCTGTCATCCCGTTGAACAGTTCGGGGTAAATCCAGTAGGGGCGGGGTGAGGCAAAGAAATGACGACAGGAGCCAAAGACAACACTGCTGGTCACCGTCCCCATGGCCAGCCTGCCTCCGGCACGGGTAAAGCCGCTCCAGAAAACGATCGCAGCGACCAAAAGGTAATAGTAAGAATAACCGTAGGTGGAGAGTGCGCGCACAGGTGCATCAACAAAGGCAAGATGCTGCTGCATGCTGGAAATAATAATAAAGGTATCCATAACGGGTTCAGTTGATCCGGTGTGGTAACAATTGCTGCAGACTGTTGTTAATGATTGAGTCCAGTTGATGCTGGTTTGACTGAATTCGTGCAAACAGCTGCAGACCCAGAAACAGGCAGGATAGATGTTTGGCTATGTCGTTGATTTCTTGCGAAAAGGTGTACCCTTGGCGGGTAAGTAATCCAAGCTGCTTTTCAAAGGCATCCTGAATATCCATCATGCCTTTATTGATCAGGGATTGTGCCTCCTGCGGTAGCAGATGGAGCTCGGCACTGGAGCAGGCAAGAAAACAACAGTTACGATAATGTTGTTCCTGTGGATTGCGATAGCCGGAAGTAAAAAAACGACGAATGCCGCTTAAAGGTGCGTTGCCGGTCAGGTATCGGTTGATACGATCAGGCATTTCATGTTCCAGATAGTATTTCAGCACACTGACGTACAAACCTTCTTTGCTTTTGAAATGATGGTACAAACTTCCCGGATGTAATTCGGTGACTTCTTCAAGTTGTCTCAGAGAAGTCGCAGAAAAACCCTTTGACCAGAACAAAGTCAAAGCACTTTCAAGCACAGCCTGTTTATCAAATGATGAATGTCTTCCCATTTCCGTGATGGCTTAAAAACGTGTTGGTTTCAAAAAGGTTACTCCAATGTAGCAGCTAATTTTTAAAACAAGCAAATATGTCAGTCTGTTATTGTTTGGCATAAAACAGTCATTGAATGAAGGTTCTTTTTCAAAGAATCATGCTGTGTCTGGTGAATTACCGGTCATTTTTTTCCCGCCATAATATCCAGTCGCGATAGTAGTGAATAGCGGTAAAACGTTCCTGCAAATAAGCAGGCAGGTATTCAAAGTAACCTTTTCTGGTCGCCAGAAAGTCTGTTTTTCCATTATTAATCAGGGTATTAATCTCATCGGCGGTATCAACCAGTATGGATTTTCCGTGAGAATAAAAACGGGAAGAAAAAGGACGTTTCTTGTAATAGAGAAGCTCACCGGGTTGGCTGGCCTTTTCGTTAAGCATGGCCTGAACCATAGTCTTTTGGGATTTTTTCCCTCCGTCGTTTATGAGCATATAAATGGTGATCGCCATTAATACAGGTGTAATACAGGCGCCCGATACAATACGCCGATGCATTGATGTGTTGAGGTGTGGCGCCCAGAGGGTTGCCAGAGCCAGAGCCAGCGGCGGCATCATGGGTAAGGCATAGGTCCAGATCATGTTTCTGGCAAAGGTGAAAAACAGCAACAGGGAAAGCAGCCAGCACGCCAGAAAACATGCCCATTCAGACAGAGCCAGTGGCTGTTTATGTCTGAACTTACACCACAATGCCCGAACGGCGTATCCGGCCAGTACCAGAGACCAGGGAATGCCTCCGGCAATAAAGAGTGGCCAGATCATGCCAATGGGGCGGATGTGTGCCGAGCCGAACTGGTCGCCTTCCCAGCCGCTGTCCAGATACCGGCTGAAATGTTCCCCGATAATCATATATTCCAGCATGCCCGGTGTTTTTATTTCAGCTGCAATAAACCATGGCAGGGCAATTGCTGCGGCTAAAACAGTACCGCTTACCCAGGGCAGGCGCTGCCAGAGTTGCATAAACTGCCTACGGAGCAAGCACCAGAAGAAAATGGGCAGGCCTGCCAGTACCAGCCCGACCAGACTTTTTGACAGCAACGCCAGAGCCGAGCCGACAAAGAACAGGTAACCCCAGTGAACAGCCTGAGATCGTTCGTTGCTGTTAAACGCAATCCAGAAGCTGGTGATGACCAGTGTGATGCTGAATACCATAATCGGGTCAGCCAGCAAGGCACCAGCTAACACCAGAAACATGGCGCTGGTAGTGAGAATCAGAACGGCCAGTTTTGCGGCATTGCGGCTGAGCTGGAAAGACGCCAGTGTCCAGGTCAGCCAGAGTGTGCCAATGCTGCTTAGCAGTGCCGGGAATCGGGCAGCAAACTCGTTGATGCCGAACAGTTTGAAACTGATGGCAGACATCCAGATAAACAGGGGTGGTTTTCCCCAGAAAGGCACATCGTAATCAAAGTAGGGCGTAATCCAGTCGTTGGTTTCAACCATCAGTCGCACCATTTCACCGTACCGTGCTTCACTGGTGTCCATCAGCGGGTAGGTTCCCAACGACAGTAGACGCATAATGAGTGCGACAGCAACAATCAAAGTGCCATACAGCCAGAGTCTGCTCTGGCCTTGAGTGCCGGTGCTAGTGCCATTGTTAGTGCTATTGAGAGCGCCAGAGTTCATTGTTATTGTGACTCCTTGTATCTGAATCTGCTCATGAGTCATGCCTGAGTACGATTCAGGTTAGTCCATTACTCTTATTTTTCGCATTAATCTTCAGCCGGCACAACTCTGATGTTTTATTGGATTCTGTCCGAGTAATTTTTTATAAACGTTTCCTTGCCCATTGCTTCAATCTGGGCATTGATCATTTTCCCAAAGGCATCCAGACAGTTCTGGTGGGCGGCTGGCATCTGGCTGACCTCTCTTAAAAAAGCAACCGTCGCTTCAATGGTTGATAAAGCGCCTTTGCCCGGGGTTTTTCTGATGGTGTAAGTCGATGTGTAAGTGTCGGACAACGTGACAGCGGGCAGAGCCTGTAAAACCGGATTGAGGTAGTAGATTTTTTTGGCTTTGCGCCAAGTGCCATCCAGAATAACGCACAGATCCGGTTTTGGGTAGTGGGCCAGAACTGTTATATCGCGTGAATATTGACCCCAAACTCAACTTTATTAATCAATAATCCAATAACAATATCGTGCATCTTTTCGAGCTTTGAAAAACAAATTGTCTTTCTGGCCAACCGTTTAATCCAAGTCCGAAAATTAAGGTTTTTACGCTCTATCTTCTGAGTGTTTGCTTTACCAATAATATGCATGTTTTCATCAAGGTGTCGCTCATAGGCTCCCCAATCATCGGTGTAAAATTTATTAATACCAAATGGCTTCAGAAGTGTTTTGAGTTCTTTAAAAACTTCATCTTTCCGTTTTCCGAAAACATAAGCAAGCACGGTATTTGTAGCGTGATCAACAGCATACCAAAGCCAGCGTTGGTTCGATTTATCATGAACATACGACCACTGCTCATCTAGCTCAGCCTCTTGGCAGACAAGCCCTACATGAATAATTGCATCTGACTTGAGATCAATAGTTTGAATATTTGGGTTGACCTTTACCAGACCGCTTTCTTTTTTTTTAGAGTCTTTATTACTGTTGTCTTGCTTATTCCGAGTACTTTACTTGTATCCCTGATTCCGCTGCCATTTATTGCCATATCGATGATTTTTTCTTTAACGCCAGGCTCACAGGCCTTGTAGCGATATTCAAGCATGAAGGTTTTGATTTCACATTTGTCATTACAGCAATAGTATCGTGGAACATCATGAGTGCTGTATCCGAAAGGCCGAACTTGGTTACTGCCACATGTTGTACAGAGGACTTGCGTAAGGCACATTTTTAAACCGCATTTTTCAAAGTTGCCGAATGTCGTATTTTAGCAGACAGGGCTAGAATCACAGAACTGTGCCACTACCAACGTTTCCTTGCCCATTGCTTCAATCTGGGCATTGATCATTTTCCCAAAGGCATCCAGACAGTTCTGGTGGGCGGCTGGCATCTGGCTGACCTCTCTTAAAAAAGCAACCGTCGCTTCAATGGTTGATAAAGCGCCTTTGCCCGGGGTTTTTCTGATGGTGTAAGTCGATGTGTAAGTGTCGGACAACGTGACAGCGGGCAGAGCCTGTAAAACCGGATTGAGGTAGTAGATTTTTTTGGCTTTGCGCCAAGTGCCATCCAGAATAACGCACAGATCCGGTTTTGTTCTGTTCTCCTGATAAGTTCTGACGGTCACTGCGTTGTCTGAAGGAAACAGCAGACAGGCATGACGATTTGACAGTCGTTTGTCCAGTTCTGTGGACTTGCTGAAATCTTCGCCCACGATTATTTCACAGTTTGTAATGCCCAGGCTGGCAATACGGGCGCTGTTAACAGCGTGGCGGGTTTCTGATGGGTGCTGAATGATTAACAGGTCTGTTGTCGCTGTTTCCGGGGTTAGTGCCTGGCAATAACAGGTTTTTAGCGGGCGAAGGCAGCGGGGGCACTCAATGCGGGCCATGCAGGATGTTCCTGAACGTCAGGTTGATTCGGGGCTCGGTTGGGCGAGCGGTTTTCGGCAGGCAATGTTGCCAGTGTGATTGGGAATGTCCAGACATAACCAGCAGGGAACCGCTGTTTAACTGAATATTGATCCCCGAAATCGATGGATCGAATTTATGCCGAAGTTTAAAACGGCGTGATCCGCCAAGGCTCAGTGAGGCAATAACGGGCTGGTCTCCCAGCTCCGGCTCGTCATCACTGTGCCAGCCATTACTGTCCTTTCCGGTTCGATAGAGGTTCAAAAGAACGCTGTTAAATCTCTGTTGGCTCAGGGTTTCAACTCTTGTCTTTAACTGCATTAGCAGGGGTGACCAGCCCAGAGGGGCAAGCTGCAGACCGGAATAACTGTAGCTGCAATGTTCGTCACCGTACCATGCCTGCAGTCTGGGAATAGCCACCCGTTTGCCAAACATCCGTATCCGATCCTGTTTCCATGGCGTGTCGGCTAGAAGATGCTGAAAATACTGTTGAGCCTCAGCGGGTGACAGAGCTTCATGCCACAGTTGAAGCTGTGCATCTTGTGCGGGTATGCATTCAGGCGCTGCCATGAGTCGATACAGTAGACGTTAATAATACCAATTCTATCTTCTAAACATGAATTGTGCAGCCATTCCAAACCACTGGCTCTGCGTCGGAACTCCTCGCAATAGCCAGCTATTACTCGTCGTTCTTCCTTGCCCAGCGATTTGAAATAGCTTGCTCATGGTCATATTTAGAAAATGGAATTGGTATAAGAAGATTCAGGAAGGATAACAGAGCAGGCAGGGTTTGCCTGCTCAAGCCATGGATGTCAGGCGACGTAACGCTTGTAGATCATCTGGTCAATGGAGTAACGGCCGGGTCCGGTAAAGATCAGCCCGATGTAGGCCAGCATGTAGATATAAGCCAGTTCATGTCCAAAATAATAGGCAGCGATTGCCATAGAGAAGGCCAGGGCGCAGGCACTGAGACGTGAGAATAAACCAACGGTCAGGGCAATACTGCCCAGAAGTTCGGCCATTATGGCCAGTACCAGAGTGGCTTCAGGCCCGACCCCGAATGGATCGACAAACTTTGGCGCCCTTTCTGCATAATTGACCAGCTTCGGCCAGCCGTGTGTCCACATGCCGATGCCCAGGCCTGCCCGCATGACCAGTAACCCAAAGCCGGAGAGTTTCTGACGTAATTCCGGGCTGGCTGCCCCGTAAAATGAAGAGATGATTGCTTGCATAACTGGCTACTTTTTATTGTGTTTATTGCCCGTTTATTATCAATGCTGATGCTGGAAAAACATTGATCCAGATCAATTTGGCTCAGGGCTGAGAACAGGAATCGTTTGCAAGTCTTGTGTCGTGTATAAGGTGCTGTTGTTATCTTTGAAAATGCAATTTTCATTACCGAAGCAATGAAAACCGCATTTCCCGCTTATTTATGCTTCATCTGGAAAATCAGCTTTTCGGCCGTGCAGTCAAAGTCAAACATGGCACGAATGATTGGTTTACCATCGGCTTCAACCATTTCTGACTGAATCTGGCAGTTGCCGGAGCCAACGGATAGAGCATCCTTTTCCATCCGGTCAAACTGTTCTTTAGCGGTCATCTGATCGTTGTCGCAGAAGTCCAGTGTCAGAAGGGTGTCGTCTTCACGGATCAGGGTGCCAACTTCCACGCAGTTGCAGGCGGCGCTCTCGTACTGGTCAGTGTCTTTCATGAACATACCTCATAAAAAAAACCGGGCAGAGGGCCCGGTTTTTAATTTTGTCATGGCAAAGGTCGGACAGAGCGTATGTTTAACAACCGTGTCTCTGTCCGTCTAATGCAGCCTCACAGGCGAGTTCATCTTATACCAATCTACGATTCGGCGGAAAGAGTTAAACCAGCAGGTTCATGACAAACATTGCCATAAAGCCATTAGCAATACAGATCGCAAACAGAATCGGGTACAGGCTGCCGCGGGTACCAATGACACCAAGGATTCGACCCGCATACTGAATGGTAGACCCCATCAGGTAGATCGCCGGAGCCAGAATCGCAATGTGTTCGCCGGTCAGGATACCTTCCGAGAACAGTCCCATTACGATACCCACTGCACCGCCCATGGACATGATGGCTCCCATGAGTACCGCTGCACCTTCACCGGGCAGACCAACCAGCACCATCAGCGGTTGGAACAGTGCTCCCAGAGCGGTCAGGGCACCGGTAACATTCAGGGCTTTAATAATGATGAAAGCCATCATTACGTTTGGAATGGTGCTCATTGCACCAATGTTCCAGCCTTTTCTCGCGCCTTCAACAAAGACGTCAGTGATCATCTTTTTTGGAGCTTGAGCCATGATTATGCCACCTTCGCCTGAGCGTTAACCTTTTTGTTCCGGGTTTTCAGGATCAGGCGCAAAACATTGGCACCAATGATCTTGAAGACAAACATCACACCGACGGTCAGACCGATGGAAGTAGGAACCGCCATGGAACCATCGGCATTAGTCAGGGTAAACAGTACGGCACCGGAGCTGAAGAAGTTCACAATCAGTGCGCCGCCGGAGAATTGGAAAGCGGTAAAAATTTGGTAGTGGCACAGTTCTGTGATTCTAGCCCTGTCTGCTAAAATACGACATTCGGCAACTTTGAAAAATGCGGTTTAAAAATGTGCCTTACGCAAGTCCTCTGTACAACATGTGGCAGTAACCAAGTTCGGCCTTTCGGATACAGCACTCATGATGTTCCACGATACTATTGCTGTAATGACAAATGTGAAATCAAAACCTTCATGCTTGAATATCGCTACAAGGCCTGTGAGCCTGGCGTTAAAGAAAAAATCATCGATATGGCAATAAATGGCAGCGGAATCAGGGATACAAGTAAAGTACTCGGAATAAGCAAGACAACAGTAATAAAGACTCTAAAAAAAAAGAAAGCGGTCTGGTAAAGGTCAACCCAAATATTCAAACTATTGATCTCAAGTCAGATGCAATTATTCATGTAGGGCTTGTCTGCCAAGAGGCTGAGCTAGATGAGCAGTGGTCGTATGTTCATGATAAATCGAACCAACGCTGGCTTTGGTATGCTGTTGATCACGCTACAAATACCGTGCTTGCTTATGTTTTCGGAAAACGGAAAGATGAAGTTTTTAAAGAACTCAAAACACTTCTGAAGCCATTTGGTATTAATAAATTTTACACCGATGATTGGGGAGCCTATGAGCGACACCTTGATGAAAACATGCATATTATTGGTAAAGCAAACACTCAGAAGATAGAGCGTAAAAACCTTAATTTTCGGACTTGGATTAAACGGTTGGCCAGAAAGACAATTTGTTTTTCAAAGCTCGAAAAGATGCACGATATTGTTATTGGATTATTGATTAATAAAGTTGAGTTTGGGGTCAATATTCACGCGATATAACAGTTCTGGCCCACTACCAAAAATTTCAGACTCTTTTTCATTCAACTCACCGTCTTCCATCAGGTTCTTGGTCAGGCCTGCACCGGTGTCGGTGTTTTGCAGAGAACCAATCAGCGCCAGACCGGCAGAGCCAGGCAGACCCATAAGAGGACGCAGCAGTGGTGAAAGCAGTTTGCGGGCAGCCCTCAGTGCACCAAAGTGCTCCAGAACGTTGATCATGCCCAGTGCAAACATACAGGTGGGTACCAGAGTCAGGGCAAACAGGAAACCGTCACGGGCACCGTCACCACCCGTTCCACGAAACATTCCGCCCGCGATGGAGCCGAACGTACCGTTCAGTGTGGTGAAGTCGAAGACTCCGTACCATTCGTTGGACTGCAGTAAACCGGAAAAGAACACGACCGCAAATGCCAGTGCTATGTAATTCCCGATCGTTACTCTTTGATCGTCGGTTGCACTCATGGATACCAGAACCTTATTTGTTTGGAGTGTAGGCGGGTCAGAATAAGGACTTCAGTCACAATTCAACACAGGTATAAAGCGTGTAATTGATGGTGATTATCTTTATAGATGGACTCTATTTGCGACTAATGACTTGATTGTTTTCGATTGAAAGTCACGGTTGTGCGATTTACGACTGCTGGTTGATTTGCCAGCTTGGTGTGAAGATATTTTTTTATAGTGGTAAATGTGTAAAAAGCCAGCTTCTTTTCTTAGAAGCTGACTTTTTCAGGAACGAAATCGTCCCCGTTATGGCAATGAATGTTGCTTCTTAAACGAAGAACAGGTTCATAACGAACATAGCCATAAAGCTGTTTGCGATACAGATTGCAAACATGATCGGGTACAGGCTACCACGGGTACCGATTACACCCAGAATACGACCAGCGTACTGGATAGTGGAACCACACAGGTAAATGGCCGGAGCCAGAATCGCAATGTGCTCGCCGGTCAGGATGCCTTCAGAGAACAGACCCATCACGATACCGACTGCACCGCCCATGGACATGATAGCGCTCATGATGACGGCAGCACCTTCACCCGGCAGACCCACCAGAATCATCAGTGGCTGGAACAGTGCACCCAGAGCGCCCAGTGCGCCGGTCACATTCAGAGCCTTGATGATGATGAAAGCCATCATTACGTTTGGAATGGTGCTCATTGCACCAATGTTCCACCCCTTGCGAGCGCCTTCCACAAAGACGTCAGTGATCATCTTTTTGCCAGCTTGAGCCATGATTATGCCGCCTTTGTCTGAGCGTTAACTTTGTTGCCTTGAGCCTTCAGTACCAGACGCAGGATGTTGGCGCCAACGATCTTGAAGATGAACATGATAGCCACGGTCAGACCGATGGAAGTTGGAACTGCCAGAGAGCCGTCGGCGTTGGTCAGGGTGAACAGTACCGCACCGGAGCTGAAGAAGTTCACGATGGTTGCACCAGCGGAGAACTGGAACGCGGTGAAGATTTCAGTCTCTTCCTGATTCAGTTCGCCATCTTCAACCAGATTTTTGGTCAGGCCGGCACCGGTGTCGGTGTTCTGCAGGGAACCAATCAGAGCCAGACCGGCAGAACCCGGCAGACCCATCAGAGGGCGCAGCAGAGGAGACAGTAGTTTACGAGCCGCTTTCAGAGCGCCGTAGTGTTCCAGAACGTTGATCATGCCCAGTGCGAACATGCAGGTAGGAACCAGAGTCAGGGCGAACAGGAAGCCGTCACGGGCACCGTCACCACCCGCACCACGGAACATACCGCCGCCAGCGATGGAACCAAAAGTACCGTTCAGGGTAGTGAAGTCAAAGACTCCGTACCATTCGTTAGACTGCAGTAAACCGGAAAAAAATACGACAGCAAAAGCCAGCGCAATATAGTTTCCGAGCGTGACCTTCTGATCGTCAGTAGCGCTCATTATAAAACCCGTTGGATGTTGTGTTGGAGTGTTGGATTCTTTCCTGATCACGAAGCGTCCGTGCAAAAAAGAATCGATCAAAGAGGATAGAGAGCCTTGAATGTCACGCCTATCGGGGAATTGCGAAAATTTTATACAGTTAATATCTACATTAATTGCTGACCCACCTAGTTTTATTTTCTATGCATTTATTTAGTTAATATATGAACAAGAGATGACAGCAATAGTTACGAAGTTGATTGCGTAATTGTTTGTTTTTGTTGTTCGTTGAGCGAAGTGGATAATGCTTTAAAATTCGGAAATTCTGTTATAGGCTCGGTGCTTCCGAAATAATTGTTCGGCTATTAACCAGTCGTGAATGTGTCGGTTTATAAATTTTGAATAGAGCGTTTTGGTTATTTTGATAGTCATTAGTATAAACGTACCAGAATTTATAGGCAGATATTTTTATTAAACTATTCAGGAACGAACACTATGGCAGACAGTCAGGCCAGCCTGCGACGTAATGTCAATCGATTAGGCTCTTTGTTGGGGCACACCATCAAGGATCATCACGGCGAAGAGTTTTTTAATAAAATTGAAAACATTCGTCAGTTATCCAAAGCTGCCCGTGCCGGTAATGAAGAAGATCGCGAAGTTCTGCTGGATCAGCTGAAAGGCTTGTCTGATGACGAGCTGGTGCCGGTTACCCGTGCCTTCAGTCACTTTCTGAATCTGGCAAACCTTGCTGAGCAGTATCATGGTGTTTCCAAAGAGTGTGAGGAAGCGTTTGATATGCCCGATCACTTTGACAATCTCATGGTACGCCTGAAAGACAAAGGTCTGACCAATGAACAGATTGCCAGCAGCATCAGCAAACTGGACATGGAACTGGTTCTGACGGCTCACCCGACAGAAGTTAGCCGTCGTACCCTGATTCAAAAGCAGGAATCTATTTTTGAATGCCTGACCGAGCTGGAAGACTCCAGCCTCAGCCAGCGTCGCAAGGCGCGTCTGGAAAACCGTCTGCAGCAGCTGGTGTCTCAGGCCTGGCACACTCTGGAATTCCGTACCCAGCGTCCTACCCCGATTGATGAAGCCAAAGCGGGCTATGCCACCATTGAACACTCTTTGTGGGAAGCCATTCCGGCTTTTGTTCGCTCCATGGATGAACGTCTGGAAGAGCACACCGGTATTCGCCTGCCTATTGATGCTGTTCCGGTTCGCTTCTCTTCCTGGATGGGTGGCGACCGTGACGGTAACCCGTTTGTGACCTCCAAAGTGACACAGGAAGTTTTACTGCTGAGTCGCTGGGTAGCAGCGGATCTTTATCTGCGTGATATGAAGCCGCTGATTGGCGAACTGTCCATGACCGAATGCAGTGAAGAGATGAAGCAGGTGATGGGTGAGTGTCGTGAACCCTACCGTGCGGTGCTGAAAAAGCTGCGTGAACGTCTGCGTCATACCCGCAGCTGGTGTGAGCGTTCTCTGGTTGATATGGCCGACGCCTCTGACATCATGACTGACAATAAAGAGCTGATTGAGCCACTGGAACTGTGCTATCGCTCTTTGAAAGAAGTGGGACTGGGCGTGATTGCCGATGGCCCTCTGCTGGATATGATTCGTCGTGCCCACAGTTTTGGTCTGACCCTGATCAAGCTGGATATTCGTCAGGAAGCAGACCGTCACACTGAAGTGATGAGTGAGCTGACCCGCGCCCTGGGTATGGGTGACTACGCCAGCTGGGATGAAACAGACCGTCAGACCTTCCTCTTGCGTGAATTGCAGAACCCTCGTCCACTGTTGCCGAACAACTGGCAGCCGAGCCCGGACGTTAAGGAAGTGGTTGATACCTGTCGTGTGATTGCCCGCGAGGGTGAGAAAGCCCTGCGTACTTACGTGATTTCCATGGCGTACAACCCGTCTGATGTATTGGCGGTGGCTCTGCTGTTAAAAGAGTGCGGTGTTGATTTCCCAATGCCTGTGGTACCACTGTTTGAAACACTCACGGCTCTGGACGGTGCGGCTGACTGTATCGAAAAACTGTTAAGTCTGCCCTGGTATCGTGGCTACAGTGCCGGTGGTCAGATGGTCATGATCGGTTACTCCGACTCTGCCAAGGACGCTGGCTGGATGGCGGCTGGCTGGGCACAGTATCGTGCCATGGAAGAAGTCACTGAAGTCTGCAAGCAACACAATGTAGACCTGACGTTCTTTCACGGTCGTGGGGGTACCATTGGCCGTGGGGGTGGTCCTGCTCATTCTGCGATTCTTTCCCAGCCACCGGGTTCGGTGAATGGTCATCTGCGAGTGACCGAGCAGGGCGAGATGATTCGTTTCAAGTTCGGCTTTCCGGATGTCGCCAGAAAGAGCCTGATGCTTTACGCCAGTGCCACCATGGAAGCAACTTTGTTGCCACCACCGGCACCGGAGCAGAGCTGGCGGGATATGATGGATCAGCTGTCCCGTGATTCTCTGGAAGTGTATCGTGGCATGGTGCGTGGCGAGCCTGAGTTTGTACCTTACTTCCGTGCTGTGACACCAGAGCAGGAGCTGGCTGGTTTGCCTCTGGGTTCTCGCCCGGCTAAACGCAAGCCTAATGGTGGTGTAGAAAGCCTGCGTGCGATTCCATGGATTTTTGCCTGGACCCAGATTCGCCTGATGCTGCCGACCTGGCTGGGTTGTGGTGTGGCACTAAAAAACGCTCTGGAGAAAGAGCAGCGCGAAACTCTGGATGAGATGATGGAGCAGTGGCCGTTCTTCAAAGCACGTCTGGAAATGCTGGAAATGGTCTTCATGAAGACCGATCCAAAGTTGGCTGAGTACTATGAAGATCGTCTGGTTCCAACGGGGCTGCAGCATCTTGGCGACAAGCTGCGTACGCTGCTGGACAGTGCCATTAATACGGTACTGGAGTTGAAAGGTGGCAGTGAACTGATGTCTGCCCATCCTGTGAACAAGCAGGGTATTGCACTGCGCAACCCTTACATTGATCCATTGAATGTTCTGCAGGCAGAGCTACTTTACCGTCTTCGCCACCTGGAGGAAGACAAGGAATGTAAGAATCTGGAGCAGGCGTTGATGATTACCGTGGCCGGTATTGCTGCCGGTATGCGTAACACTGGCTAATAACCGGTACATAAAAAAGCCCGATTGCTGAATGGCATTCGGGCTTTTTTATATCAGTTTGATTTTAAAAATAAATATTTATAAAGAATCAGGATTAATAACCCGTGGATTCGGGTTTAGATCCGGGGAGTTATTTGCAAACTCTTTCCATTCACTCAGGTCAGCAGTGACCGGCTTACCCTTTGTTTGTGTGAAGGGAAATACGGCACCTTTATAAAGAGGTTTTCCGGTACCTTTAATGATGCTGCCGTCAGGCCACTTGTGTTTTCCTTCCCGCCACTTTCTAAATGCTTCAAAATCAAGTTGATAGGCAAAATACTCTTCTACCGGACTCTGTGTACTGGCTTTATTGTCTTTGCAAAGTACCAGGACGTCTTTCTTTTTACTCATAGCTGTACATCCTTTTATTGTCCTTGGAATTAATAGTATAGCCAGAGTCTATAAGTACCCGTTTATATGAAAATTGATGAAATTCAACCAGTTAGTCAGGATGCGAATCTGGTCATTGAGTCTATACTTCTCCGATCAGAATATTTACTAAAACATGGAAGAACCATGCATTCAGGGAACAGATGTAATCAACACAGGTAGTGAGGAATTACAATGAAACCAGTCTTGCGATTGGCTTTTTTAATACCGGCATTGAGTTTGTCATTAAATCCAATTGTTTCTGCAGATGGTCAGATCTCCGGCTATGTAGAAGAACTGGATGATGGTACCGGTAAGCTTCATTTAAAGGGGGTTGGTGAAAGGAAAGTTTTGACAGTCAAAGTGGATGATCGGGGGCAATTTGTGTTGGATCTGGAGTTGTTGTGTGGGGTTATTAACAGTGAAACCGGCGAGTACGTTGAACCTGTTAAGCTGCCTCTCTCGCTTCAGTCAAAAACAGAAGAAGGGCATGTGAGTCAACCTCCAAAATCTTTAGCGGTAGAGCAGTCTTCAGCGTTGGAGCAATCTGCAGCCATGGATTCGCCGATGAGTTTTGGGACGCCAGCGGTAAAAGGTGTTTATCCAGAAATTCTGATTGTTGAAAAGGGATCATTAACGCCTATCACTTCGCAACAAGAACGCGGCTTCTCCGCAGACGATCAATCAGTGGCAGAGTCTGTCGATAGTAAAAGTGCGGGTGACTTTTCTGTTGCTGTGGGAAAAAACGATAATCAACAATCTCCGGTGCGGGCACAATTCACAAAGAAAAACTGGGACCTTTTTGTTAAGGGGCATGAGTATCTCAAAGAAAACGAGCGTTATAACCGGCTGGGGCTAACTGTCGATGGAAATTTCATTGCTGCATCTGAAGCGGATAAAAAAAACGAAACTGCTGGTGCTTCTGAGTCCGACTACAGCCTGCAAAACCGGTATCCTGAAATGATTGTAAAAAAGTGTCATACCTATGACCCGCAGGAAGTCAGTAAGCTTGAGAATGACCTACAACAAAAGCGGGCAGAAGCAGGTTTTGGTGATGTGGTGCCACCCAAATTTGATATGGATATCAATATAACTTACCACCCGATGTTAAAGGAAAAAAGCCCAGTTGATCCTGATAAAATCATTCGTTCAATCAAAAGCTTTATTAACAAACACTCAAGAAAACACGATCAGGAACAGCTATTCGCTAATCTTCTGACCTATGCCAGGTGGCATGGAATGGGTATTGCTCTGCATTACCCCGACCCTTCATTAACGCTTGATACACAACAGTTTAAAGGCATGACTATCTTGAATACTAAAATGTCTCCTGGTCATGCCGTGTCTGATGCGGTTCAACGATTCCTGGTTAACGTTGCATTGACTAAGTTGTACTCAGAAAGTCGGCAAGATAAAAATATTGAAAGAGGAAAGGTGCTGGTTTTGAAAAATGCTCAAGGGTTTGCAGACGCACTTACCGATCTCTTACCAAAGTATAAAACTACTTTTGATCAAATATTGAAAAGGCCCTTTGGTGTTGATGAGGTTATTGAAGGCCTTATGTTATTTGTCATGTTCGCAGAAGCCAAAAACCCTGTTAAGAGTATGCAACAAATTTATGCTGAAAATGGGCATGAAAGACAATGGATTATGCTTGAAGCTTTTCATGAGCTTTATACATCAATGCCTGCGAATTTTCTGCAGGCCTATATGATCAAAAAATTGCTGCAATTGCCTATTATAGGTGATCCAATGTCATTCGATCCGAAGAGTAAAAAATCTGAAACTGCAGGGCCTGAAGAAATAGATGATGATGCAGAATCATCCGAGGATGATGATTCGATGGATGAAGGGAGAGATGAAAAGGGAAGAGGTTGATTGGTCGATTGAAATTACTCTGGCGATACTTCTCGATGCATAGGAATTTCAAAGCACAGGTAGGGAACCGTTTGTCGTATAGGATAGGTGGTTTTATTGGGTAGTTGTTTTTGAGCACTTTTACCCATACTGCCAACTGGGAATAATGCAGGATAAAGGTCAGGTTTTATGCCTTTATCCAGTAGTATTCACTGCCACCATTTACTCCGGACGCACTTTCCCTGTTATTGCAAAATAATCGGTCTGTTCAGAGCAAGCCTTTCGTGACACTGGCGCAGTTCTGCCATCGTTTTACCGGTTACGATGCCAGTCATCACCATACGGGATTTGCACAGGATACATTCCAGCGGATAAACACCGAAACTGCTCTTCATCAACGCCGGGAAACGGATCGGGATCGCCTTTTTTTCTGGTTGATCCAGAAGGTCGTACACCTTGGGAAGTAGTTTTGACCGGATGCGCGAGGCAAGAAATCCGTAGTAGCGGATCATTCTGAATCCTTTATCCGGAATATGCTGAACCAGCCGTTTGATGAAATCCTCTGCACCACTGGCAAAGCGCAAGTGCTGTTTGGTTTTGTGATTCAGATAACTGAAGATCACCTCTTTGCCGTCATAATGTTTCAGGCGGCTCATGGAGAGCGCAGGACGCTTCAGGTAACGACCCGGGTATTTGATGTTACGGTGGTGATTTTTACTGGACTTTGCAAAATGAACGATCCACGGTTTCTTAGAAGCTGTTCACGATCTTATTGAGGGCTGCAAATGTCGATAAATTGCCCCTGTTTTTTGATCTCATTCGTTGCGTAGCACCACTACGCGCCTCATGAGATCAAAAAACAGCAACAATTTCTCACCATTTTCGCTTTCCTCAAAAGATCATGAACAGCTTCTTATAGTGGATATTGAGCCAGCGGTTAAAGGTTGTTTTGGTAGCAGCACCAGTCTTTTTAAGGGATTCCGGTAACTTCAGTTCACCACGAGCGAATGCCTGCCGAAACAGGTTGATGATTTCGTACCGCCACATGGGCATCAATACCTGCTTGCTGAAGAAGATTTCCTTCCATGTCTTTTTGTCATCGGTTAACCCGCCGCGGGTGATGGACAGATGGACGTGAACATTCCATTCAGGTCACGCCCAAACGTGTGTAGTGCCGTGAAGATGCCGGGTAAGAACCCTTTCTTTTCGGAGAGCTTCGTCATAACTTTCGCAGCCAGCGCGCTGGGCTTTCCCAATAAATGACGGTTATAACGGAACAGTTCTCAAAGCTCCGAAGGCATGGTGAAGGTGATGTGTTGCCATTGGGTATCCGGAAGAATGGCTTTCTGTTGCTCTATCCACTGGTCCGTGAGCTTCTTGCCGCAGGTAGGGCAGAACCGGCTTTTGCAACTGAAACAGATTTTCTTTTGATGGGTACAGCTCTGGTTGCTGCACTGAAACACGGCATAGCCACGAACGGTCAGTCCGCAGCTGAGCATTTTGATGACGTTATCGACGATGGCAGTGCGTATGCGGTGTTTATGCTTCTGATAAAAACGCCACCACAAGCCATTCTTATGGAACAGTTCTTTAAGGCGGGTTGGCAGGCGCATTGTCGTCGTCAGAATTGTTGTTGTCTGGCCCTGTAGCTGGGTGCCGGGTCCGCTTGTGCTTGTTCATATGGCCAGTGTGATCGGTTATGTAGTCGCACTGGTCACATTCGTGTATTTTGGGTCTCTTGGGTCTTTGATCGGAGGGCAAGTGGGTCTGCTTGTGCGTTTTCAAATTGCCAGCGCGATCGGTTTTGTAGTTGCACTTGTCACATTCGTGTGCTTTGTGTCTTTCATCGGCGGGCAAGTGGGTCTGCTTGTGCGCTTTCAAACTGCTAGCGCGATCGGTTTTGTAGTTGCACTTGTCACATTCGTGTGCTTTGGGTCTTTGATCGGAGGGCAAGTGGGTCTGCTTGTGCCTTTCCAAAATGCTAGCGCGATCGGTTTTGTAGCCGCACTTGTCACATTCGTGTGTTTTGGGTCTCTTGGGTCTTTGATCGGATGGCAAGTGGGTCTGCTTGCATTTTTTTTCCGATGGTTCAGCAGAAACTACGTAATTAGAACTAGGATTGGCAATTGTGACTGGTTTTGAAAGTGCTGTACTGGTCGCTTCTGTAGTGCAGGAGTTAGAATTCATTGAAGTAAAGTGAATAGTAGTATCTGTACTTTCAGAAGTCGAGCAGAAAAACAAATTTGAACCAAGACAATTATCGCATAAACAGCCTTCAGGATGTGTACTATGGTTTGTCCCCCCGGTGTAATCCTTTTCAGTATTGGCCTGCCCGTATGTTTGCTGCCCATATCCATCAGCGAATACATTTTTATACTGATCGGTGCCGTAATGATTATCGTACAGAAGTGCTTCATTAGGCAGTGCATATTGGCACCTTCCCCAGCAGCCGCCGATGTAACAGTTATCACCTAAGGTATGCTGGCTTTCTTGCCAGCCGCCACCATTACTACCACCATGAGTATTAGCCCAGGTATTGTAGAACCGAAGCGAATGAGGATAGTTTGGTTGCGGGGTGCCGAATAGAACCATTGATGAATGAGAGCTATTGGAAGGCGGCTCGAACATAAATGAGATTATCTGAAGTTCATGTTGCTTGTTAAACTCTTGCTCATCGAGTTGATTAAATAGTGGCGTTTCCGGGTTCCAGCGATTTCTGGATAACCAACCAACGACAACAGTCGCTACCACGGGTATCCATAAAAAAGGTTGAGGGGATAGCGAGTCTTCCTGAAGTGTCAGAAGCAGCTCGTAACCTATGACTTTATTGGAGGCATAGAGCAGTTGCAAAGTAACCGACTCAACAACCGTTGTCAGGCTTTCCCAGAGACCTCTTGGCCTATAGGGCTTATCTTCAGGTGGCGTGTCTGAGCCTGAATAGCAGTTTGTGCTGATAATTTCTGTTGGTTTGCCTTGTAAAGGTTCCATATAAACCATCTGCATTGCAGGCAATGTGTCCGACTCAAGCTTTATAGATAAATTCTGGTTTGGCGAATCCGCATTGTATCCAAGCTCAACGATAAAACTGTGAGTCTGCGATTCGGCCAAACAGGCGAAAGATACGAAGAGCAGTATCTGAAAAATTAGACTTTTAATAGTCTTTATCCTTTGTTGTTTTACAACCAGAGACAGCAAGGATAGACAATAAAAAGTGTGGAAGCTTTATCAGTTGTTGGAGGGCTGCACAGATCAAAAAGTCGCCGCGAAGCGGCCTACCTTGTCAGAGTAGAGTCTGAGAAGCATGGTCAGACACACGTTGCCTAAAATTGATGCTGTCTTCGCCTTTGTCGCTCTAATTCATATGAACTTACCGCCACAAAAAAACAGCCTTATCCCAAGGACACTGATAAAGCTGCATCAATGTCTTGCCATCATAATTCATCACAATCTGATAATTGAGGAAACTCCCCTGGGGCTTGCCGGATAAAATAGTGGTGGCAGGACGACTCATTAATACAGGTGTTCCGTTCAGGTCTTTGGTCTGCTGGTAAAGAATATTCATTATGGTGACAATTTCTCCGTTATCTGGGTTGTACGAGAAATTCTCAGTGAATGAAATTTGATAAGTACGACGATCTGCCTGCATGTCGCTGATGTTTTTGGTCATGCTGCATTTCGCCAGATCGATATAGCCACTGGGTGGCTGATTGTTTTTAATGGCCGAGAGCAACCAGCGATAGCCCATTATCCGGGTGTTTGGGATACTCTGGGCAGTCAATGGCAGCAGTATCAGCAGTATCAACAGTGACAATGCTGCACTGAGAAAACCCGCTTTAGCTCGGGCTTTCGCTCTGTTTCCGGACATGTCCGCGCCTCTGTTAGTCGATCCTTAAATAACCTATCGGCATAAAAGCTCGTTTTATTTATTCGTTGTGAATTTCAGTTTGAAACTTGTATCGCACTCTTGTATCAGGCAACGGGTGTGTATATGCTGTGTGCCTTTTTAGATATCGGTCAATTGAAGCTGGCTTACGGGTATAAACACTTCGAAGCAGGCTTTAGACAGGAGCATTATTCATGCGAGTGATTCTGTTGGGTGCCCCGGGCGCAGGTAAAGGTACACAAGCCCAGTTCATCATGGAAGAATTCGGTATTCCCCAGATTTCTACTGGCGATATGCTGCGTGCCGCCATTAAAAACGGCACAGAACTGGGCAAGAAAGTTAAGGCCGTTATGGATTCCGGCTCTCTGGTTTCTGATGAAATCATCATTGCCCTGGTGAAGGAGCGTATTGCGGAAGCTGACTGCGCTGCCGGTTTCCTGTTTGACGGTTTCCCTCGTACCATTCCGCAGGCCGAAGCCCTGCGTGATGCGGGTGTCGAGATTGATCACGTTGTTGAAATCGCCGTACAAGATGAAGAGATTGTTCAGCGTATGGCGGGTCGTCGTGTTCATCCGGGCAGCGGTCGTACTTACCATGTCGTTTATAACCCGCCAAAGGTTGAAGGCAAGGACGACGTGACGGGTGAAGACCTGATTCAGCGTGAAGATGACGCAGAAGAAACCGTTCGTCATCGTCTGGGCGTATACCACGACCAGACCGCTCCACTGGTAGACTTTTACCAGAAAGCGGGCGGTGAAACCCGTTACACCAGCGTTGAAGGCGTAGGTAGCGTTGACGACATCAAAGCTAAGGTGCTGGACGCTCTGAAGCCGGTAGCTGCGTAATACGGATAGCTACGTTGGATAGCTACGTTGGATAGCTGCGTAATATAAGCAGCTTACCCAGTCAGATGACACCGATAAAAAGGACGCCTTATGCGTCCTTTTTATTTTTTACGACAACCATGTAAAGGTATTAACCCAGAGAACCCCATGAAGTTACTGGCACTGGATACTGCCACCGAGGCATGCTCTGTAGCACTGAACCTTGATGGTGAAATAATTGAAAATTTTCAGATGTTGCCTCGTCGTCACAGCCGTGAACTGCTGTCGATGGTTGAGCAGATTCTGGACGATGCCGGACTTTCATTAAACGAAATGGATGCCCTGGCTTTTGGCCGTGGACCGGGAGCGTTTACCGGCTTACGGGTTGCGACCGCTATGGTTCAGGGGCTGGCCTTTGCTGTGGATAAACCGGTGCTGGGTGTTTCCACACTGGCGGCTCTGGCGCAGGAAGGTTTTCGCCGTTTTGGTACCACCTCTGTTTTGTCATCCATTGATGCCCGGATGAATGAAGTTTACTGGGGCGCTTTTCGGGAGCAGGATGGCTTAATGAAACCGGCTCAGGACGAAATGGTTATTGCTCCGGAAAGTGTCCTTGTTCCACAGAGCATCGCCCCGGAGGGTAATGAGCAATGGCTGGGTATGGGAACAGGCTGGGCTTTCCGTGAAAAAACGGCAGCCACTGTCGTGGATTGCCATGCAGATTGTTACCCGCGTGCCGGAGACATTGCGACGCTGGCAGCTTTCGATTTTAACGAAGGGCTGACAGTTTCGGCTGAACAGGCCATGCCTGTCTACCTGCGTGATAAAGTTGCGTTGAAGAAAAGCGAACGATAACACCTGTCAGATACCCTGCGGAAAAGCCTTGAGATACCTTCCTTCGGGGCGACATACTTGTATAACCATTATCAATGGATACAGGTGCCACTCATGGATTTTCTGCAAATGTTTGTTCTTGCCCTGATACAGGGCATCACCGAGTTTCTGCCGGTTTCCAGCTCGGGGCATCTGATTCTTCCGGCGCAGCTATTGGGCTGGAGCGATCAGGGGTTAGCCTTTGATGTGGCTGTTCACATTGGTACGCTGGCTGCGGTTATTGGTTATTTCCGTAACGACATTTTCAGAATTGCCATCGACTGGCTGGGCTCACTGGTCGGTAAAGGCTCGACATTTAACAGCCGCCTTGGATGGTATCTTATCTTTGCCACCATTCCTGCGGTGGCTTTTGGCTTTGCATTAAAAGCCATCGGGCTGGATGAAGTCATGCGAACCATTGGTGTCATTGCCGGAACCACCCTGATCTTTGGTGCGCTGCTGGGTTGGGCAGACCTGAAAGGTCGGCGTATACAGCCTCTGGAAAAACTGACCTTCAGGCAGGCAATGATTATCGGATTTGCCCAGGCGATTGCCCTGATTCCCGGCACCTCCCGTTCAGGGATTACGATGACAGCCGGATTAATGTTGGGACTCACCAGAGAAGCCGCTGCCCGTTTCTCTTTTCTGTTATCCATTCCGGTGATTCTTGGTGCTGGCTCACTGTTGACGCTCGATCTGATTAAAGACACGGCTCCGGTGGACTGGTCTGTACTGGTAGGTGGAGCGTTGGTGGCGGCTGTCAGCGCCTGGATCTGTATCCATTACTTTCTCGCCTTCATTAACCGCATTGGCCTGATGCCCTTTGTGATTTACCGCTTCTGTCTGGGGGCTGTGCTGCTCTGGGTCATGTTGGGATGATCCTGGATTGAAGCAACAAGAGCAACATACTTCGGCACCGTCTAAATGGTAAACTCTCATTTGATTTTTTAATGAGAAAGCTGCGGATGTCCTTCTCTCTCTACATTGATTACTCCGGCCTGGTCGAAGGGCTGGAGAAACACGTTTGCCTGACAGATCTGCATGAAAAAATCCCCGGCTCGGAACGGGTGTTTGATACCCGTACTCTGGAAAAAGGTTCGCTTATTCTCGGTTTTATGGACGATACCTTATGTCTTCGCCGTGCCGGTGATAAAGAAAAGCCGGTATTTGTGGATTTCGTGGGTGGCAAAGCCGGACACCGGCGCAAGTTTGGCGGTGGCAAAGGTCAGGATATTGCCAAGGCAGTTGGCTTGAATAAAGGTGTAACGCCACATGTGCTGGATGGAACCGGTGGCTTGGGACGTGATGCGTTTGTTCTGGCCAGTCTGGGCTGTACCGTCACTCTGATTGAACGTTCGCCGGTGATTGCGGCGCTGCTACAGGACGGCATTAACCGGGCAAAGCAAAACCCGGAAGTAGCTGATATTGCCAGCCGAATGACGCTCATTAACGACGACAGTCGTCAGGCTATGCAAGACCTTGCCACCGATGGGCGACAGTTTGATGTTGTTTATCTGGACCCGATGTTCCCTCATCGGGAAAAATCGGCACTGGTCAAAAAAGAGATGCGTATTTTTCAGGATCTGCTCAGTGGCGACCCCGATGCGGATGAACTGCTGGCACCGGCAGAATCACTGGCAGAGTTTCGTGTTGTGGTAAAACGTCCAAGGCTGGCACCGGATCTGGCCGGTAAAGAGCCAACCTATCGACTGGAAGGTAAAGCCTGTCGTTATGATATTCACGCTTATAAGGCTTTCGGGTCAGAAAAATAAATCAGATGAGGGACTCATAAAGAGCAGGAAAAGGCCGCTGCTGATTTAATACCAATTCATATTTAGAAAACGGAATTGGTATAATTCAGAGCGGCCAGTGAATGCAAATTATTGCACAGGAATATCCTTCAACATTTTCAACGCACCCGCCAGTGGGTCAATGGGCTGTTCTACTTTTCTCTTTCTAATGTGCTCATGGATACTGGCATATTGAACCGCACTGTCCCAGACAACCTTGCCAAAAGTGCCATGAATAGCAAACGGCAAGTTTTGGAATGCCGGATTAGTAATGGATACTGCCTTGGTAAGATCCTGAATGGATTTTTCCATAGCTGTATTTGCGCAGTCATCTTTATTCGACCAGTCCATCGACGTGCTTCCTGCGTCTGGCTTGCCCTGATTGCTTCCAATGCCAGCGTTTTTATACCCTTCACACGAGGGGCTGATCCGAAGCGCTTCTGACATCAACGAGCCATCGAAATATTGTTGAATATCTTTAGCAAGCGCTGCAAATTGGCTCAGATCTCTGGTTACCAGACCATGTAAGTACATAAAGACGTCATTGCCAGATCCCTGCTTCCGGCTCAAGAGTTTTTGAAAAAAGCCCAGATGAACGCCAGCTGGGATAAATACGTTTTCATTTTCAAAACTCACAATATCGTGAATACAGTTTCCATAATGCAGGGCGTGAGCGGCAGCTGAAGGGGTGTCAGACATCGGTACTGAGAATCCGCCTTTTCTATAGACCTGACCTTTATGGTTGCGGCCAAGTGTAATGCCACCCGTTCCGGAAATAACGATCAGTCCTTCTCTGTCAAAAACACTTAGCCAGGCGGTCTCGGCATCTGATCCCAGAACGGCCTTTTGCATACGGGGATCTTTCTGCAGTGCTTTCAGGAAAGTATCATTATTGTTTCCTTCGGTGCCTGCCATTCCAAGCGCCAGTTCATAACAAGTATTTTGACTGTTCCAGTGGTTTTTTGAAGCTACGGCTTCAACGCCTTCCTGAATCAGAAGCCGGGTTACGTCGATGGCCTGTTCAGCCGTTCGATAAATGTTGCTACCTTGTTTTAATACTTGTTCGTAAGGCTTGGATTGATCTACAGGGTTAGGGGTGGTGATGCGAATGCGGGTATTGGTTCCGCCACCTTCTACTGCAATCATTAAATGATGTTCACAGAAGGCTTTGCCTGAGTTGTCGTTCTTGTTTATAAACCAGCGTGACATCAACTTGCCTTTAACTGATTTAACATCTGATTCGTTATCAGATACAGGGGAAGTAGCCCAAACGGAAGAAATCAGCCCGAATAACGTAATCAGAGATAGGGGAACGATTAATTTTATCAGTTTTTTAAAGTACATATCTTATTCACCTTTGGCTCTATAACCGCAAAAGTATAGGCAAAGAAAATATGTACATTGGTGTGTCAGATTTGATCGCGGGTTCAGAACCGTTATGTCAGGCTCTGAACCCGCAGGAAGGGCTTATACCAATCGCAATAATTAGCTATTCTATTGCGCTGCCTTTTCAGCCGGTTATTCTGCGTTGGCATTCGTCGCCATAGCTACGGCTATGGCTTCTCACGCCGCCTTGCCTAACCGGCTGAAAAGGCATGCTCATAACGAAGCTAATTATTTTGATTGGTATTATACCAATCGCAATAGAATAGCTAATTATTTTGATTGATATTAGTCTTCACCCGGCTCCGGAATCGGTGCAGGCTGACTTTTCGTGGTTTGCAGAATGCTGTGGCGCACTTCGCTGGTGAGCACCTTGAAGGCTTCATCTGCGACCATGACAACCTCTTCACCAAAGTTAAGCTTGTTGGTCTGGCAGATATCTAGAACGCCATTCAGACGCAATTGTTCGATAAAGCCTTTGAACAGGGATTTATCAAAGAACTCCGGTGCATTCAGACCGTGAATAATCGACAAGCGTTGTGCCAGATCCCGGCTCTGGTTTTCCAGCGTTTCCTGTTCAATAGAACCACTGCCATTACTGATCAGCAAACTGATCACCATGTAGAAGCGTTCAATGGTCTGGGAAATCGCACGGGACAGAACGGTCAGCATGACGTACTTGGCCGAACTCTGTTCTGGCTGATAGAAAACATTGTCGCTGTCTACGGTAATCAGCCCTTCATCCACCAAGGTATTCAGCCACTTGCGTACCACTCGCATAAAGCCTTGCTCGCTCCACTGGAGGAACAATTCGGCTTTCAGGTAGGGGTACAAAATAGTGCACACGCGGTAAATCTCGCGCAGGGACAGCCGGTCATTATTAACAAACAGACAGCACAGCAATGAAGGTACTGCAAACATGTGCAATACGTTGTTGCGATAGTAAGTCATGGCGACTGCGGTCTTTTCTTCAAGGCTGTAAACGTCGCCCAGAGAATCGCTGATTTTGGTTACAACATTCAGTTTTTCCGCATAGCGCAGCATGGCGTGACCATCCAGATCCGTCATCACTGTTTTGGAGCTGTACGGGCAACGGCTCATGATACGACTGTAGGTATCAAGCAACAGTACCAGTTCCTGTTCACCCAGAGCGTGTCGTGGTGAAGACAGCAAAGCCATGGCGACCATGTTGATCGGGTTCAGAACCGCAGCGGAGTTGATACCACTGGCAATGCTAAAGGCCAGCTGGTTGGTAGCTTCCTTCAGCCACACGGGTTTCTCTTCAATGGAAGTGTGGCTCTCCCAGCCCGGCACCTGTTTGTCCAGCAGTGTGCCCAGATTAATCGGGTCACCAAAGTTCAGCCAGGCTTTACCAAACTGGTCTTTCAGTGCAGCCAGTGTGGTGAAAACGTCAAAAGGCGACTCTTTTTTCTTGGACTTGCCGCGCAGTTCACCAAGATAGGTTTTCACTTCCAGCAGCTTTTCATAACCAATGTAAACCGGAACAAAGGTGACGGGTTTGCGGCTGTCGCGAATATAACTGCGCATGCTGATGGACAGCATACCGGTTTTCGGGTTCAGGGTTCGACCGGTGCGGGAACGTCCGCCTTCCACGAAGTATTCAATCGGGAAACCTTTAGTAGACAGTGTGTGCATGTATTCATGAAACACGCTGCTGTAAAGAGGATTGCCACGGAAAGTCCGGCGCATAAAGAATGCACCGCCTTTGCGCAGAATGGTGCCCACCACCGGCATGTTCAGGTTAATGCCTGCGGCAACGTGAGGGGGTGTCAGACCTTCATAATACAGAACATACGACAGCAGTAGATAATCGATGTGGCTGCGGTGGCAGGGTACATAAACAATGCTGTGGGTTTGAGCCAGATCACGAATTTTCTCAACATTGTTTATAGAAACGCCGTCGTATTGTTTATTCCAGAACCAGGTCAGCAGAATATCCAGAGAACGCAGAACCGGATAAGAATAGTCCGATGCAATTTCGTTAGCATAGGTACGAGCCTTTTGTTCCGCTTCCACCAGTGTAATGTCATGAGCCGCAGCCTCGGCTTCAATGGCTTTGCGAATCTGGGGTGTATGAATCAGGGTGTTGACGAGGTTGCGGCGGTGGGACAGATCGGGACCAATGACCGATTCACGAAGCTGGCGGAAATGCACGCGCAAAATCCGTCCAACCTTGCGAAGGGTGCGAGGATAATCCTGACCTTCATCAACAATCTCTCGCAGAGACATGGCTGGATTAAAGTGCACCATGGAATGACGGCCATGGATCAGGATGGCGAAGAACTTGCGGAACCGGCCACCCAGGCTGAAATTCCAGTCAAACAGCAGTTTAAGGGCAGAATGTTCCTTGTCCGGCGCCCGTCCCCAGAATACGCTGACGGGAACCAGCTGTATGTCCTGATCTTCACTCTCTTCTACCCGCTTCAGCAGGTTTTCCAGTGTATCGGAGTGCTTGGGGCGTTCCCGCTGAAGAATAAGACCTTCCTGCTGGGTCAGGAAAAAATGCGCCCGGTCGCCTTCTTTGGCACCGGCATCAATATAAGCGTAGGGACGGGGCAGACCGGCTTTGCGGCACACGTTCTCCAGCATCAGCAGGTCAGACAGGGAGTGGTTGCGCAGAACGTAGCAAACGGGCTTGTCAGGCTGGATACCAAGGGTTTCAGCCGAATCGTTCTGTACCGAGGGTCTTGTTACCAGAGCGAGCAGCTTACGCAAACTGTGAAAGACATAGCGGCTAAGTGTAATGGGTTTATGCATGGAATGGCTATAGCCTGCAAAACAGATGAATAGGTCAGGTGAACGGGTACGTTTACAACCTTGTGGCTCACCTTTTCAAACCGCGTGATTTTAGCTTGATTGTGCGGAGGTTCGCAAAGAACCAGATCAATGCAGGCTTAATTGACGTACTCGATGTTGGTTGTGTGCAAGATGAGCAGCTCCTGCACACATGCTGAAATGTATCAGCCAGCATTGGGCCAGGAGACGGTGCTTTCTTCACCGGACTCGGTCACCTGCCACCATTCGTCCATGTCTTCGCCGTCTGACCATGGCGCAGCATTGGCACGAACCCGACATCCGGCAAAGGATTGCAGACTTCGGGCGCATTCCCGGTCGTCTGACCACGGTGTGTGTGGAGATTTAAACCAGATGCTGGTCCAGGCTTTACCAACGGCGTTTTCAACAATCATCAGCGGAATATTGCCGTCCAGAATCAAGTCGTGAACGACTTTGCCACTCTGAGCGGTTTCTACCGATGTAAAGCAGCTCTCAAGCCAGCTGCGAATATCCGCCAGCTTGAGGTTTTTGGCATAGATTTCAATGTCTTGAATGGTTTCAGGTGTAGTCATCTTAGTTAATGCTTGTTAGTCAGCAAGAGAGTTCATCAGAAAGAGCGTCTGTCAGCAAGCGGGTCAGTATACCCTGATAAATCCGGCTCAGATCATCCAGATCAGACGCTTTTACGCACTCGTTGACTTTGTGAATGGTGGCGTTGACCGGCCCCAGTTCAACCACCTGAGCACCGGTTGGCGCAATAAATCGACCATCTGAGGTTCCGCCGGAAGTGGACAGTTCCGTGGTTCTGCCAGTGATGGCCCTGATGGCATCGCTGGCTGCATTCACCAGTGCTCCGGGCTGGGTCAGGAAAGGTTGTCCACTGACGTGCCATTCAATGTCATAGTCCAGCTCATGAGCATCCAGAATGGCAAGGACACGCTGCTGCAGCTGTTCGGCAGTGACTTCCGGGGAAAAGCGGAAATTGAAGTTTACCTCGCATTTGCCCGGAATAACATTGCTGGCGCCTTCACCGGCCTGAATATGCCAGATCTGGAAGCTGGTGGGCGGGAAGTAATCGTTACCATTGTCCCAGACCTCACCGGTCAGTTCTGACAGAGCCAGCGCGACTTCATGCACCGGGTTCTTTGCCAGATGCGGGTAAGCAACATGCCCCTGAATCCCTTTTATGACCATATGGCCGTGCATGGAACCGCGACGGCCATTTTTGATGATATCGCCTACAAGTTCTGTACTGGAGGGTTCGCCAACAATGCACCAGTCGATTTTTTCATTTCGGGCTTCAAGATGTTCAACGACCTTAACCGTGCCGTTTTTGGCCGGCCCCTCTTCGTCACTGGTGATCAGAAAGGCAATAGAACCCTGATGATCGGAATGTTCCTGAAGAAACACTTCACAGGCGGTCACCATCGCGGCCAGACTGCCTTTCATATCCGCAGCGCCACGACCATGAAGCATGCCTTCATCATCAACAACCGGCGAAAAAGGCGGGTTATCCCATTTGCTTTCGGGGCCGGTGGGCACCACGTCGGTATGCCCGGCAAAAGCCAATACCGGTGCATCGGTGCCCCGGCGTAGCCAGAAATTGTCAACGTCATCGAAACGCAGCCGTTCTATGGTGAACCCTAAAGGTTCCAGCCGGCTGATCATCAGTTCCTGGCAGCCCTTGTCTTCCGGAGTGACGGAAGCGCGGCTGATCAGATCCATGGCGAGTTTCAGGGTTTCAGAAGTCATGCAGGTTCTTTGGTCGTTATGATTTATTAAAGGTCGATTGTAGCACTGGTTTCACATTTGAAGTTGACCCATTAGTCGGACGTTTTTTTCTTGAATTCGCACAGGTCTTCAATAATGCAGCTGCCACACTGGGGCTTTCGGGCTTTACACACGTAGCGACCATGAAGGATCAGCCAGTGATGGGCGTCTACCAGAAACTCTTTGGGCACCAAGCGCAATAGTCGCTTCTCAACTTCCAGTACGTTCTTGCCCGGGGCGATGCCGGTACGGTTAGACACCCGGAAAATATGGGTGTCTACCGCCATGGCGGGTTGTCCAAAGGCGGTGTTGAGCACCACATTGGCGGTTTTTCTGCCAACACCGGGCAGGGCTTCCAGTGCTTCGCGATTGTCAGGCACTTCACCATTGTGCAGTTCCAGCAGCATGGCGCAGGTCTTGATGATGTTCTCTGCCTTGGCGTTATACAGGCCAATGGTTTTTACATAGCTTTTCAAGCCATCCAGTCCGAGATCAAGAATCGCCTGTGGCGTATTGGCCACCGGATAGAGTTTATCCGTGGCTTTGTTCACGCCTACGTCGGTGGCCTGAGCAGATAAAATTACGGCAATCAACAACTCGAATGAGGAGCTGTAATTCAGTTCGGTGGTCGGGTTCGGGTTCTGATCCCTTAGGCGGGTAAAAATTTCAGTACGTTTTTGTTTATTCATTTGAAACGTTTACTTCATTGCAGGTAACTGCTGGCCAATCAAAGTCAGGGTTCTTTGCAGTGCACCACGGTTGGAGGCGACAAACTCGGCGGCACTGTCACTCATTGTCTGATAGTGCTGTTTGTCCGTCATCAGCCGGTCAATAGAATCAGCCAGTTGCTCTGCTGAGTCAACCAGTTGCATGCCGCCCGCTTTTACCAGAGAGTCACTGATGTCCTGAAAGTTAAAGACATGGGGGCCGGACAGAACCGGTAGCCCCAACACTGCCGGTTCCAGCATATTGTGGCCACCCCGTTCAATCAGTGAGCCACCGACAAAGGCAATATCGGAAGCAGCGAAGAATGTCATCATCTCGCCCATGGTGTCACCCAGTAGCACTTGAGTAGAGGGTGACAGAGGTTGCTGCTCACTGCGCCGAACCACATGACATTGATTATTGACTGCCAGTTCAAAGACCGGATCAAACCGTTCAGGATGCCGTGGCACCAGAATCAGAAGCAGGTTTTTGTGATTAGCCTGTAGTTGGTTAAAGGCATCCAGTATTGGTTGGTCTTCCCCTTCATGGGTACTCGCTGCGGTGATGACCAACGGTGTGTACCCCAGTTCGGCACTCCAACGTTCTTTTAATTGTTTTCCGGCTTCTTTTAATTCAGGGCTGACGGAAAGATCAAACTTTACACTTCCGGTAATATCCAGCTGTTGTTCAGGGAGGCCCAGCTGTATAAACCGTTCGCCGTCGTCTTTATTCTGGCAGGCGACCATGGTTGTCTGTTTCAGCATAGTGCTGACCAGCCCTTTGAGGCGGGCATAACCTCTGGCAGATCGTTCGGACAGGCGGGCATTGACAATAACCACCGGAATGTTCCGCTTGTGGCAGGCGGCAATGGTGTTTGGCCAGAGTTCAGTATCAATCATCAGTGCCAGTTCTGGCCTGACCCGATTAAAGAAACGCATCTGGGCATCGGGCAAATCATAGGGGCAATAGACATGCTCAATCCGGTCGCCTATCAGGTGGTTATACAAGGCTTTAACCCTGTCCGAGCCTGTGGGAGTCATCGTGGTAATCAGAATACGATGCCGGGGGTAACGTTCCAGTAGTTCTGTAACCAGTGGCGCACTGGCAATGGTTTCCCCGACAGAGACCGAATGTACCCAGATGACCGGTTTATCCTGTGGCAGAGCCGGAAAGAAGCCAAACCGTTCTCTCCAGCGCTGGCGGTAGGCGGGAGCTTTGCGACCCCGAAGAAACATTCGCAGCATGACCAGAGGAGTCGCCAGATAAAGAAGTGTGGAGTAAAAAAAGCGGTTCATGCTTATATTGGTCAGCCTTGATAATAGTGCTTTAATGCCCGAAATAATAACAGATTGTTCTGATTAAAACGCAAAAATTGTTACTTTGTGAACTTTAAACGAAAAGGGATGTCTAGCTACTGAATGTATTCAAACAGGCATACTTATGATCCATTTAGCAAGACATTTAGCAAGAATAGTAGCTATTTTTATTAGTTTGTTACTGCCAATTAAACTGTTTGCAGAAAATAGAACGTCATCTTGGGTATATTCAAGTATTCAGGACAACTTTCCAGAGACTGACAAGTGTCCTGATGAATTTTTTATGAGTCAAATAGTTGATGTTTTTGGAGCGCAGTTAATAGAAGCATACGGCGTTTACAAGACAAAAGACTATTTCATAAAAGTGGTTAAAACTCCTGAGTCAGGGCATACACTATTTAACCTTTTTAATTTTCAGAAAAGTGAGCTGGCAGACTCTGGCGTTCTGGAAGAATTAAAAAATATTGGTACAAAAGTATTGTTTCCGATACAGGACAGGGAAATATTAAATTACGACTCTTCATTAGAACTTTTAATCTTTCCATTTATAAGGGGTAAAACTTTAGAAGCAATTGCATACGATGCTTTTAATTCAGGGGATGTATCACTGGAAAGAGCAAAAAAAGCTTACTATAGATATGGGCAATCTGTTGCTGCTATGCATATGCTGTGCACAAATGAAGTAGAAACGAAGTTGTATTGTTTGTTTCATAATTTTTCTGATAGAAATCTAAGAAATCATATGTATGACTATTGGAGTGATCGTTTTTATTTTATTGATACTCTGTCACCTGGCATGAGCTTAGAACACTTCACTGGTTTGATGAATGCAGAAAAATCATTAAAGTGGATAGTTGCCGGTCTGACTATTGAACTACAGTCAATAGCTGAAGATGTGGAAGAGTTTCAGCCATCAATATTAGAACTCATCCACTCATTCAGAAAAGGGTATTTGTCTCAACCTGTACCAAAAGCACTGGGCACTATGTTGGATGAGTATTTGAACTCATTCTAAATTCCCCCTCCCACGCTATCGTACTTTGCCTATATAATTCAGCATCCACTGGGCGGTGATGCCGCTGTCTACCCGCTTTTGAATGGATTGAATGCCCTTTGTGACAACCGGCGTTGGAATGTCCTTCTGACGTCAGAGAATTAACGCTTCCGAATATGCTCTGGTAAATTCCGGATGCCCCTGAATGCTTAAAAAGTGTTTGCCGTAGGTCACCATGTAGTAAGGGCAGAAATCACTGGATGCAATGATTGTGGTGATGATTGTGGCACCATCGGGCAGTTGCTCGACCTGATCTTTATGGCTGACCAGCAAATTTAGGGAAGTAGCAGTACAGAATATACCGTCATTCCCACAAAGGTGGGAATCCACCGCGGACAGTGGATACCCACCTTCGCGAGGATGACGATGGTATGTTTTTACCTGCTGCTCCCCTTAGACAGGATTTATTAAATGGCTGATAAAAAACAGAATTACCGATTAACCCGGATTTATACCCGCACGGGTGACAAAGGAACCAGCCGGTTGGGTGACGGGCAGGCGTTGTCCAAAAGTGATGCACGTTTTGAGGCTATTGGCACAGTCGATGAGCTGAACAGCTGGATGGGCATGCTGCTGAACGGGTTAAGAGCCAGTCAGGATGTGAGTGATGATCAGCTGGCAAACATTGAGGCGATACAGCACCGGCTGTTTGATGTGGGTGGAGAACTGGCTATGCCCGGTTATCAGCTGATTCAGGCGGAGCATACCGAAGCTCTTGAGCAGCTGATCGACGAGCTGAATGCACCTCTACCCCCGCTGACCAATTTCACCTTGCCCGGTGGCGGCACCAATGCCTGCCATTGCCACATGGTTCGAACCGTTGGTCGCCGGGCGGAGCGGGCTGTGGTACGACTGCATGAGTCTGGTGCAGAGATCAATGCCCCGCTGATGACGTATCTGAATCGTTTGTCTGATGTGATGTATGTGCTGTCCCGCCACTGTGCCAGGCAAAATGAGGGTGAGGTGTTATGGCAGGCGTCTCCTAAGGAGAAACTGTGAAATTCCCCAGTGCATTGAAACCTTAGTTCCGTTATGATGTGCGACTCTGTAAGGGTTTTGCGCATGTAGTGGCTGAAAAATACTTATGCGCAAGGAAAGCCAAAAGGCTTTCAGGGAACTGGGTTTAAAACCCGGCTGTACCCGCAACTGTGACGGACGAGAGTCTGCTATCAAACCACTGAACAGTCATAAAGCATTTGTCGTTTATGATGATTTGGGAAGGTTTGCAGACTTTACGACTCCGGAGCCAGGATACCTGCCTTTGCAAAACAACCAGTAAACGAGGAACAACACTGATGAATGATGTGTTTACCGTTTATAAACACCGGGCGGGTTACCTGGCGGTTGAGAAAATCTGTGGATTTCCTCTCCAGAAGCGTTTGCATCACAAGCATTCGATTCTCTGTCAGGCTTTAATAACCTGACGGCTGCCTGCCGCCCTGAGAATGTTAAGCAACCTCAGGGATGTCATGAAACACGCTGTATTCTTCCTGACTTTTTTACTTTTCGCTGCTTCAGGTTATGCCGCCCCGGTTAAGCCTCGCTGTGCTGTGGATGACCGGAACCGGACGGTGTGTGCAGTTAAGCCGGTTCAACGCATTATCTCTCTGGCTCCGGGGGTGACCGAGCTGGTTTATGCCGCAGGTGGTGGTGACAAAGTCATCGCGGTGGATGACCACAGTGACTACCCTGACGCAGTGAAACAGCTGCCAAAGGTAGGGGGCTATCCCAATACCAGTGCCGAAGCGGTTCTGGCGATGAAGCCTGATCTGTTGGTGATCTGGTCTGGAGGGAACGACTCGCGTCTGTCTACCCAGTTGGAAAAGATTGGTCTGAATGTCTTCTATGCTGATCCCACTGATTTTGATGGTATTGCATCGGCAATACGACGTCTGGGAACAGTCATGGGAACCGCTGCGGTCGCTGAAAAGAATGCAGATGCCTTCTATCAGCAGTATGAGGCGATCAGAAAGCAGTACCGCCAGTCAGAACCTGTGAAAGTGTTTTTTGAAATCTGGGATAACCCCTTAATGACGGTGAATGGTGGGCAGATTATCAGTCAGTCCATCGAGCTGTGTGGTGGTGTTAATGTGTTTGCCGGTGCCCGTCCAAGGGTTCCACAGGTCAGTATTGAAGCTGTACTGGCACAAAACCCTGATGCCATTGTCAGCTCGGAAATCGTGCAGAAAGACCATGATATTCATCGCCGCTGGCAGCCGTATGCCCAGATTAATGCGGTGAAAAACGGTTTTCTGTTTACGATCCCCGGTGACCTGATTGCCCGTCCCACACCCAGAGCCCTGAACGGTGCCGAAGTTCTCTGCCAACAACTCGATCATGTAAGAGCTGCCAAACAGCGCACTGCACAAGGAAAACACTAAATGTCGTATAAATTACAGGCAGCCATAGGGGTTGCTGTTGCCGGTTTCGTAAATGCTTCTGTTGCTACCGATGATGTGTATCGTCTGGATGATGTTGTGGTCACAGCTTCCAGAACGGCTCAGACAGTAGATCAGGCACTGGCGCCGGTAACTGTGATTACCCGTGAGGAGATTGAGAGGAGTCAGGCGAGTAGTGTCGTTGAGCTTCTAAATAAAACACCGGGCATGCAAATGGCCACTTCGGGAGGCCCAGGAAGTAGTGCCAGTGTTTTTCTGAGGGGAACCAAAACAGGTCAGACGCTGGTGTTGTTGGATGGTCAAAAGATTAACTCCACCAGTATGAATGTTGCCCCTCTCCAATATATCGATCCTGATATGATTGAGCGTATTGAAGTTGTTCGTGGACCAAAGTCCAGCTTGTACGGTGCTGATGCCATGGGTGGTGTTATTCAGATTTTTACTCGTCAGGGGTATGGAAAGCCTAGGTTACGGTTAAAAGCTGGTATTGGAACTCATGGTACCGGCGAGTACAACGCAAATTATTCTGGGGAGCATAACGGCTATCGATTTAACCTGGGTGCCAACTTCTATGAAACTCAGGGATACGATCACACCGACAGTAAAATCGGCCGTGATGGAGACGATGATGGCTATCGCAATAAATCCATTTCGGGCAGTGTGTCTAAGCAGTTTGAAAGTGGCTTAGATGCTGGTGTAAGTGTATATCATACAGAAGGTAAAGCTGAGTACGACCATAACCATAATGGCTGGGGCGATTTGGAAACCAAGCCTTACAATGATTTCTCTGTGACCAGCTTGAATTCTCACCTCATGATCCCTGTTAATGAGGTTTGGAGCACTCGCTTAGAGGCTGGCTATATCAAAGAGGATGCTTTTCGTCGTGAAGAGGGGCGTGGCGAAGATAAATTAGCCAGTTTTGCAAAAGGTCGAAGGTATTCGGCTAGTTGGCAGAACGATGTAGAATGGCAGGAAAGCCAGTTGTTGACAGCCGGACTGGATTACAGCTACGAAACTATTGATACGGGCACTAAGTACCCTGAAGACAACCGTTATAATTACGGGGTATTTGCTCAGCAACTCTCGAGCTTTGAGAGTAGTGATCTGCAAATTGGTTTGCGCCATGATAAAAATGAGACTTATGGTAATAAAACAACGGGTAATATTGCCTGGGGTTTTGACTTACCATATAACCTTCGACTGATCCCTTCTTATGGTACAGCTTTCAGGGCTCCCACTTTTTCTGACTTATATTTTCCTGGCTCAGGTAACCCAAATTTAAAGCCAGAAAAATCAGAAAACTTTGAAGTTGAGCTTAAAGGTAAGTTTAAGACAATCAGTTGGTCTGCAAGCATTTTCCGGAACAATATAGATGATATGTTCCTTTATGTTAGCAAGCCAACGGATGACAACGAATTTGCAGGTCATATGGAAAATGTTGAAAAAGCACGTATTACAGGCTTTGAATTCGCAGCAAGCACTCGTATTGAAGGTTGGGATGTTAATGCAAATATAACACTCCTTGATCCAGAGAATAGAACTAAAAATAAGGTGCTGGAAAGACGGGCAAAGCAGCTCATTAATTTGGATGCCGATCGTCGCTTTGGGAAATTCAATGTCGGAGGAACTATTCGTGGTCAGGGACGTACTTATAATGATGTAAATAACAATCAGGAGTTGGCAGGCTTCATGACAGTCGATTTGCGAGGTGGTTATCAGATCTCGTCTGAACTGAAAACAGAGTTTAAATTAACTAATCTACTGGATAAGCAGTATACGACTACTCTTGGCTATAAGAGTGAACCGTTTAATGGCATGCTCTCACTGATCTGGACCCCCGAACTCTAAGCCTCCAAAGCCGTTCCCACGTCAGCTGTTGAGGGAACGGCTCCCGACTTCTCCAAAGCCAGTGACAATGTGGTTCCGGCCAGCTCTTCCAGTGACAAATCCCCGTCGGGCTTATACCAGTTAATGCTCCAGCTGATGGCACCAATAAGCAAACGCCTTAATAAGGTAGGCTTAATTGAAATCATCTGCTCTTCATAAGCCTGTTTCAGTACATCAAGCCATAGTCGCTCATATTCATCCCTTAGCGTTAAGATTTGAGCCTGATTTTCTTCATTAAGACCTCGCCATTCGTACACCAATACGGCCATTTCGGCACCGGTATCCACCAGAATTGACTGCAGCTCACAGAGTATCAAAGCGTAGAGTTTATTTTGTACAGAATGGTTAAGACTCAGAGAGAGTTTCATCAAAGCAATATTCAGAAGAATGGTTTCTTCTACCACGCTTCGCAGTATTTCCTGTTTACTGGGATAGTGATGAAACAGACTGCCGGACTGAATGCCGACTTCTTTTGCCAGGTCACGTACAGTAGTGCGCTCAAACCCTTTGGTTCTGAACAAGGTGGCAGCAGACTTCAGCAACCGGCCTTTGGCACTGCCCGGGTCTACGATGGTTCCTGCATCAATCAGCTGTTGTCTCAGCTGGTGAATTTGATCCGTATTGATGGGCGTAAATGACATGGGTCGCCTTATAAAATTATTCTGGTATAGCGCGGGTCGATGTTATCACAGACAAACGTCTATTGACGTTAGAGTACTTATCATTTTTAGAAGGTGTGTGATGCTTTACCACACACCTCAGCAATGAAGCTGGTGCTTATTCTTCAAACAACTCCTCGTACTGCGCCCTTAAGGTGTTTTTCTGAATTTTACCGGTTGCGGTGAGAGGGAATGTTTCTACTGAAACAATGCGTTTGGGGACTTCAAAACCTGCCAGCCGGTCTTTGCAGTGCCGGATGATGGCGGCTTCGTCAAAAGGCTGATCCGGCGCGATCTGCACCGCAGCACACACGGCTTCGCTCCAGCGTGCATGGGGCACACCGAATACTGCAACCTGCACGACATCGGGCGCAGACAGCAGAACTTGCTCAACCTTTACCGATGCCACATTTTCACCGCCGGTTTTAATCATGTCTTTTTTGCGATCGACAAACACCAGTTGACCACAGTTGTCTATATAGCCCAGATCACCACTATGATGCCAACCATGTTCACAGGCTTTCAGGGAAGCGGTTTCATCACCCAGGTACCGGTTCATGACCAGCGGACCACGCCAGCATATTTCGCCTTGCTGCCCCGGTGGTAGTTCATTGCCCGCATCATCCAGAATGGCCTGATCCGTAATGACAGACGGTACGCCCCAGTAATTCGCTTCTTCCAGTTCGGTATCGCTGTTTTCATAAAACGCATTTGAGAAGGGGGTGTATTCCGACTGGCCGCTGGCAAGGTGGAACTGGCAGCCTTTAAAAGCTTCTTTGAGTTGCCGGAGAATAGCTCCGGACATGGGTGCCATACCATAAAGTCCGGTGGTGAGATGGCTGAAGTCGAATTCCCTCAGGTTGGGTAATGCCAGAAGCCCCTGCCACATAACAGGCAATAGCCCGGTGTTCTGAATCTTTTCAGCTTCCAGCAGTCTGGCTACGTTTACCGGGTCAAACTGTGGCAAAAGCACGAGTTTGCCGCCCAGTTGTAGCGTCATGATACACATCGACAATGATGCACATTGAAAGGTTGGCAGAACTGCAAGATGGCTGTCGTTTTTATTGAAGCCGAAGGTGATCGGGTTGCTCAAACTGGACAGACACATTGACAGGTGTGACGTTTCCACACCTTTAGGTTTTGAAGTGGTTCCGCTGGAAAAAATGATGTGGGCGGTGTCTCGGTCACGAATCACAATATCATCGATATCGCTGACATCCTGACCTTCTGCTAATCCATCCAGCGTCAGTCCTTCATCACTGCCAATGGATACCCGTATACTGATGTCTGCCAAAGCATCGCCAACGGTCAGGGGGGGGCGAAGCGCGGTTCACAGACAACGGCTTTAACGTTGGCTTTTGACAGGTTGTAGTGGATGTCTCCCACTGCCTGCAAAAAATTAACAGGTACAGCCACAAAGCCGCCTTTGTAGCAGGCAAATAACACCGCAAAAAACTCAATACTGTTGGTAGCGAGCAGGGCTAATGAGTCGCCCTGTTTGAGACCCTGTTCTCGCAACCCTCTGACCAGTTGATTGCTTAACTGGTTCAGTTGCTGATAAGTAATGGTGCTGCGACCGTGCTCGTTATAGCCAACTATGGCCGTCTGATTACCAGAATCACGTGATCTCCGGCGTAGCATATCGCCGAGGGCAATTCTTTCTATCAGGTTTTTCTCAAGAGCGGGTGAGGGCATTGGCAGGCTCCGTTATTGTTCTTGTTTTTATTGTTAATATTCGGGCGTTGCGTAAATTTCAAACTAACGTAGAAACCCATATCGATAAATAGCAAGCGCTTGGTTTTGAATGGAAATGCCTACTGCTCCGCAAAACCGGAGTCTTTACGGTACGAATCTTTTATTTGCGAATCTGTTCACTTCTCTACCAATCGTTTGCTTGGTATGGTCGCAGAATAATAAAAATATTCATTGCCCGGGCTTTAACATGACGTCAAAGAAAACGGTTCGAATAGGCTGTGCTTCAGCGTTCTGGGGTGACACCGGCGGCGCAGCTTTTCAATTAGTGCAGGGTGGCGATCTGGACTATCTGGTCTTTGATTATCTGGCGGAAATGACCCTGTCCATCATGGCAGGAGCGCAGCTGAAGAATCCGGAAGCCGGCTTTGCCCCTGACTTTATTCACACTCTTAAACCTCTTTTGGAATCGATCCAATCCAAAGGCATCAAAGTTTGCAGTAATGCTGGCGGAATCAACGCCAGAGGCTGCGCAGAAGCACTCGCCAGCGTGGTTGAGCAGGCAGGACTGGATCTGGTCATAGCATTAGTAGAAGGCGACAACCTTGTGGCACAGCAACCTGCTTTCCAAGAAGCCCGTGTTGTAGACATGTTCAGTGGTCAGGCGTTGCCAGAGCGTTTAACCAGTGCCAATGCTTATCTGGGAGCCCCCTCAGTATCCGCCGCTTTGGCCGCAGGTGCAGACATTGTCATTACCGGCAGGGTCGTTGACAGCGCGCTGGTTCTCGGGCCGCTGGTTTACGAATTTGGCTGGTCATGGGATGACTACGACAGGTTGGCTCAGGGGTCGCTGGCCGGGCACGTTATCGAGTGTGGCACTCAGACGACAGGTGGCAATTTTACGGACTGGCATCTGGTTAAAGACGGCTATGCCAATATGGGCTTTCCCATTGTTGAGTGTTCTGAAGATGGTTCATTTGTTGTCAGTAAGCCTGAAAACACTGGAGGGTTGGTGAGTTGCCATACGGTGGCAGAACAGATTCTTTATGAAATTGGTGATCCTGAAGCGTATTTGTTGCCTGATGTTACCTGCAACTTTCGTAATGTTTCACTGGAGCAAATCGCTGTTGATCAGGTGAGGGTAACGGGTGCTAAAGGTCAGTTGCCTTCTGATCAGTACAAGGTCAGTGCGACCTGTCTTGATGGTTATCGTTCAAACGCAACCTTTATGCTGGGTGGTATTGACGCGGCGGATAAAGGCAAGGTGGTAGCCCACGCCATTATCCAGCGTGTTAGAGATATTTTCAGCCGGAAAGGGCTCGCTGATTTTGATGAAGTGAATATAGAGGTTCTGGGCGCAGAAACGACTTATGGCGCGCAGGCCGATTGCAGCCATGCCCGGGAAGTTGTGGTGAAAATGGCCGTTTCCCATCAGGATAAAAAAGCCCTGACGGTGTTTGGTCAGGAAATCGCCCAGGCCGCTACGGCGATGGCGCCCGGTATTACCGGTCTGGTGGGAGGGCGACCCAAGCCCGGCCCACGACTCTGTCTGTTTTCATTCCTGTGAGATAAAAGACGGATAAATGCTACTTTCAGCCTGATCACTTCTGATAAAACATCAGCTAATAAAGAAGCTCATACAGTTGAGGTAAGAGCTGGCAAAGCAGAAGAAACGATCCGCAGTGACTGGGTGAATCATCCCGTACCTGAACTCTCTGATGAAGAAACCAACTTTTCTGTACCGCTGGTTAAGCTGGCGCTGGCGCGAAGTGGTGATAAGGGTGACCAGTGCAATATTGGCGTGATTGCCCGGGATAAACGTTATCTGCCTTATATTGAAGCGGCTTTGACCACTGATCGGCTAAAAACGTACTTTGCACATCTGCTTACGCCTCGGAGTGATATCCATCGTTATCAGCTGCCTGGTATGAACAGTCTCAATATTGTTATGACGCACAGTCTTGGCGGTGGAGGTATGGCGAGCCTTCGCATTGATCCTCAGGGTAAAGCCATTGCCCAGCAGTTATTGTCGATGCCCGTTACCGTTAGTAAAAAACTGTTTGAACAGGTTTCCGGAGGTTCGCAATGATGATTCTTGAGTCCGGCGTTGATACTAATAGCGAATCATTCCAGACAAACTATCAGGCCATGTCAGCCTGTATCGAGGCATTCAGAGCCCTTGAACAGGCATTGCACGATAAAGCCCGTAGCGCGAGAGAAAAGTTTCATGCTAAAGACAAGCTGTTACCTCGTGAACGTTTGGCATTGCTGTTAGACCCGGGCTCCAGCTTTATCGAGTTAAGCTCGTTGGCGGGCTATAAAATGCATGATGATAAAGACGGTACGACAGCCGGTGGTGGCATTATTGCCGGAATGGGTTTTGTCAGCGGCGTTCGCTGTATGTTGCAGGTTAATAACAGTGCAATTAAAGGCGGTACGATTTCACCCACAGGACTGGAGAAAACCCTCAGGCTTCAGGACATTGCCAGAGAAAATAAACTGCCACTGATTACGCTGGCAGAGAGCGGTGGTGCCAACCTGATGTATGCCACCGATGTTTTTGTACCCGGTGCCAGAGCCTTTGCCAATCAGGCGCGCTTATCCAGTGCCGGTATACCCCAGATTACGGTGATTCATGGTAACGCGACCGCAGGCGGTGCTTATCAGCCAGGGCTATCGGACTATACGATAGCGGTTAAGCAGCAAACCAAAATGTTTCTGGCTGGCCCGCCTCTTTTGAAAGCAGCAACGGGTGAGACTGCCACGGACGAGGAATTGGGTGGTAGTGATCTTCATGTGTATGAAGCGGGAACCGCCGATTACCTTGCCCGGAATGACCGTGACGGCATTGCACTGGCACGCGAAATTACCAGTACGTTGTCGTGGAATGAATCTCTGGTGTTGCCTGAGAAAAAAGCAGTGAAACCGCCCCGCTATTCGCAGGATGAGCTGCTTGGCATTATCCCTTCGGATAGCAAGAAACCTTATGATGTCAGGGAGGTGGTTGCGCGGCTGGTGGATGACTCTGCGTTCAGTGATTTTAAAAGCGAGTTCGACCTTCAGACTGTGTGTGGCTTTGCCGCTGTGGATGGTCATGCCATAGGGATTATCGGTAACAATGGCCCTATTACCGCAAAAGGCGCGAACAAAGCAGCACAGTTTATCCAGCTGTGTCAGCAGAGTAAGCGGCCATTGTTGTTTTTGCATAACACGACCGGCTTTATGGTGGGCACAGAGGCAGAACGCAGCGGCATTATTAAACACGGTTCCAAACTGATTCAGGCCGTTGCCAATGCCAGTGTGCCCAAGTTGTCGATTTTGGTTGGTGGCTCTTACGGTGCTGGAAATTACGCCATGTGTGGCCGTGGTCTTGACCCCCGCTTTATATTCTCGTGGCCGAATGCCAGAACCGCAGTGATGGGTGGTGAGCAGGTCGGTAAGGTGCTGCGCATTGTCAGTGAAGAAAAAATGCGTAAACAGGGTATTGAGCCGGATCAGAAGCAGCTGGAACAAGTGGAAATGGCCACTGCAGCCCAGCTGAATGCCGGTTCTACAGCTGTCTTTGGTACTGCACGACTGTGGGACGATGGCATTATTGATCCCCGTGATACCCGGGAGCTTCTGGCGCATCTTCTGGATATTTGCTGGCAGGCAGAGCATCGGGAACTTCAGGCCAACCAGTTTGGTGTTGCACGCTTTTAAACCATTTAATAATAAAAATAATAAGGAAGCCTCATGATTTTGACCCAGCAACATCTCGAATTAAAAAGAACCATCGATCGTTTTGTTGAAAACGAGATCAATCCGCATGTTGAAGAATGGGAGCAGTCTGGTTGCTTTCCGGCGAAAGAACTGTTTAAAAAATGGGCGATCTTGGTTTTCTGGGCATCAGCAAGCCGGTTGAAAACGGTGGAATGGGACTGGATTACAGTTATGAAATGATTGCAGCTGAAGCCTTTGGCGGGATTCGTTGTGGCGGTGTACCAATGGCTATTGGTGTGCAGACCAACATGGCAACACCGGCACTGGCTCGTTTTGGCAGTGATTATGTGCGTGACTCGTTTCTGGCTCCTGCCATTGCCGGAGAGCAGGTTGCCTGCATTGGTGTCAGCGAGCCGGGAGCGGGCAGTGATGTCTCAGGAATAAAAACCACCGCTATTAAAGACGGCGATGACTACATAATCAATGGCAGTAAAATGTGGATCACCAATGCTACACAGGCCGACTTCATCTGCCTGTTAGCCAATACTTCGGATGAACCCGCCCATAAAAATAAATCCCTGATCATTGTGCCTACGGATACGGCTGGCATCAGCTTCTCTGACAAGCTCGATAAGCTGGGCATGAGAAGCTCGGATACCGCCCAGATATTTTTCGATAATGTCCGGGTGCCACAACGCAACCTTATAGGTCATGAAGGTGCCGGATTTGTGATGCAGATGCAGCAGTTTCAGGAAGAGCGTTTGTATATTGCTGCCATGTCCCTCAAGAGCATGGAAATCTGCATTAATGAAACACTGACGTATACCCGCGAGCGGCAGGCGTTCGGGAAACCGTTGCTTGCCAACCAGTCCATTTTGTTCCGTTTAGCTGAATTACAAACCGAAGTGGAACTGTTACGTGCTCTGACCTATCAGGCCTGTGAACAATACGTTCAGGGTGAAGATGTCACCCGTCTGGCTTCCATGGCGAAACTGAAATCCGGTCGCTTGTCTCGCGAGGTCAGCGATGCCTGCCTTCAATATTGGGGTGGCATGGGTTTTATGTGAAATAACGTGGTCAGCCGGTTTTATCGGGATAATCGTCTGGGTTCTATCGGGGGCGGAGCCGATGAAATCATGCTGGGCATCATTGGCAAATACATGACCGTAAACAAGGGTTAAAACGACGATGATGGATTTGAGTGCCTTTGAAACGTTGCTGGTTCATAAAAACGACAAAGTATGGTCAGTCACCCTGAATCGTCCGGCTGTAGCCAATGCCATGAACCTGAAAATGGTCAACGAACTGTCTCAGGTTATGGACCTTGCTGTTGAGGGTGGGGTAAGGGTTCTTGTCCTGCAAGGTGCAGCCGGTAATTTCTATGCGGGCGGTGATATCAAAGAGATGCAGGCAATGGCGAAAGACCGGCAAACACTTGCCAGTATGAATCGTGCGTTTGGCACCATGATTGAAAAAGCCAGTCAACTGCCTTATGTCGTAGTAGCCGTGCTACAGGGCGCGGTGCTGGGTGGCGGTCTCGGACTTGCCTGTATCAGTGATGTTGCCATCAGTGATAAAAGTGCGACCTTTGCCATGCCTGAAACCTCGCTCGGCATTATTCCTGCACAGATTGCCCCGTTTGTAGTTACTCGCCTTGGTCTGACACAAGCACGCAGGTTGGCACTGTTGGGGCTGCGTATCAGTGCCAGTGAAGCGCTTTCTATTGGGCTGGTGCAACAGGTGTCTGGGTCTCCGGAAGCTTTGGAGAAAGATGTGGATCGTCTGATAAAGCAGGTACTGCGCTGTGCACCTGATGCAACCGCGATGACGAAAGCGCTATTACATCAGGTGGGTAATGTCCCAATGGATGCATTGCTGGATCAGGCGGCAGAAGACTTTGTCCATACGGTCGCAGGGGAAGGGCGTGAAGGTGCCTTGGCCTTTGCCGAAAAGCGCAAGCCCGAATGGTCAGTCACTTAGTATGGCAACAGGGAACGTCGATGTTTAATAAAGTGTTAATAGCCAACCGTGGTGAAATTGCGCAGCGGATAATCCGCACTGCCAGAGATCAGGGCTATAGAACGGTTGCCGTGTATTCCAGTGCTGACAAAGGTTCACCTCATGTTGATCTGGCAGATGAAGCCGTCTGCATTGGTGGAAAGACGGCAGCAGACAGTTACCTGAATCCTGACAAGATATTGGCAGCAGCGAGAGCGACAGACAGTGATGCCATTCACCCCGGCTATGGTTTTTTATCGGAAAATAGTCTCTTTGCAGCCGCCTGTGCTGATCAGGGCGTGACTTTTATAGGCCCTGATCCACAGGCTATTGAACTGATGGGCTGTAAACGGGCATCAAAAGTAGCTATGCAGGCTGCCGGGGTTCCCTGTATTCCTGGCTATGAGGGCAAGGATCAAAACGATAATGTTCTGATGGATGCCGCCATAGGTATTGGTTTTCCTTTGATGGTGAAAGCGGCTGCCGGAGGTGGCGGGCGTGGAATGCGAATTGTCACCGATGCCTCTCAGTTACAAAGCCAGCTTGAATCTGCACGTTCCGAGGCTCTGAGTGCTTTTGGCAGTGATCAGCTGATTCTGGAAAAAGCCTTAACCCGCGTCCGACATATTGAAATTCAGGTCTTTGCTGATACCCATGGCAACGTTATCCATCTGGGTGAGCGGGATTGCAGTATGCAGCGTCGTCACCAGAAAGTGATTGAAGAAGCACCGTCGCCGGTATTAACGCCATCTTTGCGTGAATCCATGGGGCAGACTGCCATTCAGGCCGCAAAAGCCTGTAATTATGTGGGAGCCGGTACCGTAGAGTTTTTGCTGACACAGGATAATGATTACTATTTTCTGGAAATGAATACCCGCCTGCAGGTCGAGCATCCGGTCACCGAATGGGTAACCGGACTGGACCTGGTAGAGTGGCAGCTGAGAGTGGCAGCAGGAGAAACCCTGCCTCTGACGCAAGACGATGTGCGTATAAAAGGGCATGCCATTGAAGTGCGCTTGTACGCCGAAGACCCTGCCCATGACTTCATGCCACAAACGGGTACGGTGGCGTTATGGCAACCTGCACTGGTTGATCAGGTCAGTAGCGAAGCATTGCAGGGTGTCCGGATTGATTCGGGCATTCAGAAGGGCAGTCAGGTGAGTGCTTTTTATGACCCTATGCTCGCCAAGCTGATTGCTTTCGGAGACAACCGAGAGCAGGCTCGCCGTCGTTTAGTGCGTCTGGTGCAGGATTCCCATTTGCTAGGGTTGCGGGATAACAGAGCTTTTCTCAGCGAATTGCTGAACAGTGACTGCTTCAGGGAAGGTGAGGCAACCACGGATTTTATTGAACGACAATTTTCAGGCAATCCAAGTTTGTCAGCTCAGGTGGTTGAGGCGGAAGAGTGGGCAGTGGCAGCTTTATTGATGAGCGTTGGTGAACAACATCATCGAGCTTTTCATAGTTCCAGTTTAAATAGCTCCAGTTTAAATCGTTCCAGTTTTAATAGTGCGAGTGTTGGTCAGCGACTGCTGAAGCTTCGTTGTGGTGATGAGGCTCAACAGTGGGGATTTACCCGATTGTCGGCTGACTGCTATCGACTTGAAAGGGATGGCTTGGATTATGAGATTCAGCTAGTAGAACTGTTGGAAAGCCAGCTTCGGTACATGGTTAAGGGTGTTTTGAAAACTGTCACGTTTTATCAAAACGAGCAGACATTGTGGCTGACCAGTCCCCGGGGTAACTTGCAGTTTGATGATATTTCTCTGGTGGTAGATAAGCAAAGCGCCAGTGGTTCCAGTCAGGTACTAGCTTCCATGGACGGGGTGGTCGTCGATGTGCTGGTGGAGAGTGGTCAACGGGTGAAACGTGGTGATCTGTTGGTGGTGATTGAAGCAATGAAAATGGAACATCCGTTAAAGGCGGGTGTTGACGGGGTGGTGAACACCGTTTTAGCCAGTGCCGGCGATCAGGTTAAAGGTCGCCAGTTGCTGATCGAACTGGAAGATGAAAAGGCTGAGTCATGATGTCAAAACAGGTATTGCCGGAAAGCTGGCAGGAAAGGCTATCGATTCCCGTTGTTATGGCGCCCATGTTTCTGGTTTCCGGTCCTGATCTGGTTATTGCCGGGTGTAAGAAAGGCATTGTGGGTACCTTTCCGGCGTTGAATCAACGCACCAGCGAAGGGTTGGAACAGTGGCTGATTCAGATCACCACTGAACTTCACAATTTTGAGAAAGAAACAGGGAAGCTTGCTGCACCCTTTGGGGTTAACCTGATTGTCCATGACACCAACTCCCGTTTGCAGGCTGATCTTGCCTTATGCATCCAATACAAAGTGCCTCTGGTGATCACCGCTCTGGGTGCTGTTCGGGAAGTGGTGGATCAGGTTCATAGTTATGGCGGTGTTGTCTTTCATGATGCAACCAATACACGTCATGCAAGAAAAGCAGCCGCTGCCAATGTGGATGGCATTATTGCCGTAAGTGGTGGTGCGGGAGGTCATGCAGGTACCATCAATCCTTTCTCGTTGATAGAAAGCATCCGGCAGTTTTGGGATGGTTGTCTTTTGCTAGGTGGTTGTATCAATAAGGGGCATCATGTTCATGCCGCCAGAGTGATGGGGGCCGATCTGGCGTATGTGGGAACCCGCTTTATCAACACACTCGAAAGCCGCGCTCCTGAAGGCCATAAAGCCATGATTATTGCCTCAGGTGCTGAGGATATTCTGCATACGCCTGCGGTGACGGGAGTACCTTCGAACTTTATGAAACCAAGCCTGATTCAGTCGGGGTATGATCCGGACGCACTGACAAGTCGGGGGCAGGTGGATTTTGGGGAAAAATTAACGGCAAAAGGAGCAGACAGCTCCAAAGCCTGGCAGGATGTCTGGTCTGCCGGTCAGGGGGTGTGTGGCATACAGGATATTCTTGGTTGTGACGAGCTGGTGGATCAGATGATTCGGGAATATCATCAGAGCCTTGCGAACACTAAGTAACTGATCAACGTTCTCACATCTGAAGGATACTGCTATGCCGTTACAAAAATCCCGGGATATCCGCGAACTCTGTTACCCGTTTATCTACGAATCATCTGCCTTGTGTGACTATGAAATCATTACCGACGAACTCTGCGCCACGTTGGGTGGAGTGATTTCCGAGCTGGAAGGCGATGACCGGTTTGAAGATGTTTTCCGGTTTCTGGATGAGCTGCAGCCAAAAATCTTCAACTTGAACGGATCGATCCGGGGTAAGCAGGCGATTTTTGAAGAGCAGATTCAATGGCTTGCCGGTTATTTTGATCATTACCAGTCAGAAATTGCCGGACAGCTTTCGGGCTTTGTCTTGCCTCGCGGTGGGCGATCGGTGCAGTTACTCCACGCCTGTCGTTCCCAGAGCAAAAAAGCGGTTCGGGCACTGGTTGCTGTGGATGCGGAAGGTATCGAGGTGCCTGATGAGTTACATCGTTTTGCCAATATGCTCTGTAACCTGTTTTTCCGTTTAACGGTTGTGATTAATCGCCGTCTTGGCATCACCGAACCGTCTTACACCAGCAAAAGTTATAGTTTGAAACCGCCAAAGTCTGCAAAAGTTAAGACAAGTTGAGTTTTTGCACGTATGTTAAATATAGGGACTAAAAAAACGTTGGGAGACGCCGATACTTTTAAACTCTGTGAAGCTCTTAGAAGTTCAGAGAAGTACTGAATCTACCCTGTCTGATGCCAAGGAGGAGCAAGGATGCTTCTTGTTGTAGTTGTTGCCGCATTGATTGTTTTGTTGACCGCTGCCTTGTCCGTGATCGAATCTGCCATTATTTATGTTGATGACCTGAGACTGGCGACCATTCTGAGAAACAACCCGAAAAACCGGGACGATATCAAGTATGTCATTCGTCAAAAGGATAGACATTTGTCGTCTATGGTGGTGCTGATCACTTTAATCAGTATTGCCGGAAGTTCGGTCATTGGCGCCATTGCTGCCCGTCAGTTTGATGATCTCGGGCTGGCTATTTTCACCGCATTACTGACTTACTGCATGCTTGTTTTTGCCAAGATTCTTCCCAAGCTTTATGCAGTGCAGGTGGCGGATCGGGTGCTGGATCATACGGCACCTTTTGTTCGCTTTGTGGCTTTCCTGCTGCGGCCGGTGATTCGCTTTACCTTAATATGGACCCGGCTGTTTGGTATTCAGGAAAACAGGAAGCCGACTCTGGATGAGCTTAAAGGCATTATTCGACATTACGGTAAGACCGGAATCATTGCCAGAGAAGAGCGCAAGGTGCTGGAGCAGGCATTAACGTCCAATCACACCACTCTGGCTAATTTGCTGGAAGATACCGGGCCAACGATGTATCTGAAAGCCGAAGCTACTCTCGGTGAAATTCAGGAACAGGTTTTAAATCAGCCCTATAAACGTTATCTGGTGGTTGAAGATAATAAAACGACAGGCGTAGTTTTGTACCGGCACCTGACCGGCTGCCTGATCCGTGGCGATTACGATAAAAAAGTGGGAGAACTTGCCAGAGTAGCGGCCTGGCTGGAACCGAGTGCGACTCTTTTGGAAGCGATGCAGACCCTGCATGAAACCCGTGCATCAGTGGCACTGGTGCGGGGAGCCGAGCCGGAGAAAACCCGAATGGTGACTGCCAAGCAGATTTATCGGGCTATTCTCCAGAGTGCATGACTTTTAGGTATTTACGGTTTACGTGACCGAATTAACTTCTTCCGCCGTTAAATAGCGCCACTCACCGGGTGCAAGGCTCTCATCCAGTTCAATCTGACCAACCTGTTCCCGGTGCAGTCTTTCAACTTTATTGCCTATCGCAGCAAACATCCGTTTTACCTGATGGTATTTACCCTCTGTGATAGTGAGCAATACTTCAGTGGGCGAGAGGATTTCCAGCTTTGCCGGTTTTGTCACTGTCTTTTCACCACGCAGCCCGACACCGTTGGCAAAGGTTTCAACAGCATCGTCCTGAATCGGATCGGTCAGTTCAACCCGGTAACGTTTTCCACAGACCTTTTTGGGTGACATCAGTTTATGTGACCACTGTCCATCATCGGTGATCAGCAATAATCCTGTGGTATCGACATCCAGCCGACCAGCGATGTGCAGGGTGCTGATTTTATCGATATCCAGCAGGTTCAGAACCGATGGATAATCGTCGTCGGTGGTTGAGCTGATGAAATCAACCGGCTTGTTGAGCATGATGTAGCGCAACCCGCGTAAAGACAGCAGGTTACCTTCTATTCGAACTTCAGCGGCTTCCGGCACTTTAAAGCTGCCGGACTTGATCACCTTGCCGTTGCAGGTGACATCGCCGCCGCGCAGTAGCCGCTTGGCTTCTGCGCGACTTAGTTCAGTGCTTTCGCACAGATATTTATCTAGACGCATCGTAGGATTACTTCAGGCTTGCTGCCCATTCCAGAAAGCTTTTGCGGGTTGCACTGTCAGCTTCCGTGAACCAGTACTTCAGCATACGTTCTGCCATCACGTTTTCTTCCGGAGTGTTGGTTTCAGCACCGGAATAAATGGAGGTGTCCTGTTGGGCTCTGGCAAAACCATGGGTAGACTCGGCTACCTGAGCGCCAGCCAATTCGGGAAAGGCAGCTTCGTTGTCGGTCATGTTGAATTTGCGAACATCGGCTGCATAGTTACGGCCAATCTGAATACCACGGGAAGGCAGTGTGGCAATTTCATAAGCCACTTCTTCCTGTTTTTCATTCACTACAGTGATTTTGCTTCCCGGGTCCCGGTTGATAGCATCAGCCTGTCGTCTGTTTAGCAGCCTTGGGGCTTCAATGGTGTAGTGATGTCCGTCCAGCGGATGAAAACTGATGACAAAAGGTCGGGAAGTGAACTGTTCGACATTGTTGCCGGAACCGAGGGTTTCTTTCAGCTCAAAAACGACCTGATGACGCTTTTTAGTCAGCTGGATGGGTTTGCCTCTGGAGAGATCCAGATCTTTTGCGGCTTTGCCGTCCAGTACCAGCAGTTCGGCCCTGACAGGTAGCTTGAGAGTGCTTTCAACCCCGGCAAAGGCAGGGTTACTGACCAGTGGCAGGGTGAACAGTGACAACAGCATGACTTTTAAAGTCGTTGCAGGCTTGATGAATGTTCTCATCGCAACGCTCATGGCGACTACCTTCATAAGTGAAACTCCAAAGAAGGCACAAAATGCCGTAGACATTTTGCAAAAGCAAGTGGGAATGTCTCTGCTGAAGGCTTTCAGGGCGTGAATTCCTGATCCTAACTCCTTATACTTGCCGCACTTAACAGTAACTAATCAGACTTATGAACCAAACCGTAGAAACAGATAACGTGACCGATATTAACGCAGATGTTGTCGTCATCGGTGGTGGTATCGCTGGACTCTGGCTGTTTAATACCCTGAACCAGCAGGGCTATAAAGCTTTGCTGCTGGAAGAGGAGGCTCTGGGGGGCGGACAGACGATCAAGTCTCAGGGCATTGTTCATGGTGGTACCAAGTACACGCTTTCCGGCAACCTGACCAAGGCGGCGGAATGCATTGCCGGTATGCCGAAACGCTGGCGTGATGCGCTGGCAGGGCAGGGGGATGTTGACCTCAGTGATGCCCGGATATTGTCCGAATACCATTACCTATGGTCTCCGGGGGATATTGCTTCACGTATGACCTCTTTCTTTGCCAGCAAAGCCCTGCGCGGGCGTGTCAATCAGGTCAAAGAGCGTGAGAAGTTGCCAGCCATTTTCCGTAATGACAGTTTCCGCGGTAAGGCTTATGAGTTGAACGAGATTGTTCTGGATATCCAGACGGTAGTGAAAAGTCTGGTCAAGGGGTTGGAATCCCGCACCCTGAAGGTGGACTGGGCGCCGGACAGCGGCAATTCCCGTATTGTCAGCGACAATGGCGATATTGCTTACATTGAGCATACTCAGGGCGATATGACCTATCGCATTCAGGCCGGTAAGTTTGTGCTGACGGTCGGAGAAGGCACACGTACCCTGATGGGACGCTGGGGTATCAGTGAGCCGGAGATGCAACTGCGTCCGCTGCATATGGTGATGGTAAAACACGCTCATCCTGACCCGCTCTATGCACATTGTCTGGGTGTAAAAACGGTTCCGCGCATGACGGTCACCAGCCACCCGACCGAAGATGGTCAGTGGGTCTGGTATCTGGGCGGCGAGATTGCTGAAGACGGCGTCGAGCGCACACCGGAAGAACAGATTCGGGTCGCTCGACGGGAGCTGGCAGCGATTCTGCCCTGGGTAAACTTCGACAATGCCCAGTGGTCCACACTGCGGGTGAATCGTGCCGAACCCAAGCAAAGTAAACTGCTGCGTCCCGATGCTGCTTTCTGTCAGCCGGTTGGCAATGGCATTGTGACCTGGCCGACCAAGCTGGCTCTGGCTCCCAACCTGGCCGACGAAGTGGGCAACCTTCTGGAAGCTGACAATGTCAAGCCATCGGGCAATGAAGATTTTGCCCTGCCTGCTAATCTGAAGCATCCTGAAGTCTGCGAACAGTTCTGGAGCAAGCATTTTGACTGACCCCGTGTTATCCCCCCGACGGATTGCCGGTACAGACATAGCGGTGTCGCCGATCGGCTTTGGCACTGTTAAGCTGGGCCGTGACCAGCAGGTGAAGTATCCGCAGGGATTTAAAATTCCTGATGATCGCACTGCGACAGAGCTGCTAAAACTTGCCCGGTCTCTGGGTATCAATCTGCTGGATACGGCGCCGGCCTATGGCATCAGTGAGGAACGTCTGGGCAGACTGTTACAAGGCCAGCGTCAGGACTGGGTTATCTGCAGCAAGGTGGGTGAAGAGTTTAGTAAGGGACAGTCCCATTTTGACTTTTCGCCGGAGCATGTTCGTTTCAGCATTGAACGCAGTCTCAAGCGCCTCAAGACTGATTACATTGATATGGTGCTGGTTCATTCCAGTGGGGATGACGTTAATATCATTCAGCAATACGGTTGTCTGGATGTGCTGGCGGATCTGAAAAAAGAAGGTTTGATTCGCGCTACCGGTATGTCTACCAAAACGGTAGAAGGCGGTATTCTGGCACTGGAGCAATCGGATATTGCCATGGTGACTTATAATCTGAACGAGCAGGCGGAAAAGCCGGTGCTGGATTATGCTGAAGCACACGACAAAGGTATTCTGATTAAAAAAGCACTGGCCAGCGGACATGTCTGTCTGGAAGGTGAAGACCCGGTTGAGAAAAGCATGGAGCTGGTGTTGGGTCATCCGGCTGTTTCCTCAGCCATTATTGGTACCATTAATCCGAAGCATCTTCGGGACAATGTTAAAGCCTGCGCACGAGTATTGGAATAATCGTTGTTCTGCCTTGCAGTCGGTGCCGGACCTGATTACCGACTGCATTTCCTTTAGGTAGCATTCACCAGTTATGCTTTACTGGTGATTGAATCAGTTCTTCTTGATCCTTTTGAAATGTACATAACCTTCTTCATTACGTTCCATTTCTACAGGTTCACCATCCATTGTTAAATCTGGTTGTGTTAGGCTTGACCCTGGTTGATTTTGTTCACCTTCATCTTTGGATTCTGAACTGCTTGGTTCTGAGAACAACGGTCCCGATGCAGGATTATCATTGTTTGTTATTGTCTGCAGAGGATATGCAAAAGGTGAATTATATCCTTGCGCACCTGAATCAGGGGCAGAGGCGAGTACAAGAGGCGGCAATTGCTGATAGCTTCGAGCTAAAACTTGTGCAAAACTACTTCCAGCAATTCCAGCAATTCCAGCAATTCCAGCAACATTAATTGAATTGACTGGGGTATGAAAATACTGTTGTAATGTTGTTGCAAGTGAAGAATTCATCTTTTTTTTCTCCTCTTTTCTTCTATTCTGGAACCAGTCACGGACTTGTATCGTAGTCATTTTAGCCTTAGCAGCAATTCTCTGTTGACCCTTTGGGGGTAAATAATTATTTTCTTTAAAAGCGCTTTCAAGAATTCTTTTTTGTTCAGGAGTAAATTTTCCTCTTCTGCGTTTCTTGTCTGGTGTACCTGGTGTCTGTGCAGTCTGTTGTCGTTTTGTGAATAACTGCCTATTTTTTACTGGCAATTTTTCGTTTCCAGCCTTTCTTGCAAGGGGTTTACTGGACTGAAGAAGAGTTTGGCCTGAGCCTGCCCGTGAATTTGGAGCAGTTACTATTGCGCAGGCGATATTTGACGGATATTGACCATATGTACAATGTTGAATGTGGGGGGGATTTGTTCCTGAAGCTGGCCGTGTTTCCAAAAAGCTAAGGCAGTAAAGTAGATAATCCCTTGGATACTGGGAGTAAGCTCCTTGGCTGAGTTGATCGAACAGATATTCCTGAAAAGTCACTCCATCTAATAAAGCTAGCCAGATGCGCCCTTCATCATATTGACGTCTAAATCCTATTATAAGATGCGCAAGATCATCATCACAATATCCATAATATCCAGGTTTTTTGAACGAGCTTCCAAACATATAAGTGATAACAGTTGTGTAGGATTTATCAGGCTTAACGGACAGGTCGTAAGCAGGAAATTTTGTTTTTGGTGAAAGCAATAGCTCTTGGTTAAAACTATCCGGTACGATTGTATACCGTCCTCGGTGGTGTAAATTATTACCGGTCATTTCCAATAATAACTGCATTTTTGCAGTAACCAGTGCTGTTATGAATGTATCAGGTGAGTGGAGTGGCTTCTGTTCTTCTGAACTTGGGGTTGTCTTTCTTGTATTAAGCACAAGAAAAGAGCCATTGGTAAAATCATCTGGTGGAAAGGTTTGGTGGCTCGCGTCCTTGGGTTCGCCTGTTGTCAGTTCTGCATATGCATCAGAATATCGCGTTTTGTTGCCCAGCAGCAATTCTGCAGGGGTTTTTATTCTTACAGTATCTCCGGGATACATGTAACAAGACAGAATGTCTTCCTGTTCAGGAACAGTCTGGCAATAGCTGTTGCCCGAGTCTGTCTGGCTTTCGGGCAGGTGTTTGATCTTGTCGCGAAGCTTAAGTTCAATGGTTTCAGGCTGTTCATTGAGGGAGACCACAACGATTTCATCATTGTTAATGAGCAGACGACCCGGGTCTTTAGAATCATTATTTATATTGACTGTCAGGAGCGATGATGACTGCACCCTGACAAAGGTAGGCGTTGTGTTTTTCGACGGCAGACCAGTAAGAGAGCAGAAGTGTTGACTATTGTCTTTTTTCAGACAGTAAAAACCATTGCTTTTCTGAATGGAAGAGTCTGGTGCAGTAGAGTCTGTTGCAGTAAAGTCTGTTGCAGTAAAGTCTGTTGCAGTAAAGTCGGTTGCAGTAAAGCTGATAATGTGGTTAGCCAGATCACTTTGAGATTTGCAAGTAAATAGCACTAACAGAAGAGCGATACTTGCACGCAAAGCCAACCATGGTTGAATAAAATAGCAAGCCATACGGATACTCGAGTTTAGAGAATTATAAGCACGAAAGTTTTGTATTTTTCGAATCAGATTATTCTCGGACAGCCTCCTAGCAAGAGGAAACAGTTGCCATGTTCACTTCAGAACAAAGAGTAATTCTTCAGGAACTCTATATATACGACATTTCTTGTCGGAGCGCTATCTTCAAATGCAGCACCAACGTTCTGCGAACTGCTCCTTGGGAGTATGCTCTCCGGTGAGGGCTTTGTTACACAGGCATTGCTGGCTATCCACTACGAAGGGTTCTGGAATAGCTATCATCATTGGATTTCCCAAGGAATCTGGAGGTGTGAAAGTTTGGCTCTATGGAAAGCATCGGACAGTATCCTTCCGCTCCTGTCTTTGCCGAGCTCGTTTTCTAAAAGGTCGTATAGTCCTTGTCGTCTGGAGCCGTTTTATAAACGACAAAGCGGAGTTAACAAGGGGAAACAGAAAGTAAAATATTCATCTCGACAGATACGACAATGGAAGCAGAAGAGGTGCTGCTCGCTTATGCCCAAAGATGGCCTATCGAACCTATGTTTCAACAAATGAAACATGAATTCGGCTGTAAGCATCTCTGGCAGCAAAAACTCAGAACGTTGCTTCGGTGGATGCATATAAAAATGGCTGGTTATGCCTTATTGCAATTGTTGACCATTTGCCAGAATAAATCGGCCCTGGAAGTCGGAAAAATTGCCTGATGGCCAGAGAATACCGTTACAGCAGGAATGTTAAAGTGTGCTTTGTGCTGGATTATTCCTCCACTTCGGGTGCGCCGCTGCTGGAACCGATATGAACAAAAATTGGAGCTGATATCGGAGAAAATACACGACCGACCGATCAGTATTTTGCCGAAAGCAGCATAATTCTTAAGAAAAGGAAGAGAGTTGACTGTTTGGACAAACTGCTAAACGTCAGGCTGACGGACTGGTTTTCGTGAAGAAAAAAATCTAACCAAACAGTCGTACATTTAAAACTCTAAGGTGGAGTACATGATCTCCAGTCCTGTAGCTGATGTGCTGAAATCCATATGAAACGGCGAAGAGCCTATATAGTGCCTGTCCGAAAACCCACAAACACTTGAAAACAGCAGCCTGTAGCCCCATATAGTACTCGAAGATTTTCCAAAACAGGCTGTTTCCACATTTATGCGCCAAACCATCAACCCACAAATGCAGTTGGGCGAAGTTGATATCTCCGCCATCACGTTTAATCCCAAGTCCAGAGACGACATTCCCCGCCTGCTCCGGGGCTGCAACATATCTGGATAACACCTGATCTGCGACACAGGGTTTTTCAGGTGCTTGAGAACATAATTCCTGCCAGTCGGCACAATGGTCGTCCTGGTATGGACCTCTGGAACATTCTGGTCTTTGGCACTCTGCGCCTTGTCACTAATTGTGACTACGACCGCCTGCAAGAGTTGGCTAATGAACATGGGACATTACGGAAAATGCTCGGGCATGGTCCCTATTGTACCCACACCTACCACATACAAACATTACAGGACAACATCAGCCTCTTCACACCGGAGATACTGGATCAGATTAACCAGGTCACGGTGGATGCAGGTCACCAGCTGGTTAAAAAAAAGATGAGCCGCTACATGGCCGTACCGATTCGTTCGTAGTCAAAACCGATGTCCATTTCCCCACGGATATCAGCCTTCTGAGCGACGCTTGCCGTAAGAGTATTGAGTTTGCGTCAGCTCTTGCCAATCAGTACCAGCTTCCGGGCTGGCGTCAGCGCAAATACCTCAAAGATCAGCATCGCAAGCGCTACAACAAGGCTCGAAACCTGAAGCATTCCAGTGCGACCTGTGAACTGAAACAGCAGCAGCGGCAGCACGATATTGAGATGGCTCATCTCGAGTACATAAAGTACAGCCTTTCAATTGTCCGCAGAGCTGAAACGACCTTGTCCTTGCTGGTGAAAAAGCAACCGGATGAGCCAAGGCTGGAAAACCTCAAATATCACATAGCCCACAGTCGTCACCAGATAAACCTGATTTACCGACGGGTGATAGAACATGAGCAGATTCCCCATAATGAGAAGGTGTTCTCAATCTTTGAGCCTCATACAGAATGGATCAGCAAAGGCAAAGCCGGAACTCCGGTTGAACTGGGGTTACGGGTCTGCGTGTTGCAGGATCAGTTCGGTTTTACTTTGCATCATCAGGTCATGCAAAAACAAACAGACGACCAGGTTACAGTACCTATGGCTGAGGCTGCCAAAAAGCGGTTCCCGACATTAAGCCAGGTGAGCTACGACAAAGGCTTCTGGAGTCCGGGCAATCTTGAAAAGCTGGAAGTTCTTCTGGAGCATTCAGTTCTTCCCAAGAAAGGCAGGCTGTCAGCCAATGACAAAAAACGGGAATGCCACCCGGAATTTATCCGGGCAAGAAGGAAGCACTCAGCCGTTGAATCCGATATCAACGCACTGGAAGCGAATGGTCTCGACAAATGCCCGGATAAAGGGATAGAAGGCTTTGAGCGGTATGTCGCACTGGCTGTTGTCGCCAGCAACCTGAAGCGGTTGGGTAAAATTCTGCTGACCAGAGATCGTCAGTAGCCTTTCAGTCAGGCTCCCGTCAGTTTACTTTTGATCATGCCAAGCATGAGAGATTACTGTGCTCGTAGATAGTCGAATCAGGTTGTATTTTGAGCAGCGCAGTACAAAAAACATCCTTTGTTCGTCTGGTAACTGAAATCCAGCCGTTATCAACTTCTGTCGGCCAGGAACGACTGCCATTTTTCAGAGGTTTTCTGACAGGCACTATATAATGCTCTTCAATATAGCCCTATAGAGTCTGCGATGTGATTATTTTTTACTGATCTACAAACCTTGCAGCACAAGAGCTTTAATATTCAGCGGGAATTGCTGACCAACTGCATTTCCTTTGGGCGGCATTCACCAGTTATGCTTTACTGGTGATTGAATTATTTGCTCTTCTTTTTTTAAATTAGACGCTTTTGAACTCTATATCACCGTTTTTATCACGTTTTATTTCACCTTTATCATTAACTTCCATTTCGACAGGTTTACCATCCTTTGTAAAATTTGGCTTTTCCCTTGGCTTAATTGCTCTTTGTGATTGATTTTGTTCATTTTCAGATTTTGTACTTTCACTTGACGCAGGGTTTCTGCCATCTGGCTCAGAAGTACCTGATTTTGAACTCGATTCATACATGTATGCTTCTGGCACAGCATTATCATTGTTTGCTGTTGTCTGTGCAGGCGATTCTGGATAGTCGGGGAACTTCCAGGTTGTGAATGGTTTTTGCCTTTTCAGTTTTAGAAGAAAACCGTGTGCAGAGCTAACACTAACAGTATTATTTGAAATGATTGGTGGCGGAATATTCGGTTGCACTGTTGGTGCAAGTGATAAATACCCTCCACTTTGTGCGGCCGTAGTTTGACCCTGATTGAAAGCGTTTGAATTAGACTTAGCTTCTTTTTTTCTTTCTCGTGCTCTTTTATTGCTGTACCAGGTTAAAATTTGCTTCCGACTGAGTCCAGTCGATTGACAAAGTTTCTCTAGATCACTTGAGGCTAAATAATCATCTTTTGCAAAAGCATTAACAAGAATATTTTTTTGTGAAGGAGTAAAAAATTTTCTTTTACGTTTATGGCGTATATGTGTACGTGCATGTGTAGGTGGTTGAATGTTGGTGAAGGTTGCTCCTGAAGCTCGATACCGATTAATATACGCAAGGTGGTCAAGTATATCTTGCTCTGTATAAATGTGATTTTGTTGGCGCATTTCATTTAACAGGTATTGCTCAAAACTCATTGCAGCTGCCGCTTGCTGATTGCCCATATCGTATTGAACTCTATAGTATTCAATAAGAAATATAAGAGATGAATCACCATCATATTGGTATGGAGAGATTCCAAACATATAAGTGATAACAGTTGTGTAGGATTTATCAGGCTTAACGGACAGGTCGTAAGCAGGAAATTTTGTTTTTGGTGAAAGCAATAGCTCTTGGTTAAAACTATCCGGTACGGTTGTATACCGTCCTCGGTGGTGTAAATTATTACCGGTCATTTCCAATAATAACTGCATTTTTGCAGTAACCAGTGCTGTTATGAATGTATCAGGTGAGTGGAGTGGCTTCTGTTCTTCTGAACTTGGGGTTGTCTTTCTTGTATTAAGCACAAGAAAAGAGCCATTGGTAAAATCATCTGGTGGAAAGGTTTGGTGGCTCGCGTCCTTGGGTTCGCCTGTTGTCAGTTCTGCATATGCATCAGAATATCGCGTTTTGTTGCCCAGCAGCAATTCTGCAGGAGTTTTTATTCTTACAGTATCTCCGGGATACATGTAACAAGACAGAATGTCTTCCTGTTCAGGAATAGTCTGGCAATAGCTGTTGCCCGAGTCTGTCTGGCTTTCGGGCAGGTGTTTAATCTTGTCGCGAAGCTTAAGTTCAATGGTTTCAGGCTGTTCATTGAGGGAGACCACAACGATTTCATCATTGTTAATGAGCAGACGACCCGGGTCTTTAGAATCATTATTTATATTGACTGTCAGGAGCGATGATGACTGCACCCTGACAAAGGTAGGCGTTGTGTTTTTCGACGGCAGACCAGTAAGAGAGCAGAAGTGCTGACTATTGTCTTTTTTCAGACAGAAAAAACCATTGCGTTTCTGAATGGAAGAGCCTGGTGCAGTAGAGTCTGTTGCAGTAAAGCTGATAATGTGGTTAGCCAGATCACTTTGAGATTTGCAAGTAAATAGCACTAACAGAAGAGCGATACTTGCACGCAAAGCCAACCATGGTTGAATAAAATAGCAAGCCATACGGATACTCGAGTTTAGAGAATTATAAGCACGAAAGTTTTGTATTTTTCGAATCAGATTATTCTCGGACAGCCTCCTAGCAAGAGGAAACAGTTGCCATGTTCACTTCAGAACAAAGAGTAATTCTTCAGGAACTCTATATATACGACATTTCTTGTCGGAGCGCTATCTTCAAATGCAGCACCAACGTTCTGCGAACTGCTCCTTGGGAGTATGCTCTCCGGTGAGGGCTTTGTTACACAGGCATTGCTGGCTATCCACTACGAAGGGTTCTGGAATAGCTATCATCATTGGATTTCCCAAGGAATCTGGAGGTGTGAAAGTTTGGCTCTATGGAAAGCATCGGACAGTATCCTTCCGCTCCTGTCTTTGCCGAGCTCGTTTTCTAAAAGGTCGTATAGTCCTTGTCGTCTGGAGCCGTTTTATAAACGACAAAGCGGAGTTAACAAGGGGAAACAGAAAGTAAAATATTCATCTCGACAGATACGACAATGGAAGCAGAAGAGGTGCTGCTCGCTTATGCCCAAAGATGGCCTATCGAACCTATGTTTCAACAAATGAAACATGAATTCGGCTGTAAGCATCTCTGGCAGCAAAAACTCAGAACGTTGCTTCGGTGGATGCATATAAAAATGGCTGGTTATGCCTTATTGCAATTGTTGACCATTTGCCAGAATAAATCGGCCCTGGAAGTCGGAAAAATTGCCTGGCGGCCAGAGAATACCGTTACAGCAGGAATGTTAAAGTGTCCTTTGTGCTGGATTATTCCTCCACTTCGGGTGCGCCGCTGCTGGAACCGATATGAACAAAAATTGGAGCTGATATCGGAGAAAATACACGACCGACCGATCAGTATTTCGCCGAAAGCAGCATAATTCTCTTAAGAAAAGGAAGATGTTACCTCCGCCAATAAATGACCCCAAATCACCGGTTTGAAATGACCTCTCGATTTACCACTTCATGGCCGAATCCCATAGTGTTATCAGCACTCAGGAAAAGGAGCCATGATCAACCGAGAGGACTACCTTATGATAAAGCAAGCCAGAGACAAAGGCTGCTATCTTGAGGACATTGCCTGCCAGAGAGGTTGCTCTGTCAGTACCGTCAAGAGAGCCCTGCAAAGGCAAGGGCCACCACCCAGACGCAAATCCGGTGTTCGCCAGAGTAAGCTTGATGATTTCAAATCCGTCATTGACGCGTTACTGGCTGAGAATGTCTGGAATGCCGAGGTCATATTTGCCGAAATCAAAGGGCAGGGATATGCCGGTGGCATCACCATTTTACGGGACTATATCCACCCTAAACGCACCCTGCGTGAAAGCAAGGCGACCACCCGTTATGAAACGGCTCCCGGTCACCAGTTGCAGCACGACTGGGGAGAACTGCAGATCGAAGTTGGAGGTGAGCTTCGCAAAGTTTATGTCTCCGTTAATGTTCTGGGCTACTCACGCCGCTTCTATGCCTTTGCTGCTTACAGCAATGATGCGGAACACACTTATGAAAGCCTGATCCGGGCGTTCGAGTGGTTCGGGGGTTCAAGTGCGCAGGTACTGGTTGATAACCAGAAGGCTGCAGTTCTGGAGCATCCTGGTAACGGACAGGTGAAGTTTAATGAAGGTTTTCTGTTGTTGTCTCGACACTACGAGTTTCAGCCTAAAGCCTGCAAACCCTACAGAGCACAGACCAAGGGAAAAACCGAGCGTATGGTGCGCTACGTAAAAGAAAACTTCTTCCAGCGCTATCGCAGCTTTGAAAGCCTTGAGCACTTGAACCAGCAACTGGGAGACTGGCTGACCAACGTAGCAGATGAACGCCATCATGACACTCTGAAAGAAAAAGTGGCTGACGCTTTGCTAAAGAACAGCCGCACCTTCAAAAGCTACCGGATATTCGTTATGACACCAGCTACCGGGAAACACGACGTGTGCCGGTTGATGGTTACATTAATTTTAAGACGAATCGCTACAGTGTTCCCAGTACTTTGGTTGGTCAGCAAGTCAGTATCCGCATGGGACTTGACCGGCAGCTACGGGTTTATGGCCCGGACGATACCCTCGTTGCCAGCCATCTGCTGGTTGACGCAAAGAACCGCTGGGTACTCGACGCCACCCACCACCGTGCCCTGTATGACGAGATCAAGGTTGAAACCCGTGACCTCAGCCATTATGAGGAGGTGGTGTGATGGAACAGTTAACGACACTGGTCAATCGCCTTAAGCTTGACCACCTGGCTGACAACCTTGATACCCTGTGTGAGCAAGCCAGCAAGAAAGACCTGAATTACCGGGAGTTCCTGGTAGAAGTGCTTTCTACTGAGTGGGCTGGCCGTCACCAGAAAGGGCTTGAGAGTCGTCTAAAGCAAGCCCGGTTACCATGGCTAAAAACATTAGAGCAGTTTGACTACAGCTTTCAGCCGACCGTTGACCGAAAAGTGGTTCGGGAACTCTCCGGTCTTGGTTTTGTTGATCGTGCTGAAAATGTCGTATTACTCGGACCGCCAGGTGTTGGTAAAACACATCTGGCAATAGCTCTGGCTGTTAAGGCAGCAGAAGCCGGACATCGGGTTATGTTCATGAGCCTCGACAAGCTGATGACTACGCTGAAAAAAGCGTTGCAGGAGAACCGGCTTGAAAGACAGATGCAGCAACTGATGTACCCAAAGCTGCTGGTACTGGATGAAATTGGCTACCTTCCTATGGATCAGGATGAAGCCAGCCTTTTCTTCCGACTCGTGACTCGCCGTTACGAAAAGGCAAGTATCATCCTGACCTCGAATAAGAGCTTTGTCGACTGGGGCGAGATCTTTGGCGATCAAGCCATAGCCACTGCGATCTTGGATCGGCTACTGCATCATGCGACAACTCTCAATATCAAAGGTGAGAGTTACCGCCTGAAAGAGAAGCGCAAAGCTGGATTACTGAAAGGCACTTCTGCCAAGAAATAAACCTGAAAACACAGTGAACTTAACCGTTGAAAGCGGGTCAAAAGTATTGCTGAAAACGGGTCATCTCAAACCGGTGGAAGAAGGTCATATTAAAGCGGAGTTAACAAAGAGAGTTGACTGTTTGGACAGACTGCTAAACAGCAGGCTGACGGACTGGTTTTCGTGAGGAAAAAATCTAACCAAACAGTCGTACATTTAAAACTCTAAGGTGGAGTACATGATCTCCAGTCCTGTAGCTGATGTGCTGAAATCCATATGAAACGGCGAAGAGCCTATATAATGCTCTTCAATATAGCCCTATAGAGTCTGCGATGTGATTATTTTTTACTGATCTACAAACCTTGCAGCACAAGAGCTTTAATATTCAGCGGGAATTGCTGACCAACTGCATTTCCTTTGGGCGGCATTCACCAGTTATGCTTTACTGGTGATTGAATCATTTGCTCTTCTTTTTTTAAATTAGACGCTTTTGAAATTTATATCACCGTTTTCATTAACTTCCATTTCGACAGGTTTACCATCCTTTGTAAAATTTGGCTTTTCCCTTGGCTTAATTGCTCTTTGTGATTGATTTTGTTCATTTTCAGATTTTGTACTTTCACTTGACGCAGGGTTTCTGCCATCTGGCTCAGAAGTGCCTGATTTTGAACTCGATTCATACATGTATGCTGCTGGCACAGCATTATCATTGTTTGCTGTTGTCTGTGCAGGCGATTCTGGATAGTCGGGGAACTCCCGGGTTGTGAATGGTTCTTGCCTTTTCAGTTTTAGAAGAACAACGTGTTCAGAGCTAACACTAACAGTATTATTTGAAATGATTGGTGGCGGAATATTCGGTTGCACTGTTGGTGCAAGTGATAAATACCCTCCACTTTGTGCGGTCGTATTTTGACCCTGATTGGAAGCGTTTGAATTAGACTCAGCTTTTTTTTGTTTTACTCTTTGATTGCTGTACCAGTTTGTAACTTGCACCTCAGAGAGTCCAGTCGATTGACAAAGTTCCTCTAGAACATCTGAGGTTAAATAATTATCTTTTTTAAAAGCATTAAAAAGACTATTTTTTTGTGAAGGAGTAAAAAATGCTCTTTTACGTTTATGGCGTATATGTGTGTGTCCATCTGTAGGTGTGCGCGTATGTGTCAGTGCAGGTTGTTGTGGTATTGTGCAGGTGCAGGCGGCACCTGATAGTAAGCATTTGCCGCATATGCCATAAGGTACAATGATTGGGGTAGGTGGTTGAATGTTGGTGAAGGTTGCTCCTGAAGCTTGAATCCAATTAATATACGCAAGGTGGTCAAGTATATATTGCTCTGTATAAATGTGATTTTGTTGGCGCATTTCATTTAACAGGTATTGCTCAAAACTCATTGCAGCTGCCGCTTGCTGATTGTCCATATGGTATTGAATTCTATAGTATTCAATAAGAAGTATAAGAGTTGAATCACCATATTGGTGTGGAGAGCTTCCAAACATATAAGTGATAACAGTTGTGTAGGATTTATCAGGCTTAATGGACAGGTCGTAAGCAGGAAATTTTGTTTTTGGTGAAAGCAATAGCTCTTGATTAAAACTATCAGGTACGGTTGTATACCGTCCTCGGTGGTGTAAATTATTACCGGTCATTTCCAATAATAGCTGCATTTTTGCAGTAACCAGTGCTGTTATGAATGTATCAGGTGAGTGGAGTGGCTTCTGTTCTTCTGAACTTGGGGTTGTCTTTCTTGTATTAATCACAAGAAAAGAGCCATTGGTAAAATCATCTGGTGGAAAGGTTTGGTGGCTCGCGTCCTTGGGTTCGCCTGTTGTCATTTCTGCATATGTATCAGAATATCGCGTTTTTTTGCTCAGCAGCAATTCTGCAGGGGTTTTTATTCTTACAGTATCTCCGGGATACATGTAACAAGACAGAATGTCTTCCTGTTCAGGAACAGTCTGGCAATAGCTGTTGCCCGAGTCTGTCTGGCTTTCGGGCAGGTGTTTAATCTTGTCGCGAAGCTTAAGTTCAATGGTTTCAGGCTGTTCATTGAGGGAGACCACAACGATTTCATCATTGTTAATGAGCAGACGACCCGGGTCTTTAGAATCATTATTTATATTGACTGTCAGGAGCGATGATGACTGCACCCTGACAAAGGTAGGCGTTGTGTTTTTCGACGGCAGACCAGTAAGAGAGCAGAAGTGTTGACTATTGTCTTTTTTCAGACAGTAAAAACCATTGCTTTTCTGAATGGAAGAGTCTGTTGCAGTAGAGTCTGTTGCAGTAGAGTCTGTTGCAGTAGAGTCTGTTGCAGTAGAGTCTGTTGCAGTACAGTCTGTTGCAGTACAGTCTGTTGCAGTAAAGCTGATAATGTGGTTAGCCAGATCACTTTGAGATTTGCAAGTAAATAGCACTAACAGAAGAGCGATACTTGCACGCAAAGCCAACCATGGTTGGATAAAATAGCAAGCCATAAGGATAACTACCTGGATTATTTTAAGCGTTAATCTTAGCAGCCAACATTGTTTTTGCTTTGTAATGATTACAAAAAAGGGAAGAGTTAATCCCTTCCCGTTACAGGTAAAACAAGATAATAAAAAATACAACTGTTTTCACTTTCCAGTGATTGATGGGGTTGCATTTTTATTATTGATCAGGTGGTTCCCTCTGTTATTTTGTCAGTACGGATTTTTTCAACGATCGCTGTCGTTGAACAGTTATCAAGAAAGGCCAGAACTTTCACGTCACCGCCGTATTCGTAAACGATATCAGCACCGACCACTTCATCAATGCTGTAATCCCCGCCTTTGACCAGTACGTCGGGCTTCACCATGCGCAGCAGGTTTTCGGGGGTGTCTTCACTGAAGCTGACGACCCAGTCAACGGCTTCCAGACCCGCCAATACTGCCATACGTCGATCTTCCGTATTGATCGGGCGACCTTCGCCTTTCAGGCGTTTCACCGACTCGTCACTGTTAATCGCCAGTACCAGACGGTCACCTTGTTTGCGAGCCTGTTCCAGATAACCGACATGTCCGGCGTGAATGATATCGAAGCAACCATTGGTAAAGACGATTTTTTCACCGTGAGCGCGGGCATCTTCAATGGCAATCATCAACTGATCTTTGGTGACAACACCGCGTTCAGCACCCAGCTCGCGGTTCACTTCGCGGCGCAGCTCCGGCATGCTGATGGTGGCAGTACCCAGCTTGCCCACCACAATGCCTGCGGCAATGTTGGCAATAGCGGCCGCCTGTGGCAGTTCTGCACCCGCTGCCAGTGCGGCAGCCAGAGTGGAAATCACGGTATCACCGGCTCCGGTCACATCAAACACTTCCCGGGCACGGGCTGGCAGATGAACTTCCTGACGGTCTTTGCAGATCAGGGTCATACCGTGTTCGCTGCGGGTAATCAGCAGGGCTTCGAGTTCCAGCTCCTGCATCAGCTTCTGGCCTTTATCCACCAGTTCCTGTTCGTCTTTGCAATGACCGACAACGGTTTCAAACTCGTGCAGATTCGGTGTGATCACGGTAGCACCACGGTAACGTTTAAAGTCGGTGCCTTTGGGATCAACCAGAACCGGAATGTTGCGGGTGCGGGCATTGCGAATCAGTTGCTGGTGATTTTGCAGTGTGCCTTTGTTGTAATCGGACAATACGACAGCGTCAATGTTATCAAGTAACGCTGTCGTTTTTTCTTCCAGAATATCGCTGCTCAGGCTACGGAATGCTTCTTCGTGATCCAGGCGAATCAGCTGCTGGTGCTGGCTGATCACTCGCAGTTTGGTAATGGTGGGAGCATCGGGCATGCGCGCGAAGTCGCAGAACACGCCTGCGGCTTCCAGACGGGTTTGCAGGGCATCGGCCGCCTCATCATCACCGGTGGCGGCAATCAGCCAGGCCGGTGCACCCAGTGAAGCAATGTTCAGGGCAACGTTACCGGCACCGCCGGGGCGATCTTCCACCTGACCAATACGGACAACGGGAACGGGTGCTTCCGGTGAGATTCGGGAAGTCGCGCCATGCCAGTAGCGGTCCAGCATTACGTCGCCTACCACCAGGACCCGGGCCTGGTCGAAACGGGGCAGAGTCAATTTCATTCAGTGTATTCCGCTTTTTTTACCTTCCTTTATCTGGAAGGAGAGGAGCCAACCCTGTCGATTGGCCCTCTTGTCAAACAGTAGTCAAACAGTAGTCAAACAGTCATCAAACAGTCATCAAACAGTATCAGGCAGACCACTGTGTTTACAGGGCTTCCAGTAAGTCTTCCTGATCTTCTTTAAACTGCAGTTTGTGCAATTTGGCGTAGTGACCGCCTTTTGCCAGCAACTCGGCGTGGTTGCCGGTTTCAACAATCTGACCTTTGTCCATCACCAGAATGCGATCAGCGTTTTCGATGGTGGACAGTCGATGGGCAATCACCAGTGTGGTTCGCTCTTTCATCACTTCTTCCAGAGCCGCCTGAATATGGCGCTCGGACTCGGTATCCAGAGCCGAAGTGGCCTCGTCGAGAATCAGAACCGGAGCGTCTTTTAAGATTGCCCGGGCAATTGCCAGACGCTGACGCTGACCACCGGACAGCAGTACGCCGTCTTCGCCGACCAGTGTGTCAAAGCCTTCTGGCATGTTGGCGACAAATTCACTGGCATAGGCCGCATCGGCAGCGGCTTTTATATCGGAGTCACTGGTTTTTTCCAGAGAACCATAAGCAATGTTGCGGCTGACGGTGTCGTTGAACAGGGTGACATTCTGGTCAACCAGAGCAATGTGGCTGCGAAGGTTTCTCAGGGCAAAATCTTCAACATCGGTGCCGTCCAGCAGAATCTTTCCCTGCCCGTGGTTATAAAAACGTGGCACCAGATTAGCCAGGGTCGTTTTACCCGAACCGGAACGACCCACCAGAGCAATGGTTTGTCCGGGTTCTACGGTAAAGCTGATGTTGTCCAGAGCCGGACGGTCGGCATTCGGGTATTGGAAGGTAACGTTTTTGAACTCCAGATGACCTTCGACTTTTTCGGATGTGAAGGAGCCGTTATCGGACTCCGAGGGTTCGTCTGCCATCCTGAAGATACTTTCGGCCGCTGCAATACCCCTTTGGATATTGGCATTCACTTCACTGAGCTGACGAATAGGCTTCGGTAGCAAAGCGGCGGCTGTAACAAAGCTGACCAGAGAGGCAGTGGTTGCATCGCCTTTCAACCAGAGTACCAGGAAAAACAGGATCGCGAGGGCCGAGTTTACCAGTAGTTGCAGGGTCGGGGTGTGAATAGCAGACGCTTTAACCATTTTCAGGTTTTGGCGGGTATTTTGTTTACTGGCACTGCCAAAGCGGTTTATTTCATAATCTTCACCACCAAAGCCTCGAACGACCCGGTAACCATTGATCGTTTCAGAGCTGACATGGGTCAGGTCACCCATAGAATCCTGGATTTTCGAGCTGAGCTTGCGGAAACGCTTGCTTGCTGTGGAAACTACCAGAGCGATCAACGGGCCAACAGCAAAGAACACCAGAGTGAGCTTCCAGTTGGTGACGAGGAGGTACAGGATCAGGAAAGTAACCGTTAACCCCTCCCTGACCACTACTTTGATGGCATCGGTAGCTGCGCCCGTCACCAGGCTGACATTATAGGTGATTCTGGCTATCAGGTGACCCGAGTTGTTGTTGTCAAAGTACTCATTGGGCAGTTGTACCATGTGGCTAAACATGAGGCTTCGCAGGTCATGAACAATACGGAGTGATACCTTGGCAAGATAATAGTTACCCAAAAATGATCCGATACCGCGTAAAATAGCGATAACAGTCATTACAGCAGGTATTAATGCTGCAGAAGCAAAGACCTCAACCGGGATAAATCCGCCAAGGTCTCGGGTGATGGTGGCATGGCTGCCTTCCAAAGCTTCAACAAAGTACTCCAGCAGCCGGGCAAAAGCTGGTTGAGTCAATGCAAACAGGGCATAGCCGAGCAGGCTGATAACGAAGAAACCGGTATAGGGTTTTACATAGGTCAATAGCCGCAGATAGATCTGCAGGCCACTGGCCTTGGCTGGTTCTGACATGGCCATTAAAAATCAATCAGTTAAAGTGTTCGCTATTGTGGATGAAGTCACAGCATTGCTCAATGCAAACCGAGTCAAGACTGTGAAAATCGGCGAACCGGTAATATTAGCACAAATGTGCAACAGTGACGGGAGAGAGTCTGTGTTGTTGAACTCTACTGATAGCGACTGATGGTGTTATGCATATTTTCCAGAACCGGATTTCCTTCTGGAAGTCCTTGATGCAAAGACCGGCTGATCAGTAGCTTCAGTAAAGCCATTTCCACACGTTTTCGTTCGGGGTTGAAAGGCTTTTTGCCCTGAAGAATCTCGGGGTGAAGCTGGATTCTCTGCTCGTCCAGACTTCTTAGCGCGTCTGCGTCCACGTTTTTGAATGCTGTCTTTTTTAAGGTGATTCTGGGCTTGGCAGGGCTTTTTGAAGCGGCTTTTGAAGAACTCGCTGAAGAACTTGCTGAAGAACTCGTTGAAGAACTCGTTGAAGAACTCGTTGAAGAACTCGTTGAAGAAAAAGTATCCACAAAGAAAACCATACCGCCAGCATCCAGCGCAGCAACATAATGGCCCGAACGTTTAATGTCTACAGGTTTTGGTTTGGGGAAGTCCCGGAAATCAAAATTGTTACAGTAGGGTTTGCAGCTCAGGGAGGTTGCATCCGGGTCTTTCAGATACTCTTTCACCAGTTCGGCTAGTACTTCAATCATTTCTGCATCGACAGGATTAAAGACGGGTAGGCTGGCCGGGTTGACCCGAAAGTGACTCATAACACTTTGCCAGAGGTTTTCGGGTGGTGTTGCAACCAGGTTACCCTGCGCGATCCGGTCTGTCAGCCAGAGCGCCGTGCCGGGTGCTCCCCAGTCCCTGATAATGTCCAGTACTGCGCTGTAATTCATGATGCCATTGTCATCCGGGTAAATAAGCATCACTTCGCAGGTCAGGTACTTTCCATCCGGTGTTGTCGTAGGAAACAGCCTCAGGGTTGATCTCTTGGGTAGTTGTTTCTGAAGTTTAATCAGGGCCTTGATGTAACGGCTGACATACATCCCCGGTTTTGGTTTCCATTTAGGAGATACATCGATGTATGGCTGTGAGCGGCTTTTGCTTTGCAGCACGCTGGCGTGTATGTCATTGGTTGTTTTTAACCGTTTGCCCAGAGGCTTGCCGTAAAAGGTTTTCTTTCCAGATGCTTTTTGTTCTGTCGAAAACGTATTTGCAGGGAAGACCATACGCATATGAACCAGATGGTTAGCTTCAAAAGAATCATCAATAAGGTCGATACCGTCGTCAGCTGCGTTATTGTCGAAGCGTTGACCGGTGACAGACGATTGATTCATGGCGTGCTGAGCCATCTCGCCATAGTTTGGTTCAATGCCCCCTGGAGTGGCCTTGAGGAGTTGTTCAGGAAGGTATTCGGCAAAGGCCTGACTGAAGCCATAAACAGGGCCTCCAGTCGTGCTGTTTATGGAGTGCAACAAGCTATTGAAGTTGTGTCCGGCTGAGACGTGTTGCAGAGCGCTGGTCAACTGTTCGGCATGGGGTTGCCAGTTAAACCTGGCTGAAGAGGACTCATACAGGAATTCCAGAGGATAGGTTTCAGCCTGGTTATCAACGTCAGCTTTGGCACCTGCGACACTGAAACACAGCGTGATGGCGCAAGATTTTATAATTAAACGGGCGATCCTGCCGGAATACATAGGTTTCACTCCATCCTGGAATTACTGCTTCCCTTATAAGACTGGCAGGCGTCGATAAAGTTCCGGTTTGTCATTTATACCGTTATGACGATTGGTATGAGCATTTTTTATCGGTATGGGGTACTATTCACCGCTTTTTAATTTTCCCGGTTTTTGCAGGTAACTCTCAGGTGACTATCAGGTGACTATCAGGTGATGCGGCGGCTGTTTGGCAAGCGACTTTCTGGCAGGGATTATCAGGTCTTGCGTCAGGGCGCAGAGGTGATCGAGCACGACGGGGATGGCGATAAAGTCCTGCGTCTGGCCGATGGCTCGTTCCTGAAACTGTTTATGGTTAAAAGCCGGTTCAGTTCCGCCCGGCTCCTGCCTTACTCGGTCCGGTTTGCTACCAATGCTGACAAACTGCACCGAATGAATATTCCAACGGTCACCATCATTAACTGCTACCGTATACCTTCTATTGCAAGAACCGCGGTGCATTATCAGCCTCTGCCGGGGAAAACCCTGAGACAGGTGTTGTCCGGGCTTAATAGCGAGGAGCGGCAAAAGCTGCTGGCCGACAACGCCCGGCTGATTGCCAGAATGCACCGGTTGGGCGTGTATTTTCGCTCGGCCCATCTGGGCAATATCGTGCAGCAGCCTGATGGCACTCTCGGGCTGATTGATATTGCCGATATGCGCTTTAGCTGCGGCACCTTGAAAAAAGAGCTGCGCTTGAGGAATTTTCGTCACATGGCCCGCTACGAGGTCGATGTGAATTACCTGCTTGAAAATAACACCTTTCCTTCGGTGTATGCAGAACAGGCCAGTATGAACGCCGAAGACGTTGCCCGTGTTATTCAGTCCTCCCGGGGACAGTAAACGAGATTTGATGAGAGAAAAACTGTGATAGAAAAACTTCGTAACAATTTATTGCGGAACGTGGCGATCATAGCGCACGTTGACCACGGTAAAACCACGCTGGTAGACAAACTGCTGCAGCAGTCCGGAACTCTGGGTCGTAAAGATCAGGGTGCGGAGCGCATTATGGATTCCAACGATCAGGAAAAAGAGCGCGGCATTACCATTCTGGCGAAAAACACCGCGATCAACTGGCAGGATTTCCACATCAACATCGTGGACACCCCGGGACACGCCGACTTTGGTGGTGAAGTAGAGCGGGTTCTGTCCATGGTGGATTCTGTTCTGCTGCTGGTAGACGCGGTTGATGGCCCAATGCCCCAGACCCGCTTCGTGACCCAGAAAGCGTTTGAACAGGGTCTGCGCCCGATTGTTGTTATCAACAAAATTGACCGTCCGGGTGCCCGTCCTGACTGGGTAATGGACGAAGTATTTGATCTGTTTGATCGTCTGGGTGCGACTGAAGAACAGCTGGACTTCCCGGTGATCTATGCTTCCGCCCTGAATGGTATTGCCGGTGATGATCCGGAAAACATGGCTGACGATATGACGCCGCTGTTCGAAATGATCACCAGCAACGTACCGGCTCCTAAAGTAGACGTTGAAGCGCCGTTCCAGATGCAGGTATCTGCGCTGGATTACAGCAGCTTCCTGGGTGTTATCGGTGTGGGTCGAATCACCCGTGGTTCCCTGAAACCATCCACCCCGATCAAACTGATTGATGCCGATGGCAACGTTCGCAGTGCCAAGATTCTTAAGGTGATGGGTCATCTGGGTCTGGAGCGTGTTGATGTAGAAGAAGCCCGTGCGGGGGATATTGTCTGCGTCACCGGTATCGACAAGCTGAACATCTCTGACACCCTGTGCCACCCGGATCACGTTGAAGCGCTGCCGCCACTGACCGTGGATGAGCCTACTGTGAGCATGACCTTCCAGGTCAACAACTCTCCGTTTGCGGGTCAGGATGGTAAGTTCGTGACTTCCCGCAACATCAAGGATCGTCTGGAACAGGAACTGCTGCACAACGTAGCCCTGCGGGTTGAGCCGGGTGACAGTGCGGACAAGTTCAAAGTGTCTGGCCGTGGTGAACTGCACCTGTCGGTTCTGATTGAAACCATGCGTCGTGAAGGCTTCGAACTGGGTGTTTCCCGTCCGGAAGTGGTCGTGCGTGAAATTGACGGTGTTAAGCAAGAGCCTTACGAACAGGTGGTTGTTGACATCGAAGAAGAACATCAGGGTTCCCTGATGGAAGAAATGGGTCTGCGTAAAGCGGAACTGACCAACATGGTACCCGACGGTAAAGGTCGTGTACGTCTGGAATTCATCATGCCAGCCCGTGGTCTGATTGGTTTCCGTTCCCAGTTCCTGACCATGACGTCCGGTAGCGGTATTCTGACCAATGTCTTTGATCACTATGGCGTGGTAAAAGACGGTGAAGTGACCCATCGTCAGAACGGTGTTCTGGTGTCCATGGTAAACGGTAAAGTGCTGGGCTTCGCTCTGTGGAACCTGCAAGACCGTGGTCGTTTGTTCCTGCCGCCTAACGTTGACGTTTATGAAGGTCAGATTGTCGGCCTGCACAACCGTGACAACGATCTGGTGGTTAACCCGACCAAGGGTAAGCAGCTGACCAACGTTCGTGCGTCCGGTTCCGATGAAAACATTCAGCTGACACCGCCTATTCGTCACTCTCTGGAGCAGGCTCTGGAATTCATCGATGACGATGAGCTGGTGGAAGTAACGCCTAACCACATTCGTCTGCGCAAGAAGCTCCTGAAGGAGCACGAGCGTAAGCGTGCCAGCCGTTCCAAGTAATGTGATCTGCTGAAAGGAAGGGGCTTTATGCCCCTTTCTGTTTTCTAAGACAGTCTCTCACGGTTGTGCCTCCTTTTTCCATTCCTGACCGCTTCCCACTGACTACATTTCAGAGTATGTTTTAATTGAACGTTATGATCTGTCGGTACGCCCCGAAGGAAGGTTCATGCATACGCTCTACCCCGCCATCAAGCCTTACGCCACCCACTTCCTGAAAGTGGATGAGCTTCACGAACTGTACGTTGAGGAAAGTGGAAGTCCGGACGGCATTCCGGTGCTGTTCATTCATGGTGGTCCGGGGGCAGGCAGTTCGGAAAAGTCCCGACGTTTTTTTGATCCTGAAAAATATCGGATTGTGGTATTTGATCAGCGGGGTTGCGGCCATTCCAAACCGCATCTGGAGCTGAAGAACAACACCACCCAACATCTGGTTGAAGACATTGAAAAGATTCGCGTATCTCTCAAGATAGATCGCTGGGTTTTGTTTGGTGGTTCCTGGGGATCGACTCTGGCGCTGGTCTACGCTCAGGCGCACCCGGCAAGAGTTATGGGGATGATTCTTCGGGGTATCTTCCTTGCCCGGCAACAGGATCAGGACTGGCTTTATAAACCCGAGGGAGCTGCCCGTATTTTTCCTGATCATTGGGCGCATTTTGCCGAGATTATTCCGGAAGATGAACGAGACGATATGCTGAAGGCGTACCACAGTCGTTTGATGGGAGATAATGAGCTGGCAAGAATGAACGCTGCCAAACACTGGTCACTCTGGGAAGGCAGAATCAGTTCACTGCGACCCAGTCAGGAAATGGAAGACGAAGCGGCTGACCCGCACTTCGCTACCGCCATTGCTCGTATTGAAGCGCACTATTTTGTCAACGATACCTTCCTGAAACCCGGGCAGATCATTAATAATATGGGGCTGATTGACCAGATTCCCGGCATTATCATACATGGTCGTTACGACATGGTATGTCCGTTGGATAATGCGGTTGAACTGGCGAATCACTGGACCGAAGCTGAATTACAAGTCATTCGTGATGCCGGTCACGCTGCCAGTGAAGTATCCATTACCGATGCTCTGGTGCGTGCGTCAGACAAGTTTGCCCGACAATTCGAATAGCCCGTTTGATCGTTGTACCGTAGGTTGGGACGAGCGCAGCGACCTCCCAACACGGTGACTCACCGACAGGTTCAGACTGCATCATTCTCTATCCGATTTATTTTTTATCTGATTTATTTATTACATTTCAGGAGTTAGTTCGATTATGCGCGGACTCATTCAAAGGGTTCAGTTTGCCAATGTGAAGGTAGATGGCGAAACCGTTGGAGAAATTGGTGAAGGCCTGTTGCTGTTTCTTGGTGTTGAAAAAGACGATGATCAGGCCAAAGCCGACAAACTGCTGGAAAAGGTGCTGAAGTATCGCGTGTTTTCGGATGAACAGGGTAAGATGAATCTGGGGTTGAAAGATACTGGCGGTGGTCTGCTGGTGGTTTCCCAGTTCACACTGGTGGCCGACACCCGCAAAGGGTTGCGCCCCGGCTTTAGCTCAGGTGCCAGCCCTGAACACGGTGAAGCGATGTACGATTATTTTGTCCAGCGTGCAAAAGCATTACATGATGATGTTGCTACCGGCCAGTTTGCTGCCGATATGAAAATCTCCCTCCTTAATGATGGCCCAGTGACGTTTAATCTGGATGTGTGAGCCGTCATAATAAATACCGGCCAACTGACCGGTATTTTTTCAGACAAACGACAGATTACATCTGCTCTACGGTCTCAATACCCAGCAGATCCAGACCCTGTTTAATGGTTCTGGCTGTCAGAGAGCACAGCTGCAGACGGGAGTTCTTCAGTGCTTCAGAAACCCCTTCTTTGTTAACCGGGCAGCATTCGTAGAAGCTCATAAAGGCTCCGGACAGTTCGTACAGGTAACCACAAACAATGTGTGGCATGCCTTCACGGGCAGCCTGTTCAACGGTTTCGCTGAACCGTGCCAGCTTCAGAGCCAGTTCGCGCTCGGTGGGTTCGCTAATGGCGATATCGCCCTTCAGACCGGCTTCGCTAACACCGGCTTTACGGAAGATGCTTTGTACACGGGTGTAGGCGTACAGCATGTAAGGCGCGGTATTGCCTTCAAAGGCCAGCATGTTGTCCCAGTCGAATACGTAGTCGCTGGTGCGGTTTTTGGACAGATCGGCGTATTTTACGGAACCCATTGCCACCGCTTTAATGACGTTAACCTTCTGTTCTTCGCTCAGGTCGCTGTCCTTGCTGGCGAGCAGGCGGGCGGCACGCTCTTCCGCTTCGTTCAGCAGGTCAACCAGTTTGATGGTTGTACCGGCACGGGTTTTAAATGGCTTGCCGTCTTTACCCAGCATCATGCCGAACGCATGGTGTTCCAGCTGTACGTCGTCTGTCGCAAAACCGGCCTTGCGGGCAATGGTGTAAACCTGTTCGAAGTGCTGACCCTGACGAGCGTCTACATAGTACAGAACACGGTTGGCGTTCAGGGTGTGAACACGGTGACGGATGGCTGCGAGGTCGGTGGTGGAATACAGGAAACCGCCGCCGGACTTCTCGACGATCACACCCATCGGGTCGCCGTCCTTGTTTTTGAACTCATCGAGGAACACCACTTTGGCGCCCTGGTCTTCGCTCAGCAGACCTTTGCTGTCCAGTTCTTTAATGATCACTGGCAGACTGTCGTTGTAGGCGCTTTCGCCCATCACATCGCCCGGAGTCAGGGAAACGTTCAGACGTTCGTACACTTCCTGGTTGTGAGACAGGGTGACGTCAACCAGTCGCTTCCACAGTTTTTTGAAGTGAGGTTCACCGGCCTGCAGGCGTACAACATAGTCACGGGCTTTGGCGGCGAAAATTTCGTCGTCGTCAAAGTGCTTTTTGGCGGCTTTGTAGAACGTTTCCAGGTCAGACAGTTCCATATCCATGGCTTCTTCCTGATTGCTCTGCTCCAGCTCTTCCAAGTGCGCAATCAGCATACCGAACTGGGTGCCCCAGTCGCCCAGATGGTTCTGGCGAATCACTTTGTGACCCAGAAACTCCAGAGTACGGGCGGTAGAGTCACCAATGATGGTGGAGCGCAGGTGACCCACGTGCATTTCTTTGGCAACGTTCGGTGCAGAGTAGTCCACAATAACGGTTTGTGGTTTGGCGACGGCCTCGACGCCAATGCGTTCGTCAGAAACCGCTGAATGCAGACCTTTTGCCAGAAACTCAGGGGCCAGATAAATGTTGATAAAGCCCGGACCGGCAATTTCGGTTTTGTCTGCAATACCGTCCAGATCCAGATGATCAACAACGGTCTGAGCCAGATCACGGGGCTTCTGACCCATTTTCTTGGCAGCTGCCATAACCGCATTGCACTGGTAATCACCAAAGTTAGCGCGGGCACTTTGGCGAACCATGGCAGGCGTGTCTTCTGGAGCACCGGCGGCGTTCAGCGCCTTGATGACCCTGTCTTCAAGCAGCTTGAGAATATTCATGGATGAGTCCTTGATGTGAAACTCGTATCAATTTTACTTCAATAGCCGTCAGGAGGGTTCCGGGCTATTGATCGTCGTTATGGGGTGTTGCTCTCAGTCGGTACCCTGAAAAGGTTCGCCCGTAGGAGGAAAACAGGGCTTGATAGCAGGGTGAGTGAGGGCGATCCTGGCTGCGAATGCTAGCGAAAATAGCGCATTTAAACAACATGCATTGACCTGTGAGGCTTGACCTGATGCTGGTTCCAACGGTGATAATAGGGGCTGCGAGAAACGACTCTGTAAGATTGAAGATTGGAATGTCAACCGAATGAGTGCCCAGAGAGCAACCAGCCGACGGGGAGCCAGTAAAGGCAGTACCCGCAAATCCAGTAGCGGAAAACCCAAGGTGCCGGGATGGCTATTCCTTGTCACCGGTTTTGCTCTGGGCTTTTTTGTCGCGTCACTGATCAGTCTGACGCCTTCAGCCATTGATGTGCCTGTGCCACAGCGCGAGGATGGTAAGGCTTCAGCGAAAAACAGTGAGCCGAATCCGGTGTTTGATTTTTATACGTTGTTGCCGGAAACCGAGGTTGTGCTGCCAGAGCCGGAAGCCACACCGGTTACCCGACCTGCTCCAAAACCTGCCGCAACCACCAGGGCACCGGCAACAAAGCCTGCAGAGCATAATCGTTATCTGCTTCAGGCGGGTTCATTCCGCAGTGAAAAGGATGCCGACCGGCTGCGGGCAACTTTGATTTTATCCGGGCTGACGCCGCGCATTTCCAAAGTCAATGTGGCGGGCGGGGAAACCTGGCACCGGGTGCAGATCGGGCCGTTTGATGATCAGGGCAGTCTGGACAATGCCCGCCGGATTCTGGCTGAACAGAAGATCGACAGTTTGCTGTTGAAATTAAAATAATTGGAGTTTGCCCTTGATAAAGCCGTGATGCGCCCAATATAGACTCCTGAACTACATCATTGAATGAAAGGAGTCCACCTTGGAACAGTATCGTGGCACAACTATTCTGTCTGTCCGTCGAGCTGACAGCGTGGTGGTAGGCGGTGATGGTCAGGTTTCCCTGGGTGACGCCGTCATCAAGGGCAACGCCCACAAAGTACGTCGCCTGTACAAAGGTAAGGTCATTGCCGGATTTGCCGGTGGTACTGCTGACGCCTTTACCCTGTTTGAACGTTTTGAAGCGCACCTTGAAAAGCATCAGGGACGTCTGGAAAAATCGGCGGTTGAGCTGGCCAAAGAATGGCGCACCGATCGCACCCTGAATCGCCTCGAAGCCATGCTGATTGTGGCTGACGCGAAATCTTCCCTGATTATTACCGGTAACGGTGACGTTATGGTCACTGAAGATGGCATTCTGGCCATTGGTTCCGGTGGTTTCTTTGCCCAGTCTGCCGCCAAGGCGCTGTATCAGAATACTGAGCTGGGCGCCCGGGATATTGTTGAAAAGAGTCTGGAAATTGCCGCCGATGTGTGTGTTTACACCAACCACAATCGCGTGATTGAAGAAATCTCCATCGAAGAATAAATAACATCCCGAACAGGCAATGCAGTCTTAACAAGCAAGCATTTCCGGAACGAACAGTATTAAGAGTTTTTAATCATGTCTAATATGACACCTCGTGAGATTGTTCACGAACTGGACAAGCATATTATTGGTCAGGACGACGCCAAGCGTGCGGTGGCCATTGCCCTGCGTAACCGCTGGCGTCGTATGCAGCTGGATGAAGAGCTGCGTAACGAGATTTCCCCTAAAAACATTCTGATGATCGGTCCTACCGGTGTGGGTAAGACAGAAATCGCCCGTCGTCTGGCGAAGCTGGCTAACGCACCGTTCATCAAGGTAGAAGCCACCAAGTTTACCGAAGTGGGCTATGTGGGTCGTGATGTTGAATCCATTGTCCGTGACCTGATGGACGCTGCGGTAAAAATGCTGCGTGAACAGGAAATGGAGAAAGTGAAGCATCGCGCCATGGATGCCGCTGAAGAACGTATTCTGGATGCTCTGCTGCCACCGGCTCGTGACTTTAATGAAGAGTCCCAGCCGAAGGAGTCCGGCACTCGTCAGGTGTTCCGCAAGAAGCTGCGTGAAGGCGATCTGGATGACAAAGAAATCGAGATCGATGTGAACGAAGCGGCCATGGGGGTTGAGATCATGGCACCTCCGGGCATGGAAGAAATGACCAATCAGCTACAGGGTATGTTCTCTAACCTGAACCAGGGCAAGAAGAAATCCCGCAAGCTGAAGGTGAAAGATGCCCTGAAGCTGGTTCAGGATGAAGAAGCCGCCAAGCTGGTCAATGAAGACGAGCTGAAAGCCCGCGCCATTGATTCGGTTGAGCAGAACGGCATTGTCTTTATTGACGAGATCGATAAGGTTGCCAAGCGTTCCAGCGGTGCGTCTGCGGATGTGTCCCGTGAAGGCGTTCAACGTGACCTGCTGCCACTGATCGAAGGCTGCACCGTGTCTACCAAGTACGGCATGATCAAGACCGACCACATTCTGTTTGTTGCTTCCGGTGCATTCCATCTGGCCAAACCTTCTGACCTGATTCCGGAACTGCAGGGTCGTCTGCCGATTCGTGTTGAACTGAAGGCGCTGAGTACCAAGGACTTTACCCGTATTCTGACCGAGCCGGACGCTTCTCTGACCGAGCAGTATCAGGCATTGATGAAAACCGAAGACCTCAACATCGAGTTTGACCAGACCGGTATCAACCGCATTGCCGAAGTGGCCTGGGCGGTTAACGAAAACACCGAGAACATTGGTGCCCGTCGTTTGCACACCGTGATGGAGCGTCTGCTGGAAGAAATTTCCTACAGTGCGGCCGATCTGGCGCTGGAGCATTCTGACAAGCCGCTGATGATTGATCAGGCTTATGTCAACGATCATCTGGGTGAACTGGTTCAGGATGAAGACCTGAGTCGCTATATTCTGTGATGATGCCAGAGGATTGCTGTTGCTATGCAGCAATCCTTTTAATTTGCTGAACGCTTGAAGCTGACTTCAATGACAACCACTCCAATGACAACGCCTATCCCATCCGCCATTAATCTGCATAAACGTTCCAAAGAGCTGGAGCTGACCTACAGCGACGGTCAGAGTTTTAAATTACCCTGCGAATTGCTGCGTGTTCTCAGCCCTTCGGCGGAAGTTCTGGGACATGGCAATCCGGTACTGCAGACTGGTAAAAAGCATGTTGTGATCACAGGTATTGAAGCGGTGGGCAACTATGCCCTTAAACTGACCTTTGATGACGGTCATAACAGCGGCCTGTTCAGCTGGGATTACCTGCATGACCTTTGTGTTAATCAGGAAAACCACTGGGAAGATTATCTGCGCCAGATTCATGCTGCCGGTGCCAGCCGTGACCCGGAAGCCTCTGTTGTAAAACTTATGTGATCGATTAGATTTCTCTACACTCTCGGCGGGATTCATATACAATAAACTCCGCATTTGTACGCATGTTTGCTTCGTAAAACTGTGTGTCAGGCGCACAATTCAACCATGCAGGTTGTAGTGTGTTTTTGTGAGTCGGGGGAGTAGATGACCAGCAACCATGACAGCGGGAAACCACCGTCGGAGTCCAATAAGAATAACGGTGGACACCAGACCCACCAGATTCAACAAAACGTTCGGGATCAGGACAGCACGCATTTCGGTTTCAGGGAAGTGCCTCCTGACCAGAAAGAAAGCCTTGTGGCCGGTGTATTTCATTCTGTTGCCAGTCGTTACGATGTGATGAACGACCTGATGTCCATGGGCGTTCACCGGCTATGGAAGCGTTTTGCCATTGAGCTGTCTGCCGTTCGGCGCGGGCATCAAGTGCTGGATATTGCCGGTGGCACCGGAGACCTTACCCGACAGTTTTCCCGACGGGTGGGCGACACTGGTCGTGTCGTGCTGGCGGATATTAATGATTCCATGCTGAGAGTCGGGCGTGACCGGTTGGTAGACGATGGCATGGCGGGCAATATTGAATACGTTCAGGCCAATGCCGAGCGTTTGCCTTTTCCTGATAATACCTTCGACTGTATCACCATTGCCTTCGGGCTTCGTAATGTCACTGACAAACCGGCTGCGCTGGCTTCCATGTGCAGAGTGCTGAAGCCGGGTGGACGTTTGCTGGTGCTGGAGTTTTCCAAAACCCGTAACCCGCTGCTGACCAAAGTCTACGATACCTATTCGTTTAATCTGTTGCCGGTCATGGGCAAACTGATTGCCAACGATTCTGAAAGTTATAAATACCTGGCAGAGAGCATTCGCAAACACCCGGATCAGGATACGCTGGAAAGCATGATGAAAGAAGCCGGTTTTGTGAATACAACGTATCACAATATGACCGGTGGCGTTGTGGCTCTGCATAAGGGAGTGAAACCCTGATGCCGGAGCAAAAATGTTCTATTGATCCATCCATTAAAACCGGATTGCTGGCTTCCATCGAAACCGTAGTGAACAAAACACTGCAGCTTGATCCCGTCACCGTAAAAAGACTTAGTCAGCATCAGGGCGCTGTCCTGCAGGTAGAGTGTCTGGAGCCTGACTTTATCTCATGGCTGTGGATAGAAGCCGATGGGATTCGTCTGGCGGGATACCATGAAGGTAATGTGGACGCCACTGTCAAAGGAACGCTGGTGTCTTATATGGAGCTGGCAGGACGACGCTTTGCGACCTTCGACGATATTGCCGGACTGTCTACGGAAGGTGATAAGGCTCTAATCACCGAGCTGGGTGAAATACACAAAGACATGGATCTGGACTGGGAAGGTTTGGTCTGTCGCTATATGGGTGATGTAGCCGGGCATGCGGTTTCAGAAGGTTTTCGTCGTGTATCCAGCGGATTTCAACAGCTGTTTGAACGGACTGCCCGACAGGTGCCGGACTATCTGCAGGAAGAACTGCAGGTGTTGCCTGCCAGAACTGATCTGGAATTTTCCCAGTCTGAAGCGACAGTGTTGCAGGATAGAACAGATAAGTTAGCCGCACGAATCGCCGCTCTGGAAGAGCAAATAAAATCCAAACAGTCATGACTGGCCTATAAAGTACAGCGGCTTGTTAACAATAAATCTGGGCGCATGGTCTCCATGAACGCAGTTAATAATAGAAACGGGAGTGAAGGGTGCTGCAGTTGACCCGTTTGCTGAAAATCATGGGTGCTATTGCCCGCTATCGTCTGGATGAGTTGGTTGATCCGGATCGCCTGCCATTTCTGGCAAGGTGGTTTGTCCGGCTGTTGCCGTGGCGTCTGTTTATACAAAACCATGATCCTCGGGGTGTTCGTCTCAGAAAGTCTCTTGAGGCGCTTGGGCCTATTTTTATCAAGTTCGGTCAGTTGCTCTCGACTCGTCGTGATTTGCTACCGGAAGATGTGAGCGACGAACTGGCAAGACTTCAGGATCAGGTACCTCCTTTTCCTGGCCGCGATGCGGTCAACATTATTGAAAAAGACCTTGGTCAGCCGGTGGATGAGCTGTTTGCCCGTTTCGATCATGAACCTATGGCCTCGGCTTCGGTGGCTCAGGTGCATGGCGCAAAGCTGCATTCGGGTGAGGAAGTAGTGATCAAGGTCATCCGACCGGATATTGAAAAGGTCATCCGTAAAGACATTGCCCTGATGTATCTGTTCAGCCGTATTCTGGTGACCCTGATTCGCGAAGCCAGACGGTTGCGGCCTGTGGAAGTAGTGAGGGATTACGAACGGACGATTCTGGACGAACTGGATTTGCTGCGGGAAGCCGCCAATGCCTCGCAGCTTCGGCGTAACTTTCTGGCCTCCCATCTGTTGTATGTACCTCAGGTGCATTGGGATTACTGCCGTTCACGGGTGATGGTGATGGATCGGATTTACGGTGTGCCGATTTCCGATATCAAAACCCTGAAAGCCCGTGGCACGGATATGAAAAAGTTGGCTGAACGGGGCACTGAAATCTTTTTTACCCAGGTGTTCAGGGATCGTTTTTTTCATGCCGATATGCATCCGGGCAATATTTTTGTGGATATCGAAAATCCGGCAGAGCCTCAATACATTGGGATTGACTGCGGGATCATTGGTACTTTGGAGCCCGAAGACCAATACTATCTGGCAGCAAACCTTCTGGCGTTCTTTAAGCGGGATTATCGCAAGGTGGCGCAGCTGCATGTGGATTCCGGTTGGGTGCCCACCGACACTCCGGTTGGCGAGCTGGAAGCTGCGATTCGTACGGTTTGCGAACCTATTTTTGAAAAGCCTTTAAAAGATATTTCCTTTGGGCACCTTCTGGTCAGACTGTTTCAAGTGGCTCGTCGCTTTAATATGGAAGTTCAGCCGCAACTGGTACTGCTGGAGAAAACCCTGCTGAATGTGGAAGGGCTGGGACGTCAGCTTTATCCGGATCTTGATCTCTGGGAAACGGCACAACCCTTCCTTGAAAAATGGATGAAGGATCAGGTTGGAGCATTGGGTATTGCCAAATCCATCAGAAAAAATGCCGCTGACTGGATACTAAGTGTCCCCAATATGACACAGAATGCTCTGGCTAGTTTGAGGCAACTGTCCGAGCATCAGCAGAAACTGCTGGAGATGCATAAGCAGACAGAGAAACGCAAGAAATGGCTAAACGCGTTGGGCGCTGCTCTGGTGGTTGCAGGCGGTGTGTTGTTGATTGAGCCCGGGTGGGTCAGTCTGGTGCCCTGGCAGGGCATATTGATGGGAGGGGCAGGCGTATGGCTTCTGAGTCGTTGAAGGATCAAACGGAAAATCTGCACTGGCTGGACGCTGTCCGCTGGAATGATGACGGGCTGGTGGTTGCCATTGCACAGGATTGGCAAACCGGCAAGGTACTGATGCAGGCCTGGATGAACCGTGAAGCGCTGACATTAACCGTACAGGAGCAGCGTGGCATATACTGGTCACGCTCGCGGGGTAAACTGTGGCGCAAGGGGGAATCGTCCGGTCATGTGCAAGAATTGAAAGAGTTGCGGCTGGACTGTGATGGTGATTCCATCCTGTTGCTGGTGGAACAGCTGGGTGGCATGGCCTGTCATACCGGGCGAGAGTCCTGTTATTTCAATCGTCTGCATCAAGGTGAATGGGTGGCCGAGGAACCGGTTTTGAAAGACCCGGCAGCGATTTATGGAAACAGCGGAGAGACAAACATTGAGTGATGTACTGGATCAGCTGGCGCAGGTTCTGGAACAACGGCGATCAGCAGCAGCAGACACTTCCTATGTGGCGAGTTTGCACAAGGCCGGACTGGATAAAATTCTTAAAAAAGTCGGGGAAGAGTCTGCGGAAACCATCATCGCTGCCAAAGGGTGTGAAGCGGGTGGTACAACGTCTGACCTGGTGTATGAAACGGCAGATTTGTGGTTTCACTCGCTGGTGATGTTGTCTCACCTTGGCTTGTCTCATAACGATGTGCTGGCGGAGCTGGAACGACGTTTTGGCTTGTCTGGAATAGAAGAAAAAGCCTCCAGGAGCCTGTAGGTCAGTGGTAAGTCTGGCAGGCTTCTGGGGCAATAAATAACCAGAATTGGAAAGAGGAAGGTCATTATGGGTGTCGGTGGAATTAGCCTTTGGCAACTGCTCATCATTCTGTTGATAGTCGTCATGCTGTTTGGTACCAAAAAGCTGAGAGGGCTGGGTGGTGACCTTGGCAGTGCCGTAAAGGGCTTTAAAAAAGCTCTGAATAGCGATGAAGATGCTAAAGAACAGGAGGTAAAAAGTGTGGCAGCGGACCAGCCTGATGCGTCTTTTACCAATGACAGTGTTGATGAAAAGGATAAGAAAAAGTCCTGATTCTTGTTCACTGCGTATTAAAAAGTACTTAACAAGTACCTGACGAGGTAGCCAGTGCTGGATATTGGTTTCATGGAACTGCTGTTGATCGCAGTCATTGCTTTGGTGGTGCTTGGACCCGAGCGCCTGCCCGGAGCCATTCGAACCACGGCCTACTGGGTTGGCAAGCTCAGACGCAGTTTTCAGAATGCCCGTGAAGAGCTGGAGCGGGAACTGAATGTCGAGGAAATAAAACGACAGATTCATAATGAAAATGTGATGCGGGAGTTGGAGAAAACGAAAGCGTCAGTCAATGAATCTCTCAATGAGCCTCTCGAAGAGCCTCTCAAAGAGCTTTTTAAAGAGCCTTTTAAAGAAACGACGGAAGCCATGAGCCAGTCACATAGCGAGGGTGAAAAGTCACAATCGGATGGTCGGACTCCAGCCAGTCATCTTGGTGATGATTCTTTAAATAACAAGACGTCAGCCTCATGAGCGAAGCACCGGAACACGATAACGAGCAACCGCTGGTACAACACCTGTTAGAGATACGTAGTCGTATACTGCGCAGTTTACTGGTCATTGCTCTGGTTTTTATCGGATTGTTTTGGTTTGCCAACGATATTTATCTGTATATCTCGGAGCCTCTGCGCGCTCACTTGCCTGAAGGTAGCACAATGATTGCTACCGAAGTGGCTTCTCCATTTCTGGCACCGTTCAAACTGACGCTGGTACTGTCATTCTTTCTGTCTATTCCCTACGTTCTCCACCAGATCTGGGCGTTTATTGCGCCGGGACTGTACAGCAGTGAAAAACGGTTGGCGATTCCTCTGCTGGTAGCCAGTGTGGTGTTGTTCTATCTGGGTATGGCCTTTGCCTACTATGTGGTGTTTCCACTGATCTTTGCTTTTTTCACCAGTGTCGGGCCTGAGTCAGTCACGGTGATGACGGATATTAATCGCTATCTGGAATTTATTCTGAAACTGTTCTTTGCCTTTGGGCTGGCGTTTGAAATACCCGTGGCAACGGTTCTGATGGTCTGGTCCGGTATCACGACCGTTGAGAAGCTGAAAGCCAAACGCCCTTATATCGTGGTTGGCTGTTTTGTTATGGGAATGCTGCTGACGCCTCCCGATGTTATTTCCCAGTCTTTACTGGCTATTCCCATGTGGTTGCTGTTTGAGGCGGGTATTCTTTTTTCAAAGCTTAAACCATCTAATCCTGATTAGATGAGGTTCCCGTCAGTCCTCTGACAGCTTTTCCTTGCTTGTTTTTCCTGAATTGCAGAAGTCAGGTATATGGCAGCCTCTGCAGTGCTTTTTTGTCTATTGTGTTTAAAAGATAGCAATGAAAACTGCTGCAGCATCCAGGGAGGAAGTATGTCGTATCCCAAGCCCACAGTCCGCAATTCGTCTGAACAGCATCCTGAACATACTATCACTCGGGAGTTCAACCCTTTTGATGTACCTTTCGAAGTGATTCTGCATGAGTTGAATGCTATTGCCCGGGAGTTTTGTCTGACCCCGTTGCAATCATTGTTGTCAGAAGGCTTTGAAGACCTTGATGATCTCAAGGCTGCCATTGCTGAAATGAGCGACAGACAGCTGGCGCGCAGGTTGCTTGCAGAGGTAGATATAATTATTGATGAGTATCGAAGAGGGATAGCTCTTCTTTGAACGACATAGTCGCTGATAGCGTTTGCTACTTGCCCCCACCCTCAAAATCCGGACAATAAACGGCCGGATTTTGACCTCTCACTGGCTTTAAGCATTTATGAATTTACTTTTGCTGACTTCTGACGACTTTGTATCGGACTCTCTGGTAAAACTGCAGGGGCGGCAGTTGCAGCATGTACTCGGTGTTCATCAGGCAAAAGTGGGTGATACATTGCGGGTCGGTCTGGTCAATGACCGGATGGGGGAAGGCATTATCACCGGGCTGTCAGCGGACTCTCTGGAAATGGAAGTGTCTCTGACCGAACAGCCGCCAGAGGCTTTGCCACTGACTGTATTGCTAGCCTTGCCCAGACCCAAAATGCTGAAGCGCAGCCTGCAACATCTGACGGCTCTTGGGGTAAAGCGTATCGTATTAATGAACAGCTACCGGGTTGAAAAAAGTTTCTGGCAGTCCCCCTGGTTGTCCGAAGAAAAGATTCATGAACAACTGGTGCTTGGACTTGAGCAGGCGCGTGATACGATTTTGCCGGAAGTGGTTCAGGAAAAACGCTTTAAGCCATTTGTGGAAGATCGCCTGCCTGCCATGGTCGAAGGCAAAAGAGGGTTGGTGGCTCACCCCGTGGGAGGCAATGCCTGTCCACACCAGATTTCTGATGAGGTGGTGCTGGCGATTGGCCCCGAAGGCGGTTTTATTCCCTACGAAGTTGAAAAACTCGAAGAGGCCGGTTTTGAACGTATTCATCTGGGCTCAAGAATCCTCAGGGTTGAAACGGCCGTTACTGCTATCACATCGAAACTTTACGACTAACCCCGTAAGGCGGTATGGTTGGAGTAGTGGTCAGTACATTGTTTAAACAACTCTAAATTAAACAACTCTAAAAATGGCTTGGTTATGAGCGTAAACAGAAATGGATTTGCTGTTGCGCTGATCATACTGTTGCTGTCGTCTGGTCAGGCATTCTCCGCCGATAAACGAATTCTTCTCAACGAACTCTACGATAACGCAAGGCTGGAACTCCAGATTGACTGGGTTCGTGCCAGCATGAAGCTGGACGGCGATCAGTATGCTCTGCCTGAAACCGTCGTCAGCACGGTTAATCAGGTGGTCGAGGTGCGATACAGCCGAACGTTTCACCGTTCATCTATGCTGGCAACGCTGGATGAGGCTTTGAGCGTTGGAGAGCTTCTCAAATTGCTGGATTGGTACAATTCCAACCTTGGTCAAAAGGTGCTGCATCTGGAAATGGCCGCCAATAGCCCCTCTAATCGCCTGCGAATGCAGGGCTATATCGAAGAAAAATTAGGTCAGCAACTGCCTAGAACCAGTCGCATCCGTTTGATTGAAGAGCTGATGGAAACCATGGATGCAGCCGAACTGGGCACAGAACTGGTGGCCAGTGCTTCGGTGGGCGCCCAGCGTTTATTACGGGAAATTATGCCGATGCAGGATGGACGCCCTATGCGTCCGCCGGAAATTCTGAAAGCCAGAGAAAAGCCGGATATCCGCAAAGGTATTAGCGACGAAATGCGCAACATTTATCTCTACACTTATCGCAGCCTGCCGGATAACGAGATCAGAGCGTATCTGGATTTTGCCCGCTCTTCAGCCATGCAGAACTTTCAGCGCGGGCAGATGCAGGCGATGGCTCGAATGTTATAAGGCTTGATCTTCAGGTCATTTCCTGTGGATCAACGTCCAGCGTCCAGCGCAGGTGCTTGGGTAGTTTTAAACGGTCCAGATAATCGACCAGATACTTCAGTGCCCGATGCAGAGGTGCCCGCTCACCGGACTGTAACAATAATTGCTGCCGAAAACGTCCCTGACGTTTCTCCATAATGGCGGGCAAAGGCCCCAGTGGTGTCAAAGAAGCAGCTCCCCCGAAATGCTCTAAAACCAGATGTCGTAACTGTTGCAGCAGAGCCTGCCCATCCTGCGTATAAGCCGACTCGGTTCGAAAAACGGCCAGATAGCCACAGGGCGGCAGGTGCAGGTGCTGGCGTTCGGTAAACAAACTGTTGGCAAAACGGGTGTAGTCATTCATCGACAGCATTTGTAGCGCCGGATGCTGCGGATTGTGGGTTTGAATAATCACATGCCCAGGCATTTGTCCCCGGCCAGAACGTCCAGCCACTTGCATGATTAACTGTCCGGTTTTTTCCAAGCCGCGAAAGTCTGAACTGAACAGCCCGCCGTCGGCATTGATAATGGCTACCAGCGTTACCCCCGGAAAGTGATGACCTTTTGCCAGCATCTGGGTGCCCAGAAGGATGCAGGGCTTGCCTTCATTAATCTGATCCAGCAGGGCAGGCAGCGCATCTTTCCGGCGGGTAGAGTCTCTATCCACTCGAAGCACCGGATAATCTGGAAACAGCTGAGACAATACCTGTTCGCTGCGTTCGGTGCCCTGTCCGGCTGGTTGCAGCTTTTTACTCTGGCAGGTCGGACAGCTCCACGGAACCGCTGTCTGATAGTCGCAGTGATGGCAGTGCATGTGAGGAGGCTGACGGTGCAACGTCATATGAGCATCACAGTGAGGGCAATCGATAATGTCACCACAGTCATGGCAGATCAGTGATGGCGCGTAGCCTCTGCGGTTAAGGAACACCATGACCTGATGTCCCTGATGCAGAGTGCGCTGAATACGTTCCAGAATGGGTTGGGCAAAGCCGTCGGTCAGTACTTGCTGGCGTATGTCCAGCAGTTCAACGGTAGGCGCTTTGGCGCCCCCGGCACGGCTTTTCATCTGAATATGACTGTAACGCCCCGTTCGTGCGTTTTGCAGGCTTTCCAGTGAAGGTGTGGCGGAACCCAGCACCACAGGGCAGTCAGCCATTTTGGCGCGGTAAATGGCCAGATCTCTCGCGTTGTAGCGCAGGGTGTCCTGCTGTTTATAGGAGCCGTCGTGTTCTTCATCAATAATGATCAGCCCTAATCTGGGCATCGGCGTAAATACACCAGAGCGGGTTGCAATCAGAATGCCTGCACTGGCCCGGCTGGCTGCCAGCCAGCTTTGTAGTCGCTCTCCATCGCCCAGACCGGAATGAATACAGACTACAGGAACTCTGAATCGCTTTCTGAACCGCTCAATGGTTTGTGGGGTCAAGCCAATCTCGGGCACTAACACCAGAGCCTGCTTTCCAGCCTGCAGTGTGGCGGTAATCGCCTGAAGATAGACTTCGGTTTTGCCACTGCCGGTGACGCCTTCTAACAGAACCGGGTGAAAGGAAGGCGTTTCCAGAATACCTTCAAGGGCAAACTGTTGTTCCGGATTAAGGGTAAAGGGTGTTTCCTTTAGTAAAGGGGTGATTGAATCAAATGGCTCGTCGTGGATTTCCAGTTCATGGCGGGAGATAAGATGTTTTTTGGCCAGATTGGTCAGAATCACTTTACTGATACCGGCTTCTTTTAACTCTACCTCGCTCATGCCTTGAGAGGAGGTTTGAATTAATTCCAGAGCCTGTAACTGGCGTTTAGCACTTTTCAGCTGTTTTCTCAGGCTCTCGTCCAGATCGCACTCACTTTTCCAAAGGGTGATAGAGCCTGCCGAAGCCGGTTTGCCCTGTCTGAGTGCCTGGGGTAGGGCGAGGGAAAGGGTTTCACCCAGACTGTAGTGGTAATAGCCCGCCGTCCAGCGACACAGTTTCATAATGCTCACAGGCAGCAGCGGTTCCGGTTCAAGAATGCCGATGGCATGGCGCAGTTTATCGGGTGGGCAGTCGGATTGATCTTTGATGGCTTCAATAATGCCCAGCATTTTTCGGGGACCAAACTGAACCTGAATACGCATACCCGGTTGCAGGGTGTCCGGATCAACCCCTTCGGGCGGCAGATAATCAAACAGCTGACGCAGTGGCGCAGGCACAGCAATGCTGAGAATGATGTCGTTGCTGGAACTCATGAAGCGGACTCTTGACTGGTTCTGGCAGTTTACCCCGAGTCCATTTCGGGTTGTACCCTCAATGTTCGCAAAATGGCTGCCAGACCATGAGCCGCAAGGGCAGCAGGGGAGGTTTGCTTGACACCCATACTCTGGTATGATTCGCCCTCAATTTCCAGGGGTTGGTGTTTTCAGTGTGAAAATGCCAGCTTTCTTGTGTGCGGTGCTGTTCCATAACCGACATCATGTTGATGCTTTTGGGGCTGTGCAGTGGCGGCATGCGTTTTTTGAGGTAGATATCATGAAGCCGGAAATCCATCCGAACTACGACCAGATCGAAGTTACCTGCTCCTGCGGTAACAAAATCCAGACTCGCTCTACTCTGTGCAAGGATCTGCACATTGAAGTGTGCTCCAAGTGCCACCCATTCTACACCGGCACCCAGAAAGTTATGGATACCGGCGGCCGTATCGAACGCTTCAACAAGCGTTTCGGCAAGCTCAGCGCTCGCAAGTAATTGTGAGTATGTCTACCCTGGGCAGACTCGGCCATTCGCTTTCGCGGGGCAGTGTGTTCAGGCGTGGACAGCTAATAAAAAAGGCACTTTACCTCTGGTTCAGTGCCTTTTTTATGAGTTGTACTTTAGTTCCTTTCTCTTGGGCAGCTCCGGCGAATGTCGATCCGCACAGTCACTGCTTTATCAAAGGCCGCTCGGAAACGGTGATCTGGGATTATATTGTCGATGGCGATACGCTTTGGCTTAAAGATGGCCGAAAGGTTCGCCTTGCCTCGATCAACACACCGGAAACAGAACACGACGGTCTTGAAGCCGAACCCTTTGGGGACGAGGCCACCAACGCTTTGCGCAACCTGTTGAAAAGTTCTTCCAGACTTCAGATGCAAAGAGCCGAGCGAGAGGAAGATCAGCATGGAAGAGTGCTGGCGCATTTGTTTATGCCGGATGGTCGCTCTGTTGAAGCGATGCTGCTGGAAAAAGGATTGGCTTTCCAATTGTTTCCCGATGACCGTAATGCCTATAACGATTGCTTTTCCGAACGGGAAAAAGATGCCCGAAAGGCAGGGCGAGGCGTTTGGTCAACAAAACCGGTGGTTGAGATTTCCAAACAACCCGTTACTCCGGGGTTTCATCTGGTCAGTGGCGTAGTGATGTCTGTTCGCGCCCCTCGCAACAGTGATTATTACTGGGTTGATCTTGATGGACCGTTGGTGCTTCGAGTGATGAAATCCGGAGCAGATGAGCGCTGGTTGCGAAATGCGATTGGTCGAAAAATAGAAGCCCGTGGCTGGATCATGAAAAGTAATGACCCGAAACGTCAATCCAAAAAATACAAACCCTGGATTATGGGTATTTACCATTCACTGGCTATTAAGCGCATGAATTAAACAGACGCTATCTGTTAACTGCGAAGTGAATGTATTTTAACCGCGCCATCGATAAGTAATTTAGCTTTGTTTCATTGTTTTCAGTCTGTAGATGTACTTTTCTGAACCTGTTTGCGCTTGTCCGTTATATTCGCTTCCTATATTCTGCCTACTTGATTTCAATCAAAGTAATTCAATAGTTGCTGTGATTGAAGCGAACCTTGTTCTTGAGTAGGTTGGAACCAGCAAATTATGAAGCAAGCGGCTCTTGATTATCACGCCCACCCCAAGCCCGGTAAAATTGAAATTGCGCTGACAAAACCAGCGGAGACAGCCAGGGATCTTTCTCTGGCTTACAGTCCGGGTGTTGCGGAGCCTGTGCGTGAAATCGCTGCCGATCCTGAAAATGCCTATAAATACACAGGCAAAGGTAATCTCGTTGCGGTCATCAGTAATGGTTCCGCTATTCTCGGATTGGGTAATCTGGGAGCACTGGCCAGCAAACCGGTAATGGAAGGCAAGGCATTGTTATTTAAGCGCTTTGCCGGTGTTGATTCTATTGATATTGAAGTGGACTCTGAAAGTCCTCAGGCGTTTATTGATACCGTAAAACGCATTGCCTGCAGTTTTGGTGGTATCAATCTGGAAGATATCAAAGCACCCGAGTGTTTTGAAATTGAACGACGACTGATAGAAGAATGCGACATTCCGGTTTTCCATGATGACCAGCACGGTACCGCTATTGTTACCGCAGCCGGTATGTTGAATGCGCTGGATATTGCTGGCAAAAAGATCGACGAAGCTAAAATGGTGTGTCTGGGTGCCGGTTCGGCGGCTATTGCCTGTGTAAAACTGCTGATCAGCTGTGGCATGAAGGCAGGAAACATTCTGATGCTGGACAGTAAAGGCGTTATCCACACCGGGCGTGATGATCTGAACCAGTACAAAGCCCTGTTCGCAGTAGACACCGATCGTCGTCAACTGGACGATGCCATTGTGGGTGCTGATGCATTCCTCGGTCTTTCCGGTCCAAATCTGTTATCTCCAGAGCAACTGCAAACCATGGCAGACAATCCCATTGTTTTTGCCTGCGCTAACCCGGACCCTGAAATTCATCCGGAAGAGGCAAAAGCAGCCCGTTCCGATGTGATTATGGCAACTGGTCGTTCCGACTTCCCGAATCAGGTCAACAACGTTCTGGGCTTTCCGTTTATTTTCCGTGGTGCGCTGGATGTGCGTGCCACCCGCATTAACGAAGCCATGAAAGTGGCGGCAGTGAATGCAATTCGTGAACTGGCTAAAGAAGACGTGCCACAGGAAGTGATGGATGCTTACGACGGTGTTCAGCTAAGTTTCGGCGTAGACTACATTATTCCGAAGCCCACTGATCCGCGTTTGTTGGGCAGAGTGTCTGCGGCGGTTGCACAGGCGGCGATTGAGAGTGGTGTGGCGAAATCGGACTACCCAAAGCATTACCCGCTTGAGTCGTTGAACGACGTTTGATTTCAGCAGGCTCCCACGCTATGCGTGGGAGCTTTGATAAAGCTAAGAGTTACAGGTTGCTTTGTAAGATGACTTCCTTTGGTGCTAGCTCATTTTGAATGGAGCTGATATCCCCACCTCTTTCAGGATCTCCCCAAGCGATTAGCTGTCCATCGTTTCTCAAAGCTGCAAAAGCGTAACCATTGGAGAAAATTTTTTTAACACCAGAATCAAAGTTGCCACCTGATCCATAATTAAGACTTCCACCCCGGTCATAGTTGCCCCAGACAACAACACTACCATCATCCTTTACCGCCGCGAATGCACTGTTAAAATTAATGAAGCTGTCATCTTTGACAGGAAAATGGGCTTGATTGGAAATAACTTTAACTCGATGCTGCAGTTTTTGATATTTGAGGGAGAGCAGGAAATGGCAGGGTGGCATAAGAGCAGACTACTACTGCAGCTCCGAATTCAAGCCTTGCGAGATTCCATCATAGCCACAGCAGCAGGTTGGAGGTAAGATCTCATAGGAACTTAATAACCGTCAAGTGTCGTATCTTGCTAATTCGCCCATTACCCGTTGTCACTGCCTTTCTGGATGCTTTGAATGATTCGCTCAAGTCCATCAATTCCTCTGCGCAGTTGAGTAGATCCCAGAAAGTGGCACTGGGCGTTTTTATCATGGGAATCGTGGTAACTAAAACTATTAACTGGGCTGCTTTTGAGCGCAGAAGCTTAGGCAGATTCAAAGCGACCCGTCTGTGCTGGATGTTTTATCAAGCAGAAATTGCATGGCAAAGCCTGCTACAGGCCAGCGTCAGAAATATTCTTCTACGCTATGGAATACAAAGTGGAACCCTTGCTATCGACGATACAGGAAAAAAGCGCACTAAAAGGACTTCAAAAATCGACGGTGCCCATAAGATAAAAGACAAATCAACAGGTGGTTATTTTAATGGGCAGGAACTGGTGTTTATGGTGCTCGTTACTGAAGTAGCTACCTTTCCAGTAGGGTTTCGCTTTTATATTCCTGACCCTGAGTTATCTGCATGGAGGAAGAAAGACAAGGCGCTCAGGAAGCAAGGCATTCAGAAAAAAGAACGACCGAACCGTCCTGAGCCAGATCATGTTCGTTACCCCACCATGCAGTCGTTGACGCTGGTTATGCTGCAAGAATTTGTTGATTCGTTTCCCAACATTACGATCAAAGCAATTCTCGCTGATGCACTGTATGGCACAGGAGACTTTATGGATAAGGCTGCGGAAATAACAGGCGGAGCCCAGGTTGTCAGCCAACTGCGCTCGAATCAGAAAGTATCCAACCGAAACCACTCGGAAGCGACTCTCAAAGCTTACTTTTCGCGCCAGAAAGGCGCTGAAACTCAACTCATAATACGCGGTGGCAAAGAAGAGCAGGTCACGATGCTGGCTGCTCGGCTGTATGTTAAGGCTCATGGGAAAAGACGTTTTGTTATTGCCCTGAAGTATGAGGGTGAAGAGGATTATCGCTATCTGGTGGCTTCAGATATGTCATGGCGGCATACCGACATAGCCAGGATTTACACCTTGAGGTGGTTGGTCGAGGTTTTCATTCAAGACTGGAAAGCTCATTGTGGCTGGAACAGGTTGAGCAAACAGCAAGGTGCTGACGGATCGCAGCGCGGCGTGATCCTGAGCCTGCTGTGCGAACACATGCTGTTACTGCACCCTGAGCAATTCGTCCTACTGAAAAACAAACAGGCCGGAATGCCCGCAGGCTGTCTGATCGAACGCCTCAATGCAGAAGCCTTGCTTGCTACGGTGAAATCAGTGGTTGAATCGGAAGATCCAGATACCGAGCTTAAGGCTCTGGCCTTAGCCTTAGAGCATACTTTGCCCAAGCGGGAGTCGAGCAGGCATATGGCTGGTAGAGACCTGGGAGAACAAAAGGCAACTGACTCACTCAAAGCACACGCCCGGAAGTTTAAACTTTTAGATGCAGCTTAGAATCGAGATAAATACGTTACTTGTTTAGGTAAAACTGCAGCATCGAGTTTAATGACACCAGAAGATAAGTCTCCACTGCTTACTATCTGAGTACTTCCACCAAAGGCAGGATCTCCCCATGCAACTACACTGCCGTCATCTTTCAGTGCTGCAAATGCTTGATCTGATGCAGTAATTTCAATAACGCCAGATTGCAGTAGTTCCAGAGTTTCAGGATCAATTTTGCCACCGAAATCTTCGTGTCCCCAAGTGACAACACTACCGTTCTCCTTGAGTGCAGCAAAAGCCTGTTTGTTTGGCACGATTGATATAACACCTGAGCTAAGGTCGCCGTTACTATTAGTCAAGTCACCTCCATAGCTCTCTCTTCCCCAAGCTACAACGCTGCCATCTCTTTTTCGAGCGGCAAAGGCTTGAGGTGTATAAACGATTTTGGTGACACCGGCGCCAACATCAACGTCGCCACCAGTTGAATTACTGGTATCTCCTCCTGCATCTCTGCTACCCCAAGCCAGAACACTTCCATCTATCCTTAAGGCTGCAAATGCCTTGTCATTAGCAACGACCTCCTTAATGTGTGAATTATGCTTGGAGTCGCAGTCAAGTTTGATATCTGAATAGGAGGATATTCCCCATGTAATAACAGTGGAATCTTTTTTCATTGCTGCAAAAGCATCAAGGCTAGAAACAATGTCAGTAACGCCGGGTGCTATTTCTCCACATTCTCTTGAGTTGATATTGCCATCTCTTGCAGGTCCCCAAGTAATCACATCTCCAGTTTCTTTTTTTAGAGCAGCATAAGCATTTCTGGTCGCAAATATGTCAGTTACTCCAGAGCTTAAATCGCCACCACTGCCGTGGTTGACATCTCCTCCTCCCATAGAACGCCCCCACGCAACAACACTACCATCTTCTTTGAGAGCTGCGTATGAGCCTCGTCCTGGAAAGACAGCTTTAACAGCTGAACGTAAATTGCCGCCCGAGCCATGGTTTACATCACCACCAAAGAATGGATCACCCCATGCAACAACACTTCCATCATTTTTTATTGCAACGTGAGACGAAGTGCCAGAGAAAATTTCACGAACCTCTTTACTAAGATCACCGCTACTTCCAGAAGTGATATCTCCGCCGCTACGACCTATCCCCCAAGCAACAACACTGCCATCATTTTTAAGGGCAGCCATTGAACCAAGGTTTGAAGTCACTTCTATAGGAGAAATACGTTGGAAAACAACATAAGCATCCCTGCCTGATTTTGAACCTTTATATGGCGTAGCGATAAGTTTTATTGGTTTACCAAAGTCTTCATCGGTAACCTGATAGGTGTCGCCTGTGATTACGATTTCTCCTTCATCACGACTAACGATCCATTGATACTGAGTTCTTCCTGAACTGCAGTCGCTGCATCGCGAGACTGCCTTAAGCACGGTTCCCGGGATGATTTCGCCTTCTTTGCTGAGGCTTTTGATGGTTGGTTTGTCATCGCCACCCAGGCAAGCAGCCAAAAGGCTCGACAGCCCAACAACGGCAACGGTCTTGACTAATCTGTCCATTCTATTACTTCTTGAATATTTAGATGTGTTGTGCAGAAAGGCAGATTTTATTAGTCAGTTGACGTATGGGTAATAGGTGGAAACACGGTATGGATGTGGGTGCCGCACAGGCAGCACCCAATATATGGAAAAATCAGAAAAGATCTTCAGGCTTGAACGACTGCCCAAAATCATCAAAGGAAGGCATAGCCCCTTCACTCACGGTGGTAGGTGCTTTTTCCTGACGGAAGATTTCGAAAATAGCGTCGTTATCGCCCTGGCGTGCCAGACGACCGGTTTTGGGATCAATGCGCAGGGACACCATGCCTTCGGGTTGTGGCAAACGTTGTTCCGGCTTACCGTCCAGAGCGACTTTCATGAAATCAATCCAGACAGGCAGAGCGGCATTGGCACCGTACTCCCAGCGACCGAGTGTCGTGTAATCATCCATGCCCACCCAGACGCTGGTCAGCACTTCAGGGTTAAAGCCAACGAACCAGGCGTCTTTGCTGTCGTTGGTGGTACCGGTTTTACCCGCAATATCACGGCGCTTTAGTACTTGTGCACGACGGCCTGTGCCTTTCCAGATCACGTCGTTCATGATGTCGTTGATAATGTAATTCACCCGTGGGTCCATCACCTGTTCTGCCGGAGTAATGCGCTGAGTATCCAGCTCGCCGGTCAGATCAACAACATTGTCATCATGGTCGCCTTGGGCAAGCACGATAGCTGAACCTGAGTCTATTTCTGATGGTTCTGTTTGTGCATCGGCCTGCAGGTCGGTGTCGCCCTGCAGGTCTTCACACTTCGGGCAGGCGGTTGCGGGTGAAGCCCGGAACAGCACTTCGTCCATGGTCTCCACACGTTCAATCAGATAGGGACTGACTTTGTAGCCACCATTGGCCACTGTGGCGTAACCGGTGGTCAATTGCAGAGGTGTCATGGAAACGTTACCCAGAGCCAGCCCAAGGTTGCGTTCCATCGTTCCGTCTTCGAACCCCAGACCTTCAAGGAAATTGATGGTGCGGTTTATGCCAATTTCACGCAGCAGTCGAATGGATACGAGGTTTCGGGAGCGGTACAGGCCTTCCCTTAATCGCATGGGGCCATTGAACTTCATGTTGTCGTTGTTCGGGCGCCAGGTACCTTCTAGCCCTTCATCGGCGAATACCATAGGAGCGTCGTTAATCATGGTGGCGGCCGTTAAGCCTTCGTTAATGGCAGCAGCGTAGACAAAGGGTTTGAAGGACGAGCCAGCCTGTCTGACGGCCTGCGTTGAGCGGTTATACATGCTGTCAAAGAAATTAAAACCACCGACCAGTGACAGGATGGCACCGTCTTTCGGATTCATGGAAACCAGGGATGACTGGGCTTCGGGTGCCTGACTCAGGCGGTAACGACCATCCGGCATTTGGCGCACAAGGATCAGATCCCCTGCTTTCAAGACATCACTGGCGGATTTTGGGTCGTAGCCAAAGGCATTCACATTGATGAAATGTTTGGCCCAGTTCAGGTTGTCCCATTCAATGACATCAATTTCATCATTGCGCAGCAGGATATGAGCTGTCTTGTCTTCAACGGCAGTGACTACCGCAGGCATGAGGATTCGGCTGGCGCGGGCGTTTTTCAGAGCTTCTTTCCAGACGTCAACGTTGGACTGAATCTCGGAATTATTGATTTCAAGGTTGCGGTCGGCTTCATTGAGATTGGTGACCGGCCCGCGATAGCCATGTCGTTCGGTATAGGCAAACAGACCATTAACGACGGCCTGGTTGGCGGCTTCCTGCAGGGAACTGTCAACCGTCGTGTATACCTGATAACCCTCGGTATAGGTTTCAGGGCCGTAAAGTTCGACCATTTCCTGACGAACCATTTCAGCTACATAGGGAGCCTGAAGTTCAATGCGGGCTCCGTGGTAGCGGGCAGTCACTGGTTCAGCGACAGATGTCTGGTAGTTGTAGTCGTTTATGTAGCCTAATTCCAGCATTCGCCCGAGAATCCAGTCCCTGCGAATCAATGCTCTTTCAGGGTCATTGACCGGGTTATAGCGTGATGGTGCTTTGGGCAAACCGGCAATCATTGCCAGTTGGGCCAGATTCAGTTCATCAATGGATTTGCCGTAATACACCTGGGCCGCAGCTTCTACGCCATAGGCCCGCTGACCCAGATAAATTTTGTTCAGATACAGTTCAAGGATTTCGGACTTGTCGAGTTCCCTTTCAATCTGGAGGGCCAGCAGTATTTCATTGAATTTACGGGAAAACACTCTTTCGTGACTGAGAAAGAAGTTTTTTGCCACCTGCATGGTGATGGTGCTGCCACCTGACTGGATGCGACCGGTTGAAACCAGTTGCACCGCTGCACGCATCAGGCCAACGATATCGACACCCGGATGAGAGTAAAACCGGTCGTCTTCTGCGGCCATAAACGCCTGAATCAGAAATTCAGGGGTTTCTTCTATACGCACTGGTGTCCGGCGTTTTTCACCAAATTCTGCCAGCAGCTTCTCGTCGCGGGTAAATACCCGTAAAGGGGTTTGCAGGTGAACGTCCCGCAGGGTTTCAACAGATGGCAGGGAAGGGCTCAGGTACAGATAGGCGCTGGCTGCGATTAACAGCGCGCCACCGCAACCGGCAAGGCCACTCCATAGTATGAATTTTAAAAATTTAACCATTCGCTTCATTCTGCTGGGACATCCAGTTTATCTGAGCCTGTCAGCTCATTGAGCCGATCCTGTGGGGGCATTATAAAGGGAAAATACTCCGATGCCCTACAAAACGGGGAAGTTTACGTTACCCTGAAATTATTTTGACGATGTTATCGGGTGATTACACGGTTTTGTGTCCGTAACTGTCACGTTTTGGTGAATTTAGGTAGTGGAGTATGCATCGTCTGTTGCGGTAATTGCAGAAAAGCAAATACTGATATTTAATTGAAATTATACCTCTTATAACAAGTGAACAGGGATGAGCTCCGTGTTGGGACTGTTCAAAAATAAATCTAATTCTGTTCTTGGCATCGATATCAGTTCAACGTCTGTCAAAGTTCTTGAGCTTAGCCGAAGTGGCGATAAGTATCGCGTGGAAGCTTTTGGTGAACATGCCCTGAAGCCCGGTGCAGTGGTTGAAAATAATATTCAGGAAACCGAAGCCGTTGGGGAGGCCATTGAAAAGGCGGTTGCCCACTCCCGTTCGGGTGTAAAGAACGCGGCTATCGCCGTATCCGGTTCTGCTGTTATTACCAAAACCGTTGAAATGGATGCCTCTCTCAGTGATGACGAGATGGAGTCCCAGATTGCCGTTGAGGCTGACCAGTATATTCCTTTTGCACTTGATGAAGTAGCAATTGATTTCGAAGTGCTGGGTCTCAAGGAAAATAATCCGGAACGCGCAGAAGTACTGTTGGCAGCCTGCCGCAGGGATAATGTTGAAATGCGTGAAACGGCACTGGAAGCAGCGGGTCTGAAAGCAAAAGTTGTCGATGTTGAAGCATTTGCCATGGAGCGAATTTTTGAATTGCTGGAAGATTCGCTGGAATTGCCTGAAGATGATCCGGTGGTAGCCATTATTGATATTGGTGCGAGCAATACATCACTGAATGTGCTCAGTAAGGGACAGAGCATTTATACCCGTGAACAGCTGTTCGGTGGTCGTCAGTTAACGGATGAAATTCAGCGCCGTTACGGACTGGAACCGGAAGAAGCTGAAAAAGCCAAGTGTAAAGGCGGTTTACCCGGAGACTATGAATCTGAAGTGCTTGAGCCATTCAAGGACGCCATTATTCAGCAGGTTTCCCGATCTCTGCAGTTTTTTTATTCTGCCACCCGGTTTAATGATGTTGATGCCATTATTCTTTCCGGGGGCTCTTCATCTCTGAACGGTCTTGCCGCACTCATGCAGGACAAGCTGGGCACACAAACCATTGTTGCCAACCCTTTTGCGAAAATGGCCGTTGCCGGAAAAGTGGATGCCAGCCAGTTGGCTTCTACCGCTCCGGCACTGACTATTGCCTGCGGGTTAGCTATGAGGAGCTTTGACTGATGGCCAGAATTAACCTGCTACCCTGGCGGGAGCAGCTCAGGGAAGAACGGAAAAAACGGTTTATCACTGTGTTGATGATGAGCATTGTTCTCGGCGCAGCGGTTGTTTTCCTGGGTGACCTTGCCGTTAGTAGTTCTGTCAATGCTCAAGCCAGTAGAAATCTGTATTTGCAAAGTCATATCAAAAAACTCAATAAAAGCATTGCCGAGATCAAAGATCTTCGTAAAAAGCGCGAGCAGCTGCTGGAGAGAATGACTGTTATCCAGGGGTTGCAGGGTAATCGGCCTGTCAGCGTTCGTGTGTTTGATCAGCTGGTCAGGGTGGTGCCAAAGGGTGTGTATTTCAAAAAAGTGTCCATGGAAGACAGCACCCTTAAACTGGTAGGGATTGCCGAGTCCAATAATCAGATTTCTGCTCTGATGCGGAACTTTAATAGTTCTGAATGGTTTACAGATCCGAATCTTACAGCCGTTCGAAAAGTGACAGCTAACGGCGAGCGACAGAATGAGTTTGACCTGACAATTCAGCAGACGACTCCGGATACCGAGGATGAAGAGGACAGGTCATGAGTATTGCGGATTCGTTTAAGAAACTGAATGAGATTAATCTGTCTGAATTTGATGTGTCAGAACTGGATCTTGAAAACGTTGGCTCCTGGCCTCTGCCGGTTCGAGTTACCGCCTGTGTTCTTGTGTTTATTCTTGTTGTTTTTTTGGGCTATCAGTTTCATTTGCGCGGGTTTCAGACTCACTTGGATCGTGAAATTGCAAAAGAAGAAGAATTAAAAGAGCAGTTTCGGGTCAAAGCATTTCAGGCCGCGAACCTTGGGGCCTATCGGGAACAGATGCGGCAGATGGAAGAGTCTTTTGGAGCATTGGTTAAGCAGTTGCCCAGTGATACAGAAGTTCCCGGACTGCTTGAAGACATTACCTTTACGGGACGGGGAGCCGGGCTGCAGTTTGAGGCTATTAAGCTGCAGCCGGAAAAAATATCTGAGTTTTATATTGAATTGCCAATCAGTATTACGGTGAAGGGCAATTATCATGATCTGGGCAGTTTCGTCAGTGGCGTTGCCAGTCTGCCGAGAATAGTCACTCTGCATGACTTTGCCATTGATCCATCGTCTGGTGGCAGTGTGTTGAAAATGGACATTCTGGCCCGAACTTATCGTTACAACGATAGGGAGGCTGAATAATGAAAGGATGGCAGTGGAGTGTTCTGGTTGCGGCGATGCTGTCGGTTCTGGGCTGTGGCGGACAAACCGGTAAGTCTGACCTTGACCAGTACATGAAGGAAATGCGCGCCAGACCGACAGGTAAAATTGAGCCCTTACCGGAATTCAAGCCTTATGAAGCGTTTGCTTATCGTGCAGCGGGTATGCGCAGCCCTTTTGAACTTCCTGTTGTTTTAAAAGCCAATCTCCAGCAGCTCAACAAGAATGTTAAGCCAGACCTGAACCGGGATAAGGATTATCTTGAGCAGTTTGACATAGAGTCTATTTCGCTGGTGGGCTCTATCAGCAACGAAGATGGATTATGGGGACTGGTACGCAGCAGTGAAGGGGTTCATCGTGTTAAAGTAGGTGATTACATGGGGCGTAATCATGGACGCATAGATTACATTGATGAGCGGGAACTCCGTGTTTTGGAGATTGTTCCTGCCGGTGAAGACTTCTGGATTGAGCGACCACGATCACTTGTTCTGGGTGGGCAATAGCCTCTTTGTCGAATGGCCTCTTTTCAATGGATTGATTATACCCATCGCCTTTCAAGATGCTACGTTGTTGTCAGCGTTCGCTCACTCCGATCACCTACTACTCGTAGGCTCACGGGACTTCACTCACTTGTCGCCTAGTAGCATCTCGAAATCCAATGGGTATAGAACCAAGGGCTCTTTTGAATTATGAGTGGAAAGCTGGATTTTTCCCGGACAGTGCCGAATAGAACAATAATAATAAATACAGGAATGGGGCATTTAGATGAATAGAAAGCCCGTAGTGCAGACTTCGGCAGCTTTACTGCTGTTTGTTTTGCTGGCGTGGATGCCGACCTTGGCCTGGGCCGTTACCCTTAAGAGGATGGATGCAGGCTCCTTGTCCGGCGGCATGGTGGAGCTGAAATTAATGTTTGACGGGCCGGCTCCCCAGGCAAAAGGCTACAGTGTCGATCAGCCACCTAGAATTTCCATTGATTTGCCTTTCACCCGAAGTTCGCTGGCCAAATATAACGAAATTGGCTTTGATAACGCCAAGAGTGTCACAGTGCTTCAAGCCGGCGACCGAACTCGTCTGGTTGTTAATTTGCGCAGCCCGACCAAGTTTTCTACCAAAAATGACGGCAACGTTCTTTATGTTTACCTGGGTGCGGATAGTCAGCAGAGTGCTTATTCCGGCGGTCCGGGGTCGTCACCCATGGTGGCCGAGTCAGGAGCGCCAATGGCTGATCCGGGTGGTACCGGAATTACCCATATAGACTTTCAGCGTGGTGAAGAGGGTGAGGGTAATGTCGTTATTACTCTGGCCAATGCCAATATTCCCATGGATATGAATGAAATGGCCGGGCGAATTCGTCTGGAGTTTCAGGGTAATGTATTACCCGGGCGCTTAAGGAATCGTCTTGATGTTATGGATTTTGCCACACCGGTAAAATACATCGATGCGAAAACAGAAGATGGTAATGCCGTGATCGTCATTGAGCCGAAGGGTGAGTTCGATTATCTCGCCTATCAGGCCGACAATGTTGTTACCGTCAGCGTCAAGCCCGTCAGCCAGCAGAGTTATAACCGTGGTCGTCGAGGTCTTTCCTACAAAGGCGATAAGTTATCCCTGAACTTCCAGGACATTAAAGTCAGGGAAGTATTGCAGCTGATCGCTGATTTTACCGACCTTAACCTTGTGGCCTCGGATACTGTTACTGGCAATGTAACACTGCGCTTGCAGAATGTTCCCTGGGATCAGGCCCTGGATATTGTGCTTAAGGCGAAAGGGCTGGATAAGCGTCAGGAAGGTAATGTTCTCACCGTTGCCCCGGCAGAAGAAATTGCTGCGCGGGAGCGTCAGCAGCTGGAAAATGACAAGCAAATTCGCGAACTGGCACCGGTCTATACCGATTTGATTCAGATTAACTACGCTGATGCCAAAGAAATCTCTGGGGTGCTTTCGGGAGAAAGTGAAGACTCCGGGCTGTTGACAGAGCGCGGTTCGGTTCAGGTGGTGGCCAGAACCAACAGTCTTTTGGTAAAGGATACCCAGGAAAAACTGGATGAAATCCGAAACCTGATTGACCGGCTCGATATTCCGGTCAGGCAGGTGATGATTGAGGCAAGAATCATTAATTTGGATACGGATTATAATAAAGAACTAGGTATTAACTGGAAATTGGGAAATGAAAGTGATGTAGGCAACGCTGACAACCCTTATATTGACTTTGGCTCTGCTGGAAGTAACTTTAAAATAGGAATTGCTTCGAATACAACGATATTAAATCTGGAAATGAATGCAGTTATTTCTGACGGTGGAGGCGAGTCGGTTGCTCAGCCAAAAGTTATCACGGCAGATAAAACTAAAGCAGTGATAAAGTCAGGTAAAGAAATTCCATATGAAGAAAAAACATCAAGCGGTGCGACTTCAGTCGCCTTTAAAGACGCAGTGTTGTCTCTGGAAGTAACGCCACAAATAACACCTGAAGGTAGCGTAATCATGGATGTCATTGTGAAGAATGATTCACAAGGAGCAGATGCGGTAAACGGTGTGCCCACTATCAATAAGAATGAAGTTGATACCAGGATTTTAGTCAAAGACGGCGGGACAGTGGTTTTAGGCGGAGTGTTTACTCAAGAGGTCAAAAAAAATATTACCAAGGTGCCGCTTCTAGGTGATGTTCCTTTTGTTGGTAGACTTTTTCGAACGGAATCAAACAGTGATGAAAAAACTGAACTAATGATCTTCATCACACCTCGCATCATCAACGAGAATGTCGCTCTGCGCTGATACCGGGCAAACATTTCCTGAACGGGAACGTTGTTAACGGACAACGCTCCCGTTTTTTATTTGTCAGAGACTTGTACTATGCGCTAGTCTCGCCTACATACAGGCAGGAGGTCGGGCGACAAGAGATGCCGTTAACAAATATTTATCTTGTTGGGCCCATGGGGGCTGGAAAAAGTACTATTGGCAGGATGCTGGCAAAAGAGCTGGGACTGCCATTCTATGATTCGGATCATGAGGTGGAAGCGCGCACCGGAGCGAATATCCCCTGGATATTTGATGTTGAGGGTGAGGAAGGCTTTCGCCAGCGTGAGCGTCAGGTTATCCGGGAGCTCTGTGAAGAGCGTGGAGTCGTTCTTGCAACCGGTGGCGGAGCGGTGACCCAGGAGGAAAACCGCCGACATCTGGGGACTAATGGGTTTGTGGTTTTTCTGAAAGCTTCTGTTGCAGCCCAGCTGGAACGCACGGCAAAGGACAAAAAGCGTCCTTTACTGCAAAGGCCGGATCGCAAGGCGGTGCTGGAAAACCTGCTGAAAGAACGGGAACCTCTTTATTCCGGTGTGGCAGACCTTACTCTGGATACTGAACGTTATTCTCTCAAGTCTCTGATTAATGAAATCATCAAGGCTGTAGAACAAAGTCGAGGATTGTAATGCCTGAGTTAACGGTTGATCTTGGTGATCGCAGTTACCCTATCTTCATTGGTTCCGGAACGTTGTCTGATGCTTCAAAGCTGACGCCTTATATCAGGGCAAAGCAGGTCGCCATTGTGACCAACGAAACCATTGCGCCCCTGTACCTGAATAAACTTAAATCGTTGCTGAACGATTTTGACGTTATCGATATCGTATTGCCGGATGGCGAAGCTTTTAAGAACCTGCAAACACTGGAGACCGTTTTTGACGGGCTGTTGCAGGCACGCCATAACCGAACGACCACATTGATCGCGCTGGGTGGTGGTGTGGTTGGCGACATGGCTGGCTTTGCGGCAGCTTGTTACCAGCGAGGTGTTGAATTTATTCAGGTTCCTACCACGGTGCTGTCTCAGGTGGACTCTTCCGTCGGTGGAAAAACCGGGGTTAATCATCCACTTGGCAAGAATATGATCGGCGCATTTCATCAGCCGAATGCCGTAATGATTGATACAGATGTTCTGGGTACTCTGCCTGATCGTGAACTGTCTGCCGGTATTGCCGAAGTGATCAAATACGGGCTTATCTGTGATCCAGAGTTTTATGGCTGGTTGCAGGACAATATTGCAAAACTGATGGCGCGTGATACCGACTCATTGGTGTATGCCATACACAGATCCTGTGCAGACAAAGCGAAAGTGGTGGCGGAGGATGAAAAAGAAGCGGGCATTCGGGCCATTCTGAACCTTGGTCACACTTTTGGCCATGCCATTGAAACGCACGTTGGTTATGGTGAATGGTTGCATGGTGAAGCCGTTGCTGCAGGGATGGTGATGGCAGCCAAACTGTCCTGTCGTCTGGGCGCTATTTCAGAGGATCAGGTAGAGCAGCTTCAACAATTGCTGAAACAGGCAAACCTGCCAGTTCTTCCCCCTGAAGGTATGACGCCCGAAAACTTCCTTGAGATCATGGCGGTGGATAAGAAGGTTTTGGACAGTCGTCTCAGACTGGTGCTTCTGGAGCAGGTTGGCAAGGCGGTTGTGACATCTGAATTTGACCGTGGTGAACTGGATTCAACATTGCTGGAAATGTGTTCTTGTTAGGTGTTAGATGCTATTCGGTTAAAAGTTAACACTTATTGTTGTTTTTTGATATTTGTGATTAAAGGGCTGCCCATGTAAAATGGTCAGCCCTTTGTCTATAAAACACTATCCAATAACGACAGTAATGGGCAAAGGGAGATAACAAACAAAATAGTTGGTTCGAACTGGTGACTGACTGTCCGGGCAAAAGACTTTCCATAAGGTGAGCTTGCTCAAGGCAGTTTTTCAGGATAGCTGCTTTTCAGGAAAGCTGTGCAAGGTGGATGTTGCTTTAGACGGCAGCTTTTTAATCAGAATAAATTTTCATCATCTATCTGCTATCAGGAAAGGTTACCAGCCTCTGCTGTAAAAAAATCTGCGCTAGAATCAGGAAGCGGTGCGAGGTAGGAAGTGGTTTTGTTATAACCAAACATACCTCTTAAACAGCAGTCATCAATGTCAGGAAGACAGCTCTCGAACCCTATAACAAACGACTGACGACTGAGTGGATGAAAATTGCCTATGAAATCAGGTCTGTATAATCCTGGGGAGTTTCGGGATAACTGCGGTTTCGGCCTTATTGCCCATATGGAGGGGAACAGAAGTCATGATCTCCTGAAGACCGCAATTGAAGCACTCACCTGCATGACGCACCGCGGAGGCATTGCGGCCGACGGCAAAACAGGCGACGGCTGTGGTCTGCTTATTCAAACCCCTGACACCTTTTTTCGAACCATTGCCAAAGAACAGTTCGGCCAGGCTCTGCCAGAATTGTACGCGGTGGGTATGATTTTCCTGAGCCAGGATCAGAAAAAAGCACAGACGGCTCGTGATCAAATTGAACGAGATCTGGCTGAGCAAGGGTTGTCCGTTGCAGGCTGGCGGAAAGTGCCGGTTAACAACCAATGCCTTGGACCTATTGCGCTAGAGCAATTGCCAGTGATTGAGCAGGTATTTATTACTGGCGATGCCGATCTCGATGATGTGGCTTTTTCGGCAAAGATGTACATGGCTCGTCGTCACACCAATATGGTTATGGAAGGCGATGATGATTTTTATATCTGCTCGCTTTCAACCCGCGTCATCACCTACAAAGGTTTGATGATGCCGGTGGATCTTGCCAACTTTTATGAAGACCTGGGCGACCCACGCTTCGAAACCGCTATCTGCGTCTTCCATCAGCGTTTTTCCACCAACACCATGCCTCGCTGGAAACTGGCACAGCCTTTCCGCCTGCTGGCTCATAATGGCGAAATCAATACCATTATGGGTAACCGGAACTGGGCTCAGGCGCGTCGCAAGAAATTCCAGTCTGAACTGTTGCCGGGTTTGGATCAGGTTACGCCGCTGGTCAACCGCACCGGCTCTGATTCATCCTCTCTGGATAACATGCTGGAACTGCTGGTCACGGGTGGTGTGGACTTATATCGTGCGATTCGTATGCTGATTCCGCCTGCCTGGCAGAACGTAGATACCATGGATCCGGGTCTGCGCGCCTTCTACGAATACAACTCCATGCACATGGAACCGTGGGATGGCCCTGCCGGTCTGGTGCTGTCGGATGGTCGCAAAGCCGTTTGTGCTCTTGACCGTAATGGTTTACGCCCGTCTCGCTGGGTGATTACCCGCAACGGCTATCTGACGGTTGCGTCCGAGATTGGAGTTTACGATTACAAGCCTGAAGATGTGGTGGCCAAAGGCCGGGTCGGCCCCGGTGAAGTACTGGCAATTGATACTCAGACCGGCGAACTGTTACAGGCACACGACATTGATGAGCAGTTGAAAGATCGTCAGCCTTACAAGCAGTGGCTGAAGAAATACTCCTACCGAATCCGCTCAGACTTCCGTGAAGATGCCCACAAGATTGAGCATCTGGATACGGCTGCACTGAATACGCACCAAAAGCTGTTTGGTGTCAGTTTTGAAGAACGTGACCAGATCATTCGTCCGCTGGTGGAAAACGGTCAGGAAGCGGTGGGCTCCATGGGGGACGACACTCCGATGGCCGTTTTGTCGGGCAGAACCCGTTCGGTGTACGACTATTTCCGGCAACAGTTTGCTCAGGTGACTAACCCGCCCATTGACCCGCTGCGTGAAGCGATTGTGATGTCGCTGGAAACCTGTCTGGGGCGCGAGAAAAACCTGTTTCAGGAGTCACCTGAACTGGCGAATCGGGTGATTCTGAAGTCACCTGTGCTTTCGACCACCAAATTCCTGAACCTGATTAATGCTCATCACCAGATGGAAGATCTGGAAGTGGAGCGTATTGACCTGAACTACGATCCGGCAGTGGGTCTGAAGGCGGCTGTTGAATTTATTTGTGATCAGGCTGAAGAGGCGGTTCGAAATGGCAAGGTGGTCATTCACCTGACCGACCGGGACATTGCTCAGGACAAATTGCCAATTCATGCAGCCATGGCAACGGGTGCTGTACACCACAGGCTGATCGATCAGGGTTTGCGTTCCGATGCTAATCTGCTGGTAGAAACGGGCACAGCTCGGGACTCTCACCACTTTGCGGTATTGCTGGGCTTTGGTGCGACCTGTATCTATCCATATCTCGCTTACGAAATTGTTAACGACCAGGTTCGTTCCGGCGAAGTACTGGCGGACCCTCTGGATGCCTACAAGTCTTACCGTAAAGGTATTGATAAGGGTCTGATGAAGATTCTGTCCAAGATGGGTATCTCTACAGTGGCTTCCTATCGCGCAGCGCAGTTGTTTGAAGCAATTGGCCTGGCGACAGAAGTCGTTGATCTCTGCTTTAAAGACGTTCAGAGCCGTATTGAAGGTGCAGGGTTTGCCGAATTCCAGCAGGAGCAATTGCTGCTAGCGAATGAAGCGTGGAAAAAGCGTAAGCCTATTCAGCAGGGCGGTTTGCTTAAGTATGTACACGACAGTGAGTACCATGCGTTTAACCCTGATGTTGTGCAACAGATACAGAAAGCGGTTCAGACCGGCGACTACGAAGAGTTTCGTCGTTACTCAAAACTGGTGAATGAACGTCCAGCGGCCACCCTGCGCGATCTGTTTACCCTGAAAGAGACCGGGCAATCCATCAGCCTGAATGAGGTCGAGTCAGTGTCTGATATTGTCAGACGTTTTGATTCGGCGGCTATGAGTCTTGGCGCTCTTTCGCCGGAAGCGCACGAAGCCCTGGCGCAGGCGATGAATACACTGGGTGGACGTTCTAACTCGGGTGAAGGTGGCGAAGACCCGACCCGTTATGGCACCAATCGTGTTTCCAAGATCAAGCAGATTGCGTCGGGGCGTTTTGGTGTTACCCCGCACTATCTGGTGAATGCCGAGGTGTTGCAGATCAAGGTAGCTCAGGGTGCCAAGCCGGGTGAAGGCGGTCAGCTTCCCGGAGGTAAGGTCAACCGGTTGATTGCCCGTTTACGTTATTCGGTGCCGGGTGTAACCCTGATTTCACCGCCGCCACACCATGATATTTATTCTATTGAAGATCTGGCGCAATTGATTTTTGACCTGAAACAGGTGAACCCTGATGCGCTGATTTCAGTGAAACTGGTGTCAGAGCCTGGTGTGGGTACGATTGCAGCAGGTGTTGCCAAAGCTTATGCAGATCTGATCACTATTTCCGGTTACGACGGTGGTACTGCTGCCAGCCCGTTGACGTCTATTCGCTACGCGGGTTCTCCGTGGGAGATGGGCTTGAGTGAAGCCCATCAAACCCTGAGAGGTAATGATCTGCGAGGCAAGGTACGTTTGCAAACGGATGGTGGTTTGAAGACGGGTCTGGATGTGGTGAAGGCAGCCATTCTTGGTGCTGAAAGCTATGGCTTCGGTACAACCCCGATGATCGCTATGGGATGTAAGTACTTGCGTATCTGTCACCTCAATAACTGTGCGACAGGTGTGGCGACACAGGACAAGAATCTGCGTGATAATCACTTCAATGGAACCGTTGATATGATTATGAATTTCTTCACATTTGTTGCCACTGAAGTGCGTGAGATTCTGGGAAAACTCGGCGTCAACCGTCTTGAAGACGTCATTGGTCGTACAGACCTGCTGGAGCAGCTTCCGGGGGTAGGCGATAAACAGAAGCATCTGGATTTGTCGGCGATTCTTGGTAGTGACCAGATACCTGAAGATAAGCCGCACACCTGTCAGGTAGCACGTAACCCTGCGTTTGATAAAGGTGAACTGGCCGAGCAGATGGTGAAGGATTGCCTGTCAGCTATTGAAAGTGGTCAGGGTGGTGAGTTTACTTACACCGTTGGCAACTGTGACCGTTCGATTGGTGCCCGTTTGTCTGGCGAAATTGCCAAACGACATGGCAACCACGGGATGAATGATAATCCGATACAGCTCAGCCTGACGGGTACTGCCGGACAGAGTTTTGGTGTCTGGAATGCCGGTGGTTTGAACATGCATCTGGAAGGCGACGCCAATGATTATGTGGGTAAGGGCATGACCGGTGGTGAGCTGGTGATTCGTCCGCCACAGGGCAGTACGTTTAAATCCAATGAAACCGCCATCATCGGTAATACCTGTTTGTATGGTGCAACCGGCGGGCAACTGTACGCAGCTGGTCGAGCCGGTGAACGACTGGCTGTGCGTAACTCCGGTGCGACGGCCATTGTTGAGGGTGCCGGTGATCACTGCTGTGAATACATGACCGGTGGTCTGGTGGTGGTGCTGGGCGAGACAGGGCATAACTTCGGTGCTGGTATGACCGGTGGTTTTGCCTATGTGTTGGACCTGCATCGACACTTTGTGGATCGTTATAACCACGAATTGGTAGAGATTCACCGCATTGATACTGAAAGCATGGAAATGTACCAGTCGCACCTGATGAGGCTGCTGGAAGACTATGCCAACAAAACGGGCAGTGAATGGGGACGTGAGCTGCATGAAGAGTTCTATGACTACCGCGGTCGCTTCTGGCTGGTGAAGCCAAAGGCTGCGGATCTGGACTCATTGCTGGCAACCACCCGCGGACGTCCTGAATAGGGTGTCCATGGAAGTTGCAATAACGTTAATGATTACAGCGAATGAGGTCAGGCAGATATGTCACATTACAGTAGCAACCGATTAAACAATCACTTTCAGTTTGTGGAAGTGAACCGCAAAGATCCTGAGAAAAAAACGCTCAGAGCCCGCAAGCAGGACTTTGTGGAAATTTATAAGCCTTACAGTGAAACCGAAGTGAAGCGGCAGGCGCATCGTTGCCTGTCCTGCGGCAACCCTTACTGTGAATGGAAATGTCCGGTACACAATTACATTCCTGACTGGCTGAAACTGGTGTCTGAAGGGAACCTGTTTGAAGCAGCCGAATTGTCCCATCAGACCAACAGTCTGCCGGAAGTCTGTGGTCGTGTATGTCCACAGGATCGTCTGTGTGAAGGTGCCTGCACCCTGAATGACGGTTTTGGTGCAGTGACCATTGGTGCCACTGAGAAATACATTACCGATACAGCGCTGGCACTGGGCTGGCGCCCGGATATGTCAGAGGTTGAGTGGACCGATAAAAAGGTGGCTGTTATTGGTGCGGGGCCAGCAGGCCTGGGTTGTGCGGATATTCTGGCACGCAATGGTGTGAAGCCGGTGGTGTTTGATAAATATCCGGAAATCGGTGGGCTGCTCACTTTTGGTATTCCCGAATTCAAGCTGGAAAAAAACGTGATGTCCCGCCGTCGTGAAATCTTTACCGAGATGGGGATCGAATTCCAGCTGAACACCGAGATCGGGAAAGATGTGCAGATGGCGGAACTGCTGAAAGAATACGACGCTGTCTTTATGGGTATGGGCACCTATACCTACATGAAAGGCGGCTTTGAAGGTGAAAGTCTGCCGGGTGTTTATGAAGCGTTGCCGTTTCTGGTTTCCAGTGTCAATCGCAACCTTGGCTTTGAGCAAAATGAAACTGACTTTATTGATCTCAAAGGCAAAAGAGTTGTGGTGTTGGGTGGTGGTGATACGGCTATGGACTGTAACCGGACTTCCATTCGTCAGGGCGCTGCCAGCGTTACCTGTGCCTATCGCCGGGATGAAGAGAATATGCCCGGTTCCCGTCGTGAAGTAGCCAATGCCAAACAGGAAGGTGTGAAGTTCCTGTTCAATCGTCAGCCGGTTGGTATTGTGGGTGATGGCAAGGTTGAAGGTATCAAACTGGTGTCCACCGAGCTGGGAGAACCGGATGAAAACGGTCGTCGTCGTCCACAGGTTATTCCCGGAAGTGAGGAAATCCTTGAAGCCGATGCGGTGCTGATCGCTTTTGGTTTCAGGCCAAGTCCTGCTACATGGTTTGAAGATCACGATATCCAGATGGACGAAAGTGGTCGTGTGGTGGCGCCTGAACAGGCACAGTACAAGTTTCAGACGTCTAACCCGAAAGTGTTTGCCGGAGGCGATATGGTTCGTGGTTCTGATCTGGTGGTGACGGCCATTTGGGAAGGGCGACAGGCCGCAGAAGGTATTCTTGACTATTTGGATGTTTGATTGAAAAGGGAAGCTGTGAGCTTCCTTTTTTCTATTAATAACTTTCTTCTATCAATAATAACGCGACAAGGTTCGGGTCAGGGTCAGAGGTGAGTATGGCTGAATTAAAAAATGATCGTCTGTTAAAGGCTCTGCTGCGGGAACCTGTGGATGTGACTCCGGTCTGGATGATGCGTCAGGCCGGGCGTTATTTGCCGGAATACCGGGCTCTGAGAAAAGAAGCCGGTGACTTTATGTCATTGTGCCAGAATCCGGAGTTTGCCTGTGAAGTGACCCTTCAACCGCTGGAACGTTTTCCTCTGGATGCCGCGATTTTGTTTTCAGACATCCTGACTATTCCTGATGCGATGGGGCTTGGTCTGTATTTTGAAACCGGTGAAGGGCCGAGGTTTAAACAGCCGGTCAGGACGCCCGCCGATATTGAACGGCTGAGTGCGCCTGATCCTGAAAAAGACCTTGGTTACGTGATGGATGCGGTTCGGGTTATTCGTCGGGAGTTGAATGGCAGGGTGCCTTTAATTGGTTTTTCAGGTAGTCCGTGGACACTGGCGACCTATATGGTGGAAGGTGGCAGCAGCAAAGACTTCCGTCTTGTAAAGGCCATGATGTACGACCAGCCTCAGGCACTGCATCAGTTGTTAACGGTATTGGCCGAGTCGGTTACCGCTTATCTGAATGCCCAGATACAGGCGGGTGCTCAGGCGGTTCAGATCTTTGATACCTGGGGCGGTGTGTTGTCTCCGGACTGCTATCAGGCGTTTTCTCTCAACTATATGCAAAAGATTGTTTCCGGATTGATCAGGGAGCATGAAGGCCGTCGGGTGCCGGTGATACTGTTTACCAAAAACGGTGGCCAATGGCTGGAGTGGATGGCTGAAACCGGTACTGATGCTCTTGGGCTGGACTGGACAACCAATATATCGGATGCCAGAAACCGCATAGGTGGTAAAGTGGCTTTACAGGGGAATATGGATCCTTCAGTGCTGTATGCCTCTCCTCAGCGCATTCGACAGGAAGTAGGAAAGATTCTACAGCAATTTGGTTCAGGCGACGGTCATGTGTTTAATCTTGGACACGGAATTCATCAGTTCGTCGAGCCGGAAAAAGCCGCTGTTTTTGTTCATGCGGTGCATGAGTTGTCTCAAGATTATCATTGAGCGGGCCCGCAGAGCCTGCCTGTTACGCGGGTTCTGCTATTTTGCGTTTGGGTTCCGATTGCGCGGGTTCTTTGTCTGTTCCAATCGACTTCGCCAGTGCCTTTTGCAGAGTGAATCGAGTCACAGGTTTGGTCAGAATACTTCGTATGCCCAGTTTTTTGGCCTTGCGCGCCTGACGTGTAATTGCTGGCAATAAGAGACAGGGGCCTGAGCCACCTGTCTGAAATAATTACATTAAATGCTTATGCTTCTTCTCTGACTATCGCCCGGTATCCAATATCGGTGCGGTAGTAGGCATCTTTCCAATTCACCTTTTTGACACCTTGATAAGCCATCATCTGAGCAATTTTTGCTGACTCGCCAAGAGCGGTCACACAGAGTACACGACCACCATTAGTGAATACGTCATCGCCTTCCAGCTGGGTGCCTGCGTGGAATACCTTACAGTTGTTGTTATTAGCGCCTTCGATACCGGTAATCTGATCCCCTTTGCGGTATTCAGCAGGGTAGCCTCCGGCAGCCATAACAACGCCTAATGCTGTGCGGGAATCCCATTCAGGTTGGACGGTATTCAGCTCCCCTTTTGCTCCGGCAAGGCAGAGTTGGGCAAGACTGGACTGCAGGCGCATCATAATAGGCTGGGTTTCAGGGTCACCAAAACGACAGTTGTATTCCAACACCTTAGGGGTTCCTTTTGTGTCGATCATAAGACCGGCATACAGGAAACCTTTGTAGACATTGCCTTCAGCCGCCATGCCTTCAACGGTTGGAATAATGACTTCTTTCATGGCTCGGTCATGGATAGCCAGTGTTACCACCGGTGCGGGTGAATAAGCACCCATGCCGCCAGTGTTTGGCCCTTTGTCGCCATTATCACGCGCCTTGTGGTCCTGGCTGGTGGCCATAGGCAAAATATTTTTGCCATCGACCATAACGATGAAGCTGGCTTCTTCACCGGTCAGAAACTCTTCAATAACTACCCGGTGTCCGGCTTCGCCAAAGGCATTGCCTGCCAGCATATCGTCGATAGCGGCAAACGCTTCCTGTTCCGTTTGCGCGAGAATAACGCCTTTACCCGCAGCGAGGCCGTCGGCTTTGACCACGATGGGGGCGCCTTTTTCCCGTACGTAAGCTTTGGCGGGTTCAATCTCGGTAAAGTTCTGGTAGTCAGCGGTTGGTATGTTATGACGGGCGAGGAAATCTTTGGTGAACGCTTTGGAACCCTCAAGCTGGGCTGCAGCCTGTGTCGGGCCAAAGATGTTCAGGCTTTCGGCCTCAAAACGATCCACAATGCCTGCCACCAGAGGCGCCTCAGGCCCAACAATGGTGAGATCAATGGCTTCTTCTCTGGCAAAAGCAACCAGCTTGTCCAGCTCCAGTACACCGATGTTGACATTGGTAATGCCGGACTCAAGGTGTGTACCGGCATTGCCGGGCGCCACAAAAACCTGTTGTACGTTTTGATCCTGAGCCACCTTCCATGCCAGAGCATGTTCGCGGCCGCCGTTTCCGATGATCAGCACTTTCATGATTTGCCTGTCCTTCAGGTGCTTTTTATGGGTTCACGCTGGTTAGCAGTTTAACCATTGTGAACCCGAAAGAATATTAGAGACGAGAGTGATGTCAGTGTTACTTATCAATGGCGGAAGTGGCGAACACCGGTGAATACCATGGCAATGCCTGCTTCATTGGCAGCGTCAATGACTTCCTGATCACGCATGGAACCACCGGGTTGAATCACCGCCGTTACACCGGCTTTGGCAGCTGCATCAATACCATCGCGGAACGGAAAGAAAGCATCAGACGCCATGACGGATCCGGGAACTTCAAGGTTTTCATCGGCCGCCTTGATACCCGCGATTTTGGCACTGTAAACACGACTCATCTGACCCGCTCCCACACCAATGGTTTGATTATTTTTGGCATAAACGATGGCGTTGGATTTAACGAATTTGCCGACTTTCCAGGCAAACAACAGGTCTTTTAATTCGGCTTCGGTTGGAGCCCGGTCTGTCACAACTTTCATGTTGGCGTGGGTGGTCACAAACTGGTCGCAGTCCTGAACCAGCAAGCCGCCGTTAACCCGCTTGAAATCAAGGAAGGGTGCTGGTTTCTCTGGAAGGGTACCACATTCCAGCAGACGAACATTTTTTTTACTGGCAACAATTTCTCTGGCTGCTGTATCGACCGCTGGTGCGATAATCACTTCCACAAACTGCCGCTCGATAATGGCTTTTGCGGTCTCAGCATCCAATGTCCGGTTGAAGGCAATAATGCCACCAAACGCAGAGGTTGGGTCGGTGGCATAGGCCAGATCGTAAGCGTCGAGAGGGGTTTCGGCGACAGCCACACCGCAGGGATTGGCGTGTTTAACGATCACGCAGGCGGGCTCTTCAAAGGTTTTTACACATTCCAGGGCTGCGTCGGTGTCTGCGATGTTGTTGTAGGAAAGCGCTTTGCCCTGAATTTGCTGAGCTGAGGCAATGGTTCCGGCAGGCGCGTTCTTTTCAACGTAAAACGCCGCTTTCTGGTGAGGGTTCTCACCATAACGCATGACCTGCGCTTTCTGGAACTGGGTGTTGAATGTGCGTGGGAACTCTTGGTCAGCATCGCTTTCACTCTGATGGACCCGTTTGCCAAGATAGTTGGCAATGGCACCATCGTAATGGGCTGTGTGCTCAAAGGCCTGAACAGCGAGATCGAAACGGGTAGCGGCGGTGACGCCATTGTCATTGCTATCCATTTCTTCTAGAACCCGAGCATAGTCGCTGGCATTCACAACAATCGTGGTGTCTCGATGATTTTTGGCAGCCGATCGCACCATGGTGGGGCCGCCGATATCGATGTTTTCAATGGCGGTGGGCAGGTCGCAGTCTTCCCGGGCAATGGTCTGCTCAAACGGATACAGGTTGACCACTACCAGGTCAATCGGGCTGATGCCATGTTCGGCCATGATCGCTTCATCCTGACCGCTGCGGCCCAGAATGCCACCGTGGACTTTGGGGTGCAGGGTTTTGACACGGCCATCCATCATTTCCGGAAAACCGGTGTAGGAAGAGATCTCGGTGGCAGGGATATCGTTATCAATCAGTAGCTTATAAGTGCCACCTGTGGAGAGAATGTCTACAGAACGCTGATGCAGCGCACTGGCAAATTCTACAATACCGGTTTTATCAGATACGCTGATAAGAGCTCGACGAATAGGAGATACAGGGGAATCTACTGCCATCTTTCCTTTCTCTGAAGCAGCTGTAAGATACAGCTGAAGGTTAGTGTTGCCTGTTAAGCTGGCAGATTTTAGCCGGTACCGTTGTTTTTTGCAGCAATTATTCTGAATATCCGTTCGAAAAATTTGAAGCAACAAAAAGGCGGCTAAAAAGCCGCCTTCATAATAGCCTTATCCGTTTTTACAGCAAACCGTACTGCTTCAGCTTCTTGCGCAAAGTACCACGGTTCAGACCCAGCAGAATGGCTGCTTTTGTCTGGTTACCTTTTACGTAAGCCATAACGGTTTCCAGCAGTGGTGCTTCAACCTCGGACAGAACCATTTCGTATACGTCAGTCACTTCCTGGCCGTCCAGATGTGCGAAGTAGTTGTTCATGGCTTTCTCAACGCTGTCGCGCAGAGTCTGGCTCTCGCTCTCGACTTTGCCGACCAGATGATGAGCGCCTGCATTGCGGTCTTCTACAAAAACTTGTGTGGCTGTCATGCTGCTATGTCCTTTTTTTTACCCCTATCCTGAGCCGCACTTTCTAGCGAGGTCTCTGAATATCTGATTGTGTCGTTCTCTGAAAAACTCTGAAAATACTCCAGAATGCAGTTTTCTTGTGTTTCTGCAGATTCCAGTCTGTTGAATTGCTTCCTCAGCTCGGAACCTGATGGCTTGGCCTGCAAATACCAGCCAACGTGTTTTCTGGCGATGCGTACCCCCTGATGTTCTCCGTAGAACTCGTAAAGGGCATTGAGGTGTCCGAGCAGGATTCGCTGCACTTCTTCCGATTCAGGCTCTGGCAGCTTTTCTCCATTTTTCAGATAATGATTAATCTCTCTGAAAATCCAGGGTCTTCCCTGGGCTGCCCTGCCGACCATGACGGCATTTGCCCCGGTCCACTCAAACACTTGCTTCGCTTTTTCCGGTGTTGTGATGTCGCCATTGGCAATCACCGGAATGTCTATTGCCTCGCAGACGCTGCGGATCGTGTCGTATTCGGCTTCGCCTTTATACATGCACTGTCTTGTTCTTCCGTGAACGGAAAGTGCCTGTATGCCACAATCCTGTGCCATTCTGGCTATATCCAGTGCATTTTTCTGATCAGGGCTCCAGCCTGTTCTGATCTTTAAAGTGACTGGAATATCAACAGCCGTAACGACGGCCTGCAGTATCTGCCTGACCAGTTCCGGTTCTTTCATCAGAGCGGAGCCTGCGGCTTTGTTGCATACTTTTTTGGCCGGACATCCCATGTTGATGTCGATGATCTGTGCCCCGCGCTCCTGATTTGCCCGGGCGGCTTCCGCCATTTGGGCAGGCTCGCTGCCGGCAATCTGGACAGAACGTGGCTCGTGTTCACCGCTGTGGTCCATACGTAATCTGGACTTTCGGGTGTTCCAGAGTTTCGAGTTGCTGGTAACCATTTCGGATACCGCCATGCCTGCGCCCATCTCCAGACACAGCTGGCGAAAAGGGCGATCCGTTACACCTGCCATTGGTGCCAGAATAACGGGATTCTCGATGGTATATGGGCCAATCTTCAACAAAAGGGTGCCTCTGACTAGGAGGCTGTCCGATAATAGACTGCCCTACTGCGGTCGTAGTAAATTGGTCTAAAAATCCGCTTTTGTTCGTCAAATAGCTCGCTATTCTCCTCTCAAAACCGGATTTTTATCCTCAATTTTCTACGATCCTCGCTACGGGCGCTATTTTCGGACAGCCTCCTAGGAAAAATAACGTACAACATGAGTGGACAACTTCGGGCAGCTAATGGTCACTCTGGATAAAGAGCTTTGCAGAAAAGCCACCTGACGGATCAGCTGTACAGACTTATTAACCGTGATCCGATCTATCATCATACTCTGTACAAAAAATGTACGAAAGTGAAAATGTACGAAATTCCTCTGTCAGTCAGCCGCTTCAGTCACTCGCAAAGAACGGCTTCGATAAACCTACCTTTTAAAGGTGGATTTAACCGCTTATTGGTTAACTAAAGATAAATAATCTTTTTCATCGGCGTTTATATAGTGACTTATCTGGTGAAAACCTCAAGGTGTTGCCGCTGTAATCTGACCGATTCTTGATCTAAATCAAGTAGTTAATAGTTTAAATATTAAGTAACTATCATTATCTGTTGGATGGTGTGCAACGGTGTTTTTCCGTTATCTACCGTGTTTTTCTCTTGAAGGTAAGGCGATAGTTCACAGCGTCGGGGCCGGGGTCAAGCAGTTCAAGACTCAGTCGAATCGCCTGATTGGCAGGCATCTCTTTTGTGCCTGCCAGTTCGCCGCCCAGGTACTCTTTCGGACTGAAAGTTCGGCTGGCAACGGGTTGATCCTGAAGATCGGTGAACGCCAGAGACAGTTTGGGCCAGGGTTGGGGGTGGCTGGCCTGGTTAACAATGACTGCATCCACCACCATCATCTGCTCATTATCCGGGTGAATACGAACCAGCAATTGTGAGCTTTGTATTTCACTGATATTGACAACTGGAGGCAGCGTGCAGTTCAAGGTTTTACACACTGATTGTAAATAAGGGCGTATTGCTGGATTTAAAGACAGCTCATCTTTGTTGAACCACAGGTATTGAAAGCCCAGTGTCAGGCAGGCACTTAAGACGACACTGTATTGAAGCAGGCGTTTTTTGCTGATTTTGCTTCGCTTTGTGCGTCTTTCATGGCGGATTTCGACTTGCTCTTTATCTACTTTCTTCAGTAATGAGTTAAGAGTGGAGCTTGATTGCCCAGTAGTGGGCGAGGCAGTGACCTCGTCTTGTGACTGTTCAGGTTTTGAGGTTTCAGCATCGCTTGTTAAAGCTTTGGTTTGTTTGTTTTCAATGATGCTTTCCGGCTCACTGTCCACATCCTTGCCCGCATTAAAAATATTCAAGCAAGAGCCGCAGCGAACAGAGCCCCCAGCTGTTTGGAGTTGTGCCTGAGTGACGCGAAAAGAGGTGTGGCATTTGGGGCAGCGGGTGGTTCTGATCCTTGAGGGCGTCATTGGGCGTATCTATTCCAGAGTGGTCATGTGGTGGGTTTCAACCATTACCATAGGAATTAGACCAAAGAGTAAAGGGGGAGTCCAGTGTAGGAGCTTTCACGGAATCTACACTGGAAATGGATAAATCAGCGACGGGTACCTGTTACCAGAATCCAGTCATCGTTGTGCACAACCGGTTCAAGATCAAACCATTCAGAGTAAGTGCTGACAATGCTGTCGGTCTGTTCAGACAAAATGCCGGACAGAGCGATCTTGCCGCCCGGTTTCAGGTAGTCAGCCAAAGTGGGAGCCAGCTGAACCAGCGGCCCGGCAAGAATATTGGCCAGTACTATGTCCACTGTTTCCTGCGGGGCTTTTTCTGGCAGAAAGACCTGTAGTTTTTCCGGAGCAATGTTGTTTCGTTCAGCATTGTTGATGGTGGCGGTCAAAGCCTGCGGGTCCAGGTCTACACCGGTGACGCGTCTGGCACCCAGCAGCAGGGCTGCAATGGCCAGAATACCAGAGCCGCAGCCGTAATCGACGACGGTTTTTTCGCACAGGTCGCCCTGCTTTTCCAGCCATTCCAGACATAATGCGGTGGTTGGATGAGTACCGGTACCAAAAGCCAGACCCGGATCGAGCATCAGGTTCACAGAGTCCGGCTCCGGAACCTCCTTCCAGCTCGGGCAAACCCACAGCCGTTTACCAAACTGCATGGGCACAAAGTGGGTCATCCATTCACGTTCCCAGTCTTTGTCTTCCACAATTTCAACTTTATGATTTGGGAAAGGCTCTCGCTGGTACTGATGTTGAAGCTGGCTGACCACTGCTTCCATATCGGTATGGGCGTCGAACAGGCCGATGACGACGGTATGGTGCCAGAGCGGGGTGCTGCCGGGTTCCGGCTCAAGCAGTGGCTGATCTTTTCCGTCCTGTAGGGTAACGGCACTGGCTCCGGCTTCAAGCAGCAGATCTTCCAGTTCTGCGGCATGATCGGAATTGGTATCAAGTCTGATTTGTATCCAGGGCATGAGAAGAGAACTTGTAAAAAAGAGAAGAAAGGCAGAACAGACATTCTGCGGAAAACGGGGATAATTCTAGCAGGGTGTTGGCTTGAGGTCTGCACGAAAGAGTGGTTCCCATGGCAGAGCAGTCCGCCATGGGAATCGGTTCCGGCTATCAGGAATCAGTCTTCAGCCAGTTTGCTTTCCAGATAGTGAATATTGACACCACCTTTTTCAAAGTTGGTGTCACGAACCAGCTCCTGGTGCAGAGGAATATTGGTTCGTATGCCTTCTATAACGGCTTCATCCAGAGCATTGCGCATCCGTTTCAGAGCTGTTTCGCGATCCGGTCCGAAGGTCACCAGCTTGGCAATCAGTGAATCGTAATAGGGCGGCACGGTATAGCCGTTATACAGATGGGAATCTACCCGGACACCGTTACCACCTGGCGCATGGAACTGGCTCACTTTACCCGGTGAGGGCATAAAGGTGGTCGGGTCTTCTGCGTTAATACGGCATTCGAACGCGTGGCCCTGAAGGACAACATCATCCTGAGTAATGCTCAGGGGCTGACCACTGGCAATGAGCAGCTGCTCTTTGACAATATCGACGCCGGAAATCATTTCAGTGACCGGGTGCTCGACCTGAACACGGGTGTTCATTTCAATGAAGTAGAAGCGACCGTCTTCATAGAGAAACTCAAAGGTGCCAGCACCCTGGTAGCCGATTTCAATACAGGCTCGGGTACAGGCTGCAGCAACCGTGGCGCGAGCATCTTCGTCGATGTAAGGCGCTGGTGCTTCTTCGATGACTTTCTGATGGCGGCGCTGCAATGAACAATCGCGATCACCCAGATGGATAGCGCCGCCCTGACCATCGGCCAGCACCTGAAATTCTACATGACGAGGGTTTTGCAGGAATTTTTCCAGATACACCACATCGTTATTAAACGCAGCCTTGGCCTCTGACTTGGTCAGGCTGATACCGTTCAACAACTCAGATTCCTCGTGAACCACACGCATGCCCCGGCCGCCACCGCCACCGGAGGCTTTGATGATGACCGGATAACCGATACGACGGGCGATCTCAAGGGTGCGTTCGGTATCGCTGGTCAGCGGGCCATCGGAACCGGGCACTGTGGGCACGCCAGCCTGTTTCATGGCGGCGATGGCAGACACCTTGTCGCCCATCAGACGAATGACGTCTGCTGACGGGCCGATAAAGTTGAAACCACTGCGTTCTACCTGCTCGGCAAAGTCAGCGTTTTCAGACAGGAAACCATAACCAGGATGAATGGCCGTGGCATCGGTCACTTCGGCAGCGCTGATAATGGCCGGAATGTTCAGGTAGCTTTCTACCGGACTGTTTGGACCAATGCAGACGGATTCATCAGCCAGATGAACATGCATCAGGTCTTTGTCTGCTTTGGAATGGACTGCGACAGTTTTTATGCCCAGCTCTTTACAGGCTCGCAGTACCCTCAGGGCGATTTCACCCCGGTTGGCAATAACGATTTTATCCAGCATGGCATTACTCTCAGGAGATTGTGAATAATGGCTGGTCGTATTCAACGGGCTGGCCGTTATCAACCAGAATGGCTTCGATGGTGCCGGACTTGTCGGCTTTGATCTGGTTCATCATCTTCATGGCTTCGACGATGCACAGTACGTCGCCTTCCTTGACTTGCTGACCGACTTCAACAAAAGCGGGTGAGCTGGGGGAGGGAGCGGTGTAGAAGGTGCCAACCATGGGAGAGTTAACCTGATGGCCAGTTGGTTGTGCGGCTGCCGGAGCAACAGCCTCAGCCGCAGGCGCTACAGCGGCTGCAGGAGCTGGTGCGGCGGCTACCGGAGCCGGCTGAGCAACAAAGCTGGCAGCAGGTGCGTTCTGAGAGTAACGACTGATTCGGACGGATTCTTCCCCTTCATGAATTTCCAGCTCATCAATTCCGGATTCTTCCAGCAGCTCAATGAGCTTTTTTACTTTTCTGATGTCCATGGTTCAATCTCAAATTCTGTTTGGCAGGCTTTGCCAAGGGTTGAAAGGGGTACGAGTTGGACGGGATGTGCCCGGTCGAAAGCTCGAATTCATTGTTCTTGTTTGTCTTACTGTCGGGTTATTTGCTCAAGAGCATAACTCAGAGCCAGTTCATAACCTTTGGGCCCCAGTCCGGCAATAACGCCTTCGGCGATATCGCTGAAATAGGAATGATGACGGAAAGGTTCACGGCGATGGATATTGGAGAGATGCACTTCAACGAATGGGATGGAAACACCCAGAACGGCATCTCGAATAGCAACACTTGTATGGGTATAGGCGGCAGGATTGATAATGATAAAATCAACGCCTTGTTCGCCAGCCTGATGAATACGCTCAATCAGCTCATGCTCGGCATTACTCTGAAAGGACTCCAGCTGGTGCCCCTGACTGTTCGCCAGTGTCTCCAAATTCTGGTTGATCTGTTTCAAAGTGGTTGCACCATAAACCCCTGGCTCTCGTTTTCCGAGCAGGTTAAGGTTTGGGCCGTTGAGTACAAGTATGCTTGCCATGTATTCCTCTCACAATCGCATTGCATTGTGCCGTAATGTTAGAAAATCGTCCAGTTCGTGCTTGTTACGGTGCGTTAATGACAGTTACGAAGCATTTCAGCTAATTTGTAGCATGAAATTTATTCAGCGAACTGTTTCAGTTTGTTACTGGACGGACAATAGATTTTCCAGTTTTCCAGCCAGCGCAGGAGCCTGTATTTCACCAAGGCTTCTGAGCTGGCTCAATTCCTGTCCCGAGAGGTCAAAAAATAGCAGGGCTGGAGGGCCAAACAACTGATAATCATTCAGCCAGACCTGATGCTGGCGGGAATTGTCGGTAACATCAAGCTTGATTAACTGCAGCTGCTGAAGCAATGGTTGTACTGCCGGATCAGGAAAGACGGTGCGCTCCATGACTTTGCAGGACAGGCACCAGTCTGCATAAACATCCACCATGACCGGTTGTTGTTGGTTTTTTGCCTGCTGTAATAAATTGTTAAGTTCTGTAATGGACTGGGTTTTGGTGAAGGTTAACCCACTGTTTGAAGAAGCAGGGTTGGTGAAAGTAGTGGTTGCGAGTGGCTGTAAAGGGTCAGTGTTTCCACGGGCTGCACCTACTATGAGGCAGGCTCCATAAATCAGAAAAATAATACCCAGAGACTGGCGGATTATTGCCCAGCCTTGTTTGGGTTGGAAATTCATAGCGCCTAGCTTTACACCTGCGCCTGCGAAGAGGCTTCCCCAGAGAAGCAGTGTGAGATAGCCGGGAATGATTCTTTCGATCATCCAGATAGCAACAAACAGCAGTAAAAAACCGAAGAAGACTTTTACGGAATCCATCCATTGCCCTGCTTTGGGCAGCAGGTGACGCCCCCCAATACCAATGAGCAACAGCGGTAACCCCATGCCTAAACCCAGAGCAAACAGTGATAGCCCGCCTAGCAGGGCGTCACCGGTTGTGCCTATGTAGATAAGCGCGCCGGCGAGAGGAGCAGATACACAAGGGGAGACAACCAGAGCAGACAGAACACCCATTATCAGTGCTCCGGTCAGGCTGCCCTGGGATTGTCCGGCGTTACCCAGTTTATTGCGTAGTTTTTCAGGCAGTTGCAACTCATAAAGTCCGAACATGCTCAAGGCCAGAAGAACAAACAGGGCAGCAAAAGGACCGATCAGCCATGGTGATTGCAGTTTTGCCTGTAGGTTGAGACTGGCACCAAAAAGTCCCATCAGAGTACCTGCCGCAGCAAAGGTCAGGGACATGCTCAGGATATAAGCGAGCGTCAGGCTGATGACCTTCGGACGTGATGCAGAGTAATTTCCCACCAATATGCTCGACAGAATAGGCACCATAGGCAGAACGCAGGGAGTAAATGTCAGACCAATGCCTGCCAGTAGAAAGAGCAGTAGCGAAGTGAAAAAACTCTTTTCGAACAGGTTGGTTTCATAGTTTTCTGAAGTGTTAATGGTTGTCGGGCTGATGGTCGTCCCTGATGTCGGGGAGCTATCAGAACCGGCAAGTATTAACGTTTTGGTGTGCGGTGGATAACAGAGCCCTGCCTCGGCACACCCCTGAAAACGGACATCAATTTCCAGCAGTTCCTGAGAAGTGTTGACGGGGAGTTGTATGGTGATATCGCGGTCAAAGACTTCCAGAATTTCGTCGAAGTTTTCGTCGTATTTTTCTTTACCAGAGGGGAATGTTGCTTCACCCAGAGAGAGGTCTGCATGCCGGGCTGCGAAGTTAAAGCGCTTTTTATAGAGGTAATGACCCGGAGTCACAACAAAATGGATCAGAGCCTGATTGTCTCGAATTTCACCGGACAACTGAAAAGCTTCTTCAACGGGAATAAACGCCTGCTGGCCTGAAGATGGCTGGCTGATCAGATTCTGGAAGCCTTCTGCACGCACCAGACAGCTGAACAGAAACAGGAACATAAATAGAAACAAGTGCGCTTTTGAAGGCACAGTTGCTTTATTTGATAATGTGAGTGATATTCCGGACATTCGATAAAGGCTTTTATTGATGTTGGAGTCCTTTAATTGTGGAAGCTAATGCCCTGCTTGCAAGTCGGTCTGCAAGTCGTGGCAAAGGATGCCTCTGCCACGGGTGTGAGTTTCTTTAGCCTTTATAATTGGCTGCGGACTGTTTGATGACTTCGAAGGCTGCTTCGCGCCCTTTCCAGCCATCAATTTTAACCCACTTGCCGGTTTCCAGATCTTTGTAATTTTCAAAGAAATGCTCGATTTGCTGAATCAGCAGGGGAGGAAGGTCGGTGTACTCCTGCACGTCTTTGTAGACAGGGGTCAGCTTGTCGTGAGGGACGGCGATCAGCTTTTCGTCCTGACCACTTTCGTCGGACATATTCAGCATACCCACGGCACGGCAACGAATGACTGAACCGGGAACCACCGGATAAGGGGTTACGACCAGTACATCCAACGGGTCGCCATCATCGGCCAGAGTTTGTGGGATATAGCCATAGTTGGCTGGATAAAACATGGGGGTCGCCATAAAGCGATCAACCATGAGAGCGTCAATATCTTTGTCGATTTCGTATTTAATGGGGGATGCATTGGCTGGTATTTCAATGGCGACGAAGATGTCTTCTGGAAGGCTTTTGCCCGCTGGAATGTTTGCGTAGCTCATGTTTCTGATCAGGCTTCTAGTTAAAAACCGACATTATAATGGGTATTTGCGAAATAATCTTCGTCATTCCATCCATCCGAGAAGGTAGCGACTGAGTTGTGCCAGCAACAGGTTGCAACTGTTTGCCATTATTATCAGTACAACCACTGCTGACATCATTTGTTCAACCAGAGCCAGATGTCCGGCGTTCATTAGATAAAAGCCTATCCCTGTCGATGAACCCAGCATTTCGGCGGCGGTTAGTAAAATGATGCCAATAGTGATGGACAGGCGAATGCCCGTCAGAATGTTGGGTAATGCTGCGGGTAACAGGATGTGGTAAACCATTTGTAAGCGGGACAGCCTGAGCGATTGCCCCAGTTCCACCCATTTGTCATTCACCTGATCCAGCGAGTTCCACGTATAAATGGCGGTAGGTAGCGCGATACCCAGTGCAATCATGGCAAGGCGGCTGCTTTCACCGGTTCCCAGCCAGATCACTAATAACGGTAACAGGGCAATTTTTGGCACGGCAAACAGGCTGGAAACCCAGGGAGAAAGAACCGAGCGAGCGACTCTGGAAAGATGCACAGCCAGACCTGCCAGTAAACCAAAAAGAATGCCGCATGATGCGCCCGTCAACAGACGAATCAGAGAAGCCTTTAAATGCTGAAGCAGCTCACCGTAAACGATTTCTTCAAATAATGTTTCTGTGATTGTGAGTGGGGAAGGCATAAACGTGGTGTTGATGACCCCTGCTTCACAGCCCGCCTGCCACAAAAGAAGAATGATACTCGTTGCAACAAGGTTCATCAGTGGTGAGTGTGCCTTCACAACTGATTTCAAACTCATTACTGCAGATCTTCCAGAAGACTGAGAGTGTTTAGTTTCAGTCTGGTAGCGTCGTTTGACTGGTAGAAGGTTTGCCAGTCCGCAGGCAGTTCTGGAACGTCCAGTGAATGTTGAATAGTCGCCGGATTTTTTCCCAAAATAAGTATTCTGTCGCAGAGAAACAGCGCTTCGTCGATATTGTGTGTGACCAGAATCATTGAGACAGGACGGGTTTTCCGGAGCTGTTTAAGCTCACAAAGCAATTCAGATATGAGCGTCTGTCGGGTGAAATGATCAACGGCTGCAAAAGGTTCATCGAGAAGCAGTAAATCGGGCTGGCTTATCAGGGCTCTTGCCAAAGCAACCCGTTGACGCATACCGCCTGATAAGTGGTGTGGGTACTGATGTCTGACTTCAGGGATTCTGAGCTTTTTAAACAGTGATGTTATCTGTTTTGTGCCGTCGTGATGCTTTGGTGGTTGCTGAGACATTGCAAGCCTGACGTTTTCCCTGCAGGTTTTCCAGGGCAGAAGACGATCGTCCTGAAACAGTATGGATGACAGTCCATAACGCTGGATACTGCCTTCATCGGGTTGTAACAGCTGATTGATCAGACGCAGAAGGGTGGACTTGCCGCAGCCTGATTCTCCTACTATGCCCAGAAACTCAGACCTTTTCTGGCTGAAGCTGATATCAGTCAGAACCTGCTGCTTTGAATAGGCAAAGCTCAGGTTCGATATTTCAAGGCAGTTTTCCATTGGTTACCGGGATTTTATCGGGATTGTTCAGCAGCTCCAGAGCCAGCATCTCGTCGAGGTTGTACTTTTTATTGACGAGTCCCTGTTGCTGATACCAGTTCAGATTTTCCTGCATGGATGGAATATCGGGCCGGGCGCTTCTGTCCAGATAAACTACGGCTTCAGGGAGTAGATTTTCTGGTAGTTTGGGAGTCAGGTATTGATTGATTCGTGACAATAGAGCTTGTTTTTCATTGTTATTATCACCGGTTATCAGCGTGTCAAAGTAAATCTGACTGGCTTTTTTGTAGGCGTTCAAAAAGCGTTGAATTTTGTCCGGTTGATTTTTGATCGACCGGGGAGACGCAAAGACTATACCCATTTGTCCGGGGCTGTAGTCTGACACTCTGCCGATGATGTGGGCTTTATTTTCACTGGAAAGTTTGTAGGCAACTTGCGACATCATAGTGATGCTATCCACCTGACAGGAGTTTAGGGCGGCGATCATTGCAGGAACGGTTTGTAGACGAATAAGAAGGTTATTGTCCAGCGTTTCTCCCTGTCTATCGGCCATGGCACCGAACCAGCGGTGGAAAGTTGAACCGGTCTGGGTAATGCCCATGCTGTGGTGAATTGTCATCTCAGGGGAAGTCAGGCCTTTTTCATAGGCTGTGTTGCAGGCTAAGAAGGTGGAACCGGGCCAGCCTTTTTTCTCCTGGTACTGACCGGCAATGATTTTCAGTTCGCCTTTACCGGCAAGGTTATAAAAGCCAGCGGTCAGGGCGGTTACGCCTATATCGGCTTCTCCTGAAGCAACGGACAAAGCGACGTTCTGGGCAGCCCCCGCGTGTATGAATTCAACATCGAGATTTTCCTCCCGAAAGCAGCCTTTTTCTTTGGCAATAAATACAGCAGCGGAAGAAAAGAAGGGCAGCAATGAAAGATGAATAGTGTCCTTGTTCGGTACGGGGGCTGCCAGTAGTTTAAATGAAAGCAGCAGTGGAACTAATACGTAAGGCATTTTCATAACGTCTTTCAGCCTTTTTTATTCTGATCATCGAAATTAAATTTGGGCAGCTCAAGATTCATGGTGATAGCCAGTATCCGTAAGGCGAAACCTGTAATCAGTGTCATGACTATGCAAGCTGTCATTGATAGTGATGTCATGGTCAGACCCAGAAACATCCATGCTGCCAAAAAGGAGATACTTCCATACAACTCCTTTCTGAAAACCAGTGGTACCTGATTGCAGAGAATATCTCTGATAACGCCGCCAAAAGCCCCGGTAAATACCGCCATAATACTGGCGATTAGATAGCTGTGACCCAGTTGAAGGGTCTTTTGTGCGCCAATAATACTGAACGTGATCAGCCCTATGGCATCCAGAACCAGGAAAGCTTCTGTCAGGTATTTAATCCATGGGCGAACCAGGATGATCAGTAAAGCAGCTGAACAGGTAATAATCAAAAAGTCGGGCCGGCCAACCCAGACCAGCGGGTGATTATCGAGAACGAGATCCCGCAAGGTACCGCCGCCAAATGCGGTGACACAGGCAATGATGAGTATGCCAAAAGGATCCATCTGCTTTTTGCCAGCGGCTATGGCTCCGGACATGGCTTCTACAGTGATGGCTATTATATAGAGTATTTCGAGCAAGGGGGCTTTACCTGTTTGACTGGTGAGTCCGGAATAGATGGCGACATAGAGTCTTTGCATAGCTGCTACGTGCCGATAGTGCAGATATAAATAAACTAGACTTTATCAAGTATAAGAAAAAGGAACTTTGGAACCGGCTTTTTATGGGAATAGGATATTCAGGCGGACCAACGGGACCCCGTCAACCAGGTGGCTCTTTAGATCCGGAGGGACCCCAGAGAGAAGGCGTCGGAAAGCTCGGCAGCAGCAAAGTTAAGTCTGCGCGAGGCAAGCCTGTTGTCCGAAGAGCCAGAAGTCAGGGTGACAACAGTCCTCCAACGCGGCGAATTCAAGAACGTCATGCAACTAATTCCAACGAGAGCCTTGATCCTGAGGGGTTTGGCTCTGGGTCTGAAGATGAAGGCTATGGTTCTGATGCTGATCTAGATACTCTGATGAATAAGCACTTAAAAAGAAAACATCCTGATGATGTGCCTAAGCCGATTGATGGTGCTACACCTTCCAAGCAGGCACGTTTGAGTGATGAATCGGATAGCCGGTTACCTGCAACAGCTTCTCACACAGGTGAAGAGCCTCCTGTTCAGTCTGCAAGAAGAAATGTGGAAATTACTTCGACAGAAGAAGTTGGTAATGATCCGGATACTGAACGAGAGAAAGAAATTGAAGCCGGGCTGAAAAAAGAACTCTCTTTTATCGATAAAATACCTCATAAAAAGTTCACCATTGGCGGCGTTATTGGAGCCGCTATGATTATTGGTGGTGCTTTGACATTTCCCATAGGCGCACCTTTTTATGCGACGGGTGTCATGATGTTATCAATGTCAATGGCTTTCCTTTATGCTGATGACGGTCCTCAGAATGCGCCACCTCCGCCATCTGCAGAATCCAAAAAGAAAAAAGACGATGATACTGCTCAACCCGATGATACTGCTCAACCTCGTGTGCCGAAGAACGATTTTCTGGCTGTAGAGAACACTGGCTTTATAAAATCATCAGATCGGGGTGATGAGTTGGATAAATTGAAAGATAAAATTGTAAGAGGGAAAAGAATAGATCCACAGGATATTGCCAGAATTGAAGAGCAAGTGATTAATGGCGAAGGAAGTCGATCTGATAATATTGCCAGTATATTGGCCCCCTTATTTTCAAAGGCCGGGTTTGATCCCCAAAATCGTGAAGGCTGGGAAGCTGTATCGAGCATTTTCAATGTTGTGAAAAAAGCCGCTATGAAACCAGAAGGGGTTGACGACGAACGATTTGAAGAAGAATTGCTGGATGAAATGCATATAGCTACAGAGGATATGCTTGATAACTTACCTGATCTTGATGATGAGAAGCTAAGAGGCTATAAATCTACTGCTGAGATATTCATGAATCAGGAGGGCCTACCGCCCAGAGCTAAAAAAGTTATTAAAGTGCATATTGCGGCTATTGATGAACGTTTGGATCGACGTGCAGTCAAACAGCCACCAGCGGTTGCTCCCAAGCCAAATACGCCGAATAAAACTGCAAAAACAAATGGTACTGGACATAATGATCGGACAGATGGAAGCGGTGGTGTGAGTGTCGGGCCAAACAGCCCAATTGATATAGATAACTTAACGAACAGGCGGCACTATTTCTTATTGAGAGCAGAGCTGATTGAAAAAATGGGTAACAAGAGCTGTAGTGAGCAAGATGCTGATACAATCTTGAGGGTAGCGCACAAAAAATTGTCAGTTGATGATGCGCTCCCGGGAGCTTTATTTATTGCCAGCCTTTATTTTAGTGATTTCATTACAGCAGCTCAGAAGAAAATAGTGGGTGATATTGTTAACGTTCAGCCTCGCTTTAAAAAGGAAAAAATTTAGAAATTAAAAATAAATAAATATAACAAAATGAGATTTCATACCGAAGTCTCATTTGATTTTAGTGTCAATTTTCAGGAATCACCTAGATTAAAGGTAATGTGCGAAATTAATCTCTTGCACGAAATACAGGGAGTTCTTTTCAGATGGCAGATGGCACACCGTCAGTAGATGGGTCAGGAAGTGGTGGAGTTACTGGAGCAAATACTGGTTCTACTCCCGTCACCATCAATGAAGGTAAAAAAAGCTCTTTAAGAGCCTCTGGTTTCAGTGATGCCCAGATAGAAGCGTTAATGGCACTTGCGGATCCCGATGATCAGGGTAATTCACTGACTCCAACGCATTTTTATGCAGTTGATAAATCAACGTTGAATGCCCTGAAATACGCTGGTGAGTTGAATGATGCAGCGAAACAGCTTGTCTATGTCCAGACACCGGTCTCAATGCTGAATCAGGTGAGCAATCCTGCAAACTGGCAGGGTGATAATTATATCGGTCCAGGTGCGCAAACGATAAATGCTTATACATTGGGGGAAAAGGTGGATTTCTCCAAACCTAGTCTGGATGCACTGGTTATGTCGGTTCTGACAGCCAGGGCTGATATCATTCAGGTGCAGTTGCGTGAGCAGATTGAATCCATTCAAGAGAAAAACAAGCGATTAGAAGAAGCGAATAGCTGGCTGGTAAAGGCAAAGAATGAAAAACAGAAAGCAGCTGATAAAGGAACTACAGGGACAACCACATTCACAAATGAATTTAAAAGTGTTTGGAATCGCTTTGGGGCTAACTCTTTTGAAGGCAGTGAACATAACTCTTCTCAATGGGAAGTCAATATTGAGGGTTTGAAAACACAGATAGAAGCATTGACTAGTCAATCCCAGTTGGAAACAACTAAGCTTCAACAAACAATCAACAAATACAACCAGTCATTCGAGATGTTGTCTAACTTTATTAATAAGTATTATCAGTCTTTAAGTACCGTAATACAGAATCTACGCTGAGTTTAATTCAGGGAGGAAACAAGCGTGAATGATCAAAATATCGACCAGCTTTCTGGTGAAGAAATGGAAGACATGCTCATGGAGTTCTTTGGAAAGGGCGGGACATTCAAAGACCTTAAAAATATGAGCGAAGATGCAATGGAAGCTATCTACAGCGTGGCATACAACCTCTATCAGGGTGGTAAATATGAGGAAGCTCAGAAAGTGTTTCAGTTTCTATGTTTCTACGACCACTTTAATCGTAAATATTTCTTAGGTCTGGGTGCCTGCCAGCAAATGCAAAAACAGTTTGAGAGCGCTATCGAAATTTTCACCTTTGCGCTGGTGCTTGACGAGCATGATCCCCGTCCGATGATTTACATTGGCGATTGCCACCTGGCAATGGGAGATAAGACAAAAGCCAGACAGTCGTATGAATCAGCTATTGAGTGGGCTTCTGAAAGCTCAGAGTACGATGATGAAAAACAGCGTGCCGCAGAAATGCTCAATAATTTAACTGATTCAGAAGAAAGCGAATAACTTTCAGGGAGTAACGTCAATGAGTGGAATTAATACAGGCTCTGTTGGAAGTACAGACCCTTCACAGAATGCAGGTTTGATTGCTTCGGGAAATGAAGTTCAGGAGACTGAAAAACCTGTTGACCGGGGGTTTAGTGGGCAAAATTCTTACTCCAGAACAGAAGGTGATCAAAAAGATACAGCGCCAGCCTCACAGGTTCCTAAACCAAGTCTGGATAAACCTTCCGAAAAGGGTGAATCCGAAAAAGCGACCACAGAGGTTCTAAAAGCGGCTGAGCAGGATGGCGACACGCCAGTGGCAGCCTCTCTGGGAAAAAGTGTTGAGCAGTTAAAAAAAACGCCTCTGGCAGCCCAGGTTTCAACCCTTCAGGGCAAAAAAGCCGAATTACAGAAAATGGGCTTCAATGAAGCGCAGATTGACGGTATGACTGCACTGGCAGACCCGGATGATCCTGACAACTCTCTGTCATCCATGCACTCAGCTTCTGCCCGTATGAAAGATCTGTTTGCGTCTGACGGTCAACAGAAACTCAGCAAACTGTACAATGCTTTTGAGGATACCATGACTCGGATTGCAGCGATTACTGATATACCCGAGGATTTGCAAAAAGGCATCCAGGCTGATGTGACAAATTTAACGAAAGCGGTTTTGCAAAATAAAGACCTGCTGGATATCGATGCTGCAACAACCATGATTACAGAGCTGCAGAGCAAACTTCAGAACGAAAGAATCAAGTTTGATGAGCAGACTATCCGGATTGGGCAGATGAACAGAGAAGAAGCCAGCAGCAAGCGTATTTCTCAAATCACAGAAGCGATTGAAAAAGCAAACAAAGCCAAGGCAAGCGGCTGGATAGGGAGAATATTTAGCTATATCGCGCTAGCTGTAATGGCTGTTGCAGCTATCGCCATGGTGGCAACGGGAGTGGGTGCGGTAGCTGGTGGCATGATGTTTGCTGCTCTGGCTCTTTCTGTCACGATGGTAGCTTCATCTGAAACGAACAATTTTATGATGAAAATTTTTGGTGACGGTGAAGGAGCCCAAGCGGGAGCGACGGCGTTTTGGACGAGCCTTTCCATTTTGCTGTCTTTGGGAGCTGCAGGGGCGGCAAGTGGTGCCGCTAATGCAGCGTCTGCGGGGGCAAAAGTCGCTGGTACGGCAGCTAATACTGCAGCTTCCGGAGCTTCAACAGGAGCATCTGTCACGGCGACAGCAACTAATACTGCTGCCAAGGCTGCCGCAACTGCAGCAAAATTCTCGAGTATGATGGACAGGCTTAAAAAGGTTGCTCAAGGCGTGCAGGGTGCTGCCACCATAGGCGATGGGGCTGCCTCGACAGCTTCTGCTGTTTACTCTTATCAGGCAGAGAATCTCAAGGCCGACGCACTGGATCAAAAAGCATTCATGCTAAGAATTCAGCAGTCAATTGACGATGCGATGGAAGGGCTTCAGCGGGCCATTGATGAGTTGCAATCAGGCTACAGCGTTGCGACGAACATCATCAAGGCAAACCATGATACGAAATCCACACTGGCACGTAACTTACGGGCTTAAGTGATGAGTCTTTGACAGGAGGTCAGTTATGTCACAAATAGGACAATCAACTTCGACGGCTAATGTAGACGTTGCTTCTCAGGTAAGTGCGCTACAGGGTGGAGAGGACATAGAAAGAGTTGGCTCTGGTGATCTGGATGGGAAAAATATCAGTGCCAGCCGAAAAGCAGACGAATCTAGCGTCCTTAAAGGTCAGGGAACCAGAACACCAGACATTGATCCTCCGGAGGATGTAAAACCGACTCACCTGGAACAGGCTAAAAATAACCTGAATGATTTAGAAAAAGTTACGGATAAAGCTGTGGCCAGTACCTTCGATATCATTCGAAATGCTAAAGAAGGCAAGCTGACACCAGAGCAAATGACCAAACTGCAAAATTCGGCTGAAATTCTTCAAGACACGGTTGTATTTCTGGAGCAGCTTAGCGGTAAAAAGACTTCTGGGGCGGAAGGTAAAAAGTCATTGTTTGCTTCATTTGGCTTCAGTGAACGGCAGATGGATGCATTGATGTCTCTGGCCAATCCAGATACTGCTGCGAACTCACTGGAATCCATGCATGGCGGAGCAGCTGCACTTCAGGGTAAAAAAGACTCGCTTAAGAACATGGGCTTTAGTGATGCTCAAATTGATGCTTTGATGGCTCTGGCCGATCCCGACGATGAAGGGAATGCTCTGGTTTCGATGCATCAGGCTACAGGCAACAAAGCCAAGTTGGGAGTTCTGGGCTTTAGTCAGGAACAGGCCGGGCGTATTCTGGCCTTGCTGGAAGGCAAAACAGCGGGCAGTAATCAGCAGTTGCAGCAGTTAATGAAGTTCGGTCTCACTGATAAGCAGGCACAGGTTGCCCTGGCATTTTCAGACCCTACGACTCTTCAAAACCAGAAGGTATTGTTAACGAACAACAGCCAGCAGATAAATTTGTTGCAAAGTGCTGCTGCAGCGGCTAACGGATTGGCGAATGGTAATTACCCGGGCGATGTTCTGGTAAAAGCACTGGCAGATATTTTTGTTGTGCTTGAGCTTATGTTTGAGATGAGCATTACTGGTCGCAAGATAGCCAGAGAATCCAGGGCCATTGAATACGATTCAGCAAAAGAGTCCGTACTCAGTCAGGCTGAGGACATCAGAAAAGCAGGTACTAGTGCCCTGGTAGCAGGTGTTGTTGGTGGTACGATGAAGATTGCTTCAGGTGGCATTTCTTTAGGTGGTGCAGCCAAGAGCACTAAAGTGGATACTGATGGTCTTGATGCCAATGCCGCATCCTCAGCCAAATCTGCAGCGACTAACGCGCAATTGCAGAAAACATCTGCTGCTGGAACAATGACAGGCAGTACCGGGGAAACCGTTGGGGCTGGCTTTCAATATCAGGTGGCCCAGGAACAGGCAGAGCAGAAAGAAGAAGAAGCTTTACAGAAAACTCATGAAAATTCAGCAACCAGTGAAAGTGAGTGGATGCAGCTCATGCAGGATTCCGTTAAGAACGTCCAAAGCCGAATGGATGAGATAATAAGAACCTGGTTCGAGACGTTGAAGACTACAACGCGCGGTTAATGAAATGGATAACAGCCAGCTTAATTGCTGGCTGTTTTTTTCAGGGAGAAGGTAAATGATCGAGACCGGAGGCGTACACTTTACACAGCATCCTGGTCCCACAAAGCAGCTTGAAGGTGCAAAAAGCCCACAGGGACAACCGGGCAAACTGCAGGGTGAAGGGTTGGTTGCCACTTCTAATGATGCATCCAAGTTCGCCGATGCTGCAGAAGAAATGTCGTTTATTGCCGGACAATTTAAAAATAAAACCTCAGATAAGCGTAAATTCAAGACGGGTTCCGGACTGTCTGCTTCCATCCTCGATCGTGTCAAAAAAATCCAGACCATCCAGGGCGTTCAGGGTGTTAAAGATCTCCTCAATAATTTCCAGACTCAGAAAAACCTGACGAACCAGCAGATTCGGGAAAGACTGGAAGAGTTTTCCGATGATCAGGTTGATCAGTTTATGGCTCTCGATATTGCAGCAGACTATTTTGAGCGCCTGGGCGACAAAGAAAAAGCGGATCAGATCCGGGAAATACGAGATGACATCAGGGCCGAGAACAAGTCGCTGATAAAAGCAGCTGTCAATGTCTCTGAAGACGCTGCCGGGTTTCCTCATTTGGGTGAAGTCAGGGATATTCGTGAAGCCTACGACAGCAATGTTCAGTCTTATGTTCGAGATGACCAGTCGCTGGAAAAGCTGCATCATTTTCTTACTGAAAACTATGGTACTGAGGATGTGGAAGAAGCCATTATTATGCAGTTGAAACTGCTCTCGTCTGAAATGGCTTCTATGGATCCGTCGGCACCGCCAGAACATCTGGATGCCATTGTTAAGGATTTGAGCAAGCTGAAACAGCTGGTGGCTATTCATGATAGTTGTATTGAAACAGAAGAGCAGCTGGTCAGAACGTATCCTGAAACAGAATTGAATGAGAATGTTCTGATGGGACAGTTGCTTAACTTGATACAGCAGCAATGGGTGACCGAAGCCGACTTTGAAAAAATACCCGATAAAATGAATGTGCAGCAGCTTGATGCACAGATATTTACGCTGACTAAAGTCGTTGCAGCGGTGCGTATGATTCCGGATGAAGTCTTTGTCAACGATGATACCAAGCAGGCCATTATTTCGGCTGCTGCAGAGGGGCTGGACTCCAAAATCGAGCAGGAAGCTGCTGAGGAAGTCGCAAGCCCGCAGGATTCTGACAGTATCATCGGAGAAATTGCGGTTGATCTGACATCCGTTAAAAGACCCAATGATGAAAGTGAAGAGTAGCCTTCTGCAAAAAGACCAAGAAGAGGGCGTGGGTCATAGAAAGCTCGCCGAGTTTTTATGGGGCGAGCTAGGAGTCTGTCGGACTTAGCCGACCGTAGCGAGAAAAAGACCGGTTTGAGACAGTTTTGACGATCATTTGAGGCGAATAGCGAGCTATTCAACGAAAAGGATCGTCAAAAATGGCCAAATCCGGCTTTTTCGCAGTAGGTCAGTGGTAAGTCCGACAGACTCCTAGGAACAGCAACAGGGAGAGTCCCGGGTTATGGACTGGCGAGACGATGTGATGGCCGATATAGGCAAAGGGATGGGGATTGAAGGTCTCGGCTTCGGCGAGAGTGGCGTACTGAGTCTCAATTTTGAGCGTCGTGGTGAGTTATATCTTGAACAGCAGGACGACGGTGTATTGATGTATCTGGTTCGCACAATTCCTGTTCATGACTGTCTTGGGTTGCTGGTAGCCGCTCTAAAAGAATGCCACTACACAAAAGCGTCCAGATTTCCCCTGCAGGTGGGCTTGAAAGGCGAGGAAGAACTTCTGCTGTTTATCTATCTCGCGAACGAAGAGTTTACAAGACCTAATATTGAAACTTCGATTGACACATTAACCCAGCAGTTCGAAAAAATTGGGAGTGTTTAATTCTGCGTAAGGTGTTCTCATTCGGGAGGAGTATCACCTGACGATGGAGTACCTTAGCGACTCAAGAGGTCCCAAAAATGGCCGAAAATATTAGCAACTCCAGCCAGCTGGCTGAAAAGGCTCTCAAATCTCTGGAGCCGACTGAATCCCCTGATCAGGCGGATGCTTCAGCGGCTGAAAAATTTGGAGAGCTGCTGTCACAAAACCCCGGAAAAAATGCGAACGGACAAAACGTTCTGGCAGAAGGGGTTGAGCAGGTAGCACCTGTTGACGGTGAAGCACTGACTCTGGGAGACAAAATACTCCGGGGTATGCAGGGATTAAGAGATCATGTGGAAGCTGGGCGAGCTAATGTCCAGAGCGCCATGACACCACCTGGTGAAGGTGAGGTCATGAACATGCAACAAATGTTTAAGACTCAGATGGCGATGACCAACCTGATGGTGACTGAGGATTACATCGGTAAAATCGTCAGTAAGAGCACTCAAACGTTCGATACGCTATTGAAGAACCAGTAAGGCTTCCTGGCTGGTAGCAATCGTCCGGAACATTGTAACCAGCAGGTTGCTCTTTGATGAAATATAACTTACTGCGCAGGCTCAGGGTACTGGGCGTTCTCTCTCTCAGTTTATTGCTTGTGGCTTGTAAGGTTGAGCTTTATTCCGGTCTTAGCGAGAAAGAAGGTAATGAAATGCTCGCTATTTTGCTGGACGGTAAAGTGGCAGCAGAAAAAACACTCGACAAAGACAAAAATGTGACTTTAGTCGTAGCGACTGACGAAGTGTCCCGATCCATAAAGCTACTTAAAAGTCTTGGATACCCCAAAGAAAAGTATTCCTCCATTGGTGACATTTTCCCTAAAGATGGCCTGATCTCTTCACCAACAGAAGAAAGAGCGCGTTATACCTATTCAATGTCACAGGAACTGTCGTCTACCCTGTCGATGATTGATGGTGTGATTACGGCTCGCGTTCATGTGGTATTACCACAGGAACAGGATACTCTGAGCGATGTTAACTACCCGTCTTCAGCCTCGGTCTTTATCAAATACACTCCGGAACTGGAGCTGGCAGGTTTTATCCCTAAAGTAAAAACACTGGTTTCAAACAGCATTGAAGGCTTGTCACTGGATAAAATCACGGTTTCCCTGTTTCCCGCGACTCGAATCAATCAGAACAGCCTGCTGACGCCTGAAAAGAGCCAGTCAAAATCGACTCTGATCATTTTTATTCTACTGGGTCTGGTGGTGCTTATTCTGGCGGGTGCAGGTGGTGCCTACTGGTGGTTCTACATGCGTACTCCGGCTAAAGCGGTTGGAGAAGCGAAATGACTACCTCTCATCCGCTTATTGATGGTCGGCAAAGCCTCGACCTGTTTCAACGGGTTGCTGAGTTCAACCTTTATCTGGTTCGTTACATTGATTCTACCTGGCTGACAACAGTAAAACTGTCACCGCTGGTCTCCCAGCTCAGAAAGGCCGGGAATGCCGATTTCTACCTTTCCCACTATCTGCTAACGCAGTTCTCATTGCAGGAAGATTACGACTATGATTTTGAGCAGCCCGCAAAAAGAATTGTCCTGGCGACAACGGATACTGTTTTAAAGACTGCGACCTATATAGGCATTGTTCTCAATGAGGATGTCATCCGCAATGCGGTTCGCCGTAAAGAGCGGGTTGCTCTGGAAAAGTGTCTTGGGGCCGACGCTTACCGGTTTGCTGTAAAAAAAGCGCAGTTTATCAGTCGGGCAGCCAGCAGCCAGGGGCCCAGTTTGTTGATTGACTGGAATCATTTACAACGCTTCAGACAGTTTCTCCAGACCAATGGCTTACAGGTGATCGGGAAGGCATTTTCCCAATCACCGCAGTCGTTCAGAAAAAGGCTGGAGTTAAAACTGCCTCAGTCGTGTAAAGCCTCGTTATCAGACACTCAGGCTCTGAATCTCTCGGAAACAGAATGTGTCAATTTAATGGTCAAAGCTTACAGGGAGGTTGATAAAGAATGGCGTCTCCTGTTGTCCTGATTGATGGCATGCTGCATATTGACCCGGCAGCCAAAGTATTAAAAGCCCGTGATTATGCTCAGTACCTGGAGGCAAAGGACATTATCCTTGCAGCCCGGGAAAAAGCAGGGCAGATCATTGAAGCGTCCAAACTTGCGTATGAGCAGGAAAAGCAAAGAGGCTACGAGGATGGTGTTGCCGAAAGCAAGATAGATCAGGCTGACCAGATGTTTAAAGTCGTCAGTCGAACCATTAACTATCTTGCGGAAGTGGAAACAACGCTGGCAGAAATCCTGATGTCCGGTGTAAAAAAGATTATTGGCGAGTTTGATCAGGAAGAACTGGCGGTTAACCTGGTTCGCAATGCCCTGCAGCATGTCAGAAATGAAAAGCAGGTCACCATTCGTATTCCTCCCAGTCAATTCAAGATGGTGAAGGCCAAGTTAAACGACATTCTTTCTGAATATAAAGGTGTTGGCTTTATTGATCTTGTTGCTGACCAGCGTCTTTCTACGGGCGACTGTATCATGGAGAGCGAGATAGGTGTCGTTGATGCCAGTGTAGACCTGCAAATTGCGGCACTGCAAAAGCGGTTTGAAAAAACTCATACCTCGGCGATCAAAAGTATCAGTAATGATGACAGCCTTCTTGGGCATGATTAAAACTGTTAAAGCTGTTGCATTAATGACGTGTTTTTACTGACGATCCTGTTCTTTTGTTTTCACTTGTGAACGACTTCGTTCCTGCCCTTGTCCTACGTCAAATACGGATTTAATTGAGGGATTTCGTGATTGTGTTTTTCCCCTCAAATCTCTAAATTTCGCTAACAAATTAATTATTGACAGTATGTATATATCGACGTCGTTACTAGGAGAGGCTGTCCGAGAATAGTCTGCCCTACTGCGGTGGCAGCAAATTGGTCTGAAAAATCGCTTTTGTTCGTCAAATAGCTCGCTATTCTCCTTACAAAACCGCTTTTTCATCCTCAATTTTCTGCCATCCTCGCTACGGGCGCTACTCTCGGACAGCCTCCTAGGAGCCTGTCAGACTTACCACTGACCTACTGCGAAAAAGCCGGATTTGGCCATTTTTGACGATCCTTTTCGTTGAATAGCTCGCTATTCGCCTCAAATGATCGTCAAAACTGTCTCAAACCGGTCTTTTTCTCGCTACGGTCGGCTAAGTCCGACAGGCTCCTAGTGGGGAAGCCGAAGTCGTTATCGCAGCTATACTGATGGCCTGTTCCGTCCAGTTTCTGTGACAATTCAGTGCTTTACAAACCGGAGTACGCGACCATGACTAAATACTGTCAAGCCAGCCAAATACATTCGGTATTCAATTTCGCGTCTTAATCCGCAGTTGGGATGTCAGTTTGATGAATGAGTCTGGTCAAATTTTTACTGAAAGCCTGAACGGGAATAGCGGTCAATGACAGCTGCTATTCCCATTCAGGTTTTGTGCTTTTCGAGCAGTTTTCAATAAACCCGTCCGGAACCAGAGGCGCTTGCGATTCGGGTACACCGGACCCTCACAGAGGTTGGCATAATGCAGGTCATTAAGGCCGATGTAGTAATCGTAGGTGCTGGCGGTGCCGGTCTGCGAGCTGCCATTGCAGTAGCGGAAAAAGATCCGAGTCTGAAAGTTGCCCTGATCTCCAAGGTTTACCCAATGCGTAGCCACACCGTGGCGGCTGAAGGTGGCTCTGCTGGCGTAATCCAGGATCACGACTCCTTTGAAAACCACTTCCAGGACACCGTTGCAGGTGGTGACTGGCTGTGTGATCAGGACGTAGTCGATTACTTCGTTCAGAACTCCACCAACGAAATGATTCGTCTGGAACACTGGGGCTGCCCATGGAACCGTAAGGCCGACGGCGATGTAAACGTACGTGCTTTCGGTGGTATGAAGATTGAGCGTACCTGGTTCGCAGCGGACAAGTCCGGCTTCCACATGCTGCACACCCTGTACCAGACCTCCACCCAGTTCCCGTCTATCGAACGTTACGACGAGTACTTTGCCACTGACCTGATCATGGAAGATGGCCGTGCTCAGGGTGTTACCGCAATCGAAGTTAAAACTGGCGAGCCTAAGGTATTCCTGGGCAAGTCTGTTGTCTTCGCAACTGGCGGCTCCGGTCGTATTTTCCGCTTCAACACCAACGGCGCTATCGTTACCGGTGACGGTCACGGTATGGCTCTGCGTGCTGGCGCACCTCTGCGTGACATGGAATTCGTTCAGTACCACCCAACCGGTCTGCCGGGTTCTGGCGTACTGATGACCGAAGGTTGCCGTGGTGAAGGCGGTATCCTGCTGAACAAAGACGGCTACCGTTACCTGCAGGACTACGGTCTGGGACCGGAAACTCCAGTTGGTCAGCCAAAGAACAAATACATGGAACTGGGTCCTCGTGACAAGCTGTCTCAGGCTTTCTGGCAGGAACAGCGTAAGGGCAACACTGTGAAAACCGCACTGGGTGATGCCGTCATGCTGGACCTGACCCATCTTGGTGAGGCGAAGCTGATGGAGCGTCTGCCTCTGATCTGCTCCCTGGCCAAGAACTATCTGGGTGTTGATCCGGTTAAAGAACCTGTACCAGTACGTCCGGCGGTTCACTACACCATGGGTGGTATCCGCACTGACATCAATACTGCGACTGACATCGCTGGCCTGTACGCTGCGGGTGAGTGTGCGTCTGTTGGTATGCACGGTGCGAACCGTCTGGGTTCCAACTCTCTGGCAGAAACCGTTGTATTCGGTGCTGTTGCCGGTGATCGTGCCGCTGACTTCGCCAAGCAGGCCACCCTGTCTGACGAGAAGAAGCTGCTCGATCAGGCTCGTGCTCACCTGGATCGCATTGAAAGCATGCGTAATGCTAACGGTACTGAAAAGCTGTCCCATATCCGTAAGGAAATGGCACTGACTATGGAGAAGTGCTTCGGCATCTACCGTATCGGTGAAGAAATGCAGGAAGGCGTTGACAAGATGGCCGAACTGCGTGAGCGCATGAAAAACGTGAAGATTGAAGACAAGAGCAAGGTCTTCAACACTGAGCTGCTGCAGGCGTTCGAACTGGAAAGCTCTCTGACCGTTGCTCACTGTATGGCAGTGGGTGGTGTTAACCGTAAGGAATCCCGTGGTGCGCACCAGCGTATCGATGGTTTCGAAGCGCGTGACGACGAGAACTTCCTGAAGCACACCCTGACTTACTTCAATGGTGACGCTGAACCGACTCTGGAATACCAGGACGTAAACGTTACCCGTTATCAGCCAGAAGCCCGTGTGTACGGTGCTGAAGCTGAAAAGAACAAGAAGTAAAAGGAGTTGCGTGAATGAGCAATAAAACCATTAGCATCGAGATTCTGCGATACAATCCGGAAACCGATGAAAAGCCAAGTTACGGCACGTTTGAGATTCCTTACGTTGAAGACTGGTCCATGCTGGACGCTCTTGAACACATCAAGGATGAACTGGACTCTTCCCTGTCGTACCGCTGGTCCTGCCGTATGGCGGTGTGTGGTAGCTGCGGTATGGTGATCAACGGCACACCAAAGCTGGGCTGTGAAACCTTCCTGCGCGACTACTACCCGAACGCTATCAAAGTTGAGCCTCTGGCCAACTTCCCGATCGAGCGTGACCTGGTGGTGGACTCCGCTGACTTCATCAAGAAGCTGGAATCCGTTAAGCCGTACATCATCAATGCGATGGAGAAGCCGGTTGAAGAAGGTGTGAACAAGCAGACACCTGAGCAGCTGGGCCTCTATAAGCAGTTCTCCATGTGCATCAACTGTATGCTGTGCTACTCCGCTTGCCCACAGATGGGTCTGAACCCGCTGTTCACTGGTCCTGCGGTTATCGCTCTGGGTCACCGTTACAATCTGGACTCCCGTGACGAAGGTTACGATCAGCGTACAGAAGTGATTCAGGGCAAGAACGGCGTATGGTCCTGTACTTTCGTTGGTTACTGTTCAGAGGTTTGCCCTAAGAACGTTGACCCGGCTGCTGCTATCAACCAGAACAAACTGCAAGGTTCCCAGGACTGGGCTCTGTCCTTCCTGATGCCACGCAAAGGAGCTAAGTGATGAGTCGTCGTCCTTATGTACGCCCGATGAAGCGTACCTGGTTCATGGATCACCCGTACTACCGTAACTACATGGTGCGTGAAGCATCCTGTGTGTTCGATGCGCTGTACGCAGTTAACCTGTTCTGGGGTATCCTGCAACTGGGCAAAAGTGAAGAAGCGTGGAGCAGCTGGCTGTCTTTCCAGGCTAACCCACTGATGATTCTGTTCACTGTGGTGACTCTGGGCATGACCCTGTACCACGCTGTGACTTACTTCGACATGACGCCGCGCGTTCTGCCGCAGTTCATTCGCAAGAAAGTTGCTGATAATGTTGTTAACAAGCTGATGTATGCGGGTCTGGCAGGTATTTCTGCTGTGATTCTGGCTGCAGCAGTAATGGTTTAAGGGAGTAAATAAGATGAGTCAGAAGCGTCATATTGAACCCCTGCTGTGGAGCCTGTTTGGTGCTGGCGGCACTACCATCGCGCTGTTTTTCCCGGCGATGATTCTGGTTGTTCTGCTGTCCTCTCTGGGCGTGATTCCGGCTGAAGCGTTGTCTTACGAGCGTATGTCCGGTTTCTTCCTGAACAACATCATTGGTCAGCTGGCACTGCTGGTGGTACTGGTTCCTTCTTACTGGGCTTGTATCCACCGTATCTATCACGGTTCTCACGATCTGGGCATGCACCCTGGCGTTGCCGTTAAAGCTCTGTGCTACGGCGGTACTCTGGTATTGAGCATTGCGACAGTGGTGGCTGTACTGTTCTGATAAAGGGACAGTCAGTGACAAAAAAGAAAGGGGTGAGCTTTTTGGCTTGCTCCTTTTTTTTGTCTGTATGATTTTGAAGACAGAAGTTTCACGGTGTTCTTTGGGAACTCTAAAGTCGAGACATCAGTGATCTTCAAAGGATTATTCATTGTCAGGAAAAACTATTACAACTTGCAGCTCTGGGACAAGGTTTATACCAATTCCGCCTTGTCCCGCGACCCGGAATGGTTTGCTCATGGTCATATTTAGAAAACGGAATTGGTATTACGTCTCAATCGGTTGCTGCCAGTTTTGATACCGTTACAGTTATTCTTCTGTACACCATAATTACGCTGGCAAAAACGGCAGGCTGCAGCCCAGTTTGATTATCAGTTAGGTGACTTGTAATCAGGGTTATCGCTGGTGTCCCAGAATCACCCGCCTACTTCAATTAACCGCTGGTTAATCTGCCATAGGTTTTTCCGTTTCTGTTCCGGGCTACCTTCAGTGGCAACTTGTTCGTCCAGTATTTTTACACTCCGCTTTAAGAGCTTAAATGAGTGAGTTTCCATCTGATCTCTGAGTGATTGTTCAAGAGAAGGCTGAAATTTGCTGGCTTGCATAAAGTCATTACTGACAGAGCGGCATATAATTTTAACGGCGTTGTGTGGGCTGTCTGGACGAATAAAGTATAAATTCAGGCTGTCGAGCTGTTCCGAAGCACTGCCCTTTAAATCGGTCAGTTGTGCATGAATACGCTCGGCCGCTACTTCTGCATAACGGTTAACCACGAGCTGTTGGGCTTCTAGAGGCAGTTTTCTTGGAGCAATCTCAGCCAGCTGGTCAAAGTGCTCCAGTGACTTGACATCTTCATTCAACACATTCTGAACGCCCCCCCATGACTTATTGCGGATCAGGTCTCGCACCAAATCAAGTTTTTCCTTGCTCAAAGGCGGCCGTGACACTGAACGGTCAGTGATCTCTTTATCGGGCTGGGCTCTGGATTGCAGTCCCTGTTGCAGGTTTTCATCAAGGGAATGGGGAGAAACGGTTTTGCTGCCTAACTTTCCAACAGGCGGCTCAGTTTGAGGTGTACTCTCTGGCTGTATAGGAGGAGTAATGCCCGAGTTGTTGTCAATCTTTCCTGCCATGACCTTCAATCCCTGAGTTTAGAAGTATCTTTACATTAATTATTACTCCATTATTGACATAATAGCCCGAAATATCTGAAGGAGCTTCCTCCATGATTAATGCGTTGCCCAAGGCTGAGTTACATTTGCATATTGAAGGAACGTTGGAGCCGGAGTTGATGTTTGAGCTGGCCGCCCGCAATAACATCGAGTTACCACACAGCAGTGTTGAAGAGGTTCGTCAAGCCTACGAGTTTAGTGATCTGCAATCGTTTCTTGATATTTATTATGCCGGAGCCGGTGTTTTGCAAACCAGTCAGGACTTTTATGATCTGACCTGGGCTTATTTATTGCGTTGCCAGCGGGATAATGTTGTTCATACCGAAATCTTTTTTGACCCTCAAACCCATACTGATCGCGGGATTTCGTTTGAAGCGGTGATTACAGGCATTCACTCTGCACTCAGGGATGGTGAGCAGAAGCTGGGTATTACCAGCGAGATTATTCTGTGTTTTTTGCGCCACTTGAGTGCTGAAGCTGCCATGGACACTCTGGAGCTGTCACGGCCATGGCATCAGTGGATTATCGGTGTGGGGCTGGACTCTTCTGAAATGGGTCATCCTCCTGAAAAATTCAAAGCAGTATTTGATAAAGCCAGAGAACATGGCTTAAAAACGGTAGCTCATGCCGGAGAGGAAGCGCCTGCGGACTACATCTGGGGAGCCATCAACAGTCTTGGGGCAGAACGTATTGATCATGGTGTTCGGTGTGAGGAAGACAGCCATCTGGTGGGCTATCTGGTTGAAAACCAGATTCCCCTGACAGTTTGTCCTTTGTCGAACGAGAAATTGAAGGTCGTCAAACGCCTTGAAGATCATAATCTGAAGTCTATGTTAAACAAAGGACTGCTGGTAACCGTTAATTCTGACGACCCGGCGTATTTTGGTGGTTATGTGAACGACAACTATCGGGCAATCAAGGCGGCTTTGTCATTAACCGACGACGATATTTACCAGTTAGTAAAAAACAGTTTTCACGCCAGCTTTATCACTGATGAATTGAGAGCTGGATATCTTCAACAACTTGAAAGCGCTTTTATGGAGTTTAGAAAGCCATGAGTAAAATCGTTGTGATTACCGGAGCCAATCGAGGCTTGGGATTGGAGTTTTGTAAACAATATCTGGCGGATGGGGATAAGGTCTATGCCTGCTGTCGTGCACCCGAGTCTGCGGGAGAGTTGCTGAAGCTTAAGCAGGATGTCGGTGATCGGTTGGAAACGATTCCTCTGGATGTTACCAATGCTGCACAGCTGACTAATCTGAAATACACCCTGCAGGGACAGCGCATTGATTTGCTCATCAATAATGCTGGTATATACGGTGAGCGCCTGCCTTTTGGTGAAGTAACAGAGCAGGAGTGGATGCAGGTTTTACAGATAAATACTGTGTCTCCATTACTGGTGGTTCAGGAACTGGTAGAACTGATGGCTGCTGACGGGAAAATTCTCTTGATGAGCAGCATAATGGGCAGTATCGCAGACAATACTTCTGGCGGAAGTTATATCTACCGTTCTTCCAAAGCTGCGCTGAATGCGGTTGGGAAAAGCCTTGCCCATGATTTGTCGGGTAAAGGTATCAGTGTGGCGATTTGTCATCCGGGCTGGGTACAGACTGATATGGGTGGCCCCAATGCATTGATTAACACTGAAACCTCCATTGGTGGTCTGCGTAACGTCATGGAGCAGCTCACACTTGAAACGTCCGGCCAGTTCTTTAAATACGATGGTTCGGTCATCCCCTGGTAAGCCGGCGTTCGCGATGAGAAGTCGGAAGATGGAACTATACTGAGGTTCCATCTTCCTGCAGTACGATGTTTATCATACCCAATATAATCGCCTCATCGGCGGGTCTAACCCCTAAAATCATTACATTTGAAGCACTGCCAGCAGGCTTTTATGTCGTTTTGAGCCCGGCGTCAGAGCGAGACAAAACAGCTCGGCGGGGATTACAGAAGTAAGTATGTGATTGGTCGATATTTATTAACGGTAGTTTCTTTTGTTTCAACTGGCCGGCGTACTTATGCAACAACTGATTCACGACTTTGTCCTGCTTTTTGCTGTTATTGATCCGATCGGTACTTTGTTGCTGTTTTTGTCAATAACAGGCGGATTTGCTCCTCGTGACCGAAACCGTATTGCATTACGCGCAACCATTTACAGTGGCGCCATTCTGTTGCTGTTTGTTGTGGTCGGTCAGCTAATTCTTACCGCGATGGGTATTCAATTGGGATCATTCCAGATTGCAGGTGGTGTTATTCTGTTCCTGTTCAGTCTGAAGATGTTGTTTGGGGATGATGTTTCTCACTCTCACGATCGGGCAGAGCCCGGACATGATATTGCAGTCTTTCCTCTTGCGATTCCTTCCATGGCAAGTCCGGGCGCGCTGACAGCCGTTGTGGTGATCACCGATAACCGTCGATATGGCCTTGATGAGCAGCTTTTGACATCAGTGACGCTTATTGTCGTTCTTCTTATTACCTATCTGCTTCTGTTAATGGCTAATTCGATTCACAAATGGCTGGGTGACAGTGGCTCAGCTATTTTGATCAGGGTGATGGGGATGCTGTTATGCGCATTGGCAGTTGAGATTGTTTTCCAGGGAATCACGGGGCTGGGAACTTCTCCCCCGACTCATTTGTAGAGGTCAATCTCTTTAGATACATCGTTGTAGCAATCGATGATTTTATTTAGCAATTCTGATGAATCATCAGGATGAGCCTGTTTACCTTTTGTTTCCAGCTCACCGGTTAATTCGGCAAGCTCAGAAGCACCGACAATTGAGGCCGCGCCTTTAATTCTGTGAGAAAGTCTGGTGATCAGATCCTTTTGTTGGCTGCTGACTGCGTTGGCAAGATCCTTAAGGTCACTGTCTGTCGTGCGTACAAACTCGGATAAAAGTGAATTAAGCATGGCTCTGTTGCCGTCAGTGATCTGCTGAAGGTTGGTCAGGTCCAGCATGGTGTTTCTCCGTTTCTTTGTCCTTTTAGCAAATTAAAACTTCAGGAAGTTTCCCATTACTGCCTGTAATGCCCGGTCAAAGAATTGATGATTGTCCTGCAGCTCTACTCTCTGGTTGCTAATTGCTCTTCCCAGTTCTGAGCCCGACCAATCAGCAACTTTCATGCCTGACTTATTCACAAAAACATAACGATCCGTGCGTAAATTAATTGTAGCCAGCTTACATCGCAAGCGGTGGTCATTTTTTCCGATGAACTCAACCCACTGCCCAACCACTGGCATTTCATATTCTGTATCCTCAAATTCAGGCTCCCAGTTATTATCAACGTTAAACTGATACTGGCTAGGGTTCTGTTCAACTCCTTTCTGGATGATTATTTCTTCTTCTTCAAGATCAAGTTGCCTGCTTGTCATGGCATTGATGGTATGAAACCATTCCGCAACATCGAAAGGGTTGAATTCAATTTCATTCAGGAGTTCCAAAAGGTGATTTTTCAGTAATAGCCAGTCATCATGAGAGAGCGATTGTTGGTGGCCCTCCTGAAGATTCCATAGCAGCATATCCATAATATTGACGCGGTGGAACCATTGCACATCAGAGTGATTTTGTTTCAGCGAGAATTCTAAAACTCGATGCTGCAGTTTTACCTAAACAAGTAACGTATTTATCTCGATTCTAAGCTGCATCTAAAAGTTTAAACTTCCGGGCGTGTGCTTTGAGTGAGTCAGTTGCCTTTTGTTCTCCCAGGTCTCTACCAGCCATATGCCTGCTCGACTCCCGCTTGGGCAAAGTATGCTCTAAGGCTAAGGCCAGAGCCTTAAGCTCGGTATCTGGATCTTCCGATTCAACAACTGATTTCACCGTAGCAAGCAAGGCTTCTGCATTGAGGCGTTCGATCAGACAGCCTGCGGGCATTCCGGCCTGTTTGTTTTTCAGTAGGACGAATTGCTCAGGGTGCAGTAACAGCATGTGTTCGCACAGCAGGCTCAGGATCACGCCGCGCTGCGATCCGTCAGCACCTTGCTGTTTGCTCAACCTGTTCCAGCCACAATGAGCTTTCCAGTCTTGAATGAAAACCTCGACCAACCACCTCAAGGTGTAAATCCTGGCTATGTCGGTATGCCGCCATGACATATCTGAAGCCACCAGATAGCGATAATCCTCTTCACCCTCATACTTCAGGGCAATAACAAAACGTCTTTTCCCATGAGCCTTAACATACAGCCGAGCAGCCAGCATCGTGACCTGCTCTTCTTTGTCACCGCGTATTATGAGTTGAGTTTCAGCGCCTTTCTGGCGCGAAAAGTAAGCTTTGAGAGTCGCTTCCGAGTAGTTTCGGTTGGATACTTTCTGATTCGAGCGCAGTTGGCTGACAACCTGGGCTCCGCCTGTTATTTCCGCAGCCTTATCCATAAAGTCTCCTGTGCCATACAGTGCATCAGCGAGAATTGCTTTGATCGTAATGTTGGGAAACGAATCAACAAATTCTTGCAGCATAACCAGCGTCAACGACTGCATGGTGGGGTAACGAACATGATCTGGCTCAGGACGGTTCGGTCGTTCTTTTTTCTGAATGCCTTGCTTCCTGAGCGCCTTGTCTTTCTTCCTCCATGCAGATAACTCAGGGTCAGGAATATAAAAGCGAAACCCTACTGGAAAGGTAGCTACTTCAGTAACGAGCACCATAAACACCAGTTCCTGCCCATTAAAATAACCACCTGTTGATTTGTCTTTTATCTTATGGGCACCGTCGATTTTTGAAGTCCTTTTAGTGCGCTTTTTTCCTGTATCGTCGATAGCAAGGGTTCCACTTTGTATTCCATAGCGTAGAAGAATATTTCTGACGCTGGCCTGTAGCAGGCTTTGCCATGCAATTTCTGCTTGATAAAACATCCAGCACAGACGGGTCGCTTTGAATCTGCCTAAGCTTCTGCGCTCAAAAGCAGCCCAGTTAATAGTTTTAGTTACCACGATTCCCATGATAAAAACGCCCAGTGCCACTTTCTGGGATCTACTCAACTGCGCAGAGGAATTGATGGACTTGAGCGAATCATTCAAAGCATCCAGAAAGGCAGTGACAACGGGTAATGGGCGAATTAGCAAGATACGACACTTGACGGTTATTAAGTTCCTATGAGATCTTACCTCCAACCTGCTGCTGTGGCTATGATGGAATCTCGCAAGGCTTGAATTCGGAGCTGCAGTAGTAGTCTGCTCTTATGCCACCCTGCCATTTCCTGCTCTCCCTCAAATATCAAAAACTGCAGCATCGAGTAAAACAGCTTTCCAGCCTGTGCATACCAAATCTTTGAGGGGGTTTTGAGGGTTGTATCTGGACAGGTATGTGTCCAATACCTCATCAATAGAACTGCTTGTATCAGTGATATCGGGCTCATCTTCTGTCTGTTCTGTAACGTCGTGGTTGAGGGTTGTAGCCACCGTAATATCTTCAGCGCTTTCTGTTCCCCAGCAGTCAGCATCAACAGTGTGTATTGGTTTTTGATTGATTAATAACAGGCTTTGGTTAAATTCGTCGAGGCACTCTGAAAAGATATTCGGGTTATCAGTAAAGCCTCGAATAATGGTCATCACTGTAGTTTCAATCAGGTGAACCACCGGTTTGTCATTTTCTTTGCAGTGCATGCCTGCGGATGTCATATCATTCAGGAGCTGTCTTCCGGGGTGCTCTCGGTTCGTTAAAAAGTCTTTATCAATTAAAGCCAGCTTTAACACTGGAATCTGTAAAAGCCCTATGGTTTTTTTTATAACATCGGGAAGCTCATGGTCGTCAATGATGAATTCAAATAATAAACCTACCAGGTTGATCAGATCTTCCTGCCTTGGTGATAGGTGCTGGGTAACTCCACGATTAACCAGTCCGTGTTTTATGGATTCCGATAAATTGGACATGACGGACGTTTGCTCAGACAGCTCATCCTGAATACTGGTCAGCATTGAAGCAAGATCCTGACTTGGATAACTGGCTGGGGAAACAATTAATGAATCTGAGCCTGTTTCACTCATAGTCTTATTAATTTGTTGTCCAATCAGTGACTCGACTTTTGAAACAACCTGCTCAGCAATATGATCGACCAGAGCGGAGTCGGCTTTCTTTGATCCATTCGAGCTTGTTTGAGGAGTAACGGGGTCACTTGTTGCACTGTGTGACGCGATTTCAGGTGTGTTTAACTCCAGACCCATCTCCGATAGATCGCTGTCAGCCTGTTGCCACATCTGTGCTGCCGGCAGCTTCAAATGTTTTGCAAAGAAAGATAAAAACTCATGTATGGTGCTGAGGTTGAGATTTAATGGAGCGAGAGCTGTGGCAAAACTAAAGCAAAGAGTATTAGAACTGATAGGTATTTGTGGACTGTCGGGGGGGAGGAAGTCTTTTAGTCTTGATTCACAGTTATAAAGGTTTTGAACCTGTTCACAAGTTTCCATCTGTCTGGCCGCTGCCTGCCACGCCAGCTTCTGTTCAAAGGTGGTGTTATCAACCAGACATAAGTCGTCTTCTGACAAAGTCGAATCAATGCTCTTTTCGGACTGTGTCCATTTGTTAATGCTGTTGTATAAATAATCTGCGCACGAATCAATGATTTCGGTTTTAGAGCTTTTTATCTTCTTTTCTGTTTCCATTAACTGCATCAGTTCCACATTACTGACAGCAGATAACTGCTGTTCCGATACATGATCGATCAAAATATTAACAACAGAAGGGAGCTGGGGAGTGATGTACTGGTCGATTAATTTTTCAAATAAGGTTTCAATCTCAAACTGCATAACAGGAGAGGTGGGCTTATTGATAGAGACTACATTGTTGCTCTTCTCAGACATGTACAACAACTCCCTGTACGATGTTGATCTCTATAAAACCGTTTAGTCAGTTGGCGAGTTTAGCCTGGATAAAAGGTATTTTAATTAGTGTAATTTATTGAGGGGGTGTTTTTTATATATTTACTTCATATTAATTTGAAGCTATATGCTTGGTGTCAATCTAATGACTTTGAATTCGGTATTTTTTTCAAAATACTACTGTTTCATTTCTTTTGTCATTTCTCTTGCTCTTTCTATCGCCTTTTGAAATCCGGTTTTGAACATCCCTTCCCGAATTTGTGCCTGCAATTCTGCAGGGGAAATCTCACCTTCAGCACCCTGATCAGCTTCAGCTGAAGCCTCCATGTCTTTGTTTTTCTTCATCATGTCGGAAAAACGGTCGGCCTCTATGGCGTCAACCGGGCTTTTGGGTTGTACCGGGTTGACCGGATCACGACTGTTATCGGGTCGAAGTGGTTCGGCGTCGGTGTTATTGATCATTTCTGGCTCCCCGTTTATGGGCTGATTCTCATATTTACTATAGATAGATATATCGACCTTGTTCTTGATAGCTGGCCATCAATGATCAGCTAAAAGTTATGGGCTGGTAAAAGCTGGTTCAGGGATACCGGTTCTAAACAGGTTAAATCGTTATTTCCAATCTATGTAAAAACGATCTTTAGCCCTCGATATCAGAGCCGACAACTGACTTAGTCAGGTATGGAGAATCTTATGAGCGGTGAACACTTCACGTTAACGATTAGTCAGAGCACCACGGACCCTGGTGATTTTGCTATTCACATGAAAGAAGACGGACAGCCGGAACAGCTGCTGGTGCACTTGCGGTTTATGCCCCTGCCCATGTTTAACGACACTTATCTGGACGATGTTGTGGGTGTCATGGCTCGCAAACTGGCTAAGCGTATTATTGAATGGCGCGTAGCTCCTGACGATAACACGCTGTCGCTTCAGGCGAATGAAGAACAAGTCAAAGCGGTTGTTGATGAAGTGATTGACCGTATGAAAAAAGCTGATTGACTTCAGGCACAGGTTTTACTGATGGTATTAACCTGTGTACCTTTCCTGCAGGCTATTTCCAAACTCACCTTCATGTCCACGTAATATGCGTATAGGCGGCAGACCTGTCAGACATTATGTTGTCGCCCTTTTGTAAGTCTCAGGTGCCCTCTTTTATGGACATGACACGATTCGTCAATACCTTTGGACGCTATCTGCGTGCAAAGTACGGTGAAAAAGTCCACAAAATATCAGTCAATGCTTCTTTCACCTGTCCAAACCGTGATGGCACTAAAGGTATTGGTGGCTGTACGTTTTGCAATAACGCTTCATTCAGCCCTGACACAACGAATGCCGGAGATATCACTGCCCAGATTCAGTCCGCTAAAAAGAAAGTGTCACAGCGAACCGGAGCAGGGAAGTTCATTGCTTATTTCCAGTCCTACAGTAACACCTATGGTTCTGTTGATGACTTGCGACGCTACTATGACGAAGCATTGTCTGATGACGATGTGATTGGTCTGGCGGTTGGTACACGTCCTGACTGTGTACCTGATCCGGTACTGGCTCTCCTGAAAGAGTATCAGGACAAAGGTTATGAAGTCTGGCTGGAGCTGGGACTTCAATCCACCTTTGATGCGTCGTTAATAGCCGTTAACCGGGGACATGGATTTGCTGAATACGAAGACGCAGTAAAACGAGCGAAAGGCTTTGGATTGAAACTGTGTACACACCTGATTATGGGGCTGCCCGGAGAGGTGCCGGAAGATACTCTGACCAGCTTTGATCGTGTGGTCGAGCTTGGTGTAGATGCCATCAAAGTCCACCCATTGCACATTGTTAAAGGCACTCAGCTGGCTCGGGACTGGAAGCAGGGCAGGGTAAAAGAAATGACTATGGATGAATACACCCATGTCATGGCAGAAGTCATTCGTCGTGCACCTGAACATCTGCTGTTTCATCGGCTGACCGGTTCTGGAGAGAGGCAATATCTGCTTTCACCAGAGTGGGCAATGAAGAAATGGGATATCCTTGGATTGATTTACAGGAAGCTTGAAGCTGATTGTATGACATCCAGTTAAGCTGGGATTTATATAGCTGTGTTGGGAGTTGCCATTTAAATGTCGTATAAATTTGCGAATAAAAGGGCACAGTCCCACTCCCTGACACAGGCAAAAAGCTTATGTCTCTGTGTTTCTGGCATTACCAACCTGCCATATCGTTTTTAAATTGTTATTCAAGCCTGAAAGCATTTCTCAGGGTTCTTTCCAGCAAGTTGAGTTCTTCGTGTTCTTTATCTGAGAGACTACTACCCTCTCGCGACCTGAATTGTTGTAGTTGTACGAGGGGGTTAAGGTGCTTTTTGTCTTTCAGGAGGTCGATCAGAAGTTGAATTTTACGGGTATGGAACTGACTGTTTCTGATCGACATAAGGGCTGGTTTCAGCCCTGCTGCTTCTTTGTATATGACTGAAACGGGCAAGTGGTCTGACAGGCCACTTTGCTGCAGAGGTTTGAGGTTTGTTCCTATTTGCTGAACCTCGGCATGAGATGCCCAATTCTCCTTTTCCGGGCCATAAAGAAACTGGTAGTCATACAAGCAGTGATCAGCGACTTTCCGGCTGTCTTCCCAATTAGACGTTCCCCAGTCCTGTCGTTCTGAAGCACCTGCGCCCTGATACCATGATCCAGTGGGTTCTGTATGTGTGTGCTGGCTCTCAGGCTGATTCAGATCGAGGAATACAGGAGCACTACCAGGCAGTCGCTTGCCATCTTGCGGGTTGTGTGTTTCATAAAAGCTGTTATGAAAATCGCTGCCCAAAGCATCGATGCCCTCCTGATACTCTTTCCCGGCATTTGATTTTCCCTGCTCATCAGCCTGAGAAATATTCAAATCGCCCGACAGAAAAATGCCTTCGTGTTGCGACTCTTCTTCTTTGCTGTCCTGTTCCATCCATTGCCGGATTTGTGCCAGCTCAGAGGTTCTGATCTTATGATATTTGTCGCCTTCTTTGGCTTGCAGATGAGTGTTGTATACGATGGCTGTCTTTCCCTCGCCCAAGTCCAGAACCAGTCGTAACAGGCCTTTGTTGGCCAGTTGATCTTCACCTGCCAGATCTTTAAATGGCCGAAATGACGCATCCAGTACAGGAAACTTACTGGCAACGGCTAATCCGCTATTTAGCCCTGTTTCCCGGGGCGCAACACTGTGGACGATGTATGGGTAGCTTTGTTTGAGCCCTTCGCAAAGGTGCTCTGTTGCATGTCGATCAAAGACTTCCTGAAAACAGACTACATCCGGCTGGGTAGAGGATGACTGGCTATTCAGTGCTTCAGCTATTTCAGCTGCTCGACGATTGGATGAGCGTAAGTCGTTTAAATTTCGTATAAAACCGGGCATTAATCCGGTGTTATATGTCATCAGATGAAGTCCCTGTTGTGGTGAGTATTGCTTCTCAGGTTTACCTGAACAAATCATCGACATCTCACTCCGAAACGCATTTCCGGCAATACGAAAAGGCATGCCAATGACGGCAAGAGCGAGAGAAGGGATAATAAACAGAGCCGTGGTAACGGCTTTCAGTGCCTTGCGGGCTGCCAGTGGCAGTTTCCGCTTTTTACGTTCAATGTCTGTAAAGTGACAGCAATTCCCGACAAATATACGCCTTAAGACGTATACCCTGCTGCAGGGTGAACCATTTTTCGGATTTGCAGCAAACAACCTTCAGCCCAAAGCTGACATTCTGGATGAATTTTTCGCTCAGACACAGGCTCACCCCGGCAGCTATGAAGTATCTGGAATAACAGAACGGATATTATGACCAACTCCTTCAGAGGTTCTTGAGATTATTGCCATAAAAAAGTCTCGCCAAGAGTCAATGAAAAACCACTGAAACAGGCTTCTCATATGCTCCCAAAGCGCTTTTTTAGAGTGGCTTGCCGTCCAGGCTTTCTGAAACAAGCAACACCCTAACTGTTCTATCTGATCAATAAGGAAGGCGGTAAACGTCAGGCAGGCAAAGTTTGTAGCCAAATGCTCCTTGCCGTGTCCGTAGTTGTGTTCGAGGTGGTAACCCTGTGTCTTGAGCGTGTTGAAGGTTTCATTTTCAATCTTCCATTTCGCACGGCCTCCGCGCATCACTCTGGTGACGCTGTCGTCAGTCAGTTGGATATCTGTTACCCAGACATTGGTGTATTTCTCGCCCTTGGGGCTAATCTCAACATATTCCAGATAGTTGACCAGAACATCCTTGTGACTCTTGTTGATGGGAACGTTGTTGACGTATCTGAACCAGTGCCGGTAGCCGTCCTCATCAACGTATTCATAACGGTTAACCTCACCCCTGGCATCCAGAGTATCAACCGCCTCAACCAATGACGCATGGTCGCTGTCCTTGGCCACCATAATGAAGCTGTACCCATAAGACTTGACCATTTTTATCGTCGGCCCATCTGAATACAGGTCATCAAATGTCAGTACCAGTTTTAGTTTGGGATGTTCTCTGTAGACGTTTTCCAGCAACCGCTTTAGTGCGGTTTTTTCGCAATCGTTTTTAGAAGCATTGACCTGCTTGGTAATAGGCTCTGGCATCAGAGGCAAGACCTCTTTTTGTCCGGGCTTGACCAGACATATAGCCAACAGTTGGTGGTAATACTGGGGGGTATCAGTATCGGCTTTTTTGATACAACATTCAGGGCAGCTAATCTTGCCTGAAGCGAAATGCCCTGTACCATCCACTGGAGCCAGATAGCCTTCTTCAAAATACTGAAACTTTTTTAGCCACTTCGAACTCTGGACGTAAGAGAAGAGTGACTTGAAAAATGGCCTGAAATGATCAGTTTCAATAGGGTCAAGTATCTCCCGCAGATGGGTGTCACTGGGAATACGCTGAACGCCGTACATCTGGCGCAGGTTGTGAACAACCCTTGGATTTTTACATTCATGCTCAAAGCTCAGAAGTGAAGGGCATTTCATGTGCATCACAGCCAGACCGGACATTATTGCATCAGAGAGAAGAATTTTTTCCTTGCAATTATTGGGACGATGATCAGGTATTAGGGATGCTTGCTGGCGAACAGTATTGATTAACCGATCGACCAAAATTTTGTCTTGCTTAGCAGGCATAGAAATACGACAGTGAATGAGTACTGCATGAAATTTAGCTCAAAGTTCAGGAATTTGCTTTTTTATGGGTCCTTCTCAGACCTTGGTACTGTTGGGCTGAATTAATTCGTCGGGAATTGCTGGTAAAGTGATTACTTTTTCCCGGTCTTCTATTACCGATCAGTTTGGTAACATTATTGGCAACCCGACTGACAGGATAGGTAAGAAACCGGCCAATCCCCAGCAGACCTTTTCCCACCTTACTTTTTGCAGTCCCTACATAATGGTCGTTGACCACCATATTTTCAGGATACTTTGAAGTGTTTGTTTCTCGTATTGGCATATCTTTTTCGCCTGATTGAACAGGGTATTTATCGGCTTGATCGGGTTTTATAAGAGATGCGTGTTAAAGGTTTCAGGGCTTTCAAGGCTGTCATTATTAAGCCGATGACATATCTGTTGATGATTTTCAAAGGCAATGGATATGCAATTCGATCTGGGTGGTGGGTATTGTGTCAGAAGTTTTCTGTATGGGGATGCATCCTCTTTATCCCGTCATGGGAATAACGCCAAAATTGCCCGAAATCTCAGAGACAGTTTCCCCAATCCTTACAGTATTGAGCATGCCCGGGCGTGGATTCAGCATGTAAAGGAATACGAAGCGGATACTCGTTTTATTATTGCCAGCGGGCAGGAAGCGATTGGCGAAATTGGCTTTGTGACACAGCTGGATGTGCATCGTTTCTCTGCCGAGATCGGTTACTGGGTATCGGAAGAGCACTGGGGCAAGGGCATTATGTCTAAAGCGGTTGCTTATGTGTCTGACTATGCGTTTGCAAAAAAGAAAATTGTCAGGCTGTTTGCAGATGTCGTTGAGTACAATGAAGGCTCTTGCAAAGTTCTTGAAAGATGTGGATACCAGTGTGAAGGCGTATTAAGAAAGCACATCTACAAAGGCGAGCGTTTCTATGACCAGTTTCTGTATGCAAAGGTTAACCCAAACGTCTCATAGCGATATTCTGCCCAATGGTTGAACGGTAATTTCCTCGGTTAACTCCTGATGGGACAGCACCGCCAGATCATATACCTCTAACTCCAACAGCTTGCGCACATAGCGACGTATGTCCATTGACGTTATCAGTACGGGCTTGTGTTCCAGATGGCCAATTTTGCCGACCGTGTTTTTAACGTTTTCTACAAAACGTGCTGACTGCGATGGGTCCAGTGCCAGATAGCTGCCTGCAGAGGTTTGTCGGATACCGCCTCGAATGGTGTCTTCAACGTCCTGATCCAGAAGATAGACTGGCAGCATGTTTTGACCGTTAGAGTATTTGTAGCTGACATAACGCTTTAATGATGAGCGAACGTATTCAGTCAGTTGCACTACTTCTTTTTCTTTATGTCCCCAGACGACCAATGATTGCAGGATGGAGCGCAGGTTACGAATAGAGATGTCTTCCGACACCAGCCGCTGGAAAATCTCAGTGATTTTGTTAACGGGCAGCAGTCGCTGTACTTCTTTGATGAGTTCACCAAACGAGCTTTCCATTTTTTCCAGCAGGTAGCGGGTTTCCTGAATGCCGACAAATTCTTCAGAATATTTTTTCAGCACATGTGCCAGATGGAAAGTAAGGATTTTCGGAGCATCCATGAAGTTTACATTGTTTTTTTCCAGACGCTCTTTCTGGTCTTCAGTGGCCCAGATGGTGTCGAGTCCCGGCAAAAAATCATCCTCTTGCTCAAATGGAATCTTCAGCATTTCCAGATGATCAATGGACTCACGGATAAAAATGAAGCCGGGACGGAAATGGCCGCTGGCCACCGGAACTTCCTGTAACAGAATCGAGTAGGTGTTGTCTGCCATGGAATCATTAAAGCGCAGATGGATGCCCGGAAACGGTACGCCAAGATCCATGTAAAGGGCTTTGCGAACTTTTAGCAATTCGTCGTTCAATGACTGCGTGTTCAGGCTTTCCTGAATGGAAGTGGGTACGTCGATGATCAGAGGCAGTGTCTGAGTGAATTCTTCCTGCTGGTCAAGGCGGGATTTAGCTTTGTCCGGTGTTTCTGTAGCTGCTGCCATGGCGGGGATGCCACCATCAGCTTCATCCTGTTCCGCCTGTGTGGCTTTTTTCAGGAGATAATAACCGCCGCCGCCAATGAAACCTGCCAGAAACAGGAAGATCAGTGTTGGAAAGCCGGGAATCATGGCGAAACACAGCAACAGGATTCCCCCAACCATCAGAGCTTTGGGTTTATCCAGTAACTGTCCACCAATTTCATTACCGAGGTCTTTGGAATCTTCGTTCGAAACACGGGTAACGATAATACCTGAGGTGATGGAGATCAGCAGGGCGGGAATCTGGGAAATCAGGCCGTCTCCCACGGTCAGGATCGCGTAGAGTTGCAGGGCTTCTCCGGCACTTAGTCCGAGCATACTGGAACCAATGGCGACGCCTGCTGTAATGTTCACGAAGATGATGATGAGGCCGGCGATAGCGTCACCCTTAACAAACTTCATGGCACCGTCCATGGAGCCGTACATCTGGCTTTCCTTTTGAACCAACTCACGGCGCTTCTGTGCTTCTTCCATTTCGATAGAGCCGGCACGCAGGTCGGCGTCGATACTCATTTGCTTGCCGGGCATGCCGTCAAGAGAGAAGCGTGCGCTTACTTCTGCCACCCGTTCAGAACCCTTGGTAATAACCAGAAACTGGACAATGGTGATGATCAGGAAGATAACGATACCCACAATCAGGTTACCGCCCACCACGAAGTTACCAAAGGTGTAAACAATCTCACCGGCATCGGCCTGCAAAAGAATCAGACGCGTGGTGGTAATAGACAGTGACAGCCTGAACAGGGTTGTCACCAGCAGTACTGCCGGAAATGACGAAAACTCCAGGGGCGACTTCAGGTAGATAGACGTCATCATCAGAATGAATGACAGCCCCATATTCAAAGCGATCAGAAAGTCCACCACCGGGGTGGGCATGGGCAGGATAATCAGGCCGACAATAGCTACCAGCAAAACAGCCAGCATCAAGTCGTTACGCTGGCCCATTTTGTTGAGAAAGGAAAGAGCAGGATTCATGCTTTCAGCCTGATTGTGGGGGCGTTAGTGTCAGGCTGAAAAAAGGCTATTAACGAACAGTAGCCTGTCTAAGCTTTTTCTTCCTGAGCAGGGCGCGTCCCTTGATCCATTTTATGGCACGGGTGTCTGTGCCGGGCTTCACGTACTGCAGAAAAGTATCGGCCGCCTTGATGGACTCTGCAGGCTGGTCAGTTTGAAGGTAGGCATAGCTCAGCATGCGATGAACATCAGGGTTTTCAGGCTCCATCTGGCGCATGGCTTCAAGCAGGGCAATCGATTTGCGCGGTTGTAAATATTCCAGATAGTAAGCGGCCTGGGCGAATAACCACTCTTTCAGCGTTTTATCCATGGGACTTCTCCTTATCCGGCCACCAGTATATTGCGGCTCATCATCAGCATTTCCTGAAGCTCTCTGGACTCCTTCAGAACGTCGAGTGCTTTTTGATATTTCGGGCTTTCATCTTTGTGTTTCTCAAAAATGGCTAATGCCATATTGGTCATCATATGATGTTCATCGGGCGACAGGGACAATTTGCTTGAGTCTACGCTCATGGCAAAGCGTTTTTCCCGGTTCTGGAATGTCCTGCCCATTTCGAGTGCAGTCCAGAAATAGGCTGTAATCCCTTCGCCAGAAGGTTTAAACGATGACTTATCTTTGGGGAAATCTTTATCAACCACGTCGTCTGCAACTCTGGAAATACTTGACAAACCACTGTTAAATGAAACATCCATAGTCGTATTCTTCTTAGGTAAAAGGGATAGACATTTAATCGGCCACAGGTAGTCGAGCTGTAAGTGTGGAATTTAAAACCATTAGAATTAGCGGGCGGAGTTGGATACACTGTCAATTAAATGGAATTATTTATCGATTTCAGCATTAAAACTTTATTTTTTTATGCGAATTGACGAAATACTTAAAAGAGAAGTCCAAATTGTTTGATTAAGTAGTTGAAGTGAGCTGTAGCGAGACTGGCATGGAGGCACTCGTGTAATGAGCTTTCTTATCAACCTGCACCGTTCAGGTCAGTGCTACATTAAGTGGATATTATTCATACCGCTTATTTTTGTATTGGTCACGCCCAATGCAGTTTCAAACAATAACTGGGGGCATATTGATAAAGAAAATGCTCGCCGTCATATCATTCGCCCTGATGAAACGCTTGCAATTATTGCTGAAAACTATGGTTTTGATATTTACGAACTGATTTCGTTCAATAATATTACGAATCCTGACGGGCTGATGACCGGGCAGGTTATTTACATTCCTGTTGAAGCGCTACCAGCCTCGCCAGACATGCAGAGTATGAATTCTCTGGATGCCCAGTCATTCCCGCCGAAAGAAGCCAAGCCGACTCAGGAAGAATATTATAAGTTACAGCAGTGGCTTGATGAGCATCAGATGGGATCGGGTGTTGAGAGTGTTGATTATAACTACCAGTTAAACTCGGTGAATCAGGAACCTCCTTTAAAGCAAAATCCACAACAGGCCGGATTTGACTTGCCACTGGATAATGATTCAAAACTGCTGAACCAGACAATAGCAGAAGACGGACAGGTAGAGACTGAAGTTGAAATGGCAGAGTCTGGCAGTGAAGCGGAAAATATTCCGGATGATTCTTCACCCTCGCTGGAAGCATTTGGGGAGCGACCCTATGCCTATTATGGCAGTGGTGAAGACCTGACCGAAGTTCTGCAAAATTTTGCGGCCAGTTATTATATGCCCACGATTCTGGCTGAAGATCTGGAAGGGCTGGTAAATGGAAAAATTGGCCCACTGACACCGGTTGATTTTCTGGATCATATGTCCAATGTCTATGGTTTTATCTGGTATTTCGATGGTCATACGCTTTATGTGTACAACGGTAATGCAGCCCAGCAGAAAATCATCAGTCTTGATTACATGAGCATTGATAAATTCAAGAAAACACTTAAGCGGGTCGGCATTTGGGATGGCCGCTTTTTCTGGAAAGAGCAACCGAAAAATGGTCTGGTGTACGTGTCCGGGCCGCCTCGTTATATTGAGATGGTCACGCAAACAGCTGAGTTGCTGGACCGGAAAGAAGGTGATCGGCAGAAAAGCCAGTTATCAGTAAAGATGTTCCGCCTGAAGTACGCCTGGGCAACCGATAAGCAATTTAATTTCCGTGGTCAGGCCGTCACCGTTCCGGGGGTAGCCTCATTATTACGCAGCATTATCAGTGGTGGAGGTGTGGCTCAGGTTACCCGTAAAACTCTGTCTAATCCTTCCCTTAAACCGGCTCAGGGTGTCACCAGGGCGGCAGAGAAAAAAGCCGCATTAAGAGCTGCGCAGGATGCGGCCAGTGCCCCGCAACCACTGAATGATGGCGCAGAAGCCGAGAAGGTATTGATCAATGCCGACCCTCGTTTAAACGCGATTATTGTTCATGACCTTGAATCCAAGATGCCCATGTATGAGGAGCTGATTAAGTCGCTGGATAAACCCTCTGCCCAGGTAGAAGTCAGTGTGTCGATTATTGATGTGAACTCTCAGGATATTTCGGCGCTTGGGGTTGACTGGAACAATACCCGCGGCACCAGTTCGGAGGTTTCTTTCAATCCGGCAGGCTCCACCCATGCTCAGGATTTTCAGTCATTTACCACTGTTGTAGGCATGAACCTTGGGAGTTTTAATGCAAGAGTGAGTCTGCTGGCTGATGAAGGCCGTGCCAAAGTGGTTTCCAGGCCTTCTATCCTGACTCTGGATAATCTTGAAGCGGTATTTGATAGCAGTAGTACTTTTTACGTCAAAGTCGAAAGTACAGAGGATGCCGAGCTGTTCCCCGTCACCTCGGGAACTGTTGTGCAGGTGACCCCGAGAATAGTGAATGAGATAAAAGGCCGTAAAATTCATATGAGTGTGAATATCCAGAATGGCGGTGATGAGACGGCAGAAGGGGCTTCTCTGCCTAAAGTCAGCAACAGTTCGATCAGCACTCAGGCCGTTGTTAATGAATCGGAAAGCCTGCTCATTGGTGGCTTTGTTCAGGAAACGGAAAGTGAAAATGCGACAAAGGTTCCTGTGCTGGGTGACATTCCTGTATTGGGTACATTGTTTAGAAACCAGAAGACAATTAGCCGACAGCAGGTTCGACTGTTTCTGATAACCCCACGCATTATCAGCATTGATACGTAAAAATATAAAAGATACGTAAAGGTATAAAACGACAGCGTTTCAGGGGTTCGTAATGGCTCGCAAAAGTTCGCTAATGATCGTATGATGATTTTCCATAACCTGAACGGTTGGAAAAACGATGTCTGTCATTAAAAAAACAACAATGTTTGATGTCTTCATCATCGGTGGTGGCATCAATGGTGTGGGGATTGCCGTTGACTGCGCCGGGCGTGGTTTGAAGGTAGGGCTTTGCGAAAAAGGTGATCTGGCAGGCGCTACTTCATCTGCCAGCAGCAAGCTGATCCACGGCGGGCTTCGATATCTTGAGCACTATGAGTTTCGACTTGTTAAGGAAGCGTTGGCTGAACGTGAAGTTCTTTTGAAAATGGCTCCCCATATTGCCTGGCCCATGCGCTTTTGCCTGCCCCATCGCCCTCAGCTAAGACCCGCCTGGTTAATTCGGGCGGGGCTTTTTCTTTATGATTATCTCAGTTCACGGGTATCTCTGCCCGGTTCTCACAAAGTCTGGTTTTCGGAGGCATCGCCGTTAAAACCGGAGTTTGTTCAGGGTTTTGAATATTCTGATGCCTGGGTGGATGATGCACGTCTGGTTGTGCTGAATGCTATGGCACTGGAGCGATTGAACGGCACAGTATTGACACGGACGGAAGCAGTAAAAGCATGGCGGGACGACCAGCTGTGGCATGTTGTTTTAAAAGATCATTTAACGGGTGAAGAAACCGAAGTCACCTGCAAGGCTCTGGTGAATGCAGCAGGTCCCTGGGTCAGTTCTGTATTTGATGCTGTTCTGAGACAGCGTGCGCCTCGACAAATTCGTCTCATCAAAGGCAGCCATATTGTGGTTCCAAAGCTTCACGATGATCCCAGAGCCTTTATTTTGCAGAATCAGGATGGACGAATTGCGTTTGTAACACCCTGGCTGCAGCAGTTTACTTTGATCGGTACTACGGATGTTGAGTTTGATGGCGATCCAATATCGGCTACCTGTTCCGAGCAGGAACAACAGTATTTATGTGACATCGTAAATCAGCATTTCAAGCACCGGGTATCAACAGAGGATGTGGTCTGGAGTTATTCCGGTGTCAGGCCACTCTGTGAAGATGAGTCCGATTCGCCTCAGGCCATTACCAGAGACTACACCATCGAACTTGAAGATTCTGAAGGTTCTACGCCTTTGTTGTCGGTCTTTGGCGGTAAGTTGACAACTTATCGCAAACTGGCAGAAGCGGCTGTCGGACGACTGGCGAATTACTTTCCCCAAATGAATCCTGCGTGGACAGCACACCAGCAGTTACCGGGAGCAGAGCAGTTCGAATCGCCTTCTACCTTCCTGAAGACGCTTCAGAATACTTATCCATGGCTAAACGATGCTTTTGCACAAAGGCTTTGCCAGAGTTATGGAACCCTGTGTATCGAATGGTTGCAGGGAGCTCAATCTCTGGATGATCTTGGTCAGCATTTTGGCGCAGACCTTTTTTCGGCGGAAGTCGATTATCTGATCAGGACTGAGTGGGCTTATGAGGTGGATGACCTTCTGTGGCGCAGAAGTAAGCTGGGTATGTTTCTGTCAGATGACCAGATAAGGGAACTGGAGCGATATCTGAAGCAAAAGCGCCCGGAATTAGCGCCGGATCGATTTTCTTTTTCCGAAGGAAATCTTGATAAGGCAGGATAATCAGTAAGCAGATCAAAACTATAGTTTTATTATTAATCTATAATCTGTTCATTATTCTTATTTGGCTTATCCGACTTTCAATGGAATCCCTTCAAGCACTTTATCAGTGTCGTCAAATTGTTGCCATCGGTGGTGGTCACGGTTTGGGGCGAGTTATGGCCAGCCTTGGCTTTATGGAAGAAAAACTGGCGGGCATTGTTGCCACAACCGATGACGGAGGCTCAACGGGCAGGCTCAGGGAGGCCAGTGGCTGTATTGCCTGGGGCGATTTGCGCAACTGCCTTAGTCAGCTCTGTTCGGATAGCCCCAACCTTGCCAGAATCCTGTTTGAGTACCGCTTTAAACACAGTGGGGAGCTCAGTGGCCACAATCTGGGCAACCTGATTATGCTGGCTATGGATCAGATGTGTGTTCGCCCTCTGGATGCCATAAATCTGATTCGCAAAATGCTTCAGGTCGGCGCACATCTTATTCCCATGTCTGAAGAACCTGCCCGTCTGGCTGCCATGCTTGATGGTGAAAAAATTGTGGGAGAGACCACCATTGATGCATTGGATAAGCGGCCCGATAAATTGATGCTGCTTCCTGATATCAAGCCGACGTCTGAAGCCGTTAGTGTTATAGAGCAGGCTGACCTGATTATTCTTGGTCCGGGCAGTTTTATGACCAGTATTCTCCCGTCTTTACTGATGAATGGTATTTCAGAGGCAATCAATAACAGTAATGCCATGACGGTGTTTGTCGGAAACATAAACCCTGAGCGAACGGTTGTTGGAAAGCAGTCTATTTCGGACAAGTTGGGTTGGATGGAAGAGATGACAGGAGTGTACCCCGGCCTACTGCTATGGCCCGAAGAATATGATCTTCCTGAAGGTGTTCGCTGTAAAATTGAACAGCAACCCCTTTCAGACCCGCATCAGTCAGGCGCCCACAGTCGGGAGGCCATGAGAAAGGCCTTAGACTTGCTTGTAAAACAGCACCTGTTCCAATAAAGCCTGTTAAGGGCAGTGTTGAATCACTGTCCTTTGCCCAGCACCATAAACGTCTTGAACATTATAAAAGTGTCCATTTTCAGCCAGTCCACAGGGCTGCTCAGTGCCAGCGCATAAGCATGGTCGTAGGCAACTTTATTACGGACATCGTCAATACTTTCGTCATACCCAAGGTTGACTTGGGCAAGGCCTGTCAGTCCGGGTACAACGTCGTAGGTTCGCTCGGTATAAAAGGGAATATTTCGCTCCAGCTTATTGCAAATGCCGGGACGTTCTGGTCTTGGCCCTACAATGGACATATCACCAACCAGCACATTCCATAGCTGTGGCAATTCATCGAGGCGGGTTTTTCTTAAGGAATTACCCAGTCTGGTGATTCTGGGATCGTTTTTCTGTGCCCAGACCGGGCCACTTTTTGCCTCGGCATCTGCACGCATAGAACGAAATTTAACCATCTGGAACAGGCTGATATAGTTGCTGCGTTGATAGCCAATGCGCATTTGTTTATAAAAGACCGGGCCCGGACTATCCAATTTGATTGCAATGGCAATTATCGGGAATAACGGTAATGCCAGTATCAATCCGATAATGGCTATCGTCATATCCATTGCCCGCTTGCAAATGGCTGTCACAGGGTGGACGTAGGTTACGCCTTTCATAACGTCATACTCCTTGGGTACTTCCCTTACTTCTTTTAGTTTCCGAACCGGGTTCGACTTTCTTCAACTGTCCGGACTCCAGACCCATGGCATACCGGAGTAATCCAATGCTCATGGCCAGATGCCCGGAAATGATGTAATACAAGACTCTCAGAGGCTTCCAGACCGGTTGGCTGCCTGTCACAATATATAAAATGGATACCACATAGGCGGTTAATTGCCCTACAAATGCCAGTGTGAAGAACCAGTGTTCAACGGACAGCCACGCTGATGACAGCAGTGCCAGAAAGAGAAAAACAGGCATCATAGGTCTCAGAAATTTGCCTGAGAAAAAGTTAAAGGCGATCTTGCCAAATCGGGGCTGTAATAAACCGATGCAACGAATGGCCTGCTGTATATTCCCTGCAGCAATGCGTTTACGACGATTGAAGTCCATTTCATTACAGGCCTGTTCCAGCTCGACGGCAACGATTCGCGGGTCGTAAAGACATTTATACCCTTTCATAACGATGTTAACGGGCAGAACAAAGTCATCGTTAATGGTATCCGGAGGTAATCGCTCAAACAGCTTGTGGCGAAAGGCATAAAATGCCCCATGAGCGCCAAGGGTTGCGCCAATAGCGCTCTCGCTGGTCTTGATCTGACGCTGATATGCCCAGTAAGCCTGCTCACCGGCACTTAACGATTGGAAAAACTGATAACTCCCGCAGACAACGCCTGTGTCTTCTTCACTGAGTTGTGAAGCAGTGACCAGTAAGCTGTCGATGGAGAGGAGTGCGGAGACATCGGACAGGGCCACTACATCGCAGTCGCACAGACTGATGGCTTCATTGAGTACTGCTACCTTGCCGTAGTTTTCCGGCTTCTCGACGACGTCTATCGTAAGATGTCGGTTCTCCCTGGCTTTGGCGGCACCCCGGGCAATATCGGCGGTTTCATCAGTGCAACCATCGCAGACAATAATGATGCGCAGCTTGTTATCCGGGTAATCCAGCGTGCCGAGGTTGTAGATCTTGTCTGAAATAGTGTCGGCTTCGTTGTGGGCAGGCATCACCAGACAGATTCTGGGTAACATTAAATCCAGAGGAGTAATGGTAAAGTGACGATGAAAATAGGGTGTTGGTGTTGGATGACTTCTGGACATTATCCGTAATAACAGCGGATAGCCGACGTGGTGATAAATAATCACCAGACACGCGACGATGAATAAAGTAAGGGCTAACCAGTCAAACATCATAACCCTCCGGAGCCAACCCCTGTTTCCCGAGACTCTGCAGATAGAACTGCTGGTACTGGGAAATCATGCGGTTAAGGTCGCCATGCTTCTGCACAAATTGTCTGGCAGAGTGCCTCGCCTGATCCGAACACCCTTCATCCAATTGACGTTGCAGTGCGGTGGATAAACTGTCGATATCACCGGCAGGCACCAGTAAGCCATAATCCGGCGCAACGGCTTCACTACAGCCTCCAACATCGGTAAGGACAACATTTCGGCCACAGGCCTGGGCTTCCAGAGGCGACAGAGGCAAGCCTTCTCGCTGTGAAGCCAGACAAAAGACGTCAATGGCCTGAAAGAATGACGGCATATCTTCAACAACGCCGAGAAAATGCACTCTGTCAGAAACATTCAGAGACTCTGCCTGTTTGCGCAGAGTGGACTCCAGTTCACCGCTGCCAGCCAGAGCCAGATGGGTGTCAGCGGACAGTCTCGAAAAAGCAGAGAGAAGCACGTCGTGAGACTTAACGGCAGTCAGTCGTGCTGCGCAGCCAATAAACGGAACGTTCAAAGGTAGCCCCAGATGCTGGCGGGCAAGACTCTGATCGCCAAGGCAGAAACGTTCGACACTGATGCCATTCATAATGACTTCAGTAGAGAACATCGGGATATAGCGCTGGATGCTTTGTGATACGAGCTGGGCGTCGGCAATAACGATGGGTCTTAACAGGTGAAAAAAGGTGCCTGCCAGAGCTCTGCGTTTCAGGTTGGACAGATGCCAGGCGTCATGCTCTGTGTGGACGTGACCGCATCCGGCGATTTTGGCTGCCAGTCCGCCATAAAGCATGGGGCCGACATGATGCGTGTGAACAACATTCACTTTAAGAGTTCTGAGTAAATCAGTCAGCTGTCGTACTGTAGACCACTGTATGCCTGGCGGTTTGTTGAGTGCATGCAGGCGGGTAATGTTGTGTAATCTCGGCCAGTTTTCTTTCAGAGAGTCTGTTGTTCCCTCAAGACTGATGATGTGAACTCGTTCCGGATTATCAGAGAGTTGCTGTAGATCAAGAACCATTGTCTCGATCCCGCCGGGAGCAAGCTGTTGTACAATCTGGGCGATTACTGACTGCTTCATACGCTGGCCCCCTCGTCATGTGAGAATGAATCGGTTTGAGGGTTGTATGTCAGTGGCAGGGCATGAGGCATTGCGGGCAGCCGGGTAATAACCGGTAAACCGGTCATGGTCTCTATGGTTTCCCTTAAACGCAGACTGGTGTCTGATATTTCTGAAATGGCGGCCAGCCCGGTGCCAATGCCAAGTCCGGCAAAAAAACCAGCAACAATAAACAGGATCGCCGGTATGCCATTGGGGCGGCTGGGGGTAAAAGGTTTATCAATGACTTTTACTTTTTCTATTTCTTCATACCGACCCAAGTCGCCTGAAACCCGCGCCATTTCATAGCGGTTGAGGAAATCTTCATAGAGCTTGAGCTTGATATCATAATCGCGCTGCAATTCGGTCAGGCTTCTTTCTACTTCGGCGAACGAGACCACTTTGTCCTGCAGTTTTTCGGATTGTTGCCGGATAGTTTCCACCTCGTTTTTGAGTCCCGTTACCCGTGCATTCGCTTCCTGAACTGCTTGCAACTGTGAGGCGAGAATGGTGGTGGGCGTACCCTGATTGCCAATATCAGGATTGCCTGCGCTGGTGGAGGCCAGGTTCCATAGTCGTTTGATGTCTTCCGGATTCAATTGGGATGTTTCTGATATAAGCCGTTTGCGTTCGCTTTCCAGACGATCAAACTCTCTTGTTGCTGCACGAACCTTACTGTGGTTCTCGGTATAACGTGATCGCAGCATACTCAGCTCAGCCCGAATGGCGATCAGTCGTTCCTCCAGCTTGCCTATCACGGGGTTGGTTTGAGCGAGGTTGCCGTTGAATTCTTCCACAGCAGCTTCAGCACCTGACAGATCGGTTTGTTTTTCCATTAACAACTGACGCAACTCTGCCAGACGCGTGATATTTGCCTTATGCAGCTCGGGGAGTTCGAGGGCGTATTTTGCTTTGTAATCTGATAGTTTTTGCTCTGCCTTTATCAATTCCTGCTGTTGTCGCTCCAGCTGGTTTTCCAGAAAGTCTGCTGAAGTACTGGTCCAGGATTTGTGGGGAGCCAGAACTATTTTAAGAAAATGCTTGGTCACTGTTTCCAGCAGAAGGGCAATGTCGGTGCGGCTTTCCGAGCGGTAGTATATTTTGATCAGCTCACCACCAAATACAATGGACAGTGAGCGTGATAGCTCGTCGAGCTTTTCATCCAGAACATTCTGGGGAGAGTTATCATTGATGTATCCAACATCTTTAGCCACTGCTCCAAGAACGTTTCGGCTTTTAAGGAGTATCTTCAAAGCAGCCTGTCGTTCTTCAAGGTTGGTTGAGATGGAAAAGTCTTCCAGTATCGGGTTAAGTTCACTCGTGTCCTGTAACAGAATGGTTGTGTGAGCTTCATAGAATTTGGGCGACAGAAAGCTCACAGCAAATCCGACGACAGGCATGATCAACATGGGTATAACAATGGTGTAACGTCTTACCCAGGCAATATTCAGTAGTCGGAACAGGTTTAACAATACATCGTTAGACACCTTTTCCTCCGAACACCTGAACAACCACCGTGTCTTTTTCCTGACTGGGCTGGTAAAGCTCTTCTATATCGGGTGTATAGCTTTGCAAGAGGCTTTTTATCCCCTGAACTCTCAGCCAGGAGGTATGCAGATCTTCAAATCCGTTTTCTTTCGATGTGGGCGCTATTGAAACAATGATGCTGATGGAGTCATTGGAAGGAAGCGTTTGAAAGAATAATTCAACGACTTTCTTTTGATGGTCGGTAAGGTTTCTTACGCTGGGCTCGAAATTAAGCGACATCTTCCGTACAAAAGCATGATCGGCATAACTTTTACCCCGGTGTTCTTCGATCATCTTCTCGATGGAGGTCAATAATTTCTGATTGGTTTCAGGTTCTGCCTCAGTGCCGGACACGGCTGCCTGAATCGGTCCCATCTGGCCATTTTTATTGGCACAGCCTGAGAGGACAGGCAGGGTGATAATGAGCCAGAAGGTGATTATCTGGAAACTGAATGTCCTTTTCACTGCAAGGTTCCCTTTTACATAGTGTGCTTGCCTGTGGCGTCAATTAAGTGTTAATGATTCATTTATCAGGCTCTGAAACCGTGGTTTATTATTGGTTTTTGACGATTTTTTGTTTCTACATCAGAGCCTTAGACGTACAGGTTGTATTTAATTGTAGTTGTAATTTTCGCAACAGGAGGACTTGAGAGGGTTACTTTTGAGCCAGATGAATGATCAGGTCTTCAAGTTGATTAGCCCGGTGCTGCCAGGATTCATTAGCGACCAAGTCCTGTCTGGCCTGTTTATTGTCACGGCTTTCGTAAGCTCTTTGAATCACTCTTGAGAAAGGCTCTTTGTTTTTCTGAATGGCTATCAGGTCTTTATAAAGCCTGACGGCAGGAAAGTCGGTGCTGGCAATAGCAGTACCAGAGGCAAGGTATTCACGTAATTTAAGAGGATTACAGGCCTGAATCTGGCGATTGTGTCTGAAGGGTAACAGGGCAACATCCCAGTTCTGGACATAGCCGGGTAACCGGGAGTGCGCTTTGGGACCGAGAAAATGAACATTTGGGAGCTCTTCCAAAACGCCAACCCGGGTTTTTACCGTGCCTACAAAGACGAAATTCCAGCCGGGCATGGCGGTTGCGGTTTGTGCCATCATTTCAACATCCAGCCATTCGGAAAGGCTGCCATAGAATCCTGCAGTCGGTTTTTTGTCAGGCACATCGCGAGGACATGAAGAAGGCTTTGAGAATAACTCGAAGTCCACGCCATGGGGCAACATGATGGTGTTGTGGCCGGCGAACTTGTGTGCAAGTGCCTCACTGACTACCAGAGTCAGATCCACTTTACTCACCAGCTCCCGCTCCATTGGGTTTACGGTTGCATGATCCACTCCATCCAGAGCATTAAAGTCATCGCCACAATAATAAATGGAAGCTTTTTCACCCAGACTGCCAACAATATCCACGGCAGTGGGCAGGGAGGTCCAGAGAATAATGTCTTTGAAATCATGCTCGGCACAGGCTGAAAGGATAGCTTCTGTCAGCCAGCGTTTATTGATTTTTCTGGCATGTGAAAAGCCATGAAAAGGAATGACTTTGGGGTTCAGAATGATCGGTTGCGGCCCGTCTTTAACTCGCTCTGGTTTTTGAGACAGTCCGAGCATTGCCCTGACTTTGGCGATAATTCTGAGAAAGTCCCTTAACCCGGGTTTTGGACTTCGTAAGCCAATAGAGTTAATCCATATGACCCGGTGTCTTTTCAGCAGATGACCGATCAGATGTTGTGTACTGGAGGGTAACCCCCCCCAGTCTTCACCGAACACCACGAGGTCAGCCATGTTGCTTCTCCAGAGGTACGGTTGAAGGCAGGGTTTTAATCACTTTGGCGGGAACGCCTCCTGCCAGAACGCCGGCAGGAAGACTTTTGGTGACCACGCTGCCAGTGGCAACAATGGTGCCGGCACCAATAGTCACGTCGCCCATCACCGTTACGCCCGCTGCCAGCCAGACATCCTCTTCGAGGATAATGTCACCGATCTGGTCTTCGGTATCGGGCAAGCCTTTGGCGCGGTCATTGGCATCAACCGGGTGCCCGGGATAGCCAATCAGCCGAACCTTTACTGCCATACGAACGTTGTTACCAATAATGACCTTACGACCAACGAAAATTTCGTTTTGCCAGCTGACATCAACATTATTACCAATAGTTAATTCAGGCTGGAAATTCCGGGAGTGCCTTCCGCTCAGGGTAGTATGACCTGATATTCTGCATTGATCGCCCATGTTGATCTTCAAAGGTCCGATTAACAGAGGAATGCCAGAATAAACGAAGAGTTGTTTGGGGTTATTGTTGAGCTGGCTTTTGAACAGGGGTGTCCAGTATAAAAAACGCAGAGTGCCATGAACCAGGGCAGTGAAGGATTTATGGCAATGGTAGAGTAATCCGTGAACCGGGCGAATGACTGGGAACTCAAAGGTTCGAATTTCTTTCAGGAAAGTAAATACCTTGCGAGCAAGAAAACTGTCACTGCTTTTTAGCCAGATCTTCAGTCGGTTTAGCATTCGAATAACCCTTTACCTTCAACTTGTTGGCAAACTTTCCTTTTGTATCTGTTGTTTGCTCGTCATTCTTTAATTCAGGCTCTGGTTCCGGGTAATGGTTGTCCATGTAGTTGGCAATAGCGATGCAGATAGCGGTCATTATATAAATTGGCCACAAAAAGCCCTGACTCAGGAAGCTGCCTGAAGCACAGAAACCCGCCAGACCGGCGTAAGTTCCCATGGCAATTGCAGTGAGTTGCGGGTTCTCATTAGGGGTGTCTCTTAGTTTATCCAGTCTTGAAAGGGTGGAGCGTATAGACATAAAGTTTGTGTAAATAAGAAAAAGAAACAAACCCAGTCCAATGAAGCCCGTCTCTGCCAGAACCTGAAACCAGCTACTATGAGTGACGTGCGCCATTCCTTCTGCCCGGCTGTGAGTCGCATAATTCCAGTAATTATCCAGAAACATTGACAAACCTACACCCGTCAACGGATTTCTCAATCCCATGAAAAATGCAGCTTCCCAGGCGTGAATGCGACCCATTGCAGAAGCGTCAACCCCTTCTTCGGCTGCACCCCCGGACTTACGATCACTGATTCCGGCAGCGGCGATAAGAATCACCAGACTAAAGCTGGCAATGCTGATGAGCAACAGTTTTGATTTGATAAGTCGTAAACCAAAAATACCCGTGACGGCAATAATGGCTAACAGACCACCCCGGCTTTGTGTGGCAATAATGGCAGAAATGAACACGCCAAAACCAATCAGCCCAAGGAGTGTTTTAATTTTTCCGGTGCCACGGGTCGCGGCAAAGGCAATGGCATAACTCATTGGAAAACTGAGCACCAGGGATAAGTCATTGGGGTCACCCAGACTGGTGCCAGGTATGGTGACGCGTGTTCCTTCAACCAGACCAATGCCGCTGGCTTTGTTGTAGAGAGTGATACAACCCACCGTCAGACCTGCACCCAGAATGAGAAGGTGAGCCAGTTTAAAGTGGTTTGTTTCGGTCATTAGCCAGGAGATAGCCAGCACCATTATGCCGATTTTCATGTAGACACTGGTAAAACTGGCAAAAGCAGAAGGAGCGTGGCTTGCAAAAACAATGCTGACCACTACCCAGCCAAAAAAACGGGCAAAAACCGTGTGTTCGTAGCGCCAGTAAGTTTTAACTTTCCGGGTGAGAATAATATGCCATGCCAGTACAAAGTAGGAGCCCAGTGCCGTCAGTAACGGAATCTTAATGGGATCGAGCTGAGGAAACACTTCATGCAAACGAAAGAAAGAGAACAAGATAAAGGTAAGACAGACAACAAAGGGTTTTTTCAGAATAAAGAGTAACCCCAGTGGTATGGCAGCCAACGGCAGTAGGGCAATAGGGTGAGGCAGAATTAATGGTGGTATCGCAGCAAGCAGACAGTATACAACCACCGCTCTGTCGCGATACTTGCTTTGAACGATTAACTCTATCCATGAGGCGACCATAATGAATAGCTCCTGTGCCTCCCAGACCTTAGTGTTTTAGATAACCAATCACGGTAAAAGCTTGTTTTCGGAAACCAATCAACAACGTCGTTCCGAAAAGTATGGCTCCCAGTAAAATGTTGAATACCAGAAACAGCCAGCTGTTTAAATCTGCAGCAAAAGAGGATCTGAACCACGTTAAACCTGCCAGCATAACGGAAGCACTGATAAAGCTCGGCATCATTGCCACGAATAGTTCTTTTACAGAGACAGAAAACAGGGGAAGTATGGTTTTGATGTGCAGGGCAAAACTGACCAGACTAATGCCCAACCATGCGATGCAGGCACCTTGTACACCGTACTGTGTACCCAGAATGACCATGGGTAGCATCAGCATGGAACCTGCCAGGGCCCGTGTGTTGCGTTTTGGTTCTCCAACGGCGGTGACTGCCGTTGCCAATATTTCCGAGAGCATGCGAAAGGGGCTGCATAAACAGAGAATTTGGAAAGGAATGATGGCTGCTGTCCATTTGTCAGATAATGCAAGGGTGATTAGCTCCGGAGACACTGCACACATCCCAAAGTACATGGGAAACAGTACCAGACTGCCTAACTGGACTGACTTTATCAGGTATTGACCAGCCACTTTTTTTTCGTTTTGCAACTTGGCAAAAGAAGAAAGGCCAAGATGGTTCAGTAATTCGCCGATTTTGTCACCGGGCAGATTGGCCAGATTGGAAGCAACCGAAAACACTCCCAGATCGGTTTTATTTAACAGGCGACCGATACTGAGGGTAGGAGTAATGTTATAGAGATAACGCAGTGCATCGTTTACCGTGGCAATACCACTGAAGACAGCCGTCTGGTAAAAACCCCGAAAACTCATGGCCGGTAAAATCCAGCAGGGTTGCAACCGGAAGAAACCGATCATAGCAACGGTTCGCATAAACAGATGACCAAGAATCAGTGACCAGATGCCAGCGCCTGATGCTGCAAGAATCAGTGTGAAAATACTGGTGCTAAGGGTTGTGACAAACTGTACCTTTTCCCTTTGCTGATACAGCATGTTCCGACTGGCCAGCGCATAGGGCAGGGTGTGGAAAATCATAATCAGATGTTGAACGGCTATTGCCTGCACCAGAATAGTGACCCGTGGTTCGGAAAAGAAATCTGCAATTAATGGAGCGGTACAATAGAAAAGAAGAAAAAATGTTACGCACGAGATAATGTTGACGGTAAATGCCTGTCTAAGCATGTGCGGCGTTAATTCTTCAGTCTGAATGATGGCTTTACCAATACCAAAATCCCCCATAAGGGCAAAGATACCAATAAATGCCATGGTCATCGCCATCAGACCATAATCATCAGGCGTCAGAAGACGGATAAGAATCAGGGTGTTTAGCCAAGTGAAAATCTGGGCTGCCAGCCTGAGCATGGCACCAATTTTCAAACCTCTTATGACATGTTGACCCACTTCCATGTGGTTGCCTCATTCTCTATTCAGGGCAAACTTTGAGTTATCACTTCTGATGACTCCATTACTGTTCCCGGGACAGGGCTTTGACTTGTTTTGGTTCAGGCTCTGGCCAGATGTAGCCTTTTTGGTTCGTTACCTGTTTATACAGTGACAGCAGATCAGGGATCACTGCATCGTAAGAGTACTGTTTTCGAACAGTTTCAATGCAGTTGTTTGCAAGGCATCTTTTCTCCTCATCCGACAGCTTCAGCCAAGCCTGTACCTGTTGACTCATTTTCTTGATATCACCGTCTGAAATAATCCAGCCATTGCTGCCAGACTGAATCAGTTTTGGCAGTGCGCCAACCGCAAAGCTGAGTACAGGAACCCCGTGAGCCATGGCTTCCAAAGCAGCCAGAGGCAAGCCTTCCTGTCTGGAGGTGATGCACAGCAGACCAACCTGATGCCAGTGAGGTTCCATACTGATGATTTGCCCGGTAAAGCTGACGTTTGAGGCTCTGCTGGTGGCCAGAGAGCCGTGCATATCACCGGAGCCATACACGGTGAAATGTCTATCCGGCAAGTGTTTGGCTAATTGCAGAAACAGATCAGGTCCTTTTTCGTGGCTTAAGCGCCCGACAAAGGCAATTTCCGAGCCGTTGTTCATTTGCCACTGTGGGGCTTCAATGAAGTTATTCATCAGCTTGACCGGGGCCGGAAGGCGATTGGCGATTTCAGGACTGACGGCAATATTAGTCGAAAGCCGGCAGGTGAGCTGATCCAGCCACGTATAGAGTCTGACGAGCCCGGTGCCCAGATCACCGTTATGGAATGTGGAAACAACCGGTGTTTTGGTCAGCCTTCCAGTGACCCTGCCAAATAGCCCGGCTTTATAGCCATGGGTGTGAAGAAGTGCCGGAGAGTATTGGGTGCACCATTGGTAAAGGCTGTTGATTTTTCCTGCAAGGTATTGAAAAGGGATTTTATGCTGATGCAGTAAGGGTTCAAGAGGGTGATCAGCGTTGTAGCGAGAGTAAAACAGGATCACAGGTGAATAGCCGAACTGTTTCAGTCCTCTGGCCAGATGAAGTACATGGGTTTCGATTCCCCCGAGCTGGCGGGAATCAAGAAATATTGCAATATCCGGGCTGTCCATAACATCCGTTCCATGCTCTGTTGCGTTTATTGGTCCCTGTCCCAGTTTTTCAGCACATCAAGAAATTCATCGTCAAGCACGGGTTTACCGTAGAAGTACCCCTGACCTTCCAGACATCCGGCATGGCGTAGATGTTTTTCCTGCGCCATGGTTTCTACCCCTTCTGCAATGACTTCAAGACCAAAGCTTTTGCCGAGCTGAATGATTGCTTCGACGATCACGGTATTTTCTTTGCTGTCCGGGAGACCATCAACGAAGGATTTGTCGATTTTGATCTTGTCGAACGGGAAGCGTTTCAGATAGCTTAATGATGAATAGCCTGTTCCAAAGTCATCCAGTGCCAGTATGACACCGACTTCCTTAAGGCGGTTCAGCTGGGCACATGAAACCTCGATGTCTTCCATAATGGAGGTTTCGGTGACTTCAAGCTCCAGCTTATCGGCAGGGATCTGGTATTTGCTCAGCAGACCTTCAACCCTTTCTACAATGCTTTTATCCTGAAGCTGAACGGCGGACAAATTGACGGCCATTCGCAAATCATCAAATCCGGACTGCCGCCAGGCGCTCAGATAGCTACAGGCCGACTCCAGCACCCAGTCACCGATGGGAATAATATCCAGACTGTTTTCGGCTATTGGAATAAAGGTATCAGGTGAAATGTTGCCTTTGTCCGGATGGTTCCATCGTAGCAGTGTTTCTACGCCGATGATTCTGGATGAGTTAAGGTTTACCTGAGGTTGAAATCGCAAGCTCAGTTCACTCTGCTCCAGAGCCATATGCAAATCCATTTCCAGTTTCTTGCGCTGGCGAATTTCGGTATCAATGGTGGCAATATAAAACTGATAACGGTTTTTGTTGCGGGATTTCGCCATGATCATGGCGAACTCGGATTGTTGCAGCAGGTTATCGACATCCTGTCCATCATCCGGAAACAGTGTTATTCCGACCGTGGCGCTGATGGTGATGGGTTCGCCATTGATTTCGAAAGGCCTGGCCAGTTGTTTCAACAGTTCTTGGGCCATTTCAGCTGCTTCATAGGGTTGCTCTATGGATGAAAGGACGATAGCAAACTGATCTTCTCCCAGACGGCCAATGTAAGCTCTGTTGCCAATCCGGTTTCTGAGACGGTCGGAGATTTTGACCAGAATGTGTTCTGCAGCATTAAAGTTAAACTGTGCGTTCAAAGACTTAAAGTCATCCAGGCCAAGACAGAGAATGGCAAGCTTTTGTTGGCTTTCCCCAACCTCTTTGATCAGGTCCTGTAAGTACTTTTGCAGGGTTCGGCGGTTAGGCAGGCGTGTCAGGTAATCATATTGAGACAGACGCATGATTTGCTCTTCGGCTATCTGGCGAAGATGAAAGTTTCTTTCGATGGAGTCGAGCAGCTGGTTGGCAGTGCGAACCCAGAGACCCAGTTCATTCTGTCTGTGTCCTCTGGGCATTGGGAGTTTGTGTTTACCAGGGTGGTCAGGGTTAATTTTTGCCAGATTTCGAATCAGTCGGTTTAGTGGCTTGGTCAAAAGCAGTGTGTAAATCATGTACAGCAATAGTGCCATTGCCATTGAGTGTATAAGTCCTGAAAGCATGACAACAAAGGATCGCTGGATAAATTCCCGTCCGTAATAGGCAGTGTCTATTGCCAGCAGCAGCTCCCCGTAATGAGTGCTTTCAGGAGGTTTGTTATCCAGACTGACCCGATAGATACGAATAGGTTCAAAGATATAATCAGAAAACTGTCGGTATCGGGAAGTTGACAGGGGTCTTTCTACGACTGCGAGCTCGGGTTCATCCGGGATTTTAATAGCTGCAATATGAACCGACTTGTGTTCAAGTAAACCTGTCAGAATTTCTTCACCCATCTGGGGCTCAATCCGGTATGCAGCCCTTAAGGAGGGTTCTCGAATCATTGCGAGCATTTGCTGGGCTTCAGAATCAATGGCGATGCTGGACTGTCTGGCATCAATGAATATCTGAATCAGGCTGAGTAAAAAACCCAGACAGAATGCGGCCAGAAGCACAACTTTCAGCAGCTTTATTGAGAGTTTCTGTTTCAGGATAAAGCCCTGTTCAGTATCCATACAGTCTTACTTCTGTAATGCCATCCATTCAAAAAAATCCCTACAGAAATACGTCGATGAATGCTGTCTGGCTAATAGGAATGTTTTGATTCGGGTTATTAACGAGAAGAATCTTGTGATTCGGCTGTTCATAATTCCTCAATCATCGTGACTTTAACTATAGAGAGATTCATAGTTGCTCGTTAATAAAAAAATGGAATTTTTATAAGGCTGTAAATAATCTTTTGAAGGCTTGTTAATTGTCTAATGAAACTGGAAAACGACTTAATGAAAAAAAGTAGTGGATATTTTGGCAAAACCCAGTTTTGATTGGCAATCACTATTTTTAAACTTATGAGTATTGCTAATTGATATATGACAAGATGATTAAGTTGGTCTGATTGTCTAATCTGGAAAATAGTCTTATTAAAAGATGCGTTAGTTCATCATCTATTCAGTGGTATGAAGATGTATTTGAATAGCTGTGTCAAATAAAAAGGAGTTGAAGGTAATGGATTACGCAACTTGGAGTGCTCAGTCCTGCGATATTATCGCTTTGAACAGTCAGTTTAATGCTGACACCGTGAATGATGTCAGGGCTCATTTCGATCGCCTCATTAGAGATTGTGCGGGTGATGTACTGGTTGATATGAGCTCGGTGAAAGAATTGGACTCTTCAGGAATTGGAGCGTTAGTTTTTCTTTATAAACGCCTTAAAATTGAAAACAGGCAGTTGGCTTTGTTGGGTGTGACGGGCAAGCCCAATGAATTGCTGAGTATGTTGAGAATCAATCAGACAATTAAACAGTACAATAATGTTGATGACTATATGTCGAATCATTAAATTATTTTTTGAGAAAGTTGTACTCAATAAAAACTATTCCTATATCAGGCGTATCGGGATGGTTTTTCTGTTTGTGTTTCTGGCAGGCTGTGATAGCTGGCCTGACGCTATGGAAAATATTGAGGAAGAAGAGGACAAACAATATATAAAAAGTGTTGTAAATATAGCGATGGCGCGTTTGGAAATACTAGAAGATAATGGAGCGGATTACTGTTTGCCCGGGCAGATGAACAGGGCGAAAAGAATGTTGTCAGTAGCCAGTAGAGAACTTGAAAACAGACTTTATCTTGGAGCTGAATTCAGTACAGTAGAGCTGATGGATCAGCTGGATTACATTGCCGAGTTAATGATAGGTCTGGTGGAAGGAAGCGAGTGTCTGACAAGCTTTAAATACAAAGCCGAAAATAAAAGCAAAGATATCGTACATCAATATCTGGATAGATTAAGTGACTTGTTGAACTGTAACTGTAATCAAGTGACGGATGAAGGCAAGCTGGCAGAAGATTTTCAAAGAAGGCTTAAACTTGCGGCTAACTCCCTCAATGATTTTAATCAGCTGAGTATTAACATCTATGCCAGCATGTTCTCAGAGCAGGTGGACGAGATTGTCTTATATTTTTCTAACCATGGAGCCAGAAAGAATCAGGTTGTTGTTCATTATGTCAAACCGGGTCAGAAAAAAGTCAGTGAAGACGGTATGTGGTTTGAGGTAGCTTCAATGAAACCTGATCGTCGGGCCCTGATTAAGGATTTGCATAGAAATTTAAGAATAATAAAGCTCAAGCAGGAGGAGAATAATGAAGTCCATCTTGCTGACTAGTTTTATTCTCTTGATGCTCTTGGTGGATTCTGCTTTTGCAAGAGTAGTGAAGCCAGGAAGTATGATTGTCGTGTTTAATGATCAGAATATTCCACTCTTTCCAATAAGGGCAGTTGATGAAAACGGCGGGCTTACACTCGACGATAAGTTAATAGACCTTTCTGGTGTTGAATTGGCTTCTCTGTTATTTATGGTTAAAACTGGTATAGGAGATAAGCACCCTGTCAGTTCAGTTATCAGCTACGCGGAAGATGAGTTGGCCAATATTACTGTTCTTGGCGACATATTTGAACCCGGTAATTATGTACAACCCAAACTGTCGCCTGTCTGGCAGTTAAATTACTTTAACGCTTTATATGATGGAAAATCCTTTGAACCTGATATTAAAGTTATTCGGGGGAACAGAGAAAAACATTTTACCAAAGAAACATTAAAAGACCTCACCGTTATGGATGGTGATATTTATCTTGTTTCACTCAAGAAGAAAACTGTAGTCAGTAATAGCAATAGTAATAGTAATAAAAATAAACCAGAAAAAGTTAAGTACAATATTGATCCTGATTTCAGTCATGTAGTCACTAATACATCTACTAAGTCAGGCAGCCAGGTTGATATGGCTAACCAGTTAAGGAGCGTATTAGCTCCGAAAAATAAGTCTGAAACCCAGAAGATCAGTAAAAGAACACTGAAAAGCCCAAATGATCATTTAAGTGATGTCATTAAACCTGGTGATATTGTTACCATTAATCTGCCAGGTGAAGACGGTTTTAATAAGGATTTTTTGATAGACAGAGATGGCTCAGTGACGCTTCCTGAAGTGGGTCAGGTATCTCTGGGCGGGATGACTCTGGAAGAAGCCGAGAAAGCTATTTATAAATCACTGTCGAGTGTCTATCTGGGTTTGGATAAACTCTCCGTTCTCGCTAAAGAACGACGCTTGCTGGTGACGGTTTTGGGTTTTGTTAAAACGCCCGGGCAAGTGGACATGCCTGACACAGGCAACGTTCAGACTGCAATCAAACTTGCCGGCGGATTAAAGGATGGAGCACAGCTCAATAAACTGCAGATTCAGCGAGGTGATGAAACAATACCCTTTAATTATAAAAAATATCTGGATTCCGGTGATCCATCAGCTATTCCGCCATTGCAATCGCTTGATACGATTTTTGTGCCTTCCTCCCCTAACTTAAGTAATGTTTATGGAGAGGCGTCTGACGCTTCAACAGGGCTTGACCCCACTGAAGATGCAACGGCAATAAAGGTCTTTGGCCAGGTCTATAAACCGGGCAGTTTTGCTCATATTGAGGGTATGACCATTGTCGATGCCATTCTTCGTGCAGGAGGCGTGAATCGCTATGCCAATGTTGAACAGATCCGTTTGATTGGGGATGGTGAACCTGTTTTATTCAACTTGAAAAGGTACCTTGATAATGGTGATGCGGGTCAGTTACCCGTTCTTAAAGAAGGGTCAACGATCTATGTACCGATACAGGTTGAAGCGGTCACTGGTGGTGGAAGAATCGTTTATGTGATGGGCCAGGTTCAAAAACCCGGCTCTTTCGAAATCGGTGAGAAAGTTGGCTTTTTGGATGTCCTTGCCAACGCAGGAGGCCCGAATCGTCATGCGGATAACAGTATGGTCAGGGTGCTCAGGGCTGATGGTAATGTTGTGCGCTTCAATTTACAGGAGTACGCAGAAGGTTCTGATGTAAAAGTACCGAAGATATACCCCGGAGATGCAATTTTTATTCCTCAAAAAAGTACACTCATAGATGATTCATGGTTGAAAATTCCAACCAGCTCTTCTGTAAGCATGATGGGAGCCATTAAAAAGCCTGGCCGCTATCTGTGGTCAGAGGGCATAAATTTTATGGATATGCTATCTCATTCAGGAGGGCCTACGGAAAAAGCGGATATAGCGAATGTAAAAATAGTAAGCACTGGCGATGACGGTAAGGCAATAAGCAGAGTGTTTAACCTTCAGCATTTTATTGATCGTGGCGGTAACTGGAGTTCACTGCCAAGCCTGCAAGGTGGTGTGACGGTTATATTTCCAGAACTGCCTGAAGACCCTTCCGACAATAAGTCCCAATGGGTCAGGCTGTCCAGTGATCAGGCTATTTACATAATGGGTGCTGTCGTTTCTCCGGGACGATACGCTTTTACTGATCAGATGAATGTACTGGATATTCTTTCTGCTGCACAGGGACCCACGGAAGAATCAGATCTGACCAATATCAGGGTTATTCACCGAAATGGTCTGGCACCAAGGGTTAGCCGGTTAAATCTGGTTGAATACTTTGAAACTGGCGACGAAACACTTCTGCCGCATGTGTCCAGTGGTGACAGTATATTTATACCTTCCCGTAATCGCAGCTGGGTTCAGAAAAAGAGTTATGAGACGGTTCGTGTTCTGGGTTCCGTCAAATCAACCGGGCGATATGATTTTACCTCGGACATGAATATTCTGGATATTCTGGCGCAATCAGGTGGCCCAACCAGTACGGCTCTGATAGAGAAAATTATTATCGTTAGCTCGTCTTCCGACAACAATCAGGCTTACACCTTTGATCTTGTAGAATACATGAAAAACCCTGTTGACGGACGACTGCCTGTATTGAGACCCGGTGACACTATTTTTATACCTGATGTTAAGAATACCAAGTGGGCTTACTTCATGGATATTGTGAGAGATGCATTAGGCTTTACGTCTATTTTCACGTTGTTAGGCGCTAGAGTCTGGCAGTAATGATCAAACTACCCATTAACTACATTGAAGTCGAAATGGTATATAGCAATACCATCGGACGTGGTATGCGGACTCTGGCTATTACTTCGACCAATCCCGGTGAAGGGTGCAGTACCATGGCCTATGCTCTGAGCAAACGTGCTGAAGCCGATGGTAAGCACACCTTGCTGGTAGAAGTTAACCTGTTTCATCCTGAGCTGGGCGATATGTCCGGACGCCTTCATACAGACTGGGTGCCGAATCCAGACTCTGCCGATGCCTGCATCATGCACGATGATGAAGCCGAAATTGATATTCTTCCTGCTCCCTGTGATACCGATGTCCTGATGTTTCGTAATATAAGCAAAATGAATAAATTAATAGAGCACTGGCTTGAGCGCTATGATGTCGTTGTGTTCGACACCTCCCCGCTCAGGGCCATAAACCGTAACAACATACCTGCAGAGTCCATTTGTGGAATGGTTGACGGTGCTGTGATGATGGTCATGGCGGGTGTTACCCGTCGGGCAGATTTTCAGAATGCAGTAAAGAAGCTACGTTTCAATGAGGCAACTCTGGCGGGATTTGTTTTTAACGACTTAAATAATCCCAGACTGGCTGATGAGCTGATTCGTGAAACCCGACGTTTGGACAAGTGGTTGCCCAAGATCATGGAAAGAATCAGAAAGTATGTCAGAAATTCCTCCTTTCTTAATCTTGAGTTGTAAAAATTACTTAATAGCCTTTTAGCAATTGTTCGATAAAGCCCTCTTTTTTCAGTGTCTGAAGAATCTTATTAATTTCTACGCCCTGTCTGAGCTTACTTTTGTGGAACATAAAACTCACTGGAACGCAGTCAAATGTACTGCTTTTTACAAATGCCTGTGAATAAGTTGTTTTGAGCAGGTAGTCAGCAATAAGCTCGTCAATAAGAGCCGCATCCGTTCTACCACGGCTCAGGAGGTTGAGAACACGTTCTTCATTGCTGGAATTAACCCGATAGATAACGTTTTTGGCAAACAGTTTGCTGAAAGATTGAAATGCATAGCCTTTTACGACTCCCAGTCGTTTACCTGCCAGATCAAAAGGACGCTTAACCGGGAAACTCCTATCTTTCTGGAAAATCAGAACTTCACAATGTTCAGTGTAAGGTGAGGTGAAATAAGCATTGTCTTTGACCCGGGTGCGCCAGACCTCCGATGTCCAGGGCTCCAGATCAATCTTGCCTTTTTCCACTTTCATGATCAGACGATGAAAGGGAGCTTTGGAGAAAACAAAGTCAAAGTGGCTAACAGAACTGACTTTATCCAGCAGCTTTTCGATGATGCCTTTACGTGCATCATGCCAGTGAAGCGGCGGATAGTCCTGTGGGAAAACACCAACGGTTAATGTTTCACGCTGACGGGGGACACTCTCTTCGGCATAGGGTCTGTAGAAGGTGGATAGACTCAGGAAAACAGCAATAATCAGGATGAAAAGTCGATGCATTATTGTCTGCTTCCTGTCTGATTTTTATGTTGGGGGTGTATTTCCTATATCTATCACCGGACCTAAATATTTGGGTTCAGTGTCGAACCAGTGTACTTCCAGAAGGGCCAGCATTCTGGCAAGCACTTCCCGGGTGCGGTTGGTCAGGTCACTGTTTCTGCCGTCTCCGGCATTAAAGGCAATGGCATTCGTGCCATTATTTCGTGCGATATAAAGCGCACGCTTATTATGATAAGTCTGGGAAATGATTGTGAATTCATTCAGCCCAAACACATCCTTGGCTCTGATGATGGAGTCGAGCGTTCTGAAACCGGCATAGTCGCGGTAAATATTTTCTGCGGGTATGCCGAGTTTCAGAAGGTCTCTGCGAATGGTGCTGGGCTCGTTGTAGTAGGGGGTGGCATTGTCGCCACTGATCAGAACGTATTGAATCTTACCGGCCTTGAACAACTTGCTGGCGGCATCGACCCGTAACCGGTAATGATCATTGTTGCCGCCAGTCCTTGAGTACTTGCTGGTTCCGAGTAGTAACCCGACTTTATTGGCTGGCAGTTTGTCTATGTCAGAATAAAGATAATTTTCTGTGCTTACATTAATCAGTAAATTGGCAACCACCAGTAAAGAGGCTGCAGCAATAACGACTGCGGCAAGCAAACCCATTACAACCTTTAAACGGGTTGGGCTGGCTACCATGCAGGGTTCTCCTTGAACAATTTGATGCTCAGCACAGTTAACCACAAACTATTATTTCAACCAATAAGGATGTGTCAGCGACTGCCTCTAAGTTTCAACAGCAGCAAGTCAGTGATGGTTTGAGAAGGCTTCTCTGGTACACCTATACGACTTAGCCCGGAGCTATGCTTGTCAGCCTTAATTACAGATAATAATTTGTTTTTTACCTGTTCAGGCGATGATGCCAGAGAGGCGAGTTGTTTTTGAATCAGGAAATTAGTGAACTCTGGCTCCGCAACAAAAAGTACGGGTTTATTTTTATAGAGTGCCTGAGCTCCAATTGAGGATTTATGGACAGCAACGGCCTCAGACAGTTTGCTCAGCTCTGTCGTTGAATAGGTTCCCTTCTCGATAACCTGCACATTGTTTGCAGCTAACTCCCGAACGATGGATTTTTCAAGCTTTCCCTCTGTTTTAGGGTGGTAAGTGATCAGAAACCGAATGGACGGCATTAAGCGTGTCGCGTCAATAAACACTCTAAGGTAGGCTTCATAGGTGTTGTCATAGCCACCGGCAAAAACGACGATGGGTTGATTTTTTTTAATCTTCAGCTCTTGCCGAATGGTGTTTTCGTCTGTCTTTTGATAGACACTATCCCACGTTTCCAGTGCCGGATTGCCACTGACATTCAGGGCGCTTTGAGCAAACGTTGGTTGATCATAAAAACTGGTGCGGGTGGAATTACTCGGGATATGGTATTCATCCGGCGGGTTTACGTTGCTTAGAAACGGCTGAACATATTCTTTGCCGATTATTGGATCAAAGTTATCGTAGAAGGCAATGGTATAGGTACCTTTGTCTTTGAACGCATTCATCAGCTGAGCCTGAATAATGCTGGACATGCCTGAATAGACAATTTTAGGGTTGATCGACTGAATGATATTTTGCAGCTCACTGGCTGATAACTCATTGTTGCGGCTCTGTTTCAATTGCTGTTGGCGATCTTTGCTGATGCCAGCTTGCGATGAGTGATCATTGAATATCTCACTGGCTCGCCCAAAGGCAATCACACGATAGCTGATAAAATTCTGCGTCAGTGTTTTTCTGAGTTCCAGAAAAGCGTTACTTTCACCTTGGTCATAAGCAATAAACAGGACTTCCGGTTGATCGGGGCTATCGCCAAAAGGCTGAAACCCAACGATAGCGAAGGACAGAAGCAGGCACAGCCAGTGCGACCGGAATAATCTGCTTTTTAAAGAGTATTTATTATTGAACAACACGCCGCACACCTTGCCTTGTTTTCATCATTCTTGATTTAGCAGGTATCAGTGTAGTCGAGCACAGCCTGACCGGATGCTGTGCTCATCCCGAACTTTATTGGCGGCGGGTCAGAAAAACACCCATTTCACGGTGATGGGTATAAGGGAACTGGTCAAACAGTGCGATCCGTTCAACCTTATGGGTCTGGTTAATGGTCTCCAGATTCTCTTTCAGGGTCTCAGGGTTGCAGGAAATGTAAACGATTTTCTCAAATCGCTGAACCAGAGCTTCAGTGTCCTTGTCCAGACCAGCACGTGGCGGGTCCACCAGAATGGTTGAGAATTGATAACTGTCCAGATCAATGTCTTTCAGTCGGTGAAACTCACGTTCAGCATTCATGGCCTGAGTGAACTCTTCACTGGAAAGGCGTGCGATAGCAACATTGTCAACGCTATTCATTCTGAAGTTTTCATGGGCTGAATGGACCGAAGTTTTGGAAATCTCGGTCGCCAGCACGCGGTCAAACTGTCTGGCCAGAACGCAGGTGAAGTTACCGTTACCACAGTAAAGTTCCACCAGATCGCCTTGCTCATCCCGGCAGACATCGCTGGCCCACCCGAGCATGTGTTCGTTCACACCGGCGTTGGGCTGGGTAAAGCTGTTTTCAACCTGTTGATAACGGAATCTCTGATCGTTAACAGTCAGTTCTTCGGTGACAAAATCCTGTTTCAGAACGATTTTCTGCTTGCGAGCCCGGCCAATAATGCTGATGTCCAGCCTCTCCTGCAGGCTGTTGGCGGCTGCCTGCCAGGCATCATCCAGCTGGCGATGGTAGAGCAGGGAGATCAGGGCTTCGCCAGTCTGGGTGGTCAGGAATTCAACCTGGAACAGGCGCCTGCGCAGATCGTCGCTCTGTTCAATGCGCTGCATCAGCGGTTGCATCAGCTCATTGATTCGCTCTGATCCTGCCGGGAAGTCCTGCACGCTGAAAGGCCGGCGGGTGTCGGGATCGAACATGCGGTAAAAACTGTGTTCTCCCTCGTGCCAGATACGAAACTCGGCTCGCATCCGGTAGTGTTCAGGCCGGGAACGGAACACTTCCAGTTCCGGAATATCAAAAGCCTCAAATTCGGCATAAACCTGGCTGACCTTCTCGGCCAGTTGTTCTTCGTATCGTTCGGGCTGTACTACGGCTAATGACATGATGATGTTCAGAGGGTAAATAAAAACCGGCGCGCATTATACAAGGTACTGAATGCGAGGTCGCCGGTTTTTAATCTTTCTGGCAAGTTACACTTGCCAGTCACGCGTTATACAGCCAGTTTTGCCAGGCAGAGAACGCCAACAATGTAGGAAATAATGGAAACCTGACGGGCGTTGCCGCTCAGTGCTTTCAGGCCAATGTAGGACAGCATGCCAATGATGATACCTTCCGCAATGGAGTAAGTCAGAGGCATGAACAACAAGGTCAGGAAAGCAGGAATGGACTCGCTGAAATCGTCCAGATCAATTTCCTTAATGGGCGACATCATAAACAGACCCACCAAAACCAGTGCAGGTGCAGTAGCAGCGCCGGGCACCATCAGGAACAGTGGTGACAGGAACAGGGCAATCAGGAATAAGCCCGCTACAGTCAGCGAGGTCAGACCGGTGCGGCCGCCTGCAGAGACACCGGATGCACTCTCAACAAATGTGGTCACCGTACTGGTACCCAGACACGCACCGGCGGTGGTTGCGATGGCGTCAGCAAACAGAGCCTGCTTACAATTAGGCACTTCACCTTCTTCGGTCAACATGTCGGCTTTGGTGGATACGCCGACCAGAGTACCAACGGTGTCAAACATATCGACAAACAGGAAAGTGAACAGAATGATGACCATATCGATGGTAAACACCTGATCCCACTGGAACTGGAAGAAAATTGGGGAAATATCAGGTGGTGTCAGGCCGTTACTGAAATCTGGCAGGCTGGTAACACCCATCGGAATACCAATGATCGTGGTTGCGAAAATACCAATCAGCAAGGCACCCTGAACCCCTTTCACCAGCATGACACCGGTAATCAGAATACCAATCAGGGCCAGCAGTGGTTTTGGATCGGTCAGGGCACCAACCGCAACCATGGTGGCGTCGTTTGCCACAACAATGCCGGAATTCTGAAGTCCGATAAACGCAATGAACAAGCCAATACCACAGGAAACCGCTTTTTTCAGACTCAGAGGAATGCTGTTAACAATGGCTTCGCGGATATTAAGCGCGGTCAGAATCAGGAAGATGATACCTTCAAGCAAAATGGCTGTCAGTGCCATTTGCCAGGAGTAGCCCATCCCCAGAACAACGCCGTAAGCGAAGAAGGCGTTCAGACCCATGCCCGGAGCCAGTGCAAACGGCAACTTGGCCCACAAAGCCATCACCAAGGTACCAATAATGGCCGAGATAGCAGTGGCTGAGAACACAGCACCGAAATCCATCCCTGCATCTTTCAGGATCAGCGGGTTAACGATGAGGATATACGCCATCGTCATAAAGGTGGTGAAACCGGCGATCACCTCCGTTTTGATATCTGTCCCATGAGCTTTCAGCCCAAAAAAACGATCAAGTGATTCCCTGCTGAACATAGATTCCTCTCTGTTATACAGCTGTATTGTGTTCACTAGAATCGAACTATGGTTCGATCGTATTGTTTGAACGTGTGTTCAATCAAAGTTTTAGATTGTAATGTCTGGTTTTTTAATGGGGTATTGGTATATGTCGAAATGAGCGGGCGTGGTTGTGGGCGAAGATGAGGACGATTTCCTGTTTACTAGGGGTCTTTGGCTGGCTGAACCACTACATATTGAGGTTCTAAAAATTGCTGTACAAAAAACAAACAATCTGTTGCAGGGGCTGTTATTCTAGGTCTCTGTGACATTTTTATTGAGTACTTCACAGAGTTATCCACAGAAGCTGTGACTATTTTCCAACGTTTAAATGGCGTGTAAAAGGCTCTGCATTTATACGTCTAAGTAATTATATTTACCCATGGATGACCTTCATTTTGTAAGAAATATCTTACAAAAAATGAGCATTTTCATGTTGTTATACGACATTGATATTGTTAATGGGAAGTTGGGATGGAGGAAACTCATCTCTTTCAGTGGCTGGAACGTCAATGATTGATCGCTGTTGATAAGCCGTGTGAGGCTTGTGCAGTTAGCCTGTGAGTATTTTTTTCTTTCCGGCTGACTATCAGTGGATAACTGCTTTGTTCAGGTCTATGACACAGCCACTGGTTTCAGGCAGGTGAAAAAAAACCAGCGGCTGGTTTATAGATGGAGGCCTGTCAGTTATTGCAATGAATCAGGCAACAGCAGCCAGTACGCCTGTGTGCAGGGTTCTGGCGCGGGCATCCAGTTCAGCCAGAAGGCTTGCCAGCTTGTTGCGCTCCTGTTCTATCACATCCTGACTTTTCTGGGCACGCAGTTCTCTCTGGCGCTCAATCGCTTCAACAATGCGCAGCTCTTTCGGACAGATCGGCTTAACGACGACTTCCGGCTCTGGTTGGGGCTCCTCAACAGCTGGCTGAGGAGCAATAACTGGCTGCTCTTCAATGCAAACCTCTTCAGGCTCTGTTTCAGGCAGTTGTTGAAGGTTTTCAGCTGCCTGGCTGTCGCCAGACAGAACAGCGTCTGCTGCGGCTGTGATGGCTGCCAGCTGAGTGCTGATGTCATCGCTCAGGCTGATGCTCTTCATCTTAACAGTGGCATTTGCCTGAGAACCGGCGGTGGTCTGAATAGCGGCTGCTTTTTTAGCGGCTTCTGCTGCTTCTTTGGCTTTTTCTTCCTCGGCAATTTTAGCCAGAGCGGCTTTGATACTCTCTTTGGTGATTTCCTGTTTGCTGACGGGTTTAGGTTCAGCGGGTCTGCTGGCAGCAGGTGCAGTCTTTGAGGCAGCAGAAGTCGCTGTCTCTTTAGAATCGGAAGACTTGATGGTCAGGCTGGGTGGTGTTTCAGTCTCAGACTCTTCCCCGGAGAAAATGGCAGCCAGCTCTTTTTCTATGGATGATTTGCGCTGGCGGGTTTTCTTTTTAGGAAGAATTTTAACCGTACTGGTTTTGTAGCCTCGCAGGCTTTTAGCCCCAAAATGGTCAATGGCTTCCTGCTCCAGTTCAAGCAGTTCCTGACGATTCTCGGCCCTGTCCCACTCATCAACGGTAAAAGCATCTTCGCCGTTGATCCTTATCTCGCGATAGAGTGGGTAGTCCAAGTCTTGCTGCGCTGCAGCCACCATTCTTTCCCACTGGCTTTCAAGCTCGTTACGGGTACTGCCGACATAGACTTGACCTGTGATGTTGCTGGTGACGGTGAAGATAATCAACGCTGAAGAACCTTTCTACTGACGATAACAGGCGCGCAATTATACCTGCCGATTTGCAACTGGGTAGTGGGTATTGTTCAGTATTTTTCGCTATGTTTGTTGCTGGATGAATGAATGGGCATTATTTCAACTGAGCCTTTGCGTTAGTTGCCGAAATTTCTTCTTTTTCTAAAGTAAAATATGAGAAAAAGAACTTTTCATTTCTGAATCTGTATATCGGGAAACCACTTCATCAGTCACCTGTCCTACGGAATCAATATTCCGGTTTAGTCGATGGGTGACTCTTCGTCCATGGAGGGACAGATGATCAGATTCCACCCATTAACCTGTTGTCAGGCACTGATACTGCTTTGGTATTTACTATTGTCTGCTGTGCACGCTGCGGCGGTTTCTTCGGACGAGCGGGTCGTAGCAGAGGCTTTTGTGCTCCAGCAACATTACGGCGCTGCCTGTCTGGAAACGACCACCAGTGAGCTGGATGCAGGCACGTGTGTCCATCAGGATCCGGATGACAGCAGTCAATGTTATCCCCGGAACCGGACAACGCTAGTCAGCTGTCATTCGGAAAAGCCACAGCAGTTGTGGACTTATGACTTTACGAAGAAAAAACTCCACAGCAAGGCTTATCCGGATTCCATGTGCTTGAGCAGAATGGTCGAATCTGTTGAGTTGTTGCCTTGTCAGAACAATATACCCGGACAGCTTTGGTTGTTTGATGACTCGGGTGTGTTATCCAGTGCTGTTGATAAAGACGATCGAGGAAGCTATCTGCACTTGTTGAAAGGAGACAATGTAGTTATTCAGCCCCTGCAGTTTAAGTATTTCTATCATGGGCAGTGGCAATGTTACTTGAGTCCGGCAAGTGGTCAAAAAATATGCGGCCAGTCGGAGTTTGGGGATAACGTCGTATGGCAGCCTGAAACGGATAAAGACAAGGACAAAGATAAAGATAAGGAGACCGGCACTGAGCCAGGAGACGATAAGGATAAAGACGAAGATAAAAATAAGAACAAAGACAAAGACAAAGACAAAGAGCAACCATCGCCACCTGTTCCGGTCGTTTGGGAAGATAAGCCTGATTTTTACTGGGTATCCAATCGTCTGACCAGGGACATTCGTCTTTCGGTAAGAGAAAGCACATCCTGCCTTGGGCTGAGTCTTCCGGAGGCCTGTGAAACCGGTTTGGTAAAAGGTGAGCCGTGCTACGCGGGGGCCAATGTGGTTGTGAAAACCTGTGAGGGGGATGATCGCATATGGCGTCATGATCTGGTGAATAAACGGTTGTTTAATAAGCTGGCGGGCTATAGCTATTGTTTGACTTGGCTAAACCAGAAGTTGGCGTTACAGAGCTGTTTTGCCGGGGGCGCTGTGCATCAGAAGTGGTACTTCGCACACGAAGAGACCCGGAAGCCCGAAGAGTATAAACGACTGCGCTTTTTCAGTTTGCCAAAAAGCTATGATTATCTGAAGTTTCTGAAGGCACCTGAACTGCCGTCGTGGCAGTCCTTTGAAGTGGAGTTTTCTTTGGTGCCGCGTTCTTCACCTGATGAAAGCTGCGGGTACGACCCTTTGATAGGAACTCCTTTGGACGAGTGCCCATAAGAAGCTTTAAACACTTAAGTCCAGAGCCATCACAATAGCGTCCTCGGACGCATGATGTTCATTGGCCGGGTAGTAGTTTTTACGCCGGCCAATTTCCCCCAGACCCTCATTAAGATACAGGTTAAACGCTGAAACATTGGATTCCCGAACTTCCAGAAACAGTGTGTCAGCGTTCTGGCGTGCCTGCATGACCAGGTGTTGCAGTAGTTGTTTGCCATAACCTTTGCCCTGACAGCTTTTACTGATGGTGATGATCAACAGGTGAGCCTCATCAGCCACGGTCATTAATACGCCGTGGCCAACGTGCTGCTCATTCAGACTGGCGATGCAGCAGATGTAGCCTGATTTGCCCAGACTGTCTTCAAAGTGTCGGGCTTTCCAGGGGTGTTCACTGGCTTCAGTTTCCAGTTGGGTGACGCAGGGAAGATCCTGCTCAGTCATATCGCGAAAGGACAGCATACTGGTCGGTATCAATTCTTTTCAGTTGAATGCTTGGAAGCAGAGGTTTTGGCAGCGGATTTCTGCAGAGTCAGCAAGGGTTTCAGGTCTGTCCAGACATCGGCTTTCAGACTGGGCAGTTTCATCAGTTCATTAAGACCATGGCTGACAGCAAAGTGTTGTTCGGCGTGCATACCGGGCTGAACACCTCTCAGCTCTTCGAAACTGCGTTCGGGGTCTATAACAAAACGGGCAGCAGCCGGGCCAAACAGCAGTACCAGCTTGCGACGAGCCAGCCCGAACTGGTTGCTCAGGTAAGCACAAACCGCGTCAGCGGCTGATGAGTCATCCTGATCCATCTGTCCAATCAGACCCATGTTCCCCAAAGGCCAGACAAATTCACTGACCGGAAGCTCAGGGTGAGAGCTGTGCTGAATAGCGCGTAAAATATCATTCAGCAGACGCGTGTGAAATCGAGAGAACTGGTTCAGGCCGGAGTGCGGCATTTCCGCAATCACCAGACATTCATCATTGGGTGCCAGGGTGACCAGCCGGAACTGACTGGTCGCTGGTGCGGGTTTATCCTTTTTGGTGGTCTCACGGACTGGTGGCTCGGTTTTTTCAGGGGTAACCACCAGAGTCGGGCGGGTAGGAGCCACAGGTGCTGGTGCGGGTTGCTCCTGATGTTCCGGTAAGCCCAGAGCCAGCATGGCTTCCCGGGCCGAAAGCCCCGGTGCTTCTTCGGGTTCCGGGGTGGTTTCCGGAAAGTCGAAGTCACGATGGGGTAAAGCGTTAGGCAGGACGGTGCGAGGGAACCATGTCTGTATTCCCATCGCATCCAGATAGTCCTGTCGGGTCTGTTCTGTAATCCTGCCAGTCATTAACGGTCAGACTTTTCCTGTTTGCGGATTGGTTTTGGTGTGATCCGATTCCAGCAGGTTCAGCGCATTGATATAAGCCTTGGCGGAGGCAATAACAATGTCGGTGTCTGCGCCGGAGCCATTAACAATGCGGCCTTCCCTTTCCAGACGAACGCTGACGTCGCCCTGGGAATCGGTTCCACTGGTAATTGCGCTGACATTATACAATGCCAGACGGGCACGTGAATTGGCAATTGTTTCAATGGCTTTGAAAATCGCATCCACCGGACCGTCACCCTGACTACGAACTTCAGTGGCTTCACCATCCACGTTAATGGTGAGCTTGGCTTCCGGCATGGCACCAATCTTCGAGTAGGCTTGCAAATCAACCAGCTGGTATTTTTCTGCCGGGTTGGTATTGCGAACATCACTCATCAGTGCCTGCAAGTCGTCATCAAAAATATCGGACTTTTTATCAGCCAGTACTTTGAAGCGTGAAAAGGCTTCGTTCAGTTCTTCCTGATCAGCAAACGTGATACCCAGTTCGGACATTCGTGTTTTAAAGGCGTTTCTGCCAGACAGTTTGCCTAATGTCAGGCGGTTGGTGTTCCAGCCTACATCTTCAGCTTTCATGATTTCATAGGTTTCACGATGCTTCAGCACGCCATCCTGATGAATACCGGATTCATGGGCAAAGGCATTGGCGCCAACAATGGCTTTGTTGGGCTGAACCGGAAAACCGGTAATGCCGGACACCAGCCTTGAGGCGGGTACAATTTGAGCGGTATTAATGCCCGTCGTCACGTTCAGCTCGTCTTTGCGGGTTTTGATGGCCATGACGATTTCTTCCAAAGATGCATTACCAGCCCGTTCACCCAGACCATTAATGGTGCATTCGACCTGACGCGCGCCGTTGACCACCGCTGACAACGAATTGGCAACCGCCAGACCCAGATCGTTATGGCAGTGTACGGAAAAAACCGCCTTGTCAGCGTTGGGAATGCGCTCAATCAGCTGAGCAATGGTGTTACCAAACTGGTGAGGTACCGCATAGCCGACAGTATCCGGAATGTTAATGGTGGAGGCGCCTGCATCAATGGCGGCTTCAATAATGCGACACAGGAAGTCCAGATCAGAGCGACCGGCGTCTTCGCAGGAAAACTCGACATCATCAATCAGGTTGCGGGCATGTCTGACGGCAAAAACGGCCTGTTCGACCACATCGCCCGGTTTCATACAGAGTTTGTGCTGCATGTGGATGGGGGATGTTGCGATAAATGTGTGAATACGGCCACGTTCTGCGTTTTTTAAGGCTTCAGCGGCGCGATCAATATCTTTTTCCAGCGCCCGGGACAGGCTGCATACAGTGCTGTCTCTGATGGTTTCTGCAATGCTCTTAACGGCATCAAAGTCACCGGGACTGGCCATGGCGAAACCGGCTTCAATCACGTCCACTTTTAACATTTCCAGCGACTTGGCGATGCGCAGCTTCTCGTCTTTGGTCATCGAAGCGCCGGGACTTTGTTCACCATCTCTCAATGTGGTATCGAAAATAATAACCTGTTCGTTGCTCATGCGGGGCTCCTGAAATTATTGGAATAATTAGTGTCTGGTTTTTAGCCGTGTGCAGGTAGCCATTGTGAGTGGCACTCATAACGTCACGGAATGTTTTTATGCTTGATCCAATACCGTTCAATGATCAGTTATTGGTTAACTGTTCATCGTGGATCCGGGTCGAAGGTGAAGTTAGATAGTCTGCTCAAGGCAGTAGTAGAAGCATACGGGCGGGTAGGAACCGATTCTTGATGTTCTTAATGGAATGCGTGCTGTTCACTCGACAGACCGACTGGCAGTCTGCACCTGTAAAGGTTGTGTTTGCAGAGTTCATCGTGTTGATTCGTTTTGTAGGTATTTTTACTTCTCTGTCTGCACTATATATTCATCCGGCGTATTTGCCAAGCCGTTGTGAACTATGGAAACTACTGGGACACAACGGGGGCATTAAAGAGCCACTGAGTAAAACGAAGGACGCAGTTTCATGATGACAACAAAATTACGCTGGAAGAGTCTGTTGCCAAAAGCAGGGCTGGTGGCCATGCTGGCTCTTGGTGGCTGTGCCATGAGCCCTCAGAGTATTCAGGTTAACCCTTCTGTTACGGTGGCTGAATCTGTTCGGAACTCATTAAGTTCCAGTGTATCGGTAACGGTTTTCGATGAGCGACTGACACCGGTTATCGGTTTTCGTGGTGGGGTTTACGACAGCAATGAAATTACCGCCAGAGACAATTTGCCGCTGGCGCTGCGCTCGGCCGTTGAACGCGGGTTAAGAGAAATGGGAGTGTCTGTTGTTACCTCTGGTGAAGCGCCGCAGTTTCAGGTTTATCTGGATTCGCTGGAATACCGGGTACCGGAAGGCAGCTATGTAACGTCGGTGGAAGTCCAGACCCGAATCCGGGTGGCGGTATTGCACAAGGGTAAGCGCTTTGAAGGGTCTTACAGTGCGGATATCTCGGAACGGGTTCCCAAGGCACCTTCCGACAAGAAAAATGAACAGTTGGTGAATCAGGTGCTGAGTGATGTGCTTGAGAGGCTGTTTGCTGATCAGAAGCTACAGAGTTTTATGAAAACCCTGTAGCTGTTATAGGTGACAAATATCAGGCTTTAAGCGGTTGCTCCAGCCAGCCGCTGACCAGTTTTGCCCAGTCCGGGTTGTCATTCAGACAGGGGATGAGTTCAAGGGATTCACCGCCTGCTTTGATGAAGGCCTCTTTGGCTTCCATACCGATTTCTTCCAGAGTTTCCAGACAGTCCGATACAAACGCAGGGCAAATGACCAATATTTTTTTTGCTCCCTGTTCTGCCAGCTGTTCAATGGTTTCCAGAGTGGAAGGCTCAAGCCATTTATCCCGTCCGAGCTTGGACTGAAAGGAGACACTGTACTTGTCTACAGAAATGCCTGCTTTTTCAACAAAACTGGCTGAAGTCCGGTACACCTGATGGCGGTAGCAGGTGTGATGAGCAGGTGATGGCTTATGACAACAGTCGCCTGATTTCAGGCAATGACTGTTGGTTGGGTCGTCTTTGGTGATGTGTCGTTCAGGTACACCGTGATAGCTGAATATCAGATGGTCATAGTCTTTTTCCAGCCACGGACGGGCGCTGTTAACCAGAGCATCAATATAACCATCGTGATCATAAAATACAGGATGCACTGATAAAGTAATGGGCAGCTGGTTGTCTGAAATGATCGCCTGTGCCTTTTCGATGACCGTTTTCACGGTGGACATGGCATAGTGTGGGTAGAGAGGAAACAGCAGTAGTTCTTTGATTTCCGGCTTGCTTGCCAGTTTAACAATGGCACTTTCCATATCCGGACGACCATAGCGCATGGCCAGCTCAACAGGTATGTCGGTGTACTGTCGAACCTGTTCCAGCAGTTTGTAGCTGATGTTAATCAGTGGAGAGCCTTCATCAGTCCAGACCGAAGCATAAGCTTCAGCCGACTGTGCCGGTCTTTTGGGTAGTACGAACAAACTGACGATCAGGCGGCGTAGCGGCCAGGGCAGATCAATGACATTGCCGTCCATCAGAAATTCGTTCAGGTATCGACGAACATCTTCTTCAGTCGGGCTATCCGGAGAGCCAAGATTGACCAGTAACGCTGCCTTTGATCCCATCCACTTATACCGCCGTTTGTTTTAAAGCCTTTTGAAACGCGAGTATAGAGAAAATTATTGATCGCTTCTATTTTGCTGTGGATGCGTTATTGCAGCAGAAATAGGCGGTGGATCTTTGGGCAAAGAGCTGAGTCTCAGCACGTAATAACCGGCCACGGCTGACAGGAATGACCCGGCAAGAATCCCGATCCGGTCTGTTGCCAGATAGGCAATACCCAGATCTTCGAAAGCGAGAGAGCCGATAAACAGGCTCATGGTAAAGCCAATACCGCATAGAATGGACAGGCCGTAGAGCTGCATCCAGTTGGCTCCGGGGGGCATTTTGGCGACACCGGCCTTGATAGCGACATAACAGAAGGCGAATACGCCCAGCTGTTTACCGACAAACAGACCCATCATGATTCCCAGTGGAATGGGTGAAAGCAGTGACTGTAACTGAGGCCAGTTTAACTCGATGCCCGCATTGGCAAAGGCGAAAACCGGTAAAATGAAATAGTTTACCCTGCTGTGCAGTTTGTGTTGCAAAGCTTTTAGTGGTGAGCGACCCTTTCTGTCCCTGAGGTTTAACGGTATGGTGAACGCCAGCAGTACGCCTGCCAGAGTGGCATGAACACCGGATTTGAGCACGCATATCCACAGCAGTGCCCCCACAAACAAATAGGGGCCGGTTTTGGCGACGTTCATACGGTTCAGGATAACCAGAATCGCCAGAAAGATAGAACCAAGCACCATGGAAGCAATGGACATATCTGACGTGTAGAACAGGGCGATAATAACAATAGCGCCAAGGTCATCAAAAATAGCCAGAGCCAGCAGAAAGGTTTTCAGTGAAGTGGGTACCCGTTTTCCGAGCAACGCCAGAATTCCGACAGCAAAGGCAATATCGGTGGCGGCAGGAATTGCCCAGCCCTGCATGGCCAGTGGGTCGTTGTAATTAAAAAAGATATATACCAGAGCGGGCACGACCATACCGCCAATAGCTGCAATGCCGGGCAGTGCGATCTGTGCCGGAGTGCTCAGATCGCCCCTGAGGATTTCATATTTTACTTCCAGACCAATCAGCAGGAAGAAAACAGCCATCAGACCGTCATTGATCCATAGCAGCAGGGGTTTATTGATTTCCAGCAGGCCAACGCTGAAGTGAACCGGCATCTGAAGAAGCAGGTCGTAATATTCAGCCAGTGGCGAGTTTACGGCGATTTTTGCAAGAATTGCAGCAACAATAAGTAAAACGCCAACCGCGTAGTCTTGCCGTAAAAAGTGATGTAGCCGTCGTAAATGCATTGCGACTCCCGTTTCTGTTCCTTAAGTATGGCTCTGCTGTGTCAGAAAGACAGGCCATACCGAGAATGCATAAGGATAATTTTACAACAGCTTTTTGGTTAAACACTCGAGATGAGCTTTGGGCGCAGTAGCAGGGTTCTCCGAAAGACAAAGAGCAGAGCACTTAAGTCCATAACTGCCGTTGAAAGTGGCCAATCAAAAAGATGTCTACTGGGCGATTATAAGACCGGGAGTGCCTGACAGGAAGTAATTTGTTAGTAAAAATACTTATCAGTTTTGCGCATTCCATCCCGTCAGGTATCAAGGTTTATCAGTTAGAGAGTTGACCCTGCGTTACCCGGTCATGGCCGGACAGGTCCTGAACCGTCGAAATTTTGTCAAATCCGGCGTTGCCCATTAGCTGACGGATGGATTCAGCCTGGTGGTAACCGTGTTCAAGCAAGAGCCAGCCGCCATTGACCAATTTTGTCGTTGCCTGCTGAATAATGATGCGGATGTCGTCCAGACCGTCTGCACCCGACGCCAGAGCAGTTTCGGGTTCAAACCGTACATCGCCCTGACTAAGATGTTCGTCGTCACTGCAGATGTAAGGCGGATTACTGACAATCATATGAAAGTGGTCGCCTGGAAGACTCGCGCACCAACTGCCCTGAGAAAAAACAGCATTGGTAATGCGGTTCTTCAGTGCATTCCGTTCGGCCAGTGTGACTGCGTCTTCAAACTTATCAACGCCGGTTACAGCCCAGCGTTGTTTTTCACTAGCCAGTGCCAGAGCAATAGCACCGGTGCCTGTGCCCAGATCAGCCACTCTTGCGTTATCAGGTAGCGGTTTGGCGAGAGCCTGTTCAACCAGCAGTTCCGTATCAGGGCGTGGAATCAATGTCGCAGGAGACACAGACAATTTCAATGTCCAGAAATCACGCGCACCGGTTAAATAAGCAACAGGTGTCCCTTTTATCCGTTCAGTGACTAGCCGTCTGAAATCAGACAGCTGTTGTTCATTCAGTTCATATTCAGGCCAGGTAAACAGAAAACTGCGGTCTTTCCCAAGAACATGGCAGAGAAGGATTTCAACATCCAGACGGGCAGTCGCACTGTCTTTAAGTTGTTCTGTCGTCTGTTTTAATAAGTGATCAATCCGGTAATCACTCATTGGACAGGCCTGTTAACAGCTCTGCCTGATGCTCCTGCAACAGTGGTTCAACCACCGGATCAAGATCGCCTTCAATAATTTCAGACAGTTTGTACAGCGTCAGGTTGATGCGATGATCGGTCACTCGTCCCTGCGGATAGTTGTAAGTACGGATTCGCTCCGAACGGTCACCGCTGCCGACCAGACTCTTGCGGGCATCACTGATTTCCTTGGCCGCGGCTTCATCCTGTGCAGTTTGCAGTTTTGCAGACAGCAATGCCATCGCTTTGGCACGGTTCTTGTGCTGAGAGCGTTCGTCCTGACATTCCACCACCATACCGGTGGGCAGGTGAGTCAGACGAATGGCCGAATCGGTGGTATTAACGTGCTGACCACCGGCGCCGGAAGAGCGGAAGGTATCTACCCGCAAGTCTTCCTTTTTAATTTCGATGGCTTCCTGCTCGTCCGGTTCTGGCATAATAGCGACCGTACAGGCGGAAGTGTGGATGCGTCCCTGAGACTCTGTTTCCGGCACACGCTGAACCCGGTGGGCGCCGGATTCAAACTTCAGGCGACCATAAACGGCATTACCGACAAAGCGGGTAATGATTTCCCGATAACCGCCGTGTTCACCGTCGTTGGCACTGATAATTTCAATTTTCCAGCCCTGCTTTTCTGCGTAGCGGGAGTACATGCGGAACAGGTCGCCCGCAAAAATAGCGGCTTCATCGCCACCGGTGCCTGCTCGGATTTCCAGAAAGGTGTTGGATGCGTCCCGTGGATCTTTTGGTAAAAGCAGCAGTTGCAGGTTTTGCTCCAGCTCTGGGAGTTGAGCTTTGCCCTCCTGCAATTCTTCTTCTGCCATCTCGGCCATGTCCGGGTCGTCTTCCCCGATCATGGTCTGGGCTTCTTCCATATTGTCAATGACCTGACGGTATTCCTGATACGCTTGTACCACAGGCTCCAGTTCGGCGTACTCTTTGGACAGTTTGCGGAATTGGTCCTGATCGCCAATCACTCCCGGATCGCTCAACAGGGCGGCGATCTCTTCATAACGGTCCAGCAGGCTGTCGAGTTTGGTTGTCAGGTTACTGCTCAGGCTGACAAAGGTAGAGTCTTTCATCGTCTCGGTGTGTTCTCGGTCACTTCTGCATCCGACAGTGAACGGTCAGATGCTATGAAAAATTGAATGGGCGTAGTGTATCAGGAATTAGGGAGGGGCGAAGGTTTAAGCTCAGGCAGTCTGGTAGCCGGGGATATAATACCAATTCCATCTTCTAAACATGTATTGGTATAAGTCCCTTTGTGTCTGATTGTGCAACTCGTCATAAAAGCAGGTTGAGTGCGGGGAAGTGTTGAAAGTGATTTAAAGTGGGCAGTTTAACCAGTTCAATTCAGGTTGATGAATGATTTTTGTGTAAAAAAATAGTCGGAGGGGAATGGACCGTAGTTTTTTGAAAGCGCTGAAGTATCATTCGGAAGAAGTTAAATTCCCTTATCCATTATTTTCAGCCAAAAGCAAAAGAGGCGACCCAAATCGGGCCGCCAAGTCACACAGCATTAAAGTCGTGTATCAGAAACGGTAAGACACAGATGCGTACAGGTTGCCATCGCTCTTGTTCTTCAGTGTTGCGCCGTTAGCGCGGATTTTGGTGTCATGCCACAGGTGGCGATAACCGCCTTCCAGATCAAAGTTGCCCAAGGCATAAACGGCACCTACCTGGCCACCCATGGCGATGTTGCCTTTGTCTTTCTTGAAGCCGTTTTCGCCGCTTACCTTGAACTCGGTATTGTCATGACCAATAGTCAGACCAGCAAAAGGCTTCAGGGCGCCAGTGCCGAACAGGTAGTCGGCAGACAGCAGGAACTGTTCCTGAGTCATTTCAGTTTTTACGCCGTTTCGCTTGGCGTCGTCCTTACCAGTGTTGTAAGAACCGTAAACACGCATGTTGTCATTCAGGTAGGCACCGACGTGCAGGCCGTAACGAATAGGGTCATCAGCTTTTCTGAGGTTAGTGCCGGAAACAGACTGATCATTAAAACCGGCACCAATGCTACCGCCAACAAACCAGTCGGCAGCCATTACGTTAGCAGATACACCCAGTGCAGCAATCAGGGCAGCAGTTGTGAGCTTTTTCATATTGAACTCCTTGTGATTCAAAACAGAAGCGAAGACGTAAAGTCTTGGTTGGCGTGCTCCTGCTGTTTGAAGATGGGCCTATTGTCGTGATTGACAGGACTTTCTGACAGAACAGAAAATGTCTCAAAATTGCGACACTTTTTTATAAGTAGTTGATTTATAAGAATAAAATTTTTTATGAAAATAAATTAACAGCGCTTTTTTACCAATTCTGACACAGAGGTTTACACCTTCTATACCCGTCTGGCGCTAATCTTGACGATCTGAAGTACAGCCCTGTGGGTTATTCCATGAAGTATGCCTCTATTTCAGCGTTTGTAGCGGTGCACGAAACCGGTTCAATTTCAGCAGCTGCCCGACAGTTGCACCGATCCCGGTCACAAATCAGTGCCTGGATCTCCGATCTGGAAGTGGAATGGGGATTGGAACTGATAGATCGCACAACCTATAGACCTACGTTGACCGAAGACGGTAGGAAGTTGCTGCCCTACTGTCGTCTGGTTCTGAGTGATACGGTGAATCTTCACGATGCTATTGAGTCCCTGAAGCGAGCAGATAGCAGTCTTATTGTCGGGTTTGATTTCTTTTTGCCGGTTGCCTATCGCAAGGCTGTTGTTTCTTATTTCTGCCAATATTTTCCTGAGCATGAAATTACTATACGTCAGATGACCACGATCAGGCTGAATGAGTGTCTTGCCAATGCTGAAGTTCATCTGGGCGTGATCTCTGCTCCGAGAGTACAAAATGTACAAAATTTTTCTACCAGACAATTGGGTATGTGCCAGTTTGCTTTATGTTGTAGTGCGGAGCACCCTTTGGCTTCAATGCAGGAAATCACCGATACAGACCTTATGACTCATAAAGGCATTCTGATTGCCGGAATGCGAGAGTTTTTTGATGCCCGGGCTTATACCGAGGTGCCTGATTATGAAACCGGACTGTCGCTGGTTAGACAGGGCATTGGCTGGTGCCCTGCGCCAATGAACGATATCAGAGGAGAGGTTGAGTGTGGGCAGCTGGTGATTCTCAACTACAAGTCAGCCGTTGCCAGAGTGCCTGTGATCGCTTACTGGAGTAACAGCCATGCCCCAACCGGTGTTGGTCAGAAGCTGTTGAACAAGCTGTCTGAACTCTTCACTCCACTGGGGTATGACGCAGACTATTCTCGGACTAGACGTGGTAGCCGCCATCAACTGTAATAATCTGGCCCGTTGTATAGGACGATTTGCTGGAAGCAAGAAATATGGCTGCTTCAGCCACTTCCTCTGCCTGACCAAAACGAGGCAGGCAGAGGCCGGCTTTTACTGCTTCCTGCCATGCTTCATCAAAAACAGTCTCTTTAAGACGCAGGAAAATGCCGGTTTCAATCACCCCTATGGCGACACTGTTGGCACGAATGCCGTATTTTCCCTCTTCTTTGGCAATGGCCTTGATCATCACCTCAATGGCCGCTTTAGGCGCAACGGATAATACGTCTCTGGGTGGGTAACGGAACAAACCTGCAGAGCTGATGTGAACAATAGAACCCTGACTTTCCCTTAAATAAGGAATAGCAGCATGTGTCACGTTGAAGAACCCGTTAACATCCGATTGCAGAATGCTTTGCCACAATTCCGGCGTCACATTAGCAAGGTAGTCCTGAGGAATATCGTAGCCGATAGCCATAATCAGAGTATGAATCTGCTTGTACTGCTGACTGGTTTGTTCCAGAAGCTCTTTAATGCCCTGCTGGTCACTGACGTTTAACTGGATAGCCTGAGCTTCTCCGCCCAGCTCCGTAATTTCATTGACCAGCTCATTTGCACGGGTCTGGTTTTTGTTGTAAGTGAAGACGACAGGGACATTGCTTTCGACCAGCTTCAGGCAAATCGCCCGGCCTGCACCACCACTGCCGCCTATCACCAGTGCGGCACCATCGGGAAAGTCTTTTCTTTTCATGTTCTTGCATCGTCTGAATGTCTGTTTGATAAACAACCATTGCTTTTGCCGGAGCTGCTGACATCGGTCAGTCAGACTATTTTTTCAGGTTGGACATTTTGCGGCAGTAGCAGTCTAATAGCCATGACGGAGCGAAAGTAACCGTTTTATAATAATTACTAAGAAAAGAGCTTATGAAGGAACACTTATCAGCATGGCTGTTGGCTGTCGTAGTCACCTTTGTTGTTGGCAGTATTGCTCAGAGCCAGTTTGTTTTGGCTGGCCTGGAACAGATCGGCGTCGCAATTTCTTATTCCTCGCGTTTTTACACAACTCTTAACGATCTGGTCGGCCTGTTACCGGGTTACGGTACTGTTATTGCCATTGGCTTTCTTCCGGCCTTTGGTTTTGCAGGCTGGATCAGGAAAAAGTTGCAGACCGGTTTGTGGGTATTTCCCCTGGCAGGTTTTGTCACCATACTCACCATTTTTGCGGCAATGTATCCGATTTTTGAGGTCACTCTGGTGGCAGGGGCGCGCAGTACTGCAGGGCTGGTTTGCCAGTGCCTTTCAGGCGCCCTTGGGGGCGTAGTGTTTACCACGGTGAACAGGCGAATTAAGGGAGAGGTGTGATCATGGGAAAATTACCGTTCAAGTGGATTGTTCTTTATATCATGACATTGATCTACCTGGTGATGATGGCGGCCACTGTCAGATCCAGCCCGGTGCCTTCTGGCTCATCGTACACTTTGTCAACACTGGTCAGCGAGCTTGAGTCACCCTGGTCCATGGCTTTCCTGCCAGATCAGAGCCTGCTGGTAACGGAGCGCAGTGGCCAGTTACGACGGATAAGCGATGGCAAGGTATCAGAGCCTGTTGAAGGTGTACCGGAAGTGTTCTTCAGGGGACAGGGAGGGTTGCTGGATATCAAGCTTCACCCTGATTATGAAAAGAATGGCTGGCTGTATCTCAGTTATGCCCATGGAAATCGTGATGCCAACGCTTTGCGTCTGATGCGGGCAAAACTGCAGGGATTAAAGCTGGTTGAACAACAGGTGTTGTTTACTGTCACACCGGCCAAGAATACGCCGGTTCACTACGGTGGGCGCATTCTCTTTTTGCCTGACCAGACGCTGTTGCTGTCAACGGGTGATGGCTATAACTTCCGTGAAAGTTCCCAGAAAAAAAATAGCCTGATCGGTAAAATTGTACGGCTGAACGATGATGGTTCAATTCCTGAAGATAATCCGTTTGTGGGTGAAAAGGGCACGCATTCTGCTATCTGGTCACTGGGGCACAGAAATCCTCAGGGGCTGTTTTATGACAGTAGAAGAAAACAGGTGATTTCCCATGAGCATGGCCCCAAGGGAGGGGATGAAATCAATATTATTGAACCCGGTAAAAACTATGGTTGGCCGGTGATTACCTATGGCAGGGATTATACCGGTGCCACTATTACACCGTATAAAGAATATCCGGGTATGGAGCAGCCTTTTGTGGACTGGACACCGTCCATTGCACCTTCATCACTTGTCGTCTATTACGGGGCAATGTTTCCCGAGCTGAAAGGTGATTTGCTGGCAACCACATTGGTGTCCAGAGAAGTTCGGCGGGTCAGAATGGACGGTAATAATGTGTCAGGACAGGAATCTTTGATATCCACTCCCGAGCAGCGGTTGCGCCATATTGAAGTGGATCGAAAAGGAGCCATTTATTTGCTGACGGATCAGGGTGATCTCTTGAAAGTAACGAAACAGCAGTCACCAGAGAAGTAATACCAAGGCCGCCTTCTAAATATGACCATGAGCAAGTCATTCTGAATTGCAGGACAAGGCGGAACGACGAGTAATAGCGAGCTATTGCGAGGAGTTCCAACGCAGCTCCCGCGGTTCAGAATGGCTGCGCAATTCATGTTTAGAAGGCGGTATTGGTATAAGGACGGGAAGCTTTTGCTTCCCGTCTGACGTCTGTAAAGTCAGCTGTATTCAACCACTTCACGGGTTTTTCTTTCCTCAGGTTCTTGCTCATCAGTCACTGTTTTAACCCTTTCTGTGGCAGCCTGTTCAGTGGCTTCAGGTGGCTCAGCTGCTTCAGCAGCGCGCATCAGTTCCCGTTTCAGGTAAAAGCCTGCCAGACACAGCATAACGCCAGTGACTGAAGCGATCAGAGCCAGCGAACCGAACCAGATAAGAGCAACAATACCCACCATCTGCCGGTCAACGTCGGTGGGCGATTCTTTGCCAAAAGCGTACATAGCCAGTCGATACACCTGATTTTGATTAATCATATGATTAATTTCAGCCTGAACGTTACGCTGATCATTCTGTAGAAGAAATACGGCGTCCTCCAGTTCGTTGACCTGACCGCTGATGGCGTCGAGTTCAGCTTGCTTGCCTTCCGTGTATTGAGCCAGTTCTCCTTCCTGGTTCAGCTTGATGGACAAAAAGCTGGCACGGCTGCGATCGGCATTCGCCAGAACATCGCTTTGCAGTCGGGCATTAGCATCGTCCTGATCGATGATGGATTGCTTCTTGTCTTCTATACGCTGGTTAATCTCACTGATTCGGCCTTCATATTTACTATTGGCAAAGGACAGTTGCTGCTTCAGCTGTTCTTCCATGGTCGCCTGTTTGGTCAGGGCATCTCCGCCTAGATAGCCGGTAGTGATCTGGTCTATCTGCTGGTTTTTAGCGGCAATCAGGCGACGGTATTTGTTATCAATGGTTGTGCGGGTGAAAAAGTTGGCAGCGACCAGTGCCTGATTCATTTCCTGTTTCAGGGCTTCCAGCTCCTGCAGCAGTCGCTGGCGTTCATTGCGGCTGTCAGACAGGTTGCCCAGTAACAGTTCGGAAAAGCGATCTTCAATCTGCTGTCGTTCGGTATTCCAGTTGTTGTAATAACTGTCACGACGCTCCATCAGACCCAGAACTTCTGCATCCAGTGTTTCCTGATAGTCGTAATCAATGCCGCTGATGACGGCTTCTGTTTCAGAATTAATGCGGTTAACGCTGGTGCGGTACTGCTCATCAATGTCAAGCTGTAATGCTTCGGTTTCCCTGGCCAGATCGTCAGCTGTAAACACTTGCAAACGATCCGCACGGCGGTTGAGCAGCTCAATCTCTGCATCAATGTTTTCAATGTTGTTTTTGCGGGTATCAATGGCGTAATTAAGGTTGGAGAAGTTACGCTCAAAACCGTTCAGCATGGTCTCGAAGGTGATCAGGCAGAGAAAGGCGACAAAAAACAGGAACAGACCGCGCCAGAATACGTTTTTCACGGCCATGAAGGCAAACGTCAGTGGTATTTTACAAAGCTCGACAACAGCAACCAGCAGAAAGGGTAAACCGGCAACGAGAATGGGCGCGCTGCTGCCGAACAGATGGGTGGTTTCCTGACTGTTAAGAGATTCACTAGCTGAAGTTGATACCACGATAGCAATGGTCAGGCCGATCAGAACGGCAATGATTTCCACTGTCCATGCCAGACCGATTAAAAAGTTGGCGTATCGACCTTTGTACTTATCTGAAAATGTCATTACAGCGGCATCCTTGTTGTCATTGTTTTGTTTTTGCAAGTGCTGTTTGAGTGGTTAGGGTTGGATCAAGGCCTAAATAACGGGCCATCAGATGAAAAATATCGGGCTGGGTTATCATGGCAGGAATCTGGCCAGCCCCGGCGGCGTTGGCAAACAGGGGAACATTGACGCCTGAGTGTTCTTCGGCAAACAGCGTATTCGTTGCGTAGTTGATGGCCATAATGCCCCCTTCAGGCGTGGTCAGGCGTACCATGAACCCTGGCGTTTTGTTGGGCAGATCATATTCATCAAACAGACTGGTGTCGGGTATGATCTGCGCAGCCTGCCCATGATCTGCAGTCACCAGAATCAGGGTTTCCGGGTGGCTTTCTGCAAACAACAAAGCCTCATCAAGCGCTTCCAGCAATTGTTGTAACTCACTGATCTGACCACAGGCACGACGTTGATGAGCGGCTTTGTCGATGGATGCAGATTCCACCATCAGAAAAAAGCCTCTGGGGTTATCCTGTGACGGGTGTTTGATGGCAGCTCGGGTCATTTTCTGTAGTGAGGGGGTGTTTTTGTCGTCAGGGTTTTGGCTGCAACTCATTACGTCGGGCAGGGCGACTGAGCCAAGAAATCGGTGCAGGCGGTTTAACAGGCTGGGGTCGGGTTTGGATGCGTCACCGTTGTTACTGTAAACCATTCTTTCTGGCAGATTGTAATCAGCAAACAGACCCAGTACTTTGCTGTTGTCTGGCAGGTTGTCCAGAGCGTCAGGCTCAGTTACCACATGAAATCCATGTTTTTGAGCCTGATTCAGTATGGTGTTCGTGCCTTCTTCATTGAGCTTGTTAAAATGCTGTTTGCCTCCCCCAAGCAGGATGTTGGCATCGGAGGCAGCCAGTTGTTCGGAAATGGAACCCAACCCGCCACTGACTTTTCGATGTTGTGCGCAGTCAACAGGTTTTCGATTGTAGATGAGAGCATCCTTCATCATGTCCGGCGCTTCACAGTCCCTCTGATTGACTTTGGCAATAAACGACGCAGGAGTAGCATCCGTCAGGCTGGCGGTGGTAACAATGCCTGCCTTCAGACCAGATTGTCTGGCCAGTTCGACAATAGATGTCAGAGGCAGGCTGGTCATAGGCGCTGGTGCCTACTCTGCCACGACTGGTTATAACGCCGGTTGCCATAGAGGTTGCACTGTTGGCCGAGTCGGCGACATAAATGGGTTTTTCAGGGTCGGATGTGCTGACCGTCAATACTTGAACACTGCTTCTAACAGGTAGGTGATCGAGGGTAATTCGTCCATGGGCTCCTGCCAGATAGTTTCTGGCAATTGTAATCTGCTGGTCATCCATGCCATCACCAATGATCAGGATAACATTATGGGGGGATTGGAAAGTTTGGTTAGCCTGTAAACAGAATACTGTGAGCAGCAATCCAATACTCAGCAGTAAGGGTTTAAGCAGCAGGAACATGGTTCTTATTGTTGTTATGGTCTTTTGGTCTTTGATATTAGACAGACTTTGTCGTTCATGTAAAGGCGAAACTGTAAGGCTTTCGCTTTAAACGGCTTGCCTTACCCCTCAACCCTTGTTTTATTGAGGGTTCTGAGGGATAAAGCCAGTTAGCTCTATACAGAATGATCCGGACCAAAGATTTCATAATGGATATGACTTTCCGGAATACCCCAGCTTTTCAGTGTGCTGTTGATCATGGACAGATAACCTGCTGGTCCACAAAAGTAATAGTGGGCACCGGGAAGTTGAATGTCCTGACGGATGCTGTCCATATCCAGTGATCCGGTAAAATCATGCCCGGAGCAATGCTGGGTGGGTGCGTCGTAGAACAGGAACTGTTTGATATTGTTATGCTGACTTGAAAGTGCTCTGGTGTGTTTGCCGAAGGCGTGAACCTGGCTGTTTATGGCATTGTGTACGTATCGAATAGGGCGGTCTGATTTGTTGATGGTCAGGGTGTTTAACATGCTTAATACCGGTGTTTGCCCTACGCCGCCACTGAGGAGTACAACGGGGGTAGTTTCTTCCGGATCAAGAAAAAAATCACCTACGGGCGGACTCAGTTGAACAATGTCGTCAACATTCAGGGAGTCATGTAAGTAATGTGAGATGAGGCCTTTTGATGCTTCACTGCCTTCGCGTTTCACTGAAATCCGGTAATGCTTTCCGTTCGGTGCGTCTGAAAGGCTGTATTGGCGGATACAGTGAAAGTCGTAGTCATCGGGTCGGATATAAATGCTGATGTATTGACCCGGATAAAAATGAGCAACAGGTTTGCCGTCGACGGGCTCAAGGTAGAATGACGTAATCAGGTCACTTTCTTTTTCCTTTCTTCTGATGCGAAACGGGCGGGTGCCGCGCCATCCACCTTCGGCATTCTCTTTTTCATGGTAAATGGTTTTCTCTACATCGATGAAAAGGCTGGCAAGATAATTGTACGCTTCTGACCAGGCATCAAGGATCCGGGAACTGGCTTTATCGCCCAATACATGAGCCATGGCTTTAATCAGGTGTCTGCCAACAATGCCGTAATGCTCTGGCAGAATGTTAAAGCTGACATGCTTGTAGGCTATTCGCTGAACAGTGGACGTTAAAGCGTCAAGGTTATCGATGTTGGCAGCGTAGGCATAAATAGCTCCTGTCAGAGCTGCCTGTTGGCGCCCGCTGCGCTGGTTAGCCGCGTTGAAAACGTTAAGCAGCTCCGGATTTTCACTCAGCATATCTTTGTAGAAATACTCAACGATGGCGACGCCGTGCTCCTCCAGCACCGGAACAGTGGCTTTTACCGTTTGAACAGTCTCAGCGCTCAGGTTCATGATATTTACTCCTGTCTCGTTTTTTACTTCAAAGATTCATTTGAAATGAATCAATTGTAGTTATAGTTTTCATGAATGCTTGAAAAATTGGGGCGAGACATTAATGAAACTGACGAAGCAGACGGATTACGCTTTAAGAGTGCTTATCTATTCGGCTCTTCAACCACCGGATCGATTGATTTCAGTGCAGGAAGTGACCGATGTTTACCGACTATCCCGCAGTCATGTCATGAAAATCGTTCAAAAGCTGGGGCAGGAAGGTTACCTGAAAACGATTCGGGGTAACGGGGGCGGATTTAGCCTTAACCAGCCTGCAGATCGCATTAATCTGGCTGATGTGGTGAGTGTTATGGAGTCCACACTGGAGCTGGTGGATTGTCAGGCGCTGGAGTGTTGTCTGGCGCCCGAGTGTCGGCTGCGGGGCGTTCTGGCTGATGCGCTGGCTGCATTTATACAGGTTCTGAATGGTTATACACTGGCCGATTTGTGTCATAACCGGGGAGAGTTGTTGAAGCTATTACCTATGAGTCACAGGGGTTAGTCGTTGTCATTGACGCCGAGCAGTTCCTCGGCCCACTCAAGACGATCCTGCAGACCTTCTGATGCTACTTTTTTTAGCTGGACACTGGGTGTGTGCATCAGTTTGTTGGTCAGGGTTCTGGCAAACTGCGTCAGTACTTGCTCTGCGGGTGTGCCGTTTCCCAGCATGACAATGGCTCTTTCCAGTTCTATGTCTCTGATGTTTTCCGTTTGCAGACGGTAGGCGCGCAACAACGAGACGGCGTCCAGCGACCGCAGTTGTGCCATAAACTCGTCGGCGCCGGTTTCCACAATATGTTCTGCTTCGTAAGCGGCTTCCTGACGCTGCTGCATGTTGTCTTCGATCACATCCTGCAAGTCGTCCACGGTATACAGGTAAATATCTGCCAGCTCGCCGACTTCCTGCTCAATGTCTCTGGGAACGGCGATATCGACCATGAACATAGGGCGGTGTTTGCGCTGTTTCAGGGCGCGTTCAACCACACCTTTGCCGAGAACCGGAACCGGGCTGGCGGTGGAAGAAATCACAATATCGGCCTGAGGCAAAACATGGGGAATGTCCGACAACAGCGCACTGCGTCCGCCAAACTGATCCGACAGCATGCGGGCTCGGCTCATGGTTCGATTAACCACAAGAATGTCGCGAACGCCTTGCTGATGAAGATGTTTGGCGACCAGCTCAATGGTTTCTCCGGCACCAATCAACAGGGCGGTATTCTGGCTCAGATCCGAGAAAATCTGTTTAGCCAGTGTGGTGGCGGCATAAGCAACAGAAACCGGCTGACGGCCAATGGCGGTTTCGGTTCTAACCTGCTTTGCTTTGGTAAAACTGAACTGGAACAGTCGGGACAGATAAGAACCGGCAGTGCCTGCTTCCTGTGCCGTGGCAAAAGCACTTTTCAGTTGTCCGAGAATTTGCGGTTCACCCAGTACCATGGAGTCCAGTCCGCAGGCTACCCGCATAATATGGCGTACTGCTAATTCGTTTTTGTAAATGTAGCTGTGATCCTGAAGCAACTGGTGGTCAAGGTTGTGGTATTGGGTGAGCCAGTCAAGGGCGAGCTGCTGGTTAACCTGGCTGCCCAGATAAAGTTCGGTGCGGTTGCAGGTGGAGAGGATGGCCACTTCCCTGGTGTTCAGAAAGCGACAGGCATCGTGCAGTGCTTCAGGCAGTTGCTCCGGGGCGAAGGCAACCTGCTCCCTGAGTGAGACGGGGGCGGTTTTATGGTTGATTCCGGCTGTTAGGTACCCCATTGGACTCCTGATTCTCGACATGCTGCTTTTATCGATACTGCTATTATTCATCGCTGTCGGGACGAATGATGACCATCCTGCACAATATGAAGGTTCTGGTTAAGACAACCTGATGGTTGTTGTTATAGCTGTTGTCATAACCCTTTTGATAACGCTTGTTATAAATCACACCTTCAATGTGTAACGTATGGCCTTTCGGCCGATCAATTCTCCTATGGAACGCCTGCAACTGCAAACTCTGTGTCTAAGTACTTCGGGGTGTGTCATGATGAGCGGGTGGACATTCATTCCAATTGGGTAAAGGCATACCATTCATGAAGGAACTCAAAAGTTTCTCCTTATTGCTGGCCAGAGTGTCGGTGTTCTCTCTGGGCCTGGCTGCTCTGGGGGGGTGTGTTGCCACACAGGGAATTCAGTCAGAACAGGGTGCCGGAGCGCCGGTGACTGACAATATCACCATTGAAGTCGAGCAGGAGCCGGTACGCTCATTCGAACCTGAAACCGTTTATGATCTGCTGGTTGCCGAACTGGGCGGGCAGCGCAAACGCTACGATCTGGCTCTGGGTAATTATCTGAAACAGGCGCACAAAACCCGCGACATCGGTGTGGCTGAACGAGCCTACCAGATCAGTATGTTTATTGGTGCCCGGCAGGCTTCTTTAGATGCTGCCCTGTTATGGGCAGAGTTGGCACCGGATGACGCCAGAGCTCTGCAGGCCAGTGCCATAGAACTGGTCAGGGACGGACAACTGGATCGCGCTGTTGACCAGATGCGAAAAGCGCTGGATTTACAGGGTGAAGCCAATTTTGATTTTCTGGCGTCCAGTGCAGCAGAGCTGTCGGAAGAAGACCGCGACCGGCTGTTACAAACTTTCGATGTCATATTGAAAGAGTACCCCGATCATCGTTCGCTGAAGTTAGGAAAAGCTATTTTGTTGCAGCAGGCAGGTCGTAACGAAGAAGCCATGCAACTGGCGGATCAGTTACTTCAGCGTGATCCTGAGTATGTGAAAGCGCTGATACTGAAAGGGCGCATTCTCAATAAACTGGGTCGGGGCGATGAAGCCGAGAAGATGCTGGCGGACGCTGTTGATAAACATCCGGACCGTCCTCGCCTTAGATTGCTCTATGCGCGTGTTCTGGTTCACCTGAACAAGCTGGATGAAGCCCGGGTACAATTTGAAGAATTGCTGAAGCAGTCGCCACACGATGTTGAAATCCTCATGTCCCTCGCGTTGATTGCTCTTGAAAACGATATGCTGGACCGGGCAGAAACGTACTTTAACCGGTTGCTGAAACTGGGGCAGCGCAAAGGGACTGCCAGCTACTACCTTGGTCGTATCAGTGAGAAAAAAGGGCATTTGAAGGAAGCCGAAGCGTACTTCCGCAATGTGCCTCCGGGTAAGGAATTTATGCGTGCCCAGGTGGCGCTGGTGCAGTTGATGTTATCCCGTGGGCGTTTGAAAGAAGCCAGAAAACATCTGGATGAAGCTCGTAATCGTTATCCGGTTCATGCCGTGCAACTGTATATGCTGGAAACGGAAATACTGGTTGGGGAAGCGAAATACAATGAAGCTCTGGACGTGTTTGATGCGGCAGTGTTGCGTCACCCGGAGAGTATCAACCTGCTTTATGCCCGGGCCATGGTGCAGGAAAAGCTGGGTAAACTGGATGCTCTGGAAAAAGACTTGCGTGCCATTATCAAGCTTCAGCCTGAAAATGCGGCAGCACTGAATGCCCTGGGTTATACGCTGGCCGATCGAACCGACCGTCACAAAGAGGCCTTGGAACTGATTGAAAAGGCGTATGCACTGGATAACGAAGACCCTGCCATTATGGACAGCATGGGCTGGATTCAGTACCGGCTGGGTAACCTTGAAGGTGCTTTGAAATATCTGCAACAGGCTTATGAGCGATTTCCTGATCACGAAGTGGCCGCGCACCTTGGGGAAGTGTTGTGGATGATGGGGCGTAAAGAGGAAGCCATTGCTCTGTGGGACAAGGCACTGAAGCAAAAGCCTGAGAGCGAGATTCTCAGGACAACCAGGGAAAGGCTGGAAAAGCAGGCAAAATCGCAAGGGAACGGTAAAGCTGCTTCTGCTCCGGTGGTTTCCAAGCCATGACTGGTCGATAATAACCCGTCATTTAAAGGTGTACCTTAACCTGTCATGCGAAATCTATTTGCTTTGCCCGTGCTGCTGCTGGTCATCATGATCAGCGGCTGTGCAACGGCACCTAAAGAACCTGACCTGCCCCTTGAACTTCGGCAGACGCTCTGGGAAACCCGTTACAAAGAACTGCAGCGTATGGATCACTGGCAGCTGGTGGGCAGGCTGGGGCTGCGAGTACCCGGTCAGTCTGGCTCCATGTCCGTGGAATGGTTACAGAATCAGCAGAGCTTTACGGTCTATCTGGATGGCCCGCTGGGGCAATCACTGGCAAAGATTGAGAGCAGTGAACTGGGCATTCTGGTGGAGGCGGACGGCAAGCGTTATCAGGGAAGCACACCCGAGTCGCTCTTGTATGATCTGACAGGGTGGCAATTGCCGGTGAGTTATCTTCGATTCTGGGTTCAGGGAATGCCGGTGCCGGATATTCAGCAAACGTCTATGCAGCTGGACAATCAGGGACAGCTATCGCACTTGCAGCAGGCAGGCTGGACCATTGATTATCTGGAATACCAGAGCCAGTCTCCTGTGTCTTTGCCGGGACGCATCAGAGTGATAAAAGACGACATTCAATTAACACTGGTTGCCAGACGCTGGCAGCTTAAATAACATTTATCTTTTAACGGTTACGGTTGCAAGCCATGAAGTCTGAACTGGTGTTACCAGCGCCTGCCAAGCTTAATCTGTTTCTTCATATCACCGGACGTCGTCCTGATGGTTATCATGCCTTGCAAACGCTGTTTCAGTTTCTGGATTATGGCGATGAGCTGGGTTTTTCCCTGCAGGATTCTCTGGCGCTTGAATGCAACCTGCCTGAGCTGGTGAATGACGACAATCTGGTTCTTAAAGCGGCGCGTTTGCTGCAGAAAGAAACGGGAACAAAGCAGGGTGCCCGTATTCGCCTGAACAAACGCCTGCCTATGGGCGGTGGTGTTGGTGGTGGCAGCTCGGATGCTGCAACGACGTTGCTGGGTTTGAATGAACTCTGGAATTTGCAATTGTCAGAAATGCAGTTGGCAGAACTGGGTCTCAAACTGGGTGCTGATGTTCCTGTATTTGTACGGGGCTTTGCTGCATTTGCCGAAGGGGTAGGAGAGGTTCTGACACCTGCCTGTCCGCCCGAGTGCTGGTACTTGGTATTAGTGCCTGATTGTCATGTAAATACCGTAAAGATGTACGCCCACAGGGAATTGACAAGAGATACACCGGCTATTAAAGTGTGCGCCGCGTTGGAAACGTACGAAGAACAGAGGCGTCATAATCTGCTGCATAATGATTTTGAGCCGTTGGTTCGGCGACTTTATCCTGAAGTTGAAACTTGCATACAGCTGTTGGATAATGCCGGAAATTCGAGCATAGGGCAGGCTATGATGAGCGGATCGGGTGCATGCGTATTTGCGCCGTTTGCCAGTCGCGAACAAGCGGAAGCGGCTCAGGCGACGATAAGCTCTGACACTGGTTCAGAAGTAGTATCATTTGTTGCCCGTGGCGTGAATACATCTCCGCTACACCGCACATTGCAGAACCTGCAAGCAGTGCATCAGCTCGAAGCATGTACGACATGATTTCCACAGCTACAGCATTCATTGCAAACGAATTTGTAGCCTCCAAAGCTACTGGGGTATCGCCAAGCGGTAAGGCAACGGGTTTTGATCCCGTCATGCGCAGGTTCGAATCCTGCTACCCCAGCCATTTTGCTGAACCTTCTCTTCCTGCTAGTGGCAGTCCTTACTGCTGCGAACATCGCACACAAAGAATCATCCTCCTACACCCACGTCGAGAACAAGGTACTTACCCGTGTCGAAAATGATGGTGTTTGCCGGCAACTCAAACCCAGAGCTGGTCCACAAGGTTGTTAATCACCTGCACATTCCTTTAGGCAAGGCTTATGTAGGCCGCTTTAGCGACGGCGAGATTGCTGTTGAAATTCAGGAAAATGTGCGAGGCAGGGACGTTTTTATTATTCAGTCCACCTGTGCCCCTACCAACGATAACCTGATGGAATTGCTGGTGATGGCCGATGCCATGCGCCGTTCTTCTGCGGTTCGAATCACTGCGGTGCTGCCATACTTTGGCTACGCCCGTCAGGATCGCCGTCCTCGTTCCAGTCGTGTGCCTATCAGTGCCAAGGTCGTTGCTGACATGATTGCCAGCGTGGGTGTAGACCGGGTTCTGACGGTAGACCTGCACGCTGACCAGATTCAGGGTTTCTTCGACATTCCGGTAGACAATATCTACGGTTCCCCGATTCTGCTGGACGACATGGAGCGTCAGGGTCACGAAAATCTGATGGTGGTGTCTCCTGACCACGGCGGTGTAGTACGTGCCCGTGCGGTAGCCAAGCGCCTGAACACCGAACTGGCGATTATCGACAAGCGTCGCCCTGAAGCGAACAAATCCGAAGTCATGAACATCATTGGTGATGTTTCCGGCCGTACCTGTGTGCTGGTAGACGATATGGTCGATACAGCCGGTACCCTGTGTGCTGCAGCCGCTGCCCTGAAAGAGAAGGGTGCTACCAAGGTTATCGCTTACTGCACGCACCCGGTTCTGTCCGGTCGCGCACTGGAAAACGTGGCTAACTCCCAGCTGGACGAGCTGGTGGTGACTAACACCATCCCTCTGAGCCCGGCTGCTCAGGCTCTGGGTCGTATCCGTCAGCTGGATATGTCCCCGCTGCTGGCTGAATCTGTGCGCAGAATCAGCAATGCAGAATCCATCAGTGCCATGTTCCAGTAAAATTGCTGTTTTCAGCAAGACTGGTGGTTTCATTAAGATAGTTTACTGATACAGGTCGGAAAAAAAGGCGTAGTGATTTCGGTCACTGCGCTTTTTTTTGTTTCGGGTTGCAGGTATGATACGTCGCCTTTATATCAGCCGCTTTTAAACTCCCATAGTCTGGTCGCAAGATTGATGTGGAAGGGCGGCATTCTGGAGAAAGAAAATGTCTGAAGCTATCATTCTGAGCGCTGTTGCGCGTAAAGATGTGGGGAAAGGTGCGAGCCGCCGCCTGCGTCACGAAGATAAAGTACCTGCCATCATCTACGGTGGCGAAGCTGAGCCAATGCAGGTAACTCTGCAGGGTAAAGCAGTTCGTAAAGCTCTGGAAGCTGAGTCCTTCTACTCCCAGATCGTTACTCTGGACATCGAAGGTACTGACCAGCAGGTTATCCTGAAAGACGTTCAGCGTCACCCTGCGAAAGAATACGCTATGCACATGGACTTCCTGCGCGTAGACGCTACTCACGCTGTAACCACTCACGTACCTCTGCACTTCATCAACGAAGATTCCTGTGTTGGTGTTAAGGCTGGTGGCGCTATCAACCACGCTCGCGTTGAAGTTGAAGTTAAGTGTCTGCCTGCTGACCTGCCAGAGTTCATCGAAGTAGACATGGCTGCAGTTGAGCTGGGTGGTCACGTACACCTGTCTGACCTGACTCTGCCAGAAGGCGTTCAGCTGGTTGCTCTGCTGCAGGGCGAAGGCCACGATCTGGACGTAGCCAGCGTGCAGAAGACTCGCGGCGCTGCTGAAGAAGACGAAGCTTCTGAAGAAGAAGCTGGCGAAGAGTAAGACTTAGTTCTTACTGTTGCCAGTAGTAGCAGCTCTGGGTAAGTCCGGGGCTGTCGAAAACAGCTTTCATTGCTTTAAGTGATGAAGGCTGTTTTTTTATGTGTAGAATTTATACGATTTTAAAATACCGATCAGGAGCTTGTTTCGACTATGGCTAAACCGTCAGAAAACGCCATACAGCTGATTGTGGGCTTGGGGAACCCGGGCGCTCAGTATGATGACACCCGCCATAATGCCGGCTTCTGGTTTGTGGAAGAGCTGGCCAGAGCATATGGTGCCGTTCTGCAGCCGGAAAAGAAGTTTTTTGGTCACGCCGCGCGTGTGAGCATTAATGGTCAGGATGTCCGCCTATTAAACCCGACAACGTTTATGAATCGCAGCGGTCAGGCTGTCGGCGCCCTGGCGACATTTTATAAGATTCCACCGCAATCTATTCTGGTGGCACACGATGAGCTTGATTTGCCGCCGGGGGTTGGGCGATTGAAGCAGGGTGGCGGTCATGGTGGTCACAATGGGCTGCGCGACATTATTGCTTCATTAGGTAATAACAAAGACTTCCTGCGTCTGCGGCTGGGGATAGGTCATCCGGGAAATAGCAAGGAAGTGGTGAACTACGTGCTGAACAAGCCATCGGTTGCGGATCGTCAGAGTATTGATGCCGTCGTCGATGAAGCTGTACGGGTGACTGCTGAAGTGGTTAACGGTGCTCGCCAGAAGGCGGTTCAGGAGTTGCACACTTTTAAAGGCTGAGGGTTTGTAGCCTTCAGCCCTTAATAACTGCGATTGACATAATAGCTTCAGGAAGACTTGGACAGTTCCAGTTCAGGCAGTTCCCAATAGCCCGAACAGTAATCTGGCTCCGTTTTTTGTTCATGTCGCGTCAACGCATGATCAATCAGGCGGCAGACCAGATCGTCAAATTCAATGCCCGCATGTCGGGCGCTGTCAGGGAACAGGCTGGTCGGTGTCATGCCGGGCAGGTTGTTCAGCTCTGCCAGAACCGGCTCACCGGACGATGGCACAATAAAATCGGAACGGCTGATATCCCGACAACCCAGCCCGGTGTGAGCCAGCAGGGTTAGCTCCTGTACGCGCTGATATTGTTCAGGTGGCAGAGGCGCGGGGATAATATGGTCACTCATGCCCGGGTTGTAGCGGTACTCATAGCTGTACCAGGCACCATCACAGGTGGTTATCTCAATGACAGGAAGAACCTGTGTGGCTTCTAATTCAAGGACGCCAGCCGTAATTTCCCTGCCGACAATAAATTCTTCGATGAGTAACTCGTTGTCTTTTTTAAAGCTTTCCTGAAGGCAGGCTTTTAGCTGGTCGTATCCTTCGGCAAACTGAATACCGATACCGGAGCCTTGCGAGAAGGGTTTGATGATGACTTTCTCGCCTAACTGTTCAAGACAGTTATTAGTGTTTCTTTCAAGATTATCCGAAGCGCGAATCACCAGATCTTTCGCCAGTGGCATGCCCAGATGGCTGAGAAGTCGTTTGGTTGTGACTTTGTTCAGGGCATTGGCGCTGGCCTGTGGACGAGAGCCAATGTAGGGGATGCCCATCACTTCCAGTAAGCCCTGAAGACAGCCATCCTCTCCCTGTGGGCCATAAGTGGCTGGAAAGACCACATCGACTTCGTGCCTGACTAATTGTTCAGGCAGCTGTTTGTCCAGCTCCAGCTTAACGACTTTACCGTAGTGTTTGCTCAGTGACGGCGTCAGTCGATTAGCAGCGATGCGGGAAACGTCGGCTTCCGGGGAGGGGCCGCCGCAGACAACCGCCACGGTTTTATTCTTGTCAGGCATTGAAAATCTCGTCACTCATAACAAACTGGAAATAGAATATTGCAGCAGAAGACTAGTACAAATTTTGGTTTTTAGCCGATTTGAGTAGGTGGAGAGCCGTAAATGACCGGCTTTGGAGTGCTTTCTGCAGCGTTCGGGAACGGTTTAAATCAGGTGAATTATTGTCTTGCAGTCCTTATAATCCGCCCCCATTCATTTAATTTGTTTTTTTAGATAAGGCTGGTAACTCTTATGGGTTTTAGATGCGGCATCGTTGGTCTCCCCAACGTCGGAAAGTCCACCCTGTTCAATGCTCTGACCAAGGCGGGCATTGACGCCGAAAATTTCCCGTTCTGTACCATTGAACCCAATGCGGGTGTGGTAGCTATGCCTGATCCTCGTCTGGATAAACTGGCAGCGATTGTCAGCCCGGAGCGAGTGTTGCCAACCACCATGGAATTTGTTGATATCGCTGGTCTGGTTGAAGGTGCTTCCAAGGGTGAAGGTCTGGGCAACAAGTTCCTTGCTAACATCCGTGAAACCGATGCTATTGCCCATGTGGTTCGCTGCTTTGAAAACGATAACGTTATTCACGTGTCTAACAAGGTCGATCCGGAAGCGGACATCGGTATCATTAACATCGAGCTGGCCATGGCGGATCTGGAGAGCTGCGAGAAGCAACATCAGCGTGTTGTTCGCGTTGCCAAGAGTGGAGACAAAGAAGCCGTTGCCCAGAAAGCCCTGCTGGAAAAGCTGATTCCGCATCTGGAAGAAGGTCTTCCGGTTCGCTCCCTGACGCTGGATGATAATGAAAAAGCTCTGGCGCGCATGTTCCACCTGTTGACCACCAAGCCGACCATGTACATTGCCAATGTCGATGAAGACGGTTTTGAAGATAACCCTTATCTGGATAAAGTACGCGAAATCGCTGAACAGGAAGGTGCAGTAGTTGTACCTGTGTGCAACAAGCTGGAAGCCGAAATTTCCGAGCTGGAAGACGATGAGCGCGATGAGTTCCTGCAGGATCTTGGTATGGAAGAGCCGGGGCTGGATCGCGTCATTCGTGCAGGTTACGAGCTGCTGAATCTGCAGACTTACTTCACGGCCGGTGTGAAAGAAGTGCGTGCATGGACGGTTAAAGTAGGCGCTACTGCACCTCAGGCGGCGGGTGTGATCCACACCGATTTTGAGCGTGGTTTTATCCGTGCTGAAGTCACCTCTTACGACGATTTTATCGAGTACAATGGTGAGCAGGGAGCAAAGGAAGCGGGTCGTCTGCGTCTGGAAGGTAAAGAGTACATCGTTAAAGACGGCGATGTCATGCATTTCCGTTTTAACGTTTAAAACGGCTATCGTTTTGAAGGTTAAAACGTTTTAAAGAGAAAGAGTCAGCAGTGCTGACTCTTTTGCCATAGGCAGGTTAACCAGATATTGTGTCCGGTCAGGCACTCTTCCGGGTGGTTACCACGCTGTCCTCGGTACCAAAGGTATTCGGTACATAAGCATCCGCCTTGTAGTCGTTTTCCCAGGTTTCACCATCCAGCAAGTATTTGAAACGGAAGGTGGAATCTTTTGGCAGGCGGACTTTGGTACGGAATACCTTGTCCTTTTTGACATAGTTCATTTTTCGTGGGTGCCACTCGTTGAATTCACCGGCGAGCTCCACGGATTTAATGTCATCTCTGGAGAACTCAAAAGTAACTTCAGCTTCGCTTTTTGTTTTAAAAAACTTCTTTTTTAGCATTAAAAATCCCCTATCGAGCAAGTCAGACAAGTGTTGCCTGTTGGTTGGCTGCACTTCCCCAAATCGGGTCCCCGAAGTACAGAAAAAACAGGAAACTCCAGTATGATACTTGAATATTCAGGCTTTGTGTCAAAGCATAATTTTTTGTTGGCTTAGTGATAATTCGCATGCTCCTTTTGATTGATGATTAAATATTCAGTGGCTGTTTAATTAAGCAAGTCCTGTGCCGTGGTCATTGGGTTAATTTGGTTTTAAATGAAAAAAAATGATTTGATCGGCTATAAATAACAGCTTCAAACAAAATGAAACAGAATGGGTTTTGGAATGGAACTGTTGTTTATCATCTTCATTTCGATAGCATTTTTAATTTACGGCGTGCGGCATTTAAAAACGGTCAATCAATTTTCGGTGTTTGCTCTGGATCGAAATGCATTTGGCTCGTTTGCGATTTATTGCACCTTGTTGGCCAGTGGTGTTGGAGCCGGGCTCTTAATGGGAGCAGCGGAAAAGTCTTATGCTTCTGGCTGGTTTTATACCATTGCCTGCATGGGTTTTACGTTTCAGCTGATCCTGTCGGGCTGGCTGGTTCCGCGGATATTCAAATGGCGAGACTGTTTGTCGTCCGGTGAAATACTGGGTAAAGCATTTGGTGGCCGGGATGTGCGTTTAATTGCCGGAGTGCTCTGGTTGCTGTTCTGTATGGGAATTGTCAGCGCACAGGTGGTAGCGATGCAGAGAGTCTCTGCCATGTTGCTTCCCGCTGACTGGCACTTTGCGGCGGCAATGCTGTTGAGTGTGACGGTCATTCTCTATAGCTGTCTGGGTGGTGTCCGCTCAGTGGTGATTACCGATATTATTCAGGCAGTTCTGTTATTGAGTGCCATGCTGGCGGTGGTTGTCTGGGGTGTGCACCTGACAGGTGGCTGGCAGCCATTTTATGATCACAATATTGATAATCTTCACAGCTTGATAGATGGCAATACTTCCCTTCTGGGAATGGGGCTGCTGTTTATGGTGTTCTTTCTGGGTGATGCGCTGATTCCTATTTCTATCCAGAGGGTCACAATGTCCAGAAGTGTCAGTCAGGCCCGAACGGCGGTTTATGTCACAGCACTGATCGTTTCATTTGTGGTGCTGCTTAGTGGTGCGCTAGGAACTGTTGCCCATCTTCTGGACGCTAACCAGCTCCCTCGTGACACCTTTACCATTTTGCTGGAGCGCATGCCTGGCTGGTTAAGTATGGTGTTGTTGGTGGGTTTGCTGGCGGCGGTGATGTCGTCCTGCGACAGTTACCTGAACTCGGCCGCAGTAGCCTTTTCCAATGATGTGCTGGCACCGCTCGCGGCTGGTATCAGTGACCAGCAGTTGTTGAAGTATGGTCGTCTGGCAACGCTGGTTATTGGTGTTGGTGCAATGATCATTGCCTGTCAGGCTGATGACATTCTTGATTTGCTGGTGAACAGCTTTGAAATCTGGGCGCCTACCTTGTTTCCACCCATGATGTTTGCCCTGTTTTTTCATAATAATCCAAGAAGTTTCTTTTATATGCCATTTGTCAGCGGGTTGCTTGGCGTGTTTCTGTGGAAGTGGTACGTTCACGATGAGGCGCTGGCTGCTGGCGCCATGCTTTGTGGTATGACGGCCAGCTTCCTGTGTTATCTGGCGTTGTTTATGTACCGAAAAAGGCTTTGTTCTCAAGCATAATGCAGTGCATTCATACTGGGCTGTTTTTAACAGTAATAACCCCTCAGATTTGGATGAACGTTGTTCTTGTGGTTCAGTTGCATTTCCATCAATGCAACTGCAGTTGTCAGGTTTTTCACAACTTCAGAAACTGTCTTTTCTGCTGCCATCGATGTTAACCGTGAAGATGGCCTGTGGGCGCCTGTCTTGCTGACTGTATAGTGGCTACCCTTCCATAATTGTTGCGTTCTTGTGAAATAATTTTCTCCACGTGGTTGTCAGGGTAGGTATACCAGATATGTTGTAGGTGACCTGTTGAAAAAATTGATGAATTAGATCTGCCCATAATGCGATTCCTGTTGTTTTTTATAATCTGTTATTTGTCAGGTGGAACATAGATTGAAAAGTATCAATAAAATTCAAACCAATAGGTTAGTGATACTGACCTTGGCTTGGATAGGTGTATTAGATTTATGGTCTAAAAAACGTATGCGAGATGTTGTGATTATGGGACTTGATATACGAAAGGAATTGCAGGAGTATCATAATGAAGAGTATAAAATTCTTAATAGATTTTAAAAAAAATTCATATACATGTTTGTTTTTAATATTAATATCTTTTGTAGATCTATGCCTTGCCTCCGAGCTGGAAAAAAGAGAAGTTAATCTTGAGCATCCAATCGCTAAGTGGTTTTTGATTCTTAATAAAGCACCCGATATGAATTCCTCGGTTGTAAAAAAAATTACACTGGCTACCGTGGCTGAAGAAGATATGGGCGATTTCTCTTACCTTTTGGAGGCTTATAAAGAATTACGAAAAGTTAGAGAGCTTGATGATGCCTCTATCGAATTAGCAGTAAAAACTGACGAACAACAAAAGCAGAAGTTTTACAAATACTTCGAAGAGACCAAAAATTTACCTATCCGTTGGTTGATGGATGATCAAGAATACAATAAAGATATATGTCGGCCTGTTGATGCTCTTGATGACAGTGGACTGGTTCTGTTTCTGTCGGAAGATTTCGGCCTAAGTCCGAATTTTAATAATTCATCATTGTTTATTCAGTACTATTCTGACTATCCTGCTCCAGATAAGCCGGCATATGAGCAGGGAGAATTTCATTTGAGTAACATGGCAGCTTATTGGAAATCAGTGTCTGCTGATTCACAAGGTAGTGCTCGCATAGTCAGTCGTGATGGCGACGAAGAGGAAGTAGAAGAAGAATTGGAGGGGCTAAGGCGGTGTGAAGAAAAAAATAGCTGCTTTTCAGATGAATCGCAGTCACTTGTTTTCGGTCTTGGGGAAAGATATGTAGGGATGCCTTTTAACTCGGATGTTATTAACAAAGTCGCTGAGTATGAAAGACATAGTGATATTGAGAAAACTGCACTGAGTCAGGGTTTAAGGCGGCTTTTTATTAGCAAACCCTGGCTTGGAGAAGCGTTGGCAGGGTATGGAGATTTTTCAACCCAACTGCAAGCTATTAAGGCTAAACCATACTATGTATCTTATCATCACGAATTTGCTTTCTTAAAAGAATTTCTGACAATTATTACTGAGATGGATCAATCCGAACCTGTAATGGTCATTAATGTCAGTGAGGATGATGTTCGCAATCCGCAATATACTCAACTGTTTAAAGATCTTGGTTTTGGTGTAGTACGTTATGTCTCAAAAGATAATTGTCAAACAATCTATGTACCTGATGTTTTTGGTGGAAAGACAATTACCATAGTTAAGCCCGGGGCTATTCCGAGTCAGGAAGAGTATGATGCTTTACTGTTTTATTCACATTCGTTAATGCTTGTTGCGGGTAATCTCAGTCTGGTAAAAGCGATTAGTATGAATAAAGTGCCGTTTTATGAATGGAGAAGTTTTCAGCAAGCTGTAAATGATGATCTTAGAGAGCATTGGAAAGGTACTGCTCTGGAAGATTTTTTTCAGAATCGCTATGCCCCCAGAAAAAAAGCCCTTGCATTAAATCGGTTTGGGTTTGATGAAACATTAATTAAAAAAGTGAATGGTTCGATTATTAAAAAGCATAATAATACTGAAGCATTGGCAGATGTTGTCTGGCTTGCTCTTCAGCCTGATCATCCAGCTTGGAAGTATAGTGCTTATGTAGATGATATTGTATCCCAGCGTGATGTGGATGTTTTCATCAAAGACATTAAAAGTAAAGTTGGTTTTGAACGGGATGTTCCTGCGGCAAAACTTGTATTTCGTCATATTAAGAAGGATATTTATCTTCAAAGTATTGATGTTGGTGAGTTAATTTATTTGATTCAGGACCCTATGATAAAAGAACTCATGCTAATGAAGATTAGGGAATCTTTATAAACTATTGTCTCGTGTAAGTGAGATTTAGAAAATCTATAAGCAGAAGGATTAAGCTGAGCATCATTGTAAATAAGCAATCTGGATTCTCTAAATGTTGAAGCTTTCAGCTTCCAGTCAACAGTAATGACGAGTGAGCATAGGTTGTAATTGAGTGTGGTTCTCGTCACCAAAGCACAGAATTAATGCCACTGAACTGTGGCATTATTCGCTCAATATTAGCTGGCCGGATACCTCGAGTACCGTTACCACTTATGTACCAAAGAAAGCTTTGTTCTCAAATACGATACGGTGGATTTGCTTCAGGTTTTCAGCTTCATCGGTGCCGTCGTTGTTGGGAATAAACGTGGCTCCCAGTAAACCATTACCTCTGGGCATAAAATAGATGTAGTTATCATGATCAGAGTCAGACAGCGGGCTGCGATAGCGGGTGTAAATGATATAGTGCAGTGCACCCATGTCGGGTTGTTTTAACAGTAATAAAATACCCAGGTTAGGATGAACGTTGTTGTCGTGGTTCAGTTGTTGCCCACCAATGCCGGAACAGTTAAAAACGATATCGCTTTTCAGTTCACCGAAGTCATGGACGGTTTTCTGTGTACGACGAATGCCTTTTTGATCCAGTAGCTCGTTCAGCTCTTCCATAATGCCCGGCGTGTTCATAAAGTAGGTCTGAAAGCGGCGCATTATATGTTTCTGACCGTTGCCGAAATCTATCTCGCCCAGTACAGGTTCAGGCAGCAGTCCTTGTTCTACATAAGGTTCAAGCCCGGTTTCAGTGTCCAGTATGCTTTCTGAATACCCTCCCACTCCGGCATAAACGTGCACCGGACTGATGCCACGTTTGAATAAAGGATGTTCACCCTGTTCGATAGCCTGAAATGTCGAGAATGTTTTAAAGCCTATGTCATTAATAAATGCCTGCTGTTTCTCATTGTTCAGGCTCATTGCCAGAGGGGCGTAATAACCCGTTGAGCGACAGGACGTGATGCCTTCGAATTCGCTGGCAACGATTTCCAAATTTCGATAACCGCGTTCGTGCAGATAGAGACTGGTGAGCAGACCCATCACCCCGGCTCCCACAATCGTAACAGGAGCTTGCTTGTTGCACTTTCTGGCTTCAAACAGGGACAGGGCGTGCAAAACACTGCCATGGCTCAGTGACCATCCCGCACCACCATGTCCGTAATTATGAATAATCAGCTGACGACCGGTTTCACAGGCTGACAGGTTGGGCCCGCTTCGGCGGCAGGGGCGTATGCCTATATCAATGCCTGCCAGACCATCAGGGATTGTGTTGGCATTAAGAGAGTCCGGAGTCAGGGAGCTGAGATCGACCGGTGTAAGGCGTGTATTGAAAGACAGCACGGCAGATGACTTCCTGCAGGTTATTAACGCTATGGGCAAATATAGCCTGATATTGACTGTTTGATAGGCGAAGGGGTGAACGGAGGAATTTATTTGTTAAATAAACTGCTGTTAATCAATGGGAGCATTTGATTACGTTTGTTGGTCTGGCGCAGAAAAACTAGCAAAGTAATCCATTATTATTCCAATCAGCCAGACTTCAGTCAGCTTTCTAGCGGCAAGGACTGGTTCGATCAAAAAGACTCTCCACAAACACAGATCTTATAACAATCATTTCAAATAATTATTATTAAAGCCGGAGTCGTGTAAATGAAACCAATACGCGCTGCTGCTCTTGCGGTTACAGCTCTGCCCGCAGGCATGTTGTCAACTTCTGTAAATGCTGAATACCTGTATGGCTTTAGCAATATACAGTTGAACCATTTGGACTGGACAAAAAGCACAGAGAATAAAACCGAGCAACGTGATTTTACCTACATCAGGCTGGAAGGGGGTTCTGGCTATTCCTGGGGTGAACTTTACGGCTTCCTTGATCTTGAAAACCCCACAAAAAGTAGTGGACGAACTGTAAGAGCTCGTCATGAAGACGGAAGGGTAAACGATGGTCGTCGTGTTGCTATGAAAGGTAACGCACGCGTCAATATTGGGGATACCGGTTTTAACCTGTTTGGCCAGATCTTTGATATCAGTGGCCAAAAATTTGATGAACAAAACCGCTTCTACGGTTTTGGTTATAACCTTGTAGGCAGAAATTTCTTCTTCAAGCCCTTCCTGGCGGCTCATCATGCACAGTCTACTTATTTCAACGGCAGTAACGGTTATGTTCTGGGTTGGACAGCCAGCTACGATTTCAGTGCAATAAATCAGAAGTTCACTCTGTTTAACTGGCATGAAACGGAATTCAGTCGGGATAAAGAGTATTTACGTGTTAATAATAAGTCAGAGAAAACAGGCCATAACGGTGCGTTGGAGCTGTGGTGGCATGCCACTGACAGCATCACTGCCGGTTTGCAGTATCGCTATGCCAGTGACAAGCTTGGCTATGCAGAAAATCAGGATGGTGTAATTTACTCACTGAAGTACAACTTCTGATCCTGAATAGCTTCTGTTGAAATCCTATAAAACACGCACAAGCTTTTCGCCATTCTGGAAGGAGGGCTTGTGCGTGTTCCACCTGTGTAAAAAATGTCTGTAATGTCTGACTATCTGTAGGTATTTGCTGAAAAAGCAGTCCAAGTGGTTGACAGACAAAGCATAAATCCCGAAAATGCGCTTCGTCTTTTGGGCTAGGTAGCTCAGTTGGTTAGAGCACAGCACTCATAATGCTGGGGTCGGCAGTTCGAATCTGCCCCTAGCTACCATTTCAGTCAAACACCAGATCACTGGTTGACATTGATTGAAGTGATGGTAACTTCCAAATCGTCCTGAAGACATCTGTTGGGGTATCGCCAAGCGGTAAGGCAACGGGTTTTGATCCCGTCATGCGCAGGTTCGAATCCTGCTACCCCAGCCATATTTGACCAATACCTTTTCACAGGTGGTCAGCAGAGTTTGATGGCTAGGTAGCTCAGTTGGTTAGAGCACAGCACTCATAATGCTGGGGTCGGCAGTTCGAATCTGCCCCTAGCTACCATCATTCCGTCTTCGTGACCTGATTGTCATAAAGACATCGTTGGGGTATCGCCAAGCGGTAAGGCAACGGGTTTTGATCCCGTCATGCGCAGGTTCGAATCCTGCTACCCCAGCCATTTTTCTTAAAAGCCTGCTTAATCACTAAGCAGGCTTTTTTCGTTCTGTTCAGCGGGTGGTTGAGGATTTTCATATAAAACTCAACGATATAACAGTTGACAGAATACTGTGAAATACTGATAATTCGCATCCAGTTTGATGGCTAGGTAGCTCAGTTGGTTAGAGCACAGCACTCATAATGCTGGGGTCGGCAGTTCGAATCTGCCCCTAGCTACCATCATTCCGTCTTCATGACCTCATTGTCATAAAGTCATTGTTGGGGTATCGCCAAGCGGTAAGGCAACGGGTTTTGATCCCGTCATGCGCAGGTTCGAATCCTGCTACCCCAGCCATATTTCCTTTACAAAAAAAGCCTGCAATAGCAGGCTTTTTTTGTTTTCTCTAGAGTTCCGATTTCCCTTTCTGCTGTTCTGGCAAAGCAGTGTCCTGCTGTTCTGGCAAAACAGTGTCCTGCTGTTCTGGCAAAACAGTGTCCTGCTCGATGATCTCACCATATTTGATTTTTTGATCTTCGTGGTGGCGCATAATAATATCATCGGAAGCAATTGGTTTTAGCGTTACCTTTAAGACACTGTTGTTATCGAAGGGGACTTTATGCAGTGTTAGCGGATCCCAGTTGCTGTTGATGTCGGTTTTTTTTCTGCCAATTTCCTTGCCGTTTATTTCGACGATCATTTCATAAAGCATCTCGGGGCGGAAGTAGAACTTGCCGCCGGCAAATATATCAAACCGGTAAGTGGGGTGCTCCACGTCCTCATTATCAGCGGCCCAACCAATACTCCCCGTCGGATAGGGTTCGTATGTCGGATCCTGGTCATTGTTTGCATCTTGCAGCTGAACAGTGGTGTTGTAGGGGATTTTTACGCCTTCTTTGGTAAGCGGAACAATCCTGAATGTCTTTCCGTCTACTTTGTTAAAAAACTGGAGTGGGTTGCCGACAAATCCGGCACCTCTGCCACTGAAGCCAAAGGTGTCCGGCACATCCTTTGTCTGATCATCAAAGGTCAGGGATGCTGCAAAGAGGGGAGTGGACAAGCCACTGGCAAGAAGAAATGCAATAGTCTTCATAAAAACCTCTGTTTTCTTCAGAGACTTGGAAAAATCAGTATAGCTGTTCTGCAGTTCAACTAAGGTAAAGTGGCATTGAGCCAGCAAACACCGGATGTTCCCTCATGCCGAGCCATAGATAAGTACGTACAATAGCGTTGCTTTTTATAAATGTTGGATTGTACCAAGAGGCTGGCTTTGGAATTTGTATTGAGTCTGGACTGGGCGTTATTGCTGTTCATGGTGGGGTTGATGGCAGGGTTTGTCGACTCCATTGCCGGTGGTGGCGGATTGATTACGGTTCCTGCCTTGCTGGCAGTTGGGTTGAACCCTGCCCAGGCTCTGGCGACCAATAAGCTGCAAAGTAGCGGTGGCGCCTTTTCAGCCAGTTATTATTTTGTCCGCAAAGGTATGGTGAAGCTCAGTGATCTGAAGCTGGCCATTGTCCTGACCTTTGTTGGCAGTGCGCTGGGTACTACTCTGGTGCAGATGATTGATGCCAGTGTGCTGGAGCATATCATTCCTTTCCTGATGATCGGTATTGCCGGTTATTTCCTGTTCTCCCCCAGTGTCGGTGACACCGACTGTAAACAACGCTTTACCATGAACCTGTTTGCTTTAACGGCGGGTTTTGGTATTGGTTTTTATGATGGCTTCTTCGGGCCGGGAACCGGGTCATTCTTTGCTATTGCCTTTGTCAGCCTGATGGGCTTTTCCCTGACTAAAGCGACAGCTCATACTAAAGTGTTGAACTGCACCAGTAATATCGCGTCCCTGTTGTTCTTTATTATGGGTGGTGCTGTTGTCTGGAAAGTGGGTCTGGTGATGATAACCGGACAATTGATCGGTGCCCGTTTGGGTTCCAAGGTGGTTATGAGCCGTGGCCAGCAGATCATTCGGCCGATGATTGTGATAATCTCGTTGATTATGACCGGAAAGCTGCTGTGGAATAACTACGGCTACTTGTTGTTTTCCTGATAACAATTTTCATGGCAGTTAATGGATAGTTCCTGGTATAGCATTCTGTTTGGGGGCGTTTATCTTGCCCTCATTACAGCGTTCGCGCTGAACATCATTATGCATCGTCGCTCCGTTGGTGTGTCGCTGGCGTGGCTGGTGCTGGTGTTTGCGTTGCCCGTTGCCGGGTTTATCTGTTATTTGCTGTTTGGCCCACGTCGTCTTGGAATCAGGCGTATCAGGCGGTTGAAAAAACTGTATCCGGATTATGAACAGTGGTCCCGACATCTGACTTCCGTTATATCAAACACTACGGTAAAAACCGATGCGATGCGTGAGCATGCCGGTATCTATACCCTGTCTGAACAGGCGCTGGGCATTCTGGGCATGCCCTGCAGTAACCTGCAACTCTTTCACGAAACCGATGCCATTATTGATGGCATTCTTCATGATATTGAACAGGCAAAAAAAAGCATTGCCCTTGAGTTCTATATCTGGGATGCCACAGGTCGTGGTAAAGAGTTGGCTGAAGCCCTGATCAGAGCTGCCAAGCGCGGTGTTGATTGTGTAGTGGTACTGGACGGTGTAGGCAGTCGCCGTTTTTTAAGACAGTACTGGGGTAAGCGTTTTCGTCTGGAAGGGATCAGTGTAACGGAGTCACTTCCCGTGGGACTTCTGCGAATGCTTGTAGAGCGTATGGACATTCGCAATCATCGCAAAATATTGGCAGTGGATGATGATATTGCCTGGACGGGTAGCTTTAACCTGGTAGACCCGGTGTATTTTAAGGCGGATGCCAATGTCGGGCGCTGGGTGGACGCCATGGTTCGAATGGAAGGTGTGGCTGCCCACGTGATGTCCACCATTGTGCACTGGGACCGGGCGCTTGAAACCGGAGAGCCTTTTTCGGTGTTTCAGTCAACCTACGAAATGCCAGCCAGCCAGTTGAATGACCATAAAGCCTGTGTACATATCATGCCCTCGGGGCCGGATGCTGAGCGGGAATCTATCCATCAGGTATTGCTGACGGCTATTTATGAAAGCAAGGAAGAACTGCTGATTTCAACGCCTTATTTTATTCCGGATGAAGCACTGTTAACGGCACTGCGCTCTGCTGCTATGCGCGGGGTGGATGTGCAGTTGCTGGTGCCGGAGAAAAATGATTCCCGCATGGTGCACTACGCCAGTCGTTCTTATTACGAAGAACTGCTGAATGTGGGTGTAAAGATACAGCAGTTCAAAGGCGGACTGCTGCATACCAAATGTGTACTGGTGGATCGTTCAATCATTTTGTTTGGAACCGTTAATCTGGATATGCGCAGTGTGTGGCTGAACTTTGAGGTCACACTGATCATCTACGACCGCGCTTTCAGTCAGACCATGGCTCTGTTGCTGGAAAGCTACATTGCCATGTCGGAACAGGTAGAACTCTCAGACTGGGTGAAACGCCCTTTCCGTAGAAAGCTGCTGGAAAATACCCTGCAGCTTATCAGTCCATTGTTATGATGCCAGGCGATCGAGTGCTTATTTATCTGCCGGATAAACGACACCCATCATTTTTCTGGCAGCAGTCATAATTTCACTGATGATTAGCGACTGGGTTAGCCCCTGATGCTGGTATTGTCTGTTCTTAATCAATTCCGCAAAGACTTTTGCTTCATACTCCATCGTGTTATCAGGTTGATTGACGGTCAGCTCTTCAGATGTTCCGCCTCTGAGTTGACGCGTCACCCTGCGGCAATTCGAAATATGGTCAATAAGAAGCGAGCCTGATTCGCCCTGAATTTCACTGGGAGTTAGTCCCTCACTGACTTTCGAGTGACTGATCAATACTTCAAAACCGTCGTATTTCAGAGTCAGCGAACCATGAGCATCGACTCCGGAATCCAGCAGACTACCACTGGCCAGAACGTTCTGTGGTTTACCAAATAGCTCAATGGCTGCCGTGAGAGGGTAGATGCCAATGTCCATCAGGGAGCCGTTTGAAAACTCGGGGTTGAAGGTGTTCGGATTTTCTCCTTCAAGGTATTTTTGATAGCGCGATGAATACTGACAATAACTGAAATGTGCCCGACGAATTCTGCCCAGTGATGGCAATGCTTCACGGCATACCTGAAGGTTTGGCACGTAGCGTGTCTTCATGGCTTCCATTAAGACGACGCTGTTAGTCTGAGCGATTTCAATAAGTTGTTTCACCTCGTCAATATTCGATGCCAGGGGTTTTTCTCCTATCACATGCTTGCCCTGTTTCAGGAAAAGCTCTGCCTGTGGTGCGTGTAGCGAGTTGGGGCTGGCTATATAAACGGCATCAATATTCGGGTTTTCTGCCATAGCCTGAAGGTTGTCATAGCAAGTATCGACCTGATATCGGGAGGCAAAGGTATGGGCTGTTTTCAGTGTGCGGGAATAAACTGCGGCTAGTTTGAATAATCCGGTATTGTGAGCCGCTTCACAAAAAGCATGACTGATCCAGTTGGTTCCGATAACGGCAAAGCGAATCATAGTGATTAATCCCTGAGTGGTATTCTGACGGGATTATAAGGCAGGAGATGTATAGAAGTAACGAACCCCGGCAAAGGTTGCTCAGGCCCCTGAAAAAAACAGGATGCCGGGGTTCATTCGGTATTAATTAAAGGTCAAAACGAATGCGGTACAGCAGTGAATAAATCACCGGCAACACCACCAGTGTCAGTACGGTGGCAAAGCCAAGGCCAAAGATAATAGTGACCGCCATAGAGCTGAAGAATGCATCAGCAATCAACGGAATCATGCCCAGCATGGTGGTCAGTGCTGCCATGCAGACCGGACGCACACGACTGACACAGGCATCCAAAATGGCCTTTTGAATGGATGAAGCCGTTTTCGCTTCGATATTAATCTGCTCAACCAGCACAATACCGTTTTTCAACACCATGCCCGACAGACTCAGCATCCCCAGCATGGCAGTGAAGGTAAAGGGCATATCCAGCAGCAGCAAGCCTGCCGCGATACCAATAATACTCAACGGTACGGTAGACCAGATAGCCAGCGGCTGTCGTAAAGTACTGAACAGCAGAATGGTGATCAGGAACATCGACAAATAGCCCATTGGCAGAGATTTGAAAACACTCTCGTTGGCTTCTTTCGACATTATGTACTCGCCACCCCACTCAAGGCTGTAACCTTCAGGCAGCGGGATCGCTTCAACGCCGTCTTTCAGTTTCTGACGCATGGATTCGGGCGTATCACTGCTGAACGGTGCCACGTCTGCCAGAACGGTCAGGACTCGTTTCAGGTTGCGACGCATGATCAGCGGGTTTTCCGTTTCGGTTTCAAAACCTTTTACGACCTGACTGATAGGGACAAACGCATTACGCTCCTGACTCCATACCTGCAAATCCTCAATGCGATCCGCATTAAAACGTTCGGCTTCCGGTGCGCGGGCAATAATGGGCATCAGGTAACTGCCTTCGCGGTAAAGACCCACTTGTTGACCACTGAAATTCACCAGCAGGGTGCTGTCCAGAGCCAGTTTGGAAATGCCACTGCGACGGGCTGCTGCTTCATCCAGCTGTGGGCGAACAATGGATACGTGTTCACGCCAGTTGTTACGGATATCCACTGCATCCGGCACCGCTTCCATCGCTTCAATGGCCTGGGCACCCAGCTGTCGAAGTACATCCGGATCGGGGCCATAGAAACGGGCTTCAATTCGGGCTGCAGGCGCAGGGCCGTTTTCCAGCAATTTGAATTTGTATTCATACTCCGGATACTGGCTTTCAAATCGTTCGCGCACCTGTGGCAGCAGGGTTTCCATGGTCTGCAGGCTGTCGGTTTCAATAATCAGTTGACTGTAGCTGCTGTACATGTTTTCCGGAGCATATGTCAGGATAAAACGCTGTGCGCCCATGCCCATGACGGTGGTGACATTTTGTACTTCGTCAAAGGCCAGGACTTCCTGTTCAAGGGCGCGCATATTTTCCTGCGTTTGTCGTATATCCGTACCTTCCTGCATCCAGACATCGACAAAGAAAACAGGCGTGTTGGAAGGTGGGAAGAACGCATGCTTCACATGACCGAAACCAACAATGGCTGCAAACAGTGTAGCGACGATGAGTACCAGCGATATAATACGGTGTCTCAGGGCCTTGTTCAGAATGGTGCGATAAACAACAAACAGAATGCCTTTGTACGGATCTTCCGGGTTACCGGTCAATGTCGTCTGGTCCGGGTCCTTAAACACCATATGACAGAAAAATGGTGTCAGGGTAATAGCCAGAACCCAGCTGATGGTCAGGGAAATCAGCAGTACCAGAAACAGGGATCGCATAAAGTCGCCGGTAGCATCCGGTGACAGGCCAATAGGCGCAAACGCAATGATGGCAATGGCGGTTGCACCCAGCAGAGGCCAGATGTTCTGTTCCACAATGCTTTTGATGGCTTCGATGCGGGTCTGGCCTCGTTTCAGGCCGACCAGAACGCCTTCTGTGACGACGATGGCGTTATCAACCAGCATACCCAGGGCAATAATCAGTGCACCCAGCGAGATCAGTTCCAGCTGAATGGACAGAATATTCATGCCGATGAAGGTGCCGAAAATGGTCAGCATCAAAATGCCGCCCATCAACAGGCCGGATCGTAAACCCATGGTAAACAGCAGTACAACGATAACAATCACAATCGCCTGAATCAGGCTCACGATAAAGTCGTTAACCGACTCATAAACGACATCAGGCTGGTCATAAACCGTTGTCAGATCAATACCGACAGGGCGGCTGGACTCCAGCTCGGCCATGCGCTGGTCAACAGCACGACCAACGTCGACTACGTTGACACCTTTGGCAAACGAAATACCCAGAGACAGGGCTTTTTCACCATTACTGCGGTAAAGATTAAACGGGGTTTCATCAAAGGCTGTGTAGATATTGGCGATATCGCCCAGATAGACCAGCTCTGAACTGCCGGGCATGCTCACCACCAGTTGTTCCAGCTCTTTAATGGACTGAAACTCACCAGTAGGGTGAATACGCACAGACTGGCCTTCAATCAGCATTCGTCCAGCGTTGGATACCGTATTCTGATGCTGGATCAGACCATAAATCAGACCGGGGTTAATGTTCAGCGACGCCAGTTTGGCCTGGGAGATCTCAATGATGACCTGTTCCGTAACCGTTCCGGCAATCGAGACTTTCTTAACCCCTTCAACCATGGTCAGTTCACGACGCAATATATTGGCGTAGTCTTCCAGTTCGCGATAGGTGTAATCTTCACCACTGATGTTATACAGAATACCGTACACATCACTGAAATCGTCATTGATGATGGACGGTAAGACTCCGGGCGGTAAAGCCCCCTGAATATCGCCCACTTTGCGGCGCAGTTCATCCCAGATCTGTGGTTGGTCATCAGAACTGTAATCCTCTGATAACTCAACCATGATCTGCGACGTTCCGGCACTGGATACCGAGGTGATGTGTTTCACATACTCCAGCTCCTGAATAGCGCGCTCCAGTGGCAGAGTGACTTCTTCCTCAACCTGTTCCGGTGCCGCGCCCGGGTAAACGGTATTGACCATCGCCTGGGGGATAGGGAACTCGGGAAACTCAAGCTGCCCCAGATTATTAAACGACACAATGCCCCCAACCAGAAGCAGTGCGACCAGGGTCCAGCTGATGACTTTGTTTTTGATTGAATATTCAGCGATATTCATGGTTACACTCCGCGCTCACGTTCCAGTGGCTTGACTTCCATACCGATGCGCAAGCGGCTCAGGCCTGCGGATACAATCTGCGCACCATCTTCAAGACCGGAGGTGACGGTAATTCCGGATTGAGTAATGCGACCGACAGTCACTGCTTTTGGAGTCACGGTCCCGGTATCCGGGTTATACACCCATACCTGATATTGGCCGCTGGCGTTGTTTTTCAGTACCGCAGTCATGGGGACAATGTATTCAGAGCCGGGATTGCCGTTACCCAAGATCCGGGTCATGTCGATGGCCAGTGTTGCGCCCATGCCCGGATAAACAGTAAACGTTTCGGGTGCAGGCATGGAAAAAATGACTTCATAGGACTGTGTGCCCGGTGTCACACGGGTGGCATGCTCTTTATAAGATACTTTGTATTCCGTACCGTTATTCCCGGCAAAAGTCACCACTGGCTGGTAAGACGGGTCAACACGGTCTTCCTGTACCTGTGTCAGAATGCTTTCAGGTACCTGAACACTGATGTCCAGTGTCTGGTGATCCTGAAGAATCATCACAGGCTGCTGTGCCTGAACGGACTGATAATTTTCTACCAGGGTCTGGGCAATTCGTCCGGCAAAAGGTGCGGTCAGAACCGTATCGCCAAGACGATCTTTGGCCAGTTGCAGGTTGACTCTGGACGCTTTCAGACGGGTGTTGGCGTTATCAAAGTCAGACTGTGAAACCATCTGTTTTTCAAGCAGGGACTGAATACGGCGGAAGTCGGATGCAGCCAGATCAAAATCAGCCTGCAAAGCGACGACTTCGTTTTTAATATCCCGATCATCGAGCTTTGCCAGCAGTTGTCCTTCTTCCACAATCATTGCGGATGACACAGGGAACTGCAGCAGTTCCCCCGGAATCCGGAAAGAGAGTGATGCTTCTTCGCTGGCAGCGACGATAGCCGGAAATTCGCGCAGGTTCTGTGCCTGTCGGTTAACCACTTCAAACAGCTTTACCGGTCGCACAACGCTGGTTTGCTCTTCTGCAGGTTGTGAGCAGGCTGTCAGTAAGCTGAGAGAAACGGTTGCCGTTATCGCAGCGCGTACAAACCCGGCAAGGGAAGTTGGTTTCATGGAGACCCTATCCTTGATATGTGAGTGAAGTGGTTTTCGAATTTAAAACGAATATTATTCGTTAGTGATCGCAAAGAAACTGCTGTAAAGAGGCAGTTAATTACATGTTGTTTGTTTCTTCCAGAACAATAGTTCTAGCCAGAACTTCAAGCATGTCCAGCCGTTCGTCAATGTCGTCAGCGTGGATGTCCCAGCTTGCAAAAAAACGTTTGATCTGTCGTTTGTGCATTTCATAAGCATTATCGCCAGACAGTACCCTGTCGAACACCTGAAATCCGGATTCTTTTATCTGGAACAGGCCCCATGTGCAGGAAAAGAGACCAAGCTCAAGTTCCAGAGCCAGCTCTTCGGTATGTTGCAGGGTTGGATGTTGATCCAGAATTTCTTTAGAAATCACTTTCATCCAGGCGTACATGTCGTTACTGAAATCATTAATAGACTGATAACGCTGGGTAGATGCCCGCTCCCAGACAGATGGATTCATGGCCAGCTGTTGAAGGCGGTAATGTCCCGGGTTCAGATCATCGTAAAGCCACATGCAAAGGCAGATCAGAGCGAGATGCTCATGGGGAGGCAGCTCCTGTTGAGAAACTCGCTGCTTTAAGGGCATTCGCATTCGACAAATGGTATCCGCGCACCCCAGTAGCAGGTCTTCTTTGCTGGAAAAGTGCGAGTAAATGGCTCCCATGGAGCAGTCGGCTGCCTTGGCAATATCAGACATGCGCAGGTCGAGAAAACTGCGTTCTTCCGACAGCTTCATAGTGGCTGAAAGGATTTCTGCTTCTCTTTGCTGGCGCTTTTGTTGTCTGGACATCAGATTACCGTTGTAAAATAATTTTCGAATAATATTCGTTTTTGTTGGAATTATCTACAGATAATTCTTTTATGATGACTTCGGAAATCCGCAAAAACGAATTTCCGAAGGCTGGTTCAGAGGCTGAATCTGAGAATAACCCGGAGATAGCCCTGAGCCTGGGATAGCCCTGAGCCTGGGATAGCCCTGAGGTAAAAAATCCGGATCATGGCTCGGTTTGATCAAACCGGATGCGATACAGCAAGGCATAGATGACAGGTAAAACAACCAGTGTCAGCACTGTGGCAAACCCCAGACCAAAAATAATAGTAACGGCCATGGAACTGAAGAAAGCATCGAACACCAGTGGAATCATGCCCAGCATTGTGGTCAGTGCTGCCATGCAAACCGGCCTTACCCGGCTGATGCAGGCATCCAGAATGGCAGACTGCAGGGTGGTTGATGCCTGAGCCGCTTCGATATTAATTTGTTCAACAAGAACAATGCCGTTTTTTACGATCATGCCCGAGAGGCTGAGCATTCCCAGCAGGGCGGTAAAGGAAAATGGCATTCTCAACAACAGTAAACCCGCTGCAATACCAATAATGCTTAAAGGTACCGTTGCCCAGATAGCAAGAGGTTGTCGTATGGTGCTGAACAGAAAAACGGTAATCAGAAACATGATCAGATAGCCGACAGGGAGAGAAGTAAAGATACTTTCCTGGGCGTCTCTTGATGACTCGTACTCGCCTCCCCATTCCACTGAGTAACCGGGAGGTAGTGGCATGGCTTCAATGTCAGCCAGTATTTTTTGCCGCACAGAGTCTGCGGTTTCTTCACTGAATGGATGGATATCCGCCAGCACGGTCAGCACTCTATTGAGGTCCCGGCGCATAATGAGTGGATTTTCGGTTTCGGTGTCAAAAGCTGTGATGGCCTGACTGACGGGAATAAAGGCATTACGCTCATCACTCCATACCTGTAAATCGCTGATACGGTCGGCATTCAGGCGCTCATAGTCTGGTGATCTTGCCACAATAGGCAACAGGTGACTGCCATCCCGGTAGATGCCAATCTGTTTGCCGGAAAAGTTGATCAGCATGGTCTGGTCAATGGATTGTTTGGATAATCCGCTGCGACGTGCTGCAGCTTCATCAAACTGTGGCCGGATAATATTGACCTGTTCCCGCCAGTTGTTACGGATGGCATAGGCGCTGGGTTCTGCTTCGGCGATGGCAATGGCCTGTGCAGCCAGTTTGCGCAAAATTTCAGGGTCGGCTCCGTAAAAACGGGCTTCTATCCGGGCAGCAGGTGTCGGGCCGTTCTCAAGCATTTTGAATTTAAAGTCAATATCCGGAAACCGGGTCTCAAGATCCTTCTGCATCTCAGGGATGACCTGCCGGATGGTGTTCAGATCTGCAACTTCAATAATCAGCTGACCGTAGCTGCTGTACATTTTTTCCGGGGCGTAGGTAAGAATGAAGCGCTGGGCACCCATTCCCATAACGGTTGTCAGGTTATTGACCTGCCGGTATTTCATGACTTCCTGTTCTATCGCCTGCAGGGTTTTTTCTGTTTCCCGGATATCGGTGCCTTCCTGTAGCCAGACATCCACAAAAAAGATGGGTGTGTTGGAAGGCGGGAAAAACGACTGTTTAATACTGCCAAAGCCAATGACTGCGGCAACCAGTGCAGCAATAGTCAGAGCCAAAGAAGTTAACCGGTGTCGTAAAGCTACTTTCAGCAGGCTGCGATAAACAGTAAATAGCGCCCCTTTATAAGGATCAACCTGATCGCCCACCATGCCTTCTGCGGGCTCACTGAACATCAGGTAGCAGAATAAAGGTGTGATGGTGATTGCCAGAACCCAGCTGATTAACAGGGCTATCAGCAGTACCTGAAACAGGGAGATCAGGAAATCCCCTGTGGAGTTGGATGACAGACCAATAGGGGCAAAGGCAATAATCGCGATGACGGTGGCTCCCAGCAGAGGCCACTGGTTCTGGCTGACAACGGTTTTAACGGCTTCCATTCTGGACAGACCTTTCTGCAACCCAACCAGAACCCCTTCCGTCACAACAATGGCATTGTCAACCAGCATACCCAGAGCAATAATCAGAGCACCAAGGGAAATCAGCTCTAGCTCGACATTGATGATGTTCATGCCGATAAAGGTGCCCAGAATGGTTAGCAGCAAAATGGTGCCCATAAGAATGCCTGAGCGAAGCCCCATGGTGAACAGCAGCACGACAATAACAATGACCACCGCTTCCACCAGGTTGATCAGAAAATCGGCGACGGATTTTTTCACCACGCCTGGCTGGTCATAGACAATGTCCAGGTCAATGCCTACCGGGCGACTGTATTCAAGTTCCGCCAGACGTTTATTAACCGCTTTACCCACATTAACCACGTTGACGCCTTTAGAAAACGATATACCCATGGAGATGGCTTTTTCACCATTGCTTCGATAAAGGTTGACCGGAGTCTCGTCCGGCTTTCTGCTGACGGTGGCAATATCGCCCAGATAAATCAGCTCAGAACTACCGGGGTTGCTGATTAATAGTCGTTCAAGTTCCTGTATGTCCTGAAATTCGCCCGTTGGATGTATGCGAATGGACTGTCCTTCGACAAATACACGACCAGCGTTGGATACAACATTCTGGTTCTGGATCAGGCTCAGGATTCGAGCCGGGTTTATACCCAGAGCAGCCAGTTTGCTTTCGGACATTTCAATGATGACCTGGTCGGTAACAGTACCTGCCAAGCTGACTTTTTTGACACCGTCAACCAGAGACAACTCCCTCTGTACGTAGTCGGCATAGTTTTCCAGCTCCCGGTAACTGTAATCGGAACTGCTGATATTGAAGAGCACGCCATACACATCACTGAAGTCATCGTTAACAATGGATGGCATTACGCCGGGAGGCAGTCTACGTTGTGTATCGTTGATTTTTCGCCGCAATTCATCCCAGATTTGTGGCTGCTCACTGGCTTTATAGGTATCGAGCAATTCAACGGTTATTTGTGAGAGTCCGGCACTGGATATCGAGTCGATGTTTTTAACATACTCAAGCTGTTGAATGGCTCGTTCAAGGGGCAGGGTGACTTCTTCTTCAACCTGCTCTGGAGAAGCTCCGGGGTAAGCCGTTATGACCATGGCCTGAGGAATCGGGAATTCAGGAAATTCGAGTTGTCCCAGCCCTAGGAAAGAGACGGCTCCTCCTACAACCAGCAGGACAACAAACGTCCAGCTGATCACCGGATTACGAATAGAATACTCGGCAATATTCACGGCTACAGCCCCCGCTCGCGTTCCAGTGGCTTAACCTTCATGTCCGGGTGCAGCCGACTGAGTCCTGCACTGACAATTTCATCACCGGCTTCAAGGCCGGTCATGACTGTAATGCCCTGATCTGTAATGGGTCCAAGGGACACTTCAACCGGATTGACAACGCCGGTGTCCGGATTGTAAACCCAGGCCGAGTTTTTACCTGTGCTGTCGTCTTTCAGAACGGCGGTCATTGGAACGATATATTCAGCCAGTGCTTTGGAACGGGAAGTCACTTTTGACAGGTCAATGGTGACAGTACCTCCCATACCGGGGTAGATGGTCAGCTCTTTGGGAGCCTGCATGGTAAAGACCACAGTATAAGACTGGGTACCCGGTGTAACGCGGGTGTCGTGTTCTTTGTAAGTCAGTGAATACTCTTTATCTGGATTGCCAGAAAAGCGCACGGTAGGGAAATAATCGTAATTAACTTCCTCTTCACGAATTTTAGTCAGAATGCTTTCGGGTACCTGAATGCTGACATCCAGCGTATTGCTGCTCTGCAGAATCAATATGGGTTGCTGCGCCTGAACCGACTGATAGTTTTCAACCATGGTCTGTGCAATCCGTCCGGCGAAAGGTGCATTCAGTACAGTGTCCCTTAGTTGATCTTTTGCCAGCTGCAGGGAAATTCTGGAGGATTTGAGCTTGGCGTTGGCCTGATCGTAATCGGCGACAGACACGACTTTTTTTGCTCGTAGAGAGGCTATACGTCGATAGTCTGATGCAGCCAGATCGTAGTCTGCCTGACGCACTGCGACTGTATTTTTGAAGTCACGATCATCCAGTTTGGCTAACAGTTGCCCTTTTTTTACTTCATCCGCCGGGTGTACCGGCAACTCAACCAGCTCACCCGACACCCTGAAGGACACTTCGGCTTCTTCAGTGGCTTTCACTGTGGCGGGAAATTCTCTGATGTTTTCCCGGCCACTGTCTTTGACCGTGAACAGCTTGACAGGGCGAACTACATCGACACTCTGTTCTTCAGTCTCTGAACAGGCAGTGAGAAGATGCAGTATGAATGTTGTTGTCGCAATGTAGATGAGTGTTCTGAATCGGGACGTCATAACACAGGAAGTATGCATACTGCCTCCAGTATGATTGCTGGCCTGCTTCAGGCTCTTGGCATTAAAAGACTTTTGTCGTCTAAATGAAACGATGAACAACTTGTTGATCAAAGCACGGAATAAACGCAAATAATAATAGTCGTGGTTGACTGGTTTGTTTTAATTTTGACTCAATATTCAGCTCTTACATCTTAATTATCATCAGTGAATCACGAACCTATACTTGCTGCAGACCCTTTGGGTTTCAGCAAACATTTATTTATGTTTATTGAGTATGAGGGCTGTCTACACGTTCATTGCATTTCGGGACAGCAAGCGTTTTATCAGAGACCAAAAGGATGGTAAGCGAATGCCGTTAATTAAATTGTCCGATGGTTCAGAACTTAACTATAAATCCAAAGGGCAGGGTGACGCGGTTGTTTTTATCAGTGGCCTGAATGGCAAAGCGTCATTCTGGGATGAGCAACTGACGTATTTTTCCCGGTATTTCCAGGTCATTACTTTTGACCACCGAGGCTTCGGCAAAAGTTCGAATCAGGCACATGAGCCGGAAACCCTTGCGAGACTGACCGGAGATGTTGCTTCTCTGCTGGATGCACTGGGTATTGAAACAGCGCATTTTGTCGGTCATTCACTGGGAGGTGCGATAGCCCAGAGTCTGGCTGCTGATTATCCTGAGACAATTAAATCACTGGTACTCAGTGCCACCTGGCTGAAGCCGGATGACCGGCTGACACGTATTTTTCTGGCTCGTCAGAAGTTTTTAACCATTGACGGTTTGAGGCACCAAAAGGAGCCTCAAACCACAAAGTGATAATGAATGTACAGGCTATAGGAGAGGGACGTCATCATATACAGGCTGCTCGGGCGGTTGGACATTATTCATTTGCATATCTTGTGGATTGACCATCAAATCACCATACATAGCATTCATAAACCAGCCGTATTTTTTGAAGTAAGGTAGTCCCAGTCGAGTTATGACTGCGGTATAACAAGCTGCCTTATTGTGAAACCTTACGCAAACTTCTTTCGATGCAAGAGTGGTTACAATGTACGTGGGTATAGTACTCCATAAAAAGTGAAGGTAATTTAAATTTGAACCACCGTCGCTGCCCGATGCTGTTGCAGTTGTTGACACTGTAACTTTCGAACTGATTTCTGTGTCTGTGTTTCTGGTTGTTACACCTTTTGGAGATAACGAACCGCTGAACTGATCGTAGGACAGTTGTGGCTTCGTTCCTGACGTTTCTTTATTTGGAAGGGTCGATAAAAGTGTCAATGTAGATGACTTGGGTGTGCTTTTGGTATCGCTGGATAGTGTACGGGCAGGTTCTGGTCGGACCTTTGTACTGGTTGTTGTTACCGATTCTGATGAGTAAGAAAGCCCTGGTGTAATGGTCATAGCGGGCAGTTCAGGTGTTGACGTTAAGGCAGGGGTGGGTGTCTTTAACTGGCTTGATGGATGAAGAGCCGATGAATCTGGTGTATCGGAGCCTGAATGAAGATAGGGTTTGATCTGGTTTGTTTCCAGTGCGCAGGACGGTAATTCAGACCACCAGTACTCAGGCGTTGCATTTGTATTCGCACCAGTAGAGGTTGTTTTTAAAAAAAAGGGTGCCGTCGTTGGCCCAGTTTCACTATGGACAATCAGGCCTTCAGGGTAGCGAATTGAGGAAGTGTCAAATGTATTGCGGCCAGTAAAGGTCAATGTACCACTGATAGTTTCTTTGGCTGCAATAATCACAGGTGGGTGTAATTCAGTTGCTTCAAATTTGAGGTCTACATTCTTGAATAATAGTTGAAGATCCGATCTGGCCTGAGTGTAGACAATAACGATACCTGTTAATCCATTGTAATGGGTATTATCAATGTAAGACGTCACTGATTGCATGTTTAATGTACCAACGTCTTTTAATAAAAACAGCATGCAATCTGGAGTCAGGTTGTGATTTCGAATATTTTTCATGAATACGGAATCATAAGAATCAATGATCAGGGCTGAACTCAGGGCTATTCCACTTCCCACTTCATAATCAATATCAGTCAGTTTTAGAGCTTTTTGTTTTTCTGCAGGCTGTGTTACTGCATGAATAACCGCCTTTCCTGATAAGTCTGCATTTAACAGGCTGACATTATTGATGGATGCATTGTTGCCAGAAACCTTAATAAAGTGATTAACGGCATGTTTAGTTATATGAGTCACATAACCTTTTGGGTCGATCTGTAGACCATCAACAATTGCATCGTCAGCTCTTAAATCAATGACCGAATCAAAAGTAGCAAATGTACTTGATGTTAGCCAGAGCTTTGGCTTGCCATAACCCATGATGGCAATATTTTTAGCAGCTGCGACACTGCCCTTTTTCAATGTCAGATTTCCAGATATTATGTGTACCGTGTCTGGTGAGCTGGCGTCGATGGTGGTTGCTTCAGAGAAAAACCACCCTTCTGTATAGACTTTTACTTTTTTAAATTCTCTGGATAGCGCTGATAACCTTCTCATGACATCAAGGCAGGCATCTTTATCATCTGTATCGATGTCATCACTATCACACAACGCAGCATTTTTATCAGCCAGAGATGCTGCTGGGGTTGTGACAGTTGGAGTGGTTATAGTACCGTTAGTGGGAAGATTTGTTGTAGTGACTGTGCTCGATAAACCGCGTGCAAAAGCAAGTTCAGCAGGGGTGCAAAACAGGCAAAAGTAAACAAACCATCTTGCCACTTTTTTAAATTCGAGATAACGCATCGTCTGAACTTCCTCACTTAAACTTAAGTACTCGACCATACGAAATCATATTTTCTGACTCATTGTTCAGGCACTGCACGGCGTTCCAACTCTGGTCACATAGCTCGCTATGCTCCCGCCGTTGCACCCAAGGGCATAAACGCCTTGTTCAGCACCTGCCCAATAAGCCAGAAATATTCGATTCCGTATGGCCGAGTACTTACGTTGTTGTAATTAAATGGAGAATCCATTTACTGTTTGTAGCGTATAAATTTAGCTGACTTGATTTTTGAATGATCGTTAATTAATAAACCGGTTGTTTTTTCAGATGTGATTCTATAGCTTAATCAGAGTGTCTGGAGGTATATTTTTAAATAAGCGTTTATTTCTAATTTCTTTGGCTTATCTAAAGTGTTCTTTATTTTTTGGATTGGTTCATTGATGACGATTTGTTGATAAGTGATTCAAGGCTGTTTTCAGGAAAGAATAAGCCAGCGTTATTAACAACGCTGGCTTATTTAAGGGTGAGGAAATTAAACAATCTATATATTACTGAGTACTTAACTTCTTAATGGGTGTACCGCACAAACCAGGCCAGCGTGAACCACTGATGGTTTCGGTAAAGGGCCAGAAGGCTTCTCCGTCCAGCTGCTTGTAGTCTGCGTATTGGCGATCTTTAAAGACCGGCGTCCAGAGAACACTTTTTACTTCGCTCTTGATAGGCAGCAGAGTGGCAATAGGGTCCCATGGACTTTCGCGCAGAGTCAGTTCACCGTCCAGAATTTCCTGATGGGCAGTGCCGAATTCACTTCTTACATGAACGACCTTGGGGGGAAGATCGTATTTGCCGGGCATCATATCGACGGAGCGGGAGAACTTCACCCACCAGTCGTTGGTCACAACATCACCTGCGTCTTCATCGACACCAGTGACTTTGCCGGTGAACTCCAGAAAGGTATAACCCTGATGAGTACACTTGGCAGTAACGGTATCAATCATCCGGTAATATTGGGTTTCAGCAATGAATTTTGGCTGTCCCCAGCGTTCCTGACAGCTTTGTACCGGTGCTTCCTGATCAATACCATTACACAGTTGGTACTCGCCTTCCACACCGTCACAAATGGCATCGACACTGATGACATAGCCGAACTCGGGCTCGTTCAAAATGGGGAAGTTGTAGATGGTAATGGTAACCGTAGGCTTTGTGCCGGGCTCAATGCCGGGAGGCAGCAGTTTGGCAATGGCAGAAGGGTCGGTGTCGTATTTAATTTTCAACATCGGCCAGTTAACAATTTCACCTGGAGGCGTCTGAGGTCCGGTGCTCATGATGGTGCTCTCTTATTGTTATTATGGGTTGTGGTCAGAAAAGCGGTCAGGCAGCTATCTGCCTGCCCGCTGGGGAAGGCTGATTATACCGTGGCAATCAACTCTTCTTTACTCTCAGTGGTTTCTACAGGCTTTTCAGCGTAGAACTGTTTGAACCAGCGGCGGTACTGACCAATGGGGCCATCGCCGTCGCACAGGATGGGCTTGGGCAGATACTTTTTGTGTTCCCAGATAGGAATATCCTGCTCAACCTGGTGCACAATTTCATTACGTATGCCTTCAGCAATGGCTTTCTTGATATCCGTTGCAGCATTAGGCAGGGTGAAGTTGAAGCGTAGTTGCATGCTTTGGTCATCAATGGGTGTCATGGTACCCATCATGACGATATCAAACATTCTGGAGAAGCGCTGCAATGACAGCCCGGGGCCGGTATTGGCTGAATACAGGTGAATGGCTTCGTTGTTGCTGGTGTCGTCCCGGTCAATGGTGCCATCTTCTTTTACCGCTTTGGCATTGCCGTCAAACTCGGTGATACGACGAACGCCATCATAAATAACATCGCCTTCAGGCATGTTCGGCATTCCGTGAACGGTAATAAAGTGAGCCAGATCCGCTGCGTTTTCGCCGGTTTCCTGAATAATGGTTGGAATGGTCCACTCATAGGTTGAAACTTCTGACCAGTCTTCATGACCGATTTCAGCAATTTCTTCCACTTCGAAGGTAGGCGCTTCATCGTAAGGATGGTACCAGGCCCAGATCATCTGGTTCTTCTCCACCACCGGATAGCTTTTTATGCACTGCTTGTTTTTCACCTTGGGTGGCGTGCGCTTGGCGTAGGGAATGTTGGTTGCCATCCCTTCACCATTAAACTCCCAGGCGTGGAACGGACAGCTGATGCTTTCACCTTTCACTAAGCCGCCGTGTCCAAGGTGCGCCCCCAGATGTGGACAGTAGGCGTCCAGTACCTGTGCTTCACCGGATTCAGTCCGGAACAGAACCAGTTCCTCTCCAAAATACTGCAATGGTTTTACGTCACCCGCCTTGAGCTTGTCAGAATACTCAATGGCATACCAGCCAAAGGGGATAGGTTGTTCGTATCGTTTAGTCATGACGTTTATCCTTCTTATTATCAACCGCTACTTATCAAACACGACTTATCAAGCTTTATAAGTTGGTTTTGATCATGAGTTTTTTGAACGCGATGGAGTTGTGATCCATTTCATCACGCTCCGGTTCACTTTCGAGAGACAGATTCGGGAATCGCTTGAACATCTCGCTCATGGACAAATAGAGCTGACGTTTTGCCAGCGATGCACCGATACAGAAACGGGGACCATAGCCGAACAGCACATCCGGGTCGAACTTGCGCTGAACGTCAAACACTTCCGGATTTTCAAAAATAGCCGGGTTGTGGTTCTTCAGGTGCGGCATCAGCAGAATCATCTGTCCTTTTCGAACCTGTTGTCCGAGCAGTTCCATATCTTCAGACGCGTAACGGGCAAAGCCCATCTTGCCGGGGCTGCCCCAGCGCATGACTTCACTGAATGCATTGGTAAACGCTTCGGGAGAAGAAAGGGCTATTTGGGCCTGTTCCGGATGTTTAGCCAGTGAATAAGCGGTCCACTGTTGTCCAATCAGGGTGGTGTCAGCACCAGCTCCGATCAGGGCCAGAATCAGCGTGATGATATCGCCTTCGACAAAGTCTTCATGAGTCTCTTCTGCCTTCAGCAGTACACTGATGAAGTCGTTTTCCTGGTGAGGTAATTTACGTCTTTCCGCCAGAATCTCGATAATGATATCAATGGCCCGGTTACTGGCATCCACAGCTGCCTGTATGCGCTCCTGAGGCAGGGTAGGGTTCCAGGCTTCGGTGAACTTCATGATGCAGGGTTTGATATCGTCCCAGTATTTTTCAGGCACGCCTACCATTCGGGTTATAGAAATAAAAGGTATGTGCCGGGCAACTTTTTCAATAAAGTCAAAGGACTCAGGCTCCCCCAGATCGGCGTAAAGTTTTTTGATGTCAGGGTCAATACGGCGCTGTATCTCATCAACCACATTCCTTGAGAAGGCCGGAGACACAATTTTCCGAATCAGACGATGGTGGGTATGGTCTGCCAGTAAGCTGTGACCAATCATGGCGCGTTCGAAGTTGGTCCATTCGCTTTCAGGAGGCCGGGGTTTAGCGTATTCCCAGTCATAGAAGTCAGAGGAAAGATATTCACGCTTCCAGCAGTCCATCACATCATCAAGCTGAGTCATGATCCAGGATTGCCAGGGGGCAAACCATACCAGCCGTCCGCGTTCAGCAAGAGCCAGGCACTGGGGAACAGGGTTCTGGCAGTAGGCACTCGACATCGGATTAAACACGCTTTCTACCGGAGGCAGATTTTCTTCAGCAGCACCCATGGTTGGCTTCCTTATTATTGTTTGTCTGGTGGTATAGCCCAGAGAATGGTTGTGAAAAAATATACCGTGGTGTACTTTTGTATGCAAGTCGTCCAAATGGACGACAAGGTAGTCTCAGTCTGTGACCTGTTTCACAGAGTGTCTTTTTTTATGAAGATAATGGAGTATCGGGTTAGTGACAGTACAGGTAATCAGCCGCAGGGAACGAAAAAAACGGGCGGTCAGGGAAAAAATTCAGGATGAACTTGTCAGGCTGATCAGCCTTAAAGGGCTGGAAAATACAACAGTGGATGATCTGTGTGAAGCTGCAGATATTGCCAAGAAAACCTTTTATAACTACTACGGCACCCGTCAGGAGCTGATTCTGGAAGTCTGCCAGATACGGTTGTTTAACCGATTGCAGGAAAACATTGCCGTCGCCATCAAACACCACAATGGCCTTGCAGCCCAACTTGGTTTTATTATTGGTGAGATGGAGCTCTTTATTATTCATGCCGAAGCGTTTGAAAAAGAACTCATTAACTACATGCTGGCAAACCTTTCTACCCTAACTGGTTCCGAACAGTCGCATTCCATGCAGGCAGGCTATGAGCATATGTACAGGGCAGGGGAAGCAGAATTAAAACCCGGGCTGACGCCGGAGTTTTGTGCAGAAATGACCGTTGCCATGATCAACGCTCTGTCTCTGGGCCTGCTGGATAGTAGCAAAGAAGAAGTCAGGCAAAGAACGGGTTTGTTGTTGACGTATATTCAGGAAAGCATGCTGCAATAGCTCTTGCAGCATGCTGTTCAGATTTTTGCTCTCTTCACAAGAGCAAAATAGCACCGGTAGGGCAGGTGTTTCAGCAATCCCAATAAGCCTGCAAAAAGGGTCGGGAAACGTATCTCAAACCGACTTCGGGCTAATCCATCACTGATCACTCTGGCGGCCTGTTCACTATCGACCAGAAACGGCATATGGAAATCGTTTTTATCCGTCAGGGGTGTTTTTACAAAACCGGGGTTGATCACTTTCACATCAATCCCTTCCCTGTCCAGATCCAGTTTCAGACATTCTGCCATGTTGATCAGTGCAGCTTTCGTGGCACCGTAGGCCGCCGATTTGGGCAGTCCGCGATAACCGGCCAATGAAGCATTGATTGCCAGCAATCCTTGCTTTTGTTGCTTCATGACCGGGATCAATGCTTCCAGACAATAGCTGACACCAAACACATTCAGATCAAACTGCTGTTTAATCACATCGGCTTTGAACCGGTTGCCCTGCATTGGCAGAAATGTACCGGCATTCAGGATTGCCTGATCAATGGTTGAAAAATCTTTTTGAATGGCAGCCACCGCGTCGTTTACAGCTTGTTGATGGGTGACATCCAGAGGGTAGGCATGAATCGAGCCGGGGAGTGAGGCGGACTCTTCAACCAGTGTCGTCAGTTTATCTTCACTTCGGGCACTGGCTATAACCGTATGTCCACGGCTTGCCAGCTCCAGGGCAAGGGCTCTGCCAATGCCCATGCTGGCACCGGTAATCCAGATAACGTTCTTTTTTGTTGTCATTGTTATTGTTGTCATTGTGATTGTCGTACGGTTGCAGTTTTCATGGCTTGAACGCTTCTTCCAAAGGCTCTTTTTTGCCAAAGACGAAGGTTAGTTTGCCCAGAGTTATGCCCCACTTGGTAACAGTGGCTACATTGATAAGCACACCATCTTCCTGCAGGAACAGCCAGTCGTCAAACGTCACTCGCCATTTGCTGTCGCCAATGGGCAGATCCATCTGGTAAGTCCAGTTAAAGGCGTGACCTGCGGCTTTGCCTTTTGCCAGTCCGATGACGTCGCCTGCGGTTCCTTCGTATAATCCGTCACCTAGAATCTTGATTTTCCAGAGACGGTTAGAGGTGGAGCCATCTTCGTAGAAAAAGTCCTCATCCAGCGTTAGTACACCGTCTTTTACGGTGCCCACCATTTCGACTTTAAAACGGTTTCGCACTTTACCAAAACGATCCTGAAACATACCCCAGGCTAATGTATGTCCCTGAAAGTAATCTTCAATTTTAAGCACGGGTGTAGTGTTGGCGTAATCATCGGGTTTCATTGTGTTGCACCCCGCTAGCCAGATCAGTGACATCAAACCAAACAGTTGGTAAATGAATTTCCTTGTCATTGTATTGCTCCATTGTCATGATTCCAGCTCATTGTTTTTTTATTTTGTAGAAGCGCACGTTAATGCTGTTGCACTTAAAACCGGTTTCGCAGTAGGCGAGATAAAAATTCCACATTTTGTGAAAACGATCATCAAAACCCTCAAGATTCATGTCAGGCCGGCAGGCATTAAATTGCTTCATCCATACATTCAGGGTTCTCGCATAGTCCTGACCAAAGGCCAGCGTGCCTTCCATCTTCAAACCTGCATGAGCTATTTGATCCTGCATAATCTGATGAGTGGGCAACATGCCGCCGGGAAAGATATAACGCTGTATAAAGTCCGCACCTTTGCGGTAATCGTCAAAGCGATCTTCATCAATGGTAATGACTTGCAGAACTGCAATGCCTCCGGGCTTGAGGCTTTCATAGAGTTTCTTAAAGTAGACCGGCCAGTGGTTTTCTCCCACCGCTTCAATCATTTCGATAGACACAAGCCGGTCATACTGGCCGTTTATGTCGCGGTAATCGGTCAGGCTGAACTGATGGCGATGACTTTTGTTGGTTTCCCGGGCATAAGTCAGCTGCTCTGTGGAAAGCGTTACACCGTGATAATTGCTGTCTTGCCGTTTAGCCAGCGCTTTTGAAAAGCCGCCCCAGCCACAGCCTATTTCCAGAACGCTTTGATCAGGTTGAACGTCCAGCCAGTTCAGAACCTGATTGTATTTATTGTGTTGCCCTTGCTCTAACGATTCATTGTCATGGTGAAACAAGGCGCTGGAGTAGGTCATGGTGCTATCCAGCCAGGGCTGGTAAAACGCGTTTCCAAGGTCATAGTGAGCCGCAATATTTTTTCGGCTTCCTTTACGACTGTTGTTGTTTAGCAGGTGAAGTAGTCTCTGTATTTTTCCACTGAACCAGTTTGGATCGAATAACGAAGCCAGTATTTTTTCATTCACCATCGCCCAGTCTGTAACGGCAACCAGATCGGCAGTACTCCAGTCACCGGACATATAAGATTCTGCCAGACCGTTAATGCCAGCCCGTGATGCTTTCATCAGGGCCAGAGGGCGGTGTAGTTTGATTCGGGCCACTCTGGTGTCTTCTCTGAGTGTGCCGGTATGAAGCTCTTCACCCGATTCAAGCGTGATGATCATTTTGCTGACACCGGCATTGTCCAGCTTATTCTTTAGCCACCATAAAGGCAGGCTAAATACTGACGAGGAGTCTGTGGTCGCAGTCGAGCGATTGGTCAGCTCTTCTGAGGTGTTCATAAGTGGTTTCCTTTCCTGACAAGACTTTTACCAAGGCTCCAGCTGAATGGCTGCTCTGCCGGTTGATGTCTGACAATTTTGATGCCTTTTATCCAGAGTTTCAGAGCTTCCCAGTGAATCGCACTGATCACTTTCAGGGTTTGCCAGGGCAGCAGACAGAGCTGAAGAATCGTTTGCTGATTACTAAGCGCTTTCTTTTGTCCCTGAAATACGGCTGCAAACAGCTTTCCCTGTTCGTCTAATAGTTCAATGCCCAGTGACAGGCTGTTATCAGGGATTTTTACGCGGAATCGGTACTGGCAGTTCATGGCGAAGAATGGGGAAACATGCAGGCGCTTGCTGGTGGTCTGGTTGATCAATGTCTGATCGCTGTCTTCTACCGGAATCACATAGGAGTGCCGTTCCCCAAATGTATTGGTCACTTCATAAACCATTGCCAGGGGCTGATCATTGCGATAACAGAAATAGACCGACAATGGATTGAACACATACCCCAGCATTCTGGGCGAGCACATCAGCTCAACCCGGTCAGCAGCTTGAATGCTATTTTCAACCAGCAGTTCATTAACTTGCTGCTTCAGGCAGCGGCCGGAGCCATCCCCGTAGTCTTTAGACTGAAAAGTAATCAGGTTGAATGAGTTAAAAGAAAACAGCCACAAGCGTTTATCCAGCTGTTGCAGGTCATCCAGATCGATCAGCCATGACGCCATGCGATAGCGAAAACGATGCTTTTTGGGGCGAATTCGGTTGTGCATCAAACTTCCCCAATAGATGGCTGATTTCATACAACACTCTCTGTTTTGCTGGCAGATGTTGTCCTGTTGTCGGAGCCTGATTTTGAATGACTGGCTCCGTACGATTCCGGCAGAACAAGGCGATTATTTTCGCCCTCTACCGACCACGGTCGTTTGAGTCCGCCCAGAGCTTCAGCCACAGCAAGACCTGATTGCAGGCCGTCTTCATGAAAGCCGTAGCCAAACCATGCGCCACAGAACCAGGTACGCTGACGCCCCTGAAGCTCCCAGAGTCGTTGCTGGGCTTCTATGGCAGCTCTGGTAAATACCGGATGATCATAAAGATAGCTGCCGTGGATCAAACTGCGGTCAACATTCATAGCCGGATTAAGCGTCACAAACAGGTCTTTGCCATCCAGATGCTGCAGGCGGTTCATCCAGTAGGTGACGGAAGGCCCTTTTTGGTCAGTACCGAGATAATTCCAGCTGGCCCAGGCCCTTTGTTGTTGTGGCATGAAACGCTTGTCGCTGTGCAGTACGGCAGTGTTGCGCTGAAAGGTAAATGCCCCCAGAAGCAATTGTTCCAGTTCGTCGGGTTCGCTGAGTAGTTGCAGTGTCGTGTCTGCGTGACACGCCATCACCACATGGTCAAAAGCCCACTCAGTGCCCTGAAGGTCGCTGACGATTACTTTGTCCGGATAACGTTTTATTTTTCGAACGCAGCGATTTTGAAAGGTGTTGCTGCCGAGCTGGCTAATGATTTTACTGACGTATTCACGACTGCCGCCTTTTACCGTTTTCCATTGGGGGCGATCTGTGAGTTGCAACAGACCGTGGTTTTCGCAAAAGCGCAGAAATGCCAGGGCCGGATAATCCAGCATCTTATCCGCAGGGGTTGACCAGATGGCGGCACCCATGGGAACCAGATGCTCATCAATAAATTTCCGGCTGTAGCTGTGACGGGATAACAGTTCACGCAGTGTGGTGGATGCCGTCAGTGTGGCTCGCCATTCGTGGCTTGCGCGGTAGAACCTGACCACATCAATCAACATTCGCCAGAAACCGGGGTTGATGGCATTCAGCCTTTGTGCAAACAAACCGTTTATATCAGTACCCGAGTATTCAATCCGGCCATTGTTCATGGATACGGCAAAGGACATATCGGTGTCTGTAACATCTACATTAAGATGGTCAAAGAATGCGGTCAGGTTTGGGTAGGTGGCTTCATTGAAAACAATAAAGCCGGTGTCCACAGGGATATTCTGGTTATTATCCTCAACATTGACGGTGTGACTGTGACCACCGAACCGGTCGTCTTTTTCGAACAGTGTCACATTGTGCTGTCGGGACAGCAGCCAGGCAGCGGACAAGCCACTGATGCCTGAGCCGATCACTGCAATGTTGAGTCCATGGTCTTTCATTAGGTTCCGTCCGGAAGTCAGGTAAAAATTCGGGATACGGATCTTGTTACGTGCTCATTGAATGAGTGGATCAATGAAAGAATAAATGAACTTCAGAGAATTGTGCAATGTTCTCCCTTACCAATTGATCGAGGTCTTTCGGTCGAGAAATGTGGGCAAAGCTATTGCAACTGGTTCATCCCCACGGTCGTGGGAGACAGCCTATAAACAGACACGCCCATATTAGGGTTAGCGGTTCATCCCCACGGTCGTGGGAGACAGTGCCTGCAATTAGGCAAGTTATCGTCATTGATCGGTTCATCCCCACGGTCGTGGGAGACAGTGTCAGGAGCAGGCGTATATGTAACCTCTACTCGGTTCATCCCCACGGTCGTGGGAGGCAGTTCATCCTGCTCGTATTTTTCCTTGTTGATCGCGGTTCATCCCCACGGTCGTGGGAGACAGCCGGGTAACCGTTTTGACAGATATATCAAGGGCGGTTCATCCCCACGGTCGTGGGAGACAGACGTTACCGTTGCGATCATTGATCACCTCGACCGGTTCATCCCCACGGTCGTGGGAGACAGGCCATACACCTGTATTCTATTTCCGCAATTTGCGGTTCATCCCCACGGTCGTGGGAGACAGGACGACCCTGAATCTAAAGCTGATTTAAAAGTCGGTTCATCCCCACGGTCGTGGGAGACAGTCCGGAGGAAATACACAGGAGTCGCTTGGTGACGGTTCATCCCCACGGTCGTGGGAGACAGGGCTAACAATTCCTGCTACATGTGGGACATCACGGTTCATCCCCACGGTCGTGGGAGACAGAGGAACATGCCTTCCTGATACACCTGTTCCCGCGGTTCATCCCCACGGTCGTGGGAGACAGTCCTTTTTATTCTTGTTTTGGTAGTGCTAGCCCGGTTCATCCCCACGGTCGTGGGAGACAGAAATAGAGAGTCTGAAAAGTAATTAAAAAACCCGGTTCATCCCCACGGTCGTGGGAGACAGCGTGACAATGTGCGCTCCAGCCATACACGCCACGGTTCATCCCCACGGTCGTGGGAGACAGAGCAATGGTTTTGACGTGGGCTGTCGTTAGTTCGGTTCATCCCCACGGTCGTGGGAGACAGGCAATCTATATAAAACCGTTAGTAACCAGGCACGGTTCATCCCCACGGTCGTGGGAGACAGGCTGCTCCGCTAATAATGCCGGACTGATCCGGCGGTTCATCCCCACGGTCGTGGGAGACAGCGGTTGGCATCAGCCCAGAGATCCGCTGTCCTCGGTTCATCCCCACGGTCGTGGGAGACAGTACGTGTCCAACATTGAGCGCAGAAGAAAGGGCGGTTCATCCCCACGGTCGTGGGAGACAGGGCAAGCGTTCCCATCATCAGCTCTTCTGCTGCGGTTCATCCCCACGGTCGTGGGAGACAGTGGCTGCTGATGCTGCGGGTCAGCAATGTAACCGGTTCATCCCCACGGTCGTGGGAGACAGGTTATTAATTTCATTCCATGTTGACGAAAGAGCGGTTCATCCCCACGGTCGTGGGAGACAGGCCTGAACCAACCATTCCCTTCGTCCTCATAACGGTTCATCCCCACGGTCGTGGGAGACAGTTTCTGGCTTCACGGGTGATTCTTGCTCTTGGCGGTTCATCCCCACGGTCGTGGGAGACAGACAACCAGTTCGGCTTCACGATAGCGGCCCCACGGTTCATCCCCACGGTCGTGGGAGACAGTGTACGACTGTACCTTAGCGTACGATTTTTTCCGGTTCATCCCCACGGTCGTGGGAGACAGTGCCGAATGAATTGATAAATTGGTACTCTTACCGGTTCATCCCCACGGTCGTGGGAGACAGGAGCCGAAATGATAGAAGCCACTTCTTCAGGGCGGTTCATCCCCACGGTCGTGGGAGACAGTAGACATCCGCAATTGCTCATCTTTCGGTAGACGGTTCATCCCCACGGTCGTGGGAGACAGCTCGTCTGTTCTGTCCGGATCAATGGTGCCAGCGGTTCATCCCCACGGTCGTGGGAGACAGGCTTTGCTGCCGATAATCACGGCTGCATAGTCCGGTTCATCCCCACGGTCGTGGGAGACAGTGGCTCGTATCTCCCAGTGGTCAGGCAAAAGCCGGTTCATCCCCACGGTCGTGGGAGACAGACAGAATCAATGAAAGGTAGTGAGTTACTGCCCGGTTCATCCCCACGGTCGTGGGAGACAGGCCAGAAGCAGCATCCATTGAGAATGAAGAGGCGGTTCATCCCCACGGTCGTGGGAGACAGCGTCCCTGACAGGCTGTTGCTGTAAGCACGTTCGGTTCATCCCCACGGTCGTGGGAGACAGGTGTAGTACTGGCTACATGCTGGACTGCCGTTCGGTTCATCCCCACGGTCGTGGGAGACAGATCAACATCAACAATCCGGGACTCGATAAGCTCGGTTCATCCCCACGGTCGTGGGAGACAGTGCCTCTGCAATTCTGCGCCTGTCGTCTGCTGCGGTTCATCCCCACGGTCGTGGGAGACAGTGATTCATCTAACTAAAGACCAGGAATCCCAGCGGTTCATCCCCACGGTCGTGGGAGACAGTCTATCTCCTGAAAAACTACTGGAAGGCTTCGCGGTTCATCCCCACGGTCGTGGGAGACAGTAGTTTCCTACAGGCATAAAAAAAGCCCCGCACGGTTCATCCCCACGGTCGTGGGAGACAGGGGTATTTTCTGCTTGCCGCCTGTCTCGAACTCGGTTCATCCCCACGGTCGTGGGAGACAGTGTCGTTCCTTCTGGCGCATTCTCAACAACGACGGTTCATCCCCACGGTCGTGGGAGACAGTCTAAAAAAATAGACTTGCGTATCAATTGGTTAACAGCACTGTAAATCTTACCAGACATTTAGAGTAAAAGCTTATTGTTAAAGAGCTACTGATTTATTCAGGTATCAGGTTGAAAAAGTACTAAACGTAAGCCGTCTTCATCGATCGGAATACGCCGGTTATTACCATAGGTTTGGAAGTCAAAACCGGACTCTGTGTTGGTGGCCCAGGCAATCGCTACGTTGCCATCTTCAGCCAGCCCGACGATTTGCTCCCAGATCATTTCCCTGATTCGTCGTGTCACGCTTCCTACATAAACACCTGCTCTGATTTCTAATACTCGATGCTGCAGTTTTACCTAAACAAGTAACGTATTTATCTCGATTCTAAGCTGCATCTAAAAGTTTAAACTTCCGGGCGTGTGCTTTGAGTGAGTCAGTTGCCTTTTGTTCTCCCAGGTCTCTACCAGCCATATGCCTGCTCGACTCCCGCTTGGGCAAAGTATGCTCTAAGGCTAAGGCCAGAGCCTTAAGCTCGGTATCTGGATCTTCCGATTCAACCACTGATTTCACCGTAGCAAGCAAGGCTTCTGCATTGAGGCGTTCGATCAGACAGCCTGCGGGCATTCCGGCCTGTTTGTTTTTCAGTAGGACGAATTGCTCAGGGTGCAGTAACAGCATGTGTTCGCACAGCAGGCTCAGGATCACGCCGCGCTGCGATCCGTCAGCACCTTGCTGTTTGCTCAACCTGTTCCAGCCACAATGAGCTTTCCAGTCTTGAATGAAAACCTCGACCAACCACCTCAAGGTGTAAATCCTGGCTATGTCGGTATGCCGCCATGACATATCTGAAGCCACCAGATAGCGATAATCCTCTTCACCCTCATACTTCAGGGCAATAACAAAACGTCTTTTCCCATGAGCCTTAACATACAGCCGAGCAGCCAGCATCGTGACCTGCTCTTCTTTGCCACCGCGTATTATGAGTTGAGTTTCAGCGCCTTTCTGGCGCGAAAAGTAAGCTTTGAGAGTCGCTTCCGAGTGGTTTCGGTTGGATACTTTCTGATTCGAGCGCAGTTGGCTGACAACCTGGGCTCCGCCTGTTATTTCCGCAGCCTTATCCATAAAGTCTCCTGTGCCATACAGTGCATCAGCGAGAATTGCTTTGATCGTAATGTTGGGAAACGAATCAACAAATTCTTGCAGCATAACCAGCGTCAACGACTGCATGGTTGGGTAACGAACATGATCTGGCTCAGGACGGTTCGGTCGTTCTTTTTTCTGAATGCCTTGCTTCCTGAGCGCCTTGTCTTTCTTCCTCCATGCAGATAACTCAGGGTCAGGAATATAAAAGCGAAACCCTACTGGAAAGGTAGCTACTTCAGTAACGAGCACCATAAACACCAGTTCCTGCCCATTAAAATAACCACCTGTTGATTTGTCTTTTATCTTATGGGCACCGTCGATTTTTGAAGTCCTTTTAGTGCGCTTTTTTCCTGTATCGTCGATAGCAAGGGTTCCACTTTGTATTCCATAGCGTAGAAGAATATTTCTGACGCTGGCCTGTAGCAGGCTTTGCCATGCAATTTCTGCTTGATAAAACATCCAGCACAGACGGGTCGCTTTGAATCTGCCTAAGCTTCTGCGCTCAAAAGCAGCCCAGTTAATAGTTTTAGTTACCACGATTCCCATGATAAAAACGCCCAGTGCCACTTTCTGGGATCTACTCAACTGCGCAGAGGAATTGATGGACTTGAGCGAATCATTCAAAGCATCCAGAAAGGCAGTGACAACGGGTAATGGGCGAATTAGCAAGATACGACACTTGACGGTTATTAAGTTCCTATGAGATCTTACCTCCAACCTGCTGCTGTGGCTATGATGGAATCTCGCAAGGCTTGAATTCGGAGCTGCAGTAGTAGTCTGCTCTTATGCCACCCTGCCATTTCCTGCTCTCCCTCAAATATCAAAAACTGCAGCATCGAGTAATAGCCATATTGCCAAACGCCCTCTGAGTCTGGGTGGCACGTTTTCTGTGACGACTACGAGCATTCCCATACTTAACGACTCCTGTGACCGATATCGCCATTTGAAACCGGCTCCGGGATAGCTGGAGGCTGTGCGTCCTCCGGAGGTGGTGGAGGTTCAATGTCTCCTGCCGCGAGTATTTCTTCAATGGTTGGAATAATTTTCTTTAACAGCCGGGTCTCGCGAAAGCTGTCGCGACAGGCAATGCGTACATCCCTGTCAGGCTTTGCTGTTCCTTTGGCGGCGATCCGAAAAGCAACAGGGACAACGGTTTCAAACTTGAACAGGTCTGCAATGTCGTACACGAAGGCCAGAGGTTTGCCTGAATGGATAAACCCTATGGCCGGAGCGTAGCCTGCCGCCAGTACTGCCGCTTCGGTGACTCCGTAAAGACAGGAAGTAGCAGCACTCAGGCATTTATTGACCTGGTCACCACTGTCCCAGTCTTTGGGGTCGTACTTTCGACCTTTCCACTCAACGCCGTATTGCTTTGCCAGTAGCTGGTAGGTTTTGCGAACTCTTGCGCCTTCGATTCCCCTGAGTTGATCAACCGATCGTCTTGCCGGTGCGGGTTCTCCAAAACGATACTCAAACATTTTCCGGACAACTTTAAGACGAAGTTCTTCATCAAGTGCCAGCTTTGCCTGATACAGCAGTTTGTCTGAACGTGCCCCACCGGGTTGTCCTGCCGAGTATAAGCGGACACCCGATTCTCCCACCCAGATCAAAAGGGTGCCTGACGTTGCTGCCAGTTTTACAGCAGCATGGGAAACTCGTGTGCCCGGTTCCAGCATGATGCTGACCACTGAGCCGACCGGAATATGTTTTCTGTCGCCTTTTACTTCGTCGATGATGACAAAAGCACCGTCTTTAACATCAATGCGCCCCTTACCCACGAATATCATAGAAACACGATCCTTCACGGGGATGGGTTTGATGGGTATGAATGACATAATCCCAATCCTTTGACTCAGGTTTTGTACAGTGCCGGTTCACCTTTTATCAGAGCTTTGAACAATGGCAAGTCGTGTTGATATTTTCGTTGTGTGTCCAGAAATAAAAGGCGGGCTTCTTCCTGTAATTCATCAACCGCTTGTTCTCTCAGCGCCTTAGCTTCTTTGCGCTCTACATCCAGAAGTGTTTGCTGGATAATTTGCTGTGCGTTGGCGCTGAATCGTTGAATGATGCTGTCTTTGATACCAGACACAAAGTGTTTGTCGTATCCGGCTCCAAACATTTTATTCAATGCCAGAGACAAACGTTCTTGTTGCTCAAGGCCTGCATCTATTACCTGAGTTACCCGGCTTAATCGTTGGCTCAGTGATGATGGCATGGAATACAAATCGTAGACACGACCTGTTACTGACCCCTGATCCGCGATATTTCCTCCTACCAGAAGGTTGGTTTGATCCTGGTATTTAATGTGCTGGAACTGCCTGACAATAAAGGCAGGCGCAAAAGTCGCTTTATTGGTTTCTTTTCCAATAATGCAACTGCTGAGTTCCTGCCATGATTGCCAATGGTGATCACGCGCGCAAACGGCAAAGACTCCTTCTTCTCTCAACGTTGTGGGTGTATAGGGGTGAGGCCACCAACCGGCTCCTCCGTCACGACCAGCTTTTTTAGAGCCGTAGCTGCCGGTGTATTTTTCACGATTAAACTGTTTAACCTAAATTCAGCAGTTGAGCGATTACCCACCGCGCTCTAAGAGAGCAATGCCAGCTACTATCCTGCTAAACCTTGCTTTCGCTTAACTTGAGTTAATAAGCTGGACAGGCGTAATAATTTCACCTTTTGTTAAAAATTTCGACACAGCCCTCGTTAATATTCGGCACCAGATATCAATTGGAGTCAACTGCGCTGCAGTCTTCTTAATGGCATCAAAAAATACACAGAGATCTTCCTGCATTGTTTGGATCTTTTTTATCAAATTATGCTGACTGGTAATCGTTATTTTTTCTTACGCCCACTCTCTGTTAACTTGCCAATAGCACTCATCAATAATGGCCTGCTGGTTATTGCTTCTTTATGCGAATCAGGATTGCTCAGTCTTACAAACAAAGTCCACCAGTTATATGCCAGTGCAACCATCCTTGATAGAATACGACATCGCTTTATATCCTTGGTTGTGTAACCTCCCCATCCCCAGTGATTTTTGATTTCATCAAAATTATTTTCACAGTCAGCTCTGTCTCTGTAATGATCTATGATGGATACAACGTCATTATCAAGACTGGTCACTAATACTGAGTACTCAAAGAGTTTGATGTTTTCAGGGTCTGAGATAAAAGCGATTTCTTTTTGCTTCTTATTATTCTCTTTCTCCAGCAACAGAGAATCACCTGATAATCTTCTTCGAACAATAATGATTCGTCTTGATTTCTCCCAACCACCTAGTTTTAATTCTGACTCCTTGCCTTCCCAATATCTGTTGTAGCGAACCCATCCCCCGCTACAGTGCGCATGGTATATGGACTTTTTGACGTTGGCTGTCTTCTTTACTTTGAATAGATAACCACAATTTGCTTGTTCGAGTTCTGACATCACTCTGTCACTGCCCCAGTCACAATCACCTCGAACAAATTCAGGCCAACACTCTTTTGGTAGACGGTTTAATAGATTTATTAAACCGGGCAATGAATGCTTACTGTTTCCTTTATCACCGGGCTGAACTTCAACATCAAGAACCAGCTTTAAATTAGCCATCATGTAAGAATGATAAGTATGTGAAGGACGCCCTTTCTTATGAGGGTTATAACCTGTTTCTGCTCCTTCCTGACTTCCGTAAATGGTTTTTATCGTAACGTCGACATCTAATATCCATGGTAACTTTAATAAGGGTTCATAGCATTCCTGCAAATGATGCTGCATCCATTCAACACCTTCTTTCTCATCTATTTTGAGTAAACCCCGACGAGCAGAATCATCACTGACTACCTTTGTCATACCCAGTAATTTGGGATGGGTGAAAGTCTCATACTGACCATTTTTTCTGGGCTTGCCGTCCGTGGTTTATACAGCAGCTACAAATTTTCTCTGGACTTACATAGGAACGGCCAAACACCGCTATGATCGTTACTGTAAAAGATACCGCAACAGTGAAAGGCCGCCCCGATGCAAGTATGTCAGCCACTAGCTGAAGCCGCCAATTTTTCTTGTCATGCTATCCAACAGCTTGAGCAAAAACTGGCCGTTCTTCGTCAGGAACACAGCCCAATCAAGCACTTTGAAGACTATGAAGGTGAGATCCATAAACTCTTTATCGAAGCAGAGCAAAGCGTTCTGGCAGAAGACCTGACCGGGCTTGATATTGACGTTCCTGCGATTGAGGTAAGCGGTGTCTGTTACCATCGGGTGTTGCGATCTTCAGAAACTTATCAATCCGCTGTCGGCCCTGTCCGGGTTTTGCGTACGCTCTATCGTAACGGTAAGGATCACTCTATCATCCCTTTGGAGCTACAGGCAGGTATTGTAGAGGGGTATTGGACACCAAAAGCAGCTAAACAAGCTGTCTGGATGGTTGCGCAAATGCCTCCCGGAGAGGCTAAAAGCCTACTTGATCTGATAGGGAACATGACGCCCTCGGAAAGCTCTCTGGCCAGACTACCCAAAAAGTTCAATGCGCAGTGGGAACCCAATAGGGAAGCCTTTGAAGACTTTCTCTGGGAAAGCGTCAAGGTTCCTGAAGAAGCTGTGACTGCGGCCGCTTCTCTTGATGGCGTCATGTTGCCGATGAAAGATGGTAAACGTCAGGAAAAGCGGGAACAGAATAGAGTCGATGGCAAGCGAACCCGTGGCCCTGCTGGCTGTCAGGAGGCCAGTTGTGGAACATTGTCGTTTTACGATGCACAGGGTGAACGCCTCTCAACGGTCAGGATGAGTCGAATGCCTGAAAGCAAGAAAGTGACTTTGAAACAATCACTCTCCGCACTCCTGAGCGAAGCTCTTCGACAGAGGCCAGATCTGACGCTTGTTAAAGTCGCTGATGGGGCAAAAGACAACTGGACCTACCTTGCCAATGAACTCCCTGAAGGTCACGAGGTTGTAGACTTCTATCATGCCGCAGAGCACCTGAAGAAAGCGTTTGACCTGTCCTATGGTGAAAACAGCAACAAATCCAGAGAAAAGTTCATCACCTATCGCCACATCCTCAAAGAGGAGCCCGAAGGTGTTGAAAAAGTCATCAAAGCTCTGGCTTACCAGCATAAACGACACCCTCGTCGATCGAAGTTGAAAACAGAGCTGGAGTACTTCAGAAGTAATCGAACCCGCATGAACTATGCTGAACACTTGTCGCACAACTTGCCAATAGGCTCAGGGGTTATTGAGGCTACTTGTAAAACCTTGGTAACGCAGCGAATGAAGTGTTCTGGAATGAGGTGGCGGCATCCCGGAGGCCAAGGTATTTTGACAGCAAGGTCATTAATTCAGAGTGGCATGTTCGACAATGGCTGGAAGTTACTGGCGGTGACCTACTGCGCCAAGGTCACGGAAGTGGGTATGGACAATGTCATCCCATTCCCCATGCAGAAAGGTGACTTGGAATTATAGTACCAGTCAATATGAGACTTTCACCCTTTGGGATTCACTCCATCCCCGGTTAACGTTCCAATATGAGCATAACGTTTGTGACCTGAGAGTATTGAGAGAAAAAGGGAACCTATTACATTAACTTTTTCAGGTGCGTTATTGCTTTTGTAAGTTAAAGGGCAATCTTCAACCCATGGTTCAAATCTACAACCTGTTTTTAAAAACTGAATAAAAAAGGGTAACTGCCCCATTGGTGTGACTGATGCGCCAGGTTCCCACTCAACATGGATTTTTCCCTCAAACGTGTCCACTTCAAGAGAGGTCGTTGAGCACTTTTTGCTGAGTTCTTTAAGTTCACCTTTTGGGTGAACAGATTTTGGTGGAAAAATCATCTGTATCCCTCTTCGCAGATGGGGTTACAGTTTAGTCGGGATTCTCAAGTGATGAATTTAGGTTTAACAGACTGTATTGAAGGGTGGCCGCATACGTCACAAGTGCAAGCCGTGTCTTCTATCTGGAAACCAATATGGTAGGCCAGAGCAAACAGCCCCCGAACCAACCCAATAAGGGGAGCCTGATAGATTTTACCGGTGAGTGGTTTCACCCACATGGGTGATGCTTCAGCGCCATCATCGAGTTTGGCATACTCTGCGAAATAATCGGTAGCGACCACATTGCTCAAAAGTGTCTGCTTTGTATTCTTGCCGGAAATCAGTGTGCTAATGGCACCTCCGCCACGAATACCGGTTGCACCTGTATTACTAAAACATTCCCCTTTAATATTCATGTGCAAATTGTAATTAAGTCCGTGAATACAATCGGTACAGACCGTTTCAACTTGTTTAATATCAGAAAATAATCCACTGGCGTTTGGAGACCCTCCACACTCGATACCTGATACCAACTTGGTAATTGGTGCGTCTAAAAACTTCGCACCTTTCGGTGGTCTGGACTGCATAAAACAATCCGCCTCAAACCATTCAGGATTACACGTTGCCAGTGCTTCGTCGTATTGTGCTTCAGTGACACCGTTCTTCAGGTAGTCTTGCAGCTCCTTTACAGTGGGTCTCAGCAATGCGGTTGTGAGCGAGCTGAGTAATTGCAGCATCGCTAACTGGATTTCATCAAAGTAGTATTGCAGCGGGTAGTCTTCATCGCTGGTTAAAATTGTTTTCAGCGAGACCTTCCCACGGGTAGTCGAAATAAAATCGTCTTTAAGCAGATTCATTTAACCCTCCACTACCGGCAGCAAGCTGGTTGTCCACTGTCTTTTTTCCGCACACGTGAACGGTTCGCATCGCGTACTTGCGGGGTGAACGGGTGGTCAGATCACGGACTTGAATCGTGGCAACCGGATGGTTGCCGCTCACATCACTGAAGATTTGCCCCGGACTTCCCAAAGTAATGAGCGCATTAGCCGGGTTATCATCCGCCACTATTGTTTCAAACAGTGGCCTGGTCAGGGGGCAGGATTTACGCCCCTGAAACACTGTAAACTCGGGTGCCTGTACTTTTGCTGCCAGACGATCAATCACATCGCTGGCAGCCGTAATAGCAAAGGTGTGTTCGCTGTCACACCAGTATTCCCGATACGAAGGCTTGGTTTGGCCTTTCTGTATTTTTCCGTGCGGGCTGCGGAAGTTTTGGACTGTCTGGTAATCCAGCATTTTCTCGCCGCATTGATTCACCTGAACAGCCACCGTTATTTGCTGTGATAATGCTGCCAGTTCGTTGTGACGTGCCCGGGTAATACCCAAAGCGGCACCGAGCATACCAAGAATGGCTGAACGGGTTGGAAAGTGGTTGACCTTTCTATGGACATCGAAGGTTTGCAGACCGTAGGCCGACAGTCCTTCGGTTTTTAGTATGAGTGTTTTCATGGCTTCCACCTTAGAAGTGGAGGTCACTGATGGTATTCACCTGCGCTATTTTTTCGCTTTGCAGTGTTCCGGTTAAGTCCAGCGCTTTTGCATGGCTGCTGAGTTCATACGCTGCTGTCAGTTTTTCGTAGTGTTTGCCCAGTGCGGTAATAGAGTCTTCCATGACAGCCCCTGTATTATCCACAGGCGTTCTGAATGCGTTGGCTAATGACAATGGCTGATTTGATTGTACTGCCATAATAAATTCAGCAGAGTTGTGGGCGGCAAACACTTTTTGTTTTGCGTCCGGTGTGACCTGGGCAAAGCATCGAATCAATGTGTTAATGATGGGTTGAACATCTGAGAGGCTCGCCTTCACATTGGCCGCCAGTAAATCAACATTGATAGAAGCGTAGCGATAAAAAACACCTGAGCTGAACTCGGTTGTGCCAATATGCCCGGAGCCTTGTTCGGCGAGATCATCGCAGGCTGTAAACCAGTCTACTTCTATGTCGGCAGCATGGGTCGTGAGACTGTGAGCAACACTCATGGCCGCTTCGACATTGCGTTCGGTACAGCTCGCATCCATGCGACCGGAAAGCGCCACATCGTAGGTAGGGATGTGTACCATTTTTTTCAATTCTTTGAGTGGTGTGCCTGCCTGCACCCGGTTAACGGCTTCGCGAATAGCGCCTATTGCATAAGGTTGAACGGCATCGAACTGGCGTGATGTTTCACCGGTTTCTTTGTTTTTAACCGGTTTGGCTTTGGAGCCGAGATTCAGCAATACATCTTCAATCAGTTTGCCATCTGTGTCGGGCATTTGCTCTTTGCATAATGCCAGTAGTTCATCCACTTTGTTGGTGCGAATGGAGGTCTCTTCAACGGCTTCCCGATACACATCACTGTTTCGGATGGCTCTTTTCAGGCACTGACTGGAAATACGGCTGCGTAAACTTCCACCAAAAACAGCTGTTTTCTGCAATCCGGCATCATCGCGGTTCATCATGGAGGATGGGTGAGAAATCAGGGCATGGATATTTATAAACGTTGTCATGGATTGCTTCCTTTTTCTTCTGTCACTGTTGATAGGCGGTGTATTACTGAAAGCGGGTTATTTTCAGGCCGGATGGTTATCCAGCAGGATGAATTGTTTTAACAGCACTCGCCGTTTGTGGTCGCCCCAGAACTGGGATAGTTTGCCAAGGTCGTGCATGTCTATATTGTTGCAACGGGTTAACTGGCGCTTCAGGTAGTCGATGCTGTTGTCGCCACTGCGATTAATCTGTAGGACTTGTCCTTCCTTCACGCCGGCATTGAATAGCGCCTGAGCAACGGAAGTGCTTTGTTCGTCATTGCAGACGTCAATGCCGGAATACAGGTACAGAATCCGCTGGGTTTGAGGATTGTCTTTGGCACCGCTGATTTTCAATACTCTGAAATAGGCGGGTGCGTTGATCAGCTTTTTCAGGTTGCACCGTTTAAGCTCTGACTGGTCGCCGCTCGATAGCCCCTGAAATGCTTCATAAATTTGCTGGTAAATCATTTTTCTTCCTTACTGCTCCTGGCCGCTTCGTGCTAACGACAACAGACCTGCCCCTGCGTGTTTTTTTCGGCCAATACCCATGACCAAAGCCCGGTCAATTTGTGCTTTATCTGTTACCTGGAGAATGCCCTCGAAACAGACAAACCGGCTCTGGGTATTGTTTTTATAGGGAACCAGAAAACTGTCCATAGCAGTGACGGTCACGTTGGCTCCGCTGAGTTTCCGCTGCAACCATTGCACCCGTTCATCAGGGTCTTTAATTTCTATAATTTTTCTGCTCTGGTTGAGGCGTCTGGTTGGATAGCCCAGCAGCTTGAATTTGTAATAAGCACCCGCCAGCACTTCCGGCTGGAAGGGTTTACAGGCAAGTACTTTGACGTGTTCGTTGCTCTCGGGTTCAGTACTCGATTGCAACAGGACCGTAGAATTTGAACGGTTGGTTTGCTCAATGCGAAAGAGGTGATCCCGCTTTCTTTCGGGCACATTGGGAAACAAACTCCAGATAGCCTGATGTTGCTCGTAACTGTCGCGGGCTTTCAGCACCACTTTTGATAGGTACATTTTTAACTTCCTGTATTCAGTTCATTGACAAGGTCAGATTCAATAACACCCATTTCGTTGTAAATGATGTCTTTTCCAACCACTGCCCTGGTGCAATAGTTTTTTTCATCTTTGGTGCCTTTAACGTGCTTCTTTGTCAGTGCTACGGTGCTGTTTTCACGATCTTGCTGTTCGCCAAAATGCCCGCCATGGAGTAGTTCGCCTTTTGCGTTGAACAAAACAACGGATTCACTCATTTCCCCGTCACGGGTTAGCAGAGCGCAGCGTGGATCGATATCACTGAGTGGCCTGGACTGAAGGTTGCTTAGCAATCGTGCAGTGTAGTTAGCCCCTTGTGCTCTGATGTTGTGTTCTTCAGCAATGATCGTCAGAGCGTCTGGCTCATCGTCGCAGGCATCAACCTGATGCACATAATCGATCGCTTCCCGGTAGCAGGCCGGAAATGACATTTGTTGACGCTGTTTCAGATAGACTTCTGTGCGGAACAGCAGACGAATATTTTTGTACACATAGCCGCTGTCCTGATAGTGCTGTTTCCACTCCTGTTTTGTCAGCGCAGTAGTGGGAGGCTCTGGCAACAGCGTAATAAACAGTGGTGTTTTAACTACCTCGCTACGAGGGTGCAGTTCGGTATTGCATCGGTTATGTCGCCACAACCGCCCCATTCGTTGCATCAGAAATTCTACGGGGGCTATCTGGCTGATCAGAACATCAAAGTCGAGATCGAGTGACTGCTCAACGACTTGGGTGGCAATTAGCAAACGCCCCTGCCGTGGAGCTTTTTTTCCATAACTTGCCAGTACCTGTTCTTCCCGGTGTTGTCGGTCTGAAAACGTGTAACGGGCGTGAAACAGGTCTATGGGGACATTCAATGAGCCGTCGTTTAATCGGTGGTATAAGCGCTGGGCGGCTTTTACGGTGTTACAGATTATTCCGACCATTGCCCCTTGATTGACCCACTCCCTAACGGTTTTCAACTGGTCGGCAGTAGGCAACAGGTCGTCACTTTGCCAGCATTGTGTTGTGATGACTTTGGTCGGTTCAGAGGAGTGGTCTAATGAAAAGTGCCGGGTAGTGCCCTGTAAACTCGTATGACTAATCAGCGGGTAGTGTTTGGTGTGTGATTGCCCCTGATAGCATGAGAGCAATGCTTCTTTTAAAGGATCGTGCAAGGTGGCAGAGAGCAGTATGACACTTGAGAACGCTTCATGTTGACCTTTCAGCACCTGTTCAATCAAACCGGTCATGTAGGCGTCATAGCTGTGTACTTCATCCAGGATCAGCACGGACTTACGAGTGCCGAAGGAGCGAACAAACTGATGACGAATACTAAGCACTCCCATCAGAATCTGATCGATAGTGGCGACGGATACTGACCCTAAAAAAGCCCGTTTATTGGATTGGTGCAAGAAGCCACTCTCATCAGAAAACAGATAGCGGGATTTGCCATGAGCCAGAGTCGGTTTGGCATCGGGGAATAGTTTGTCAGCGGCTTCGCCAATCCGGTCGAACAAACCGTTCGCTGTTGCCTGAGTTGGCAAGCCAAACACAATGCCATCGGCAAGGTTGGATTCAATCAGTTTGGACGCATAGGCCAAAGCCCATTCTGTTTTTCCTGAACCGGTGTCTGACTCTACAAGGGTAAGACCGGCTTCCAGTGGTAATTGCCCCAGCAGGGTTTGGATGCCTCGGGGCTGGTAGTCTGGGAACAGGAAGTTAAAACCCGCCCCCAGTAGTGGGTTAATAATGCCTGCGTCTGTCAGGGCTTTTTTTGCTCTTGGAAGGGTTTGCTGGTAGTAATCACAAAGATCAATGTCAGAGTCGGTGGTGAAGTTGGTAATTGATGAACCTATCCAGTCTGACACGCTGCATAGCCCCGCCAGTAGCGGGATGTCTCCAACATCAGGGACAGAGCTGAGGCGGCAGAAGTTCAGACAGAACTGAATCCATTCTTTGCGAGCTTTATCATCAAGTTCAAGTAATTCGTCGTCTGCTTCAGGCGGGTGGTAGTCGAACAGGGTGTCACAATAGCCATGATGACCGGCCACAGCTTTCATTGCTTCATTGGTATCGTAGAGTCTGCAAAACTGTTTATAACCAGATGGTCCGTGAGAATAATAAACGGGATCGGCATCGACTTCCCATTCACTTCCCTGCAATGAGACCCTGATGTCTTCCCGAAAATTCTGGAAGCGGGCGTCGAACTTGCCCAGATCGTGCAGAAGTATGAAAAACAGCACAACACTTTTTGCTTGTTCCGGGGGCGTGTTCAAGTGCCTTGAGATTTGTGAGAGCAGGGAACCTGACTCACTTAGCCAGAGATCTGCTACCGCAGCGACATCCAGACAGTGATAGGGCAGCAGATGGTATTCACTGCTGTGGTGATCCGGCTCGTACTTTGCTTTTCCCCAGTATTTGTAACTCATGTTACGCACCCAGAAAAATCTGCCATGCTTTAGAGCATGAACACAGAGCTGTTTGAGCTGTATAGCGATTACCTGCTGTCCTCATTCGGCAAAACGACAGCTACACAGCTGTCATCTTTGCTGGACGGCGCATACAGCCATGATCAGGTAACACGCCTTCTGTCCCGTAATCACTTCGACAGTAAGACTCTTTGGCACCATGTTAAAGCCGTTGTGCGTCAGGAAGAGCGCGATGATGGAGTACTTATTGCCGACGACACTATTCAGGAGAAACTCTACACTGATGAGAACGACCTGATTGCATGGCACTTTGATCACACCTTTGGTCGTTCGGTAAAAGGTATCAACCTTCTCAACTTTGTTTACCATGTCGGTGATATCTCTATTCCCGTGGCCTACAAGCTTATCGAAAAGCCTATTCAATACTCCGACGTAAAAACTAAAAAAGTTAAACGCAAGGCTGAAACCACCAAGAACGAAGACTTTCGGGAGATGCTGAAAGTTTGCTGTGATAATCAGCTCAAATTTCGTTACGTGCTGGCAGATAGCTGGTTCTGTTCTAACGACAACATGCTGTATATACGACACGAATGCGATAAGCATTTTGTCATGGCCAGCAAGTCAAACCGGAAGGTTTCGCTGAGTGAGGAAGATAAAAGTCGGGGGCGCTCACAGCGCATAGATTCCATTGATTTCTCAGAAGAAAAGCCTATCAAAGGCTGGATTGCAGGCGTGGACTTCCCCGTTCTGCTGTTCCGGCAGGTCTTTACAAACAAAGATGGCAGTAAGGGCATTCTCTATCTGATATGCAGTGATCTTGAGTGTGACGCAGAGGCTTTGAAGGCGATCTACAAAAAACGGTGGAAAGTTGAAGTCTTCCATAAAACACTCAAATCTAATGCGTCAATGGCCAAGTCACCGACTTATACAGTTTTGACGCAGAGTAATCATCTGTTTATGTCGATATATTCGGCATTTCGTCTCGAGGTGCTGGCTAATAAGCTTGATTTAAACCATTTTGAGTTGCGGGCAAAGCTTTATCTCACTGCATTGAAATCATCGTTCCAGAAACTTCAGTCGATGAAGGGGTGCGTAACATGAGTTTGTAATAATTCATGGTTTAAAATGTAGTTTTCGGATCAGCATAGCGAGACACTTTTGCCGGGTACAGTCGAATTCAGCAAAAGTCAGGTATGTGTGATTTAAGTCACTGTTTGACGCAGAACTGATGTCAGGTATATAGCCACATATCAGCCCGGGGCATATATTTGCTTGAACGTTCATTTTCTATCCCTGAAAAATACCTGGTAGGTCAGAGTGACTGAAAAGTCCGACGTTCAGGGTTGTCAGGTGACAAAGGTGATCGTGCTGCTAACCCATATAAATGGTTGTTAGCATTTTCGCCGTAAGCCCCCTGACTTTTAGAGGGTGTCGCAAAAGCCTTCATAAGCCGGTAATCTGAATATAAAGTAGCTCTACCGGCTCCAGCATGACAACAAGACCGCAAATAAAGATTAATACTGCTCCACAGCTCGATATTTTTTCAGGTGCAGCCAGTAGTCCTGATCACAAAAAGCAGGACAAATCCAAACGATCAGGAGGCCATAAATCAGACAATCGTCGTTTTGTTGCTCCTGACCCCAACACTATCACCCTCGGTAACACGAGCCTGAAAGAGCACCTTGAGCAGGCTGGTCAAAAAACGCCCTTCATGGTTGCAGCACTTCTTGATGAGCAGGACTGGTCTGATTTTGAGCAAAGGTATGCCCCGGAAGGACGTCCTCCTTATTCACCCCGTAATATGATGGGTTTGATTCTCTATGGCATTATGCAGGGCATTACCTCGCTGAGAACTTTGGAACGATTAGCTCGTGTTGACCTTGGTTGTATGTGGGTTACCGGAGGGATTTTTCCAGATCATGCCATTATTGGTCGCTTCATCAACATGCATAGCGAGTCCATGACCGGTGCATTTTTTGAAAGCCTGACACGAGCTGTTCTCAAAAAAACAGACTCCGATGGAAGTTGTCTGGCTGGTGATGGAACGGTCATAGAAGCAGCCTGCTCAAGCTACAACCTGATTAAGCAGGAAGCCGCGCAGCAAGCTCTTGAAGCAGCGCAACAGAAAGCTGACAACCATCCAGATTCCGCTAAAAATCAAAAGAACCTGGAGATGGCCAGCGGTGCTTACGAAGCAGTTATTGACCGCAATGAGAAGCGAAAGAAAAACGGTAAATCAGGAAGTGCTGTCGTAAGCCCCACAGAGCCTGAAGCCGTTGTTCAAAAGATGAAACGGGGGCGAGGATACACGACAGGCTACAAACCATCGGTATTAGCCAATAGCAAGCGTGTGGTACTGGCACAGGCTGTTGACCCTACCAATGAAACGACTGTTGTAAACCCAATGCTTGACCAGTCAATGCAAGTAACGGGTGAACCTGTTGATGAAATGCTACTGGATGCGGGTTATTTCAATGATGACGTTATTGCAACCAGCCTGAAGCGCGATATCAGTTTGCTATGCCCTGAGGGTAAAGAGCCAGGCAAACCCAAAGAGTCAGCAAAGTTCCAGAAGGGGCATTTTTATTATGATGAAACCAATGACGTTTATCATTGCCCTGCTGGAAAAGAGCTGGTTCTCATCGGCAAGATAAAGGGAAGCACTCGCACAAAAGAGCAAAAGATATATGGCAATGGGCCGTGTGAAGGTTGCCCCCTCAAAGATCAGTGTACGACCAATAAGAAAGGGCGCCGCATAAAACGCTATGCGATGGATGATGCCAAGGATGCACTGAGGCAGGTTATGCAGCATCCGAAAGCTAAAAAGTCTTTCAGCAAAAGAAAGGCGATGGTTGAGCCTGTTTTTGCCTATTTACGGGATATACAGGGGTTAAACCGTTTTCGTCGCAGGGGACTGGAGAAAGTTAAACTGGAATTTGGCCTACACCTGTTGGCCTATAACCTGAGTCGTGCTGTAAAAGTCAGTATTTACGTCATTTTATGGTTAAACTGGCTTCTCTGGTTGCTATCTGGATCACGTTGGTCATTTGGCAGCAAACGAACGAATAAGGGAAGAATCACAATGAAGCATCATGCTTTGCAAAAAGTAGTGCTTCACTGGATTTGAGTTTTGACTTTTAAGACACCCTCTTTAGGCAGGGGATATAAGGCGGGAGTCCGCAAGGACTCCTAATCAGGTCTGGCTTGATTCTCAATGTAGGTTTTGAGCACATCAATGCTTGCGCCGCCGCAACTGCCAGCAAAGTAACTTCTTGCCCATAAAGCATTTTTCAAATAGGCAGGCTTTACCAGTTCTGGATGATGTAGCTTCATTTTTCGGCTGCTGACCCCTTTGAGGCTATTCACTAGCTTTGATAGCTGTACTTTTGGTGGATAGTGAATGAGCAGGTGTATATGGTCAGTTTCTCCATTAAATTCGATCAGCTCTACCTCAAACTCATTGCACACATGCCGGAAAATATTTTCCAGAGTCTTGAGGTGCTTATCATTAAACACTTTACCTCTATATTTGGTGGAGAAAACCAAGTGGGCGTGAAGCTCAAAAGCGCAGTGCCTACCTTTTCGTATTGTCAAAATACACCAACCTGCTATTATGCGTTATAAATATTTAAATCAAAGTATATAGCAGATATACACCAATGCTTAAAGCCACTAAAGTACGCATCTACCCAACGCCAGAACAGACGGATTTTTTAAACCGTCAGTTTGGTGCTGTGCGTATGGTCTGGAATAAGGCACTGGCGATAAAGACTCATTACTATAAGGTACGGGAGCAGAATCTTTCCCCGAGAAAAGACCTGAAACCTCTGCTGGTCACTGCCAAGAAAAGCCGCAAATATTCATGGCTGAAAGAAGCTGATTCGATTGCCTTGCAGCAGTCTGTTATCAATCTGGACAAGGCGTTCCAGAACTTCTTTAACCCGAAGCTGGAAGCCCGCTTTCCCCGCTTCAAGTCGAAACACGGTAAACAGAGTAGTTACCATTGCATGTCGGTTGCTGTGGGCGAAAACTGGGTCAAAGTCCCCAAGTGCAAACCAATCAAGGCAAGGATTCACAGAGAAATAACCGGAACAGTCAAGTCCATCACTCTGACCAAAACACCAACAGGTAAGTTCTACGCTTCTGTTTTGGCTGAAGATGATATGTCTGAAGCGAGGCAGATAACCGAACTGCAAAGCTCTCGCATAGTTGGCGTTGATGTTGGTTTAACTGACATTGCCATTACCAGTACCGGAGTAAAAACCGGCAATCCCCGATTCATAAAAAATGCACAACGCAACCTGAAGCGAAAACAGAAGGCTTTATCAAGATGCAAGAAAGGCTCTAAAGGCAGAGTCAAAGCAAGATTACTCGTGGCAAAGGCGCATGAGCGTGTAGCCTTTGCCCGTAATGACTTTCAGCACAAACTTTCCAGACAACTCATTGACGAAAACCAAGCGGTGATTGTGGAAACGCTGAAGGTCAAGAACATGCTCAAGAACCATTGCCTTGCCCGATCCATAGCTGATGCAGGCTGGCACTCCCTTGTCATCAAGCTCGACTACAAAGCGAAACAGGCAGGTAAGCATCTGGTGAAGATCGACCAGTGGTTTGCTTCCTCGAAGACGTGTTCCTGCTGTGATCGAAAGCAAGAGGAAATGCCGCTGAATATCCGGTCATGGACGTGTGAATGCGGGTATGTCGCAGATCGTGACATCAACGCTGCCATCAACGTGAAGAAGCAAGGTATTTTGAAATTAAAGGCGGAAGGGCTGTCCGTCTCTGCTGATGGAGGCAAGCGTAAATCCAGCACAGTGCTGGTTGCTGCCTGAGAAGTCAGAAGCCCCCAACTTTAGAGGGTGTCTTAAAAGCCAAAATTTAAACCCAGTGAAGCACTTTTCTCTGCAAAGAATGACGCTTCACTGGATCTCTTTCCCAGCTGCCCCATTTTCTGTCAAATGGCCGATACCGCTCAAAGTACAGCCAGAGAATCCTGTTGTACCTGAAAATAGCGTGAAAACTGGCTTTTACAGCCCGGCTCAGGTTATAGGCCAGCAGGTGTAAGCCAAACTCCAGTTTAACTTTCTCCAACCCCTTGCGACGAAAACGGTTTAACCCCTGTATATCCCGTAAATAGGCAAAGACAGGCTCAACCATCGCCTTTCTTTTGCTGAAAGACTTTTTAGCTTTCGGGTGCTGCATAACCTGCCTCAGTGCATCCTTGGCATCATCCATCGCATAGCGTTTTATGCGGCGCCCTTTCTTATTGGTCGTACACTGATCTTTGAGAGGACAACCTTCACACGGTCCATTGCCATATATCTTTTGCTCTTTTGTGCGAATGCTTCCCTTTATCTGCCCGATGAGAACCAGCTCTTTTCCTGCAGGGCAACGATAAACGTCATTAGTCTCATCATAATAAAAATGTCCCTTCTGGAACTTTTTGGATTCTTTGGGCTTGCCTGGCTCTTTACCCTCAGGGCATAGCAGGCTGATGTCGCGTTCCAGACTGGTTGAAATGACTTCATCATTGAAGTAACCAGCATCCAGAAGCATTTCATCTACTGGTTTGCCCGTGATCTGCATTGACTGATCAAGCATTGGACTTACGACAGTTGTTTCATTGGTGGGATCAACAGCCTGAGCCAGTACCACCCGCTTGTTATTGGCTAACACGGATGGTTTGTAACCCGTTGTATAACCTCGCCCCCGTTTCATCTTTTGAACAACGGCTTCAGGCTCTGTAGGGCTAACGACAGCACTTCCTGATTTACCATTCTTTTTTCGCTTCTCGTTGCGTTCAATAACTGCTTCGAGAGTACTGCTGGCCATCTCCAGTTTCTTTTTGTTTTCAGGACAGTCTGGATGGTTGTCAGCTTGCTTTTGTGCTGTTTCATGAGCCTGTTGTGCAGCCTCCTGCTTCATCAGGTTGTAGCTTGAGCAGGCGGCTTCTATGACCGTTCCATCACCAGCCAGACAGCTACCATCAGAGTTCGTCTTTTTGAGGACGGCTCGTGTCAGGCTTTCAAAAAATGCACCGGCCATGGACTTGCTATGCATATTGATGAAGCGACCAATAATGGCGTGGTCTGGAAAAATCCCACCGGTAACCCACATACAGCCAAGATCAACACGGGCTAGTCGCTCCAGAGTTCTCAGCGAGGTAATGCCCTGCATAATGCCATAGAGAATCAAACCCATCATGTTACGGGGTGAATAAGGAGGGCGACCTTCTGAGGCATACCTTTGCTCAAAATCAGACCAGTCTTGCTCATCAAGAAGGGATGCAACAGTAAAAGGTGTTTTCTGACCAGTTAGTTCAAGGTGTTCTTTCAAGTTAGAGTTGCCAAGGGTGATGGCGTTGGGGTTCGGAGCAACAAAACGTCGTTTGTCTGTTTTGTTGCCTGATCCTTTGGGCTTATCGTGTTTTTTGTGATCCGGACTACTGGCTGCACCTGAAAAAATATCGAGCTGTGGAGCTGTATTAATCTTGATTTGCGGTCTTGTTGTCATACTGAAGCCGGTAAAGCTACTTTATATCCAGATTACCGGCTTGTAGTGGGTTTTGCGACACCCTCTTTAGTTGGGGGAGCAGTCACGGAAAGGAGCTCAATGTATTGAAACAGCAAAAAAGACAGTATTATTCAAAGAGATATGTGTTATTTCCGGGGCTGACTCTTATTCTGGCAGGTTTTATTTTTCTCTGGCTTGAAAACCGGTTTTACCAATACGTAGATGATGCGGGCCGGCTTCATGAAAGCCTGTTTCTGCCCTTGGGTGTATTTAGCGTTATGCTGGGTCTGATTATTGTTCTACTATGGACAGGTCTGAAGGTCATACATATCTTAAAAAGTCGTCGTTAACTCATCGTATGACAACAAGATCGTGAACAGCTTCTAAGATCTGAAATCGGTTGCCCGCCGTAAAAGCGAATAAGACAACACTGTGGCAGCCGACATGATACCCACTGCTATTGCGTATAAAAACAATATGGAATCAGACAACACTACTCCGGATGCACTCAGGCAGAATCTGGTCGATCTTGCCCGATACCGGGACAAACAACTGTTTGTGCGTCTGTACGATTACTTTGCCCCTCGCCTCAAAAACCACTTGATACGAAAAGGGGCGCACAGTGAAATGGCAGAAGAACTGGTTCAGGAAGCCATGTTATCGGTCTGGCGTCACTGTGGCAGTTATAACCCTGATAAAGCCACTGCCTCGACATGGATCTTCAGGATTACCCGTAATCTGTGGATCGACCGGATGCGAAAAGATAAGCCGGGCTTCATTGTTCCGATGGAGGTTTATCCCGACTTCGGCTTCGAACCCAGCTATGCTTCGGCCGATTCTGACAAGCTCCGGCAGGCCATTAACAGCCTGCCCAACCAACAATCACAACTGGTTTATAAAGTGTATTTTGAAGGGAAGTCCCACCGCGAAATAGCAGACGATATGGACATTCCTTTAGGAAGTGTGAAATCCGGTCTGCGCCTGGCCTTTGACAAACTGCGTAAGCAAATAGGTCACGCAGACCTGAGCACAGGAGGGGAATCATGACAGCTATCCATCATCCTGACCCCAGTTCACTGATGAGTTATGCAGCTGGCAGCCTGCCGGAATCCATTGCCATGGTCATTGCCTGCCATCTGTCCAGCTGTGAACACTGTCGGAAGGCGGTTTCTGATGCTGAAGATGTTGGTCGTACCCTGCTGGAACAGCTGGAACCGGTGACAATGTCTGACGGTGCCCGTGACAATATGCTGGCCATGCTCGACAACGTTGCTCCGGAACCTTTCCAGTCCTCACCGGTCAAGGCTGTGGGTAATGTTCCGGCTCCCCTGCAGCCCATGCTGGGCGAAGACCTGAATAAGCTGCACTGGCGCACTATGGCTCCGGGAATGAAGCAGTTCATCATCCCCGCTCCGGAAGGCAAGTTGCGACTGTTGAAAATCGCCCCCGGAACCAGTATGCCCAAGCACAGCCATACCGGCTCGGAGCTTACTCTGGTGTTGCAGGGTTCTTACAGCGATGAACTGGGCCGTTTCCGTGCAGGAGATATTGCCGATCTGGACGGTGATATCAGTCATCAGCCCATGGTAGATACACACGAAGACTGTATCTGCCTGATCGCAACGGATGCACCGCTGAAATTCACAGGATTGATTCCACGACTATTGCAGCCGTTTTTTGACCTCTGAATGTTTCATTTTTGAACTTTTCATCTATGAACTTTTCATTTACGAACTTTTCATCTACAAACAAGGTTCCGAGCGGTGAAAGGATGCACAATCCTCTCCGACACAGTGGTGAATAAAAAGAATAGCCACTGTGTCCGGAGTTTTTTATGTTTCAGGTGGTGCGGGTTTTCATATCGCTGACCTGACTCTGTTTCCGTACATTACCAAACACGTTAATCAGGGCGCCTGTAACAATCAGGCTGCCCCCCAACCATGTCCAGACAGACGGTATTTCATTAAACAGCAATCCGCCCAGAATCATTGAGAAAATAATCTGGATATACGAATAAGCGGTCACACGGTTGGCGGCTTCCACCCGCATGGCGTTGGTCAGGCAGATTTGTGCCAATTGTGTCAGTACTCCGATAAGAATCAGCAATACCAGAGCTTCTATTTCCGGCATCACAATATCGGTTCCCAGTAACGTCAGGGATACCGGCAGAGCGATCAGAGGAAAATAAAAGACAATGACCGAGCTGTCTTCCGTGGTGCTCAGTTTTTTCACGGTGGTATAGGCAATGGCACTGGCCACCGCGCCAAACAACGCTGCAATAACACCCGTTGCTGGCAGATCCGTCGCACTGTTGACCAGAAGTCCCGGCTTTACGGTAATAACCAGACCAATCAGTGACAATGCAATGCAGGCAATGGTTGAACGGTGAACCTTTTCTCCAAGTAACGAGATAGCCAGAACGGCAGTGAAAACAGGCGTCAGGTTCTGAATAATGTTGGCTTCTGCCAATGGCAATATGGTCAGTGCATAGAAAATACACATGAGACCAATCACACCAGCCACTCCTCTCAGGGTCAGCAGCAGCTTGTTATTGCCCAGCACCGGAATACCCTTGCGCCTGATGACGGCATAACTCAAAAGCAGCGAAATAAATGCCCTTGCTGCCACAATTTGTAGCACAGGAATATCGTAAGTACTGACCAGTTTGACGCAACTCGACATCAGTGCAAATGCCAGTGACGATACCAGAATATATTTCAGACCTTCAGGCATCCAATGTCTTGTAGTATTTCCCATTAAATATTCGTTTGAACTTTATTGATCAATGGTGATGACCAAAGGTCAAGTGCCCTGATAATAGAGACATCTGACACGTCATTTGGTGAATCCGGGCGTAGGTTGGGACGAGCGGAACGCGACTCCCAACACGGTGACTGTCCATATAGCGCACCAGTATGACGGCATCAAAACAACCTTTGAAAACAGGCTCACCGTGTTGGGAGTCACTTCGTTCGTCCCAACCTACAGCTCTTTGTTTTCATGTAGGAAGTAGTTAAGTCAGTACCATTAATTTATTAATAATATGCAGGCTGGATTGAGTAATAGCGTTCAGTTCAGCCTGCAGCAAAAGCGGTTCATCAGCCAAATATTTTGACTTTCAAAGAATCAATAAACTGACGAACTGTGTCCAGCAGTTGTTTCACCAGTCCACCACGTTCTACCGCTTCCAGAGCAATGATCGGCCGCTGTTCCACAACCTCTTCACCTACTGTCCAGGTTACAGTACCAATGCTGTCACCTTTGGCAATAGGGGCTGTGAGAGCGCTGTCTATTTCATAAGACATGCTCATACGGTTCATCTGGGTCGTTGGCAGCGTAATATAAACATCGTTATAGACACCGGCTGGTACGTAGTCCACCTGACCCTGCCAGATTCTGGCGTTTTCAAGGGTTTCGCCTTCATTCAGCTGTTTGTTGGTCTCGAAAAAGCGGAAACCGTATTGCAGCAACCTGCGGCTTTCATCCATACGAGCCTGTTCGCTGGGGGTTCCCATCACCACGGTAATCAGACGCATGTCGTCTTCAGTAGCAGAGGTTACCAGACTGAAACCGGCATCTGCGGTATAACCGGTCTTAATACCATCGACGTTCAGGCTTTTATCCCACAGCAGCTTGTTGCGGTTTTGCTGGGTGATGCCTGTCCATTCGAAAGAGCGTTCGCTGTACAACGGATACTGGTCCGGGATATCACGAATCAAAGCCCGTGACAGCTTTGCCATATCCAGAGCAGTGGTGTGTTTGCCGTCACTGTCTAAACCATGAGGATTGGTAAAGTGCGTGCTGGTCATACCTATCTGCCGAGCCCAGTTGTTCATCAACTGTACGAAGGCCGTTTCACTGCCTGCAACGTGTTCTGCCAGTGCTACAGAGGCATCATTACCTGACTGAATTACGAGCCCGCGGTACAGATCAGAAATCGCAATTTTCTCACCGACTTCAATAAACATCAGAGAAGAGCCGGGAAAGTTCCTGGCCCAGGCATTGCGGCTGACAGTGGCCTTGTCATCCAGGGCCAGACGACCATTTTTCAGCTCCTGCCCTATGACATAACTGGTCATGATTTTGGTCAGGCTGGCGGGCGCCAGCTCTTCATGTTCATTAGAGGCCGCAATGACTTTGCCGGAATGGAAATCCATCAGCACATAGCCTTTGGCATTGACCCGGGGCGCATCCGGCACAATAACCATCTGGGCAGAAGCTGCAGTGGCTGTGAGTAACAACCCGGAGAATAAATTCAGTAAACTTTTTTTCATCATAATCGTTTTGTCTGGCTGCTTTCATATTGGCAGCCCTTGAGTCCGGGCCCGGGTTTCAATAACCGCTTTATCGCCCACATAAGGTTCTGATTGCTGTTTATCAGTGCTGGTGCCGTGTCCGGTTCTGACCTTTTTTGCGCACCAGAAGAATACCATTACTGTGTTTATGTCTGGTATTGCCTGTTTGTATAGGCTGGCAAAGGTTCTGTCAGGCTCTGGCCCAATGGAGCTATCGTTGGTAAGCAGACTTTGGTTCGACAGCGGCTTGGAAGCGCATGGAAACCTTAACCAGAAAGCTTGTCAGAACATTAAAAAATCACTAACTGCATTGTATGGTGAGTGACCTTATCAGTTAAATTGAATGTTTTACTGATATTGATCAGTGGATTCGATAGTTGGCTATTAGATTTGTGGGTGTTATTTGCCTGTTCTCGTCACTGGAAACTTTTGCCATAGTTATCGCTCGAACATAGTTATAGCTCGAACATAGTTATAGCTCGAAATAGGAATTACCAGTATGGTTAGGTGACAAGAATAAAAAAACAGCCCGTATGATGGGAGAACATTGGATGAATAAGGGTATCGGCCTGACCCATATCGCCCTGACGTCACAGGACATCGATGCCAGCATTCAGTTCTATGCCGACTATGCCAACATGTCAGTGGTTCACCAGCGTGGCCTGAAGCCGGATGAAACACGAGTGGTCTGGCTATCCGATAAAACCAGACCTTTCGTGATTGTACTGATGGAATCAAACCAGCCTGCCCCCACCCTTGGACCTTTTGCTCATATCGGAGTGGGTTGTGAATCACGGGAGGTGCTGGATCAATTATGCGACCGTGCCCGTAAAGCGAACATTCTGGTTCGTGAGCCTGTGGATACCGGTTACCCTGCGGGCTACTGGGCGTTTATTAAAGATCCGGACGGGCATAACCTTGAACTGTCGTATGGTCAGGAAGTCGGTCTGACGGTCGCAAGCGCCTGAACTCGTAATCTACGGTTTCGGATTACTGGCCTGAAACAGGCAGTCTTAACCCACAGCGTCTACTCTAGAGCGCTCCAAGCCGGGCTCGGCTGAACATCTATGAGTAACTTTTCTCCCAACTACTGTCTACATGCCTATGATAGAAAGGAAGACATATCCGGACCAGAGACCGTAAACACACTGGTGCCTTTTGCCCGTTTGAAAGCGTGGTCGGGGAGCTGGCGACAACATCACTGATGACGCAATATGCGATCTCGTTCGGAAGAATGCGAATCATCGACAGCCCCATATCCGGATATGCCTTCGCACGGAAGTATAGAGGGTAAACCATGTCTCGCCGCAGCAAATCCAACCGTTCCCATTCTGACAGAGTCAAAAAGCGTATTGCTGGACATCTGGAGAAAATCAATCTCTTTGCCGCCGGTATTGATATCGGGTCAGAGTCACATTTTGTTGCTGTGCCAGAAGAGTTAGATGAACAACCGGTGCGTTCGTTTGGCTGTTTTACCGCAGACCTTGAAGCTATGGCTGACTGGCTCGTAAAGCTTGGCATTACCACCGTTGTGATGGAGTCAACCGGAATTTACTGGATACCTGCGTTTGAAATACTGGAATCCCGGGGACTTGATGTAAAGCTGGTCAATGCACGACATGTAAAGAATGTTGCCGGACGTAAGTATGATGTTCTGGACTGCCAATGGCTTTTGCAGTTACATACTTACGGGTTGCTCAATGGCGCGTTCCGCCCTGATGAGCAGGTTTGCTCTTTACGATCTTATAGACGACAACGTGACACTATTGTTGGCTACCGTGCTTCCCACATCCAGCATATGCAAAAGGCACTTCGACAGATGAATCTGTTACTGGATAATGTGGTGACTGATATTACCGGAAAAACCGGTATGACTATTATCCGCGCCATACTGAATGGGCAGCGGAATCCTGTGGAGTTGGCTAAATATCGTGACAAGCACTGCAAAAAATCCGAGGAAGAAATCGCCAAATCCCTGAAGGGGCATTATCGGGATGAGCATGTATTTGCTCTGCGGCAAGCTGTTGAACTTTACGATACTTATGATGAAAAAATCAGGGCTTGTGACAAAGCTCTGGAACAGAAGCTCAACACATTTGACAGCAAAGATGATAAAGACTCTCAAAAGCCTTCTACGCCAGATAAGCCTTCAAAAAAACGGAAGTCCCGTTGCGCTCCAGACTTTGATGTGCGTTCAGAGCTCAACCGGGTGAGTGGTGTCGATCTGACTGATATCGATGGCATTGATGAAAATACGGCTCTGAAGATTGTTTCAGAAATCGGTCTGGATATGAGTCGATGGCCTTCCGCTAAACATTTTGCCTCCTGGTTAGGGCTCTGTCCCGGAACCAAAATATCCGGTGGTAAAGTTCTGAACCGGAAAACCAAGCGTTTGCCAGGCGCAGCCGCAACAGCATTCAGGTTGGCGGCTTATTCACTGACCAGATCAAAAAGTGCTTTGGGTGCTTATTACCGAAGAATGCGAAGCAAGCTTGGTGCTCCAAAGGCGATTACGGCAACAGCGCATAAGCTGGCAAGGCTGGTTTACAGTATGCTCAAGCATGGGAGCCAGTATGTAGATGAAGGTCAGGAATACTTTGAGCAGCGGTACAGAGAAAGAGTTTTGAAAACCCTGAAGCAGAAGGCTAAAGATATGGGCTTCACATTAACGCCGGTTGAAACTGCTGTCGGTTAGGGGCTTGCTAACCGGCGAGCTCATGGGGAGTTACTCAGAAGCTAACTTGATACCCCGGAGCTTGCTCCGGGGTAGTTCATGTGTGCCGAGCATGTTGCACAGCTTGGGGGTGAAAGTCCCCTGCCCAGCCAGATGAGGGCGAAGGGCTAGCGAAGCACAAGGTTTGTATCGCGAGGTGCAGACTGAAGGCAGTGTGGAGCAAAACTGCGAGCTGACGAATAGAAATCGGATATGAGGCTGTCTGCGTGAGGACGAGTCAGCATGTGATGACGAAGTCCCATACTCATCCGGACACTCGGACAGTAAATCCGGCAGTTGTGCAGGGAAGGCGGTGTAACTTACCTCGGGAGGTCTGTCTGGTGTCTGATATTTCAGACTGAGGTCATCGTAAGATGTCCTGATCGCCATACAGAAGTCAGCAGACGGCATAGTAGCTGGCGAAGTCAGTGAAGGCCTGAACGGTTAGAGCGGTGATTAGTTTCTGTTTCTCGATATATCGGACGCAGACAAAGGCCAGCAAACACTGGTGCTCATGCCAAGCGGTGACGGCGGAACCGAAAGCTGCAAGGTCATAAGAGCTGAGACTATATCGGCATTACAGGATTACAAAAGCCCGGCGGGTGGTGTGAGTCATATGTCTTGTATCACTGACCCTTCCATTGTCATGTTTGTGCTGATGGTAGACGCTTAACTAACCGAAACGCCCAGTACGGACCCGTACGCTGGGTGTTGTGGGAGGAGTGGAGCCGCGAGGCTCCACCCTATCCCGATTCAGGCTGTCTTGCAGAGTACTGGCGTCTTTCAGGTAGAGGTCAAGAAAGTCTGCCTGTTCAAATAATGTTTTACTGCCGAGTTCATACAGGCGCGTTTGCAGCGGAGCCGCCTGACCGGGGCTGGTTGTATTGATGTCGTAGCCTGCCTCGATGTTCAGGGTCAGTGTCGTTCGGGGTGGTTGTTTTGAACTGCAGCCGAACAGAAGTATGGCCACCATGATTAGCACAAAGACGGCTTTTTTACGTTCCATCATCGTTGCTCCTTACATCGTCGCTATTGACACCATCGGTATTTATATCACCACTCCTTAAATCAATGTCCCCGACCGGATGCTCCTGTTCTTTCAGTGCCTGACGAAACCGCTGTAAAAACAATAGCCGGTATTGTTTGCTGGTCATTAACTGTTGGTAAAAATGCTGGTAGTCATTTTGGAAATCGTTTCTTTCCGGTCGTCTCGGTTGGCAGCCAAGGTAATGTCGTATCCGTTTTGTCCGGCTTGTGTCAGTGACCGGTGATGACGACATTGGTCGTTTAAATTGTTTAAGCAGCTGATCCGGGCTGAAGTCTGCCATTGTCTGATCAAGCGCTGAAAGCATTGCCTGACAGATGGATCGCTGGTGTGCACCTGACGAGCGGGAAGTTGATTTCGACTGCTTTCCGGCATCAGCCGGTGGGGAAAAAATGCGTGGAATCCGGGTGACCACCGGATGAGTGCTGTCTGTATTTTCTGTTGACAGTGGTGAGTGAAAACAGGTCTCGGCGGGTTCCTGCGGCTGAGTAATTTTTCCGTACCAGAGCCCCCGATGAATGTTCCAGTCATTATCCAGTTCATCCGCTTCAGACAGCACATCGATTAATGAGCTGCGGCTTTGCAGGCTCTGGCTGCTGACTGGTTCTGAGGTGACATGACTCATGGTTGAGGACGGTGAGAGTTCCACCAGGGCCGTATCATCCTGAGGCTTTTGCCAGTCGTTGACTTCAGATTTTACAGTGTTGTCAATGGTTACCGGTTCCAGGGCAAAAGGATCGTTCAGATCAGTTTCGTGTTCTTCACTGGTGGTTGGGAGAACGCAGTAGTCCGGTGTCTGATTTTGTGCGGTGACCAGATCAGGGGGTTCAAGCAGGTCAGAGCTGCCGAGCCAGGGGCTGAAATCACTGGCAGCCAGTTGATAGTCCCCACAGAAAATAATGTCGCCGTCGCTTAATAGCATGCGTTGACGGGCTCGCTCCGGCACTTCTACCTGGTTAATACGCAATGGGTGGTCACTCAGGTTTTCCACATACCATTGGCTGTCTTCCCGAATCAGACGGATATGCTGGTCAGTAACAAGGTTCTGACGATCAGGTAATCGGATCTGGCAGGACTCTGACTGACCGATAAACAGCTCGTCGGCATTCAGCGAGTGATTAAGGTTGGCAACCTGTTCGCTTGCAGGCAAGCTGATGATCATAAGCTGCATGGTGGTCGCAAGTCGTTAACAGTCAGGTTGTGAGATTCACTTAAGATTGTGAGATTCACTTAAGATAAAGAGTGTAGATGGTTTGCAAGGAAATGCAGGGCAGTATCCGTGGAATGACCAGCTCACGGTTTGAATTAGTGAGCTGCAAGGTATTAAAGAAGCACAAGACTCATCATATAGACGACAGCAATACCGGTAATGCCCTGTACCAGTGTCGCCATGGTTTGTGCTTTATAGGCAGTACCTACATTCATTTTGCTGAATTGTGAAACCACCCAAAAGAAACTGTCGTTGGCATGGGATACCGTCATAGCACCCGCACCAATAGCCAGAACCGTCAGAGCACGACCCATTTCACTGGCAAGGCCGATATCGCCCAGCATGGGTGCTACCAGAACCGATGTGGTGACCAGTGCCACAGTGGAAGACCCTTGTGCTGTCTTTAAGGCAGCAGCTACCACAAAGGGCATGAATATGCCGATGCCAAGGCCGGACAGGGCTTCACCAAGGTAGGTGCCAATATCAGTAGAAGACAGAACTCGTCCAAATGCACCACCTGCTCCGGTGATTAACAGGATAGGCGCACAGGCAAGAATGCTGGCACCAATCAGGTCAGTGAACTGCTTTGTGCGCTTTTCACCCCGGATCAGAGTGACCGCCAGACCCAGACCGACCATCAGGGCATTCAGTGGTGTACCCAGAAACAGCAGTAGCAGTTGGAAGCTGTTACCGTTACCAAAAGGTTTGGTGGGGTAGTTGGCGATGGATGCCAGACAGATCAACACAATCGGAACCATGATAGGAGCGAAGGCTTTAGCGGGTGAGGGCAGTTCGCCATACTGAGCTTTCAGCTCTTCATAACTTTCTACCACTTCCTGATCTTCTTCACAGGTCAGGTGTTTGGTCGCCTTGCTGGCCCAGAATAAACCTGCCAGAGCCGTACAGGCAGCGACAATACTGCCAAGTCCAATCACCAGCCCCAGATTTTCCATCAGCCCCAGATTACCAGCTGCAGCGATTGGGCCCGGAGTGGGAGGAACGAAAGTGTGTGTTGCATACAGGCCGGTTGCCAGTGCAACACTCATGCCGACTGCAGACACATTCAGCCGTTTACCGACTGAATGTTTGAGCGAGTTCAGAATGACGTAACCGGAATCGCAGAATACGGGGATGGAGACCAGATAACCAATAATGGACATGGTTAGCTTGGGAAAGCGTTCCCCCAGTAGTTTGATAATCGAGTCAGCCATGGTAATGGCCGCTCCGGTTTTTTCCAGAATCGTTCCGATCAGTGTGCCAAGAATAATAACGATACCGATTGAGCCAAGAATACCGCCAAACCCGGCACTGATGGTGGGCGCAATATCAGACAGTGGCATCCTTGCCAGCAGTGCCGTGGCAAAGGCTGCCAGTAAAAGCGTTATGAAGGGGTGAAGTTTGTAACGGGAGGTGGCAATGACAACAAAGGCGACCACGGCAATCAGGATCAATACAAGATACATCTTTCGCTCCTGTTTTTCTTTCCATTGTTCTGTAGATAATACCAATTCCGTCTTCTAAACATGAATTGCGCAGCCATTCCAAACCGCTGGTGCTGCGTCAGAACTCCTCGCAATAGCCAGCTCCAGCTATTACTCGTCGTTCTTCCTTGCCCAGCGATTTGGATTGGCTTGCTCATGGTCATATTTAGAAAACGGAATTGGTATAAGAGGTCGTTTTCATACATTGCTTTGTTGATGTCGTCTGTGGACAGTGCTGGAAATGCATGATGAAACAGGGACGTCAGTCCTGAAGCGCTCCATGTGGACTTTAAATTTCTGAAAGTGCAGGACGCAGCCGTTCGGGTGGATGAACCGGTGATACTCTGGTCCAGAGACTCAAGGCTTGAGAAGGCATTAAGTCAGGGAAAGGGAGCTTATCCGGCTGTCGATCCTCAATGGGTTGAAGATCGTTTCTGGGTCTGGATGCACTACGCGGGCATCAAAATTGGCCGGGGTGAGTATTTCGAAGCCCTGGAGTTTCTTAGCTTTCTGAGAATGCAGGTGCTGGGTTCCATGGCGTTACAGAAAGCCGGGTATGATGCCCGGGGTGTGCGCAATATTGAGCGGCTGTTGCCTGATTTCACAGAGAAGCTTAAAAAAACGGTGGCTACTCCTGACAAGCAATCTTTGTTGAATGCAACCACTGTTGCAGCAAGCCTTTATCTTGAGTTGAGGAAGAGTGATCTCTGCTTGCGCAGCGATGCCCGGACGTTGGCGATGGATTACCTCAAAACCATTCAGAATCGCTCTTCCTGAGAAATTCCCGGGCTGGTCGATACAGATTATAATCGTATAACAAGGTCATTTTCTAATGGATGCTCCGGGACCGTCAAAATCAAACCCTCAGCCTGAACTACCTGACCCGCAGAACCCTGAAGGCTCTGCGGGTGAAGCAGAAAAAAAGCAGGCGACCAACAGAGAGGGGCGCACAGTCAGCGAAGAAGAAGCCCGATCAGTGATTGCAGAGGCTGAAGAAATGGCTGGCACTGATACACGAAGGCTTCAACAGGCGGTTGCCAAAAGAAAAACCGATGTATCGCTTATTAAGGCCGGTAACGATTTAGATGATTCTGTTAAGCAGATTAAGGACTTCATTAAAATCAATCAACTGGATGAGTCGTTTTCAATCGAGTACGACCCGGTAAATGGTTTTTCCAGCGAGACCCATTTAAAGTTTGTGGTTATGTCTCAGCTGAAAGATCTGATTGATCATCACATTGCGTTGTTGGATCAGGTTTATGAAGTGATTTCTCCTTCCAGCCAGCGTCAAAAACAGATTAATAAAGCGGTCAGAAAAACTGCAGGTAAAAGAAAGCAGACGTCTGAAGAGAAAGCTCTGGTGACTAGCCTGTCACAGGCACCGGGGTTGGGAGAGCGAAAAAACAAGTATTGGAAAGAGAGGGGTTATATTCGACTTTATTCTGCATTTTGCAAACAACGTTTTGGTGCAGTTGCTTTACAGCCTCCCGTTCTTGAGAGGCTGGGTGATCCTAAACTCTTTATTCCAAGGGCTGAGGAATTTATTGCCCAGACTCTTGAATGGATGGGAGTGCTAAGCGAGGTGATGCAATGCGGTATTGCCCAGGGTGACAACAAAGAGTTAAGGGAGTGTGTTAAAGAATTTGACGCTGCGGGTGAAAGCGTTGCTGTGATGATTCAGAGCTCCGAACCACTCTACATGGTTGATGAAAAACGGGACGAACTCAGAAAGATTCTGGCTGAAGACGGGCAATACCTTGAGCATTGGCTTGAGGTGTTGAGTGGCAATGAACTAAAAGAACTAAAAGCAAGCGACAGCCCTAAATTAATTAATGCCATTGTTGCAGCCATTATTCTCGATAAGCCTGATATAGCGTTGAGGCTTCTGCAAACGTTTAGCGATCTGGTAAAAAGTGAAGAGGTGCCTGCAAAAGACTGTTTCAGTTTGTGTATGTCGCTGATCAGTACCATGACCTGGTTATACGACCGGGCCGAACCACTGGGTGAACACAGGGAGCGAATAGAAAGTGCAGAGAAAGTGGTTAAGGCATTTGAAGAGCTGATTGGGCACATTGATGAAAACCGGTTACTGTCTGAACAGGATAGGGCATCTCTGCTTTATTTGTATTCGGGCATTGACCGGCACTGCAGCTCCGAAGTTCAGCATTTAAAAGATCTGGAGCAGAGAGTCATTGACAGAGGCAATGAGCTGATCCGGGAAGAAGAACTTCAGAAACAGAAGATACAGGCAAAGCTTGAGAAGCGTGAGAGGCGCAGACAGAAGCGGATAGCTGAACAACAGCCTGTCAGTGTGTCGTCTGCCAAAGTGGCTTCGGAGTCTCCTGAAGTCCATCAGACTGGAGAGGAAAAGGCAGACGTTAAGCTCAACGCTTGTTTGAAAAAAGCACTTGAAGCATTTGCCCGAAACGAACCCAACAGAGTCATTAAGGCAATTTTTGCGGAAGTTGTTCAGGATCAGAATGCCAGTACTTTTGATAAAGCACAGGCACATTATGGCTATGCGGATATTCTTTCAATTCGTCTTGCACCTCTTTTGGAAAAAATGAATGAGCTGGTCAATGCCACTTATCAGTATGAGCAGATATTAGGAAACAATGAAGTTCCTCCTCCGGACGACGAGTTTCGATTTAACCATGTACTGAGAAAGCTGAAAGGTGAGGCAGAAAGCATTAACTGGGCGGTACTGGAAATAGCGCAGTCGATTAAGTCAGCTCTGGATGTCTTTTATGAACTTGGCGACGATCAATCAGAATTTCTGGAGCAATTGCTTGAGCTGCATGATCTGGCGGATGATCTGGTTGATAAGGCGGGGCGGGTTTCCCGGTGTTGCGAGAGGTTGCCACAAATTTATCAGTTGAGAGGACGGGTGCTCAGGCAGTATCTGGCTCAAAGAGAGGAGAGCGGGGGAAGCAGGGATACAGAAGTTAAAGAAAGGCGTAAAGCGAGGAGTAAAGTTATTCAGACCAATATTGACTGGATAAAAGGCTTCAGTTCAAAGCTGAATGGAAGTATTCATTTTATCAGGAGCATACTGGATCGGCAGACTGTTGAGAGTTCAGTGCAGGCTGCTTCACCACAGAACGTTTCACAACAGGGCTCTTTACAGCAGAGCTCTTTACAACAGAGCTCTCCACAGCAGACTAGTGATAGTCAGCCAGCTAAAGTGCCCATTGCACAGCCTGTCACAAAACCACCCCGCAGGGTGCACTTCGTAGAAGAAAATATTTTGGGCATTTTACCGGACTTTTTGAAGGACGAACTGAGACACGCATCAGGCTCGGCTGATATTGTGTCGAGAATAGGAGCGCCTGCAGAGCAGGCTCAAACGTTGCCCATAGAAGCATTCGCCCCTGCCAGCAGTATTGATCCTCACCCATTGACACAGGTGGCAAGGAATCTTGGCAGATCGTTAATGGTGAATCACAAGGGCAAACAGTGGTTGGTAACATTAAGCCGTAAACCGACTGAATTTACAGGTGGTGCGATACCCAAAGGTACTTTGAGAGTGAACCTTGATATACCAGACTCTGCACAGACTCAGCCAGTCTCTCAGCCTGATATCACTAAAGCTTCAACCTCAGCATCAGCCTCTAAGCCTGATGTCACTGAAGCTCCAACCTCAACTTCTGATCGACAGCCAGTTGAAAGCCCTGATATGTCCGAAGACGGCAGTGAGGTACTAAAGTCTCCTGTGACTGATGGGTTACCAGCATTGAATAACCCTCCTCTTGAGTTCAAGCTGTCAGAACTTTCTGTCGAGACCCAACCGGAATCATTAGCAGCCTCCTCCTCGACTAAGCAACCCGTTGAATCCGGAGACAGCTTTATTATAGGAGCCGCTGACAGCACTTATGAACCGATTGTTGCCCCTGAACCTGCTGAAGCTCCACAAGCTTTTGAGTTTCCTGTCGGTTTTTTCATATCTGAGGATCTATTCAGTTCGCTGGAGTACTCGTTAGGGGGCACCCGGCAATCATGGAGAATGGGCAATGCGGGTTTAACTGCCTCGACACACGAAGATTCAGCGTCTTTGGAAGCGGCAAAACCTCAGTCCGCTCAAAAAAGTAAAAGCAGAAAAAAAAGCAAAGGCAAAAAGCAGAGAGCTCCTGTTAGAGAAAAGGTCAAAGAAAAGGTCAAAGAAAAGAAAGCTCTGCCAGATGCTACGGGACAACTGATGCAGCTGAGAGTTCGTGATTACCTGAAAGTGTTAATCAGCACAGGCAAAAAACCGGATGGAAGCGCTTTGCCAGCAAGATTTGATCTGGACGGCGTTAAAGCAAGAATTCAGAATGGCACGTTTCTGGCGACACCCAAGGCTTTGCAGGATTTCGCTATTCTGGCTGATGCGCTGGCCATGCCTGTGCGCCTGACGGCCGCTGCAACCGATGTGTATAACTGTAAGCCGGGTATGGGCAAGCCGGTAGAAATTGCTATGAATGCAAACCCTGATGAACCGTATATGTCTCTGGAGTACTTTTCTTTCAAGAATGAACGTTGCTGGTTTGCCTCTCTGCCGCACTTCTTTGAATATCAGGAAGAGGAGACTGTAAAACAACTTGAAGAAAGCAGTAAATAACATCATTTAATAAAAAGACGACGCAGTTAAAAGTTATACTGCGTCGTCTTTATAGGGTTTAAGCGTTTAACAACTCAGACAAAATTCAGAATATCCAGTACAGACTTCTTGGCATCACCAAACAGCATGCTGGAGTTTTCCTTGAAGAACAGCGGGTTCTGAACGCCTGCATAACCGGTAGCCATTGAACGTTTGAAGATAACCACCTGGCCAGATTCCCATACCTTCAGCACCGGCATGCCGGCAATCGGGCTGTTCGGGTCATTCATGGCGGCCGGGTTAACGGTGTCGTTCGCACCAATCACCAGTACAACGTCGGTGTCGGTGAAATCGTCATTCAGCTCGTCCATTTCTTCAACGATGTCGTAAGGTACTTTCGCTTCAGCCAGCAGAACATTCATGTGGCCTGGCAGACGGCCTGCAACCGGATGAATACCAAAACGAACCTTGACGTTTTTCTCGCGCAGTTTGTTCACCAGTTCCTGCAGAGGATGCTGGGCCTGTGCAACGGCCATGCCGTAACCGGGAGTGATGATGACGCTGGAAGCATTTTTAAGCATGTCCGCCACGTCTTCAGCGCTGGACTCTGTGTGTTCGCCCTGATCTTCCGTGGCAACAATAGTGCCGCCTTCTGTACCAAAACCACCCAGAATTACGGAAATAAATGACCGGTTCATGGCTGCACACATCAGGTAAGACAGGATGGCGCCGGAAGAACCGACCATGGCACCGGTGATGATCAGCAGGTTGTTGCCCAGCATGAAACCGGTGGCTGCCGCTGCAATACCGGAGTAAGCATTCAGCATGGAAACCACCACTGGCATATCCGCACCACCGATGCCCATCACCAGGGTAATACCAAACACAAAGGCAAACGCAGTCATTAACAACAGTGCCATCATGTTTTGCTGTTGTACAAAGACGATAGCCATCAACACCGCGCCGCCAATGATGGCGAGATTGGTCCAGTGCCCGCCGGGCAGGGAAACAGGGCTACTGGTAATGCGGCCATGCAGCTTCAGGCAGGCAATGATCGAACCGCTAAAGGTCACTGTACCGACCATGACACCAAAACCGATCTGGGCATCGTGAATCATCACTTCAGCCGTAGACATAACGGCTGTGGCCAGACCTGTGCCGGTGATCACTTCGATAGCACTGGAAAAACCAATCAGAACTGCAGCCAAACCACCAAATCCGTTAAGGATGGCAACCAGCTGTGGCATTTCGGTCATTTCCACTTTTTTGGCCAGATAAAGGCCGATACCGGAACCGAGAATCATGAGCATGGTGACCCAGTTCATACCGGCAATACTGGCGTGAGCAATGGTGGCAACAATGGCGACGGTCATGCCCAGCATGCCGTAGAAACTGCCATTCCTGGCACTTTCCTGACGGCTCAGTCCGGCCAGACTCATCACAAATTTCATGGCTGCGAGCAGATACGCAGAGACTAATAATCCTTCAGACATGATTAACCTCCTTATTATTCTTTGATGAACATTTTCAACATACGCTGGGTGACCGCAAAGCCCCCGACGATGTTAATCATGGCGACGACAAGAGCGATGCCCGACAAGGCAAGGACGGCACTGTTATCACTCCCCATTTGCACCAGAGCACCCACAACAATGATGCCGCTGATGGCATTGGTAACACTCATCAGGGGGGTGTGCAGGGCAGAGGTCACGTTCCAGATAACGTAGTAACCAACAATAGACGACAGAACAAAGACGGTTAGATGTTCAAGGAAGCTTGCAGGTGCTGCGTTTGCCACCCAGCCGAACAGGCAGGCGCCGGCAACCAGCAGGGCAGGTTTCAGCCAGGGACGTGCCGGTTTTTCCGGCTGTTCTTCTACCGCTTTGGGTGCTGCTTTGGTAGTTGGTGCGGCGCTGACCTTAACAGGAGGCGGTGGCCAGGTAATATTGCCTTCTTTGACGACGGTCAGGCCACGAACCACTTCATCGTCAAAATCAATCACCAGCTCGCCGTCTTTTTCCGGTGTCATCAGCTTGAGCATGTTCACCAGGTTGGTGCCGTAAAGCTGGGATGACTGGGTAGGCAGACGGCTGGGCATGTCGGTAAAGCCAATCACGGTCACACCGTGTTTCACGACTGCCTGATCTTTTTCAGTGCATTCGCAGTTACCGCCGGTGAGTGCTGCCAGATCGACAATCACACTGCCGGGCTTCATGGCTTTTACCATCTCTTCGGTAATCAGTCTGGGTGCCGGACGGCCGGGGATCAGTGCAGTGGTGATAATGATATCAACGTCTTTGGCCTGTTCCATAAACAATGCCATTTCGGCATCGATAAAGGCCTGACTCATTTCTTTGGCGTAGCCGTCGGAAGAATCCTGTTCTTCTTCATAATCAAGCTCAAGGAACTCTGCCCCCATGCTTTCAACCTGTTCCTTCACTTCAGGTCGGGTATCGAAAGCGCGAACAATGGCGCCCATGCTGCCTGCTGCGCCCAGAGCGGCCAGCCCCGCAACACCGGCACCAATCACCAGCACTTTGGCGGGAGGAATTTTACCGGCGGCGGTGATCTGACCGTTAAAGAAACGACCAAAATGATGGGAGGCTTCAACAACGGCACGATAACCACCAATGTTGGCCATGGAACTCAGTGCGTCCAGCGACTGTGAACGCGACAGGCGTGGTACGCTGTCCAGAGCCAGAACGTTAATATTACGCTGGCTCAGTTTATTCACTCATGTTACGCACCCCTTCATCGACTGAAGTTTCTGGAACGATGATTTCAATGCAGTGAGATAAAGCTTTGCCCGCAACTCAAAATGGTTTAAATCAAGCTTATTAGCCAGCACCTCGAGACGAAATGCCGAATATATCGACATAAACAGATGATTACTCTGCGTCAAAACTGTATAAGTCGGTGACTTGGCCATTGACGCATTAGATTTGAGTGTTTTATGGAAGACTTCAACTTTCCACCGTTTTTTGTAGATCGCCTTCAAAGCCTCTGCGTCACACTCAAGATCACTGCATATCAGATAGAGAATGCCCTTACTGCCATCTTTGTTTGTAAAGACCTGCCGGAACAGCAGAACGGGGAAGTCCACGCCTGCAATCCAGCCTTTGATAGGCTTTTCTTCTGAGAAATCAATGGAATCTATGCGCTGTGAGCGCCCCCGACTTTTATCTTCCTCACTCAGCGAAACCTTCCGGTTTGACTTGCTGGCCATGACAAAATGCTTATCGCATTCGTGTCGTATATACAGCATGTTGTCGTTAGAACAGAACCAGCTATCTGCCAGCACGTAACGAAATTTGAGCTGATTATCACAGCAAACTTTCAGCATCTCCCGAAAGTCTTCGTTCTTGGTGGTTTCAGCCTTGCGTTTAACTTTTTTAGTTTTTACGTCGGAGTATTGAATAGGCTTTTCGATAAGCTTGTAGGCCACGGGAATAGAGATATCACCGACATGGTAAACAAAGTTGAGAAGGTTGATACCTTTTACCGAACGACCAAAGGTGTGATCAAAGTGCCATGCAATCAGGTCGTTCTCATCAGTGTAGAGTTTCTCCTGAATAGTGTCGTCGGCAATAAGTACTCCATCATCGCGCTCTTCCTGACGCACAACGGCTTTAACATGGTGCCAAAGAGTCTTACTGTCGAAGTGATTACGGGACAGAAGGCGTGTTACCTGATCATGGCTGTATGCGCCGTCCAGCAAAGATGACAGCTGTGTAGCTGTCGTTTTGCCGAATGAGGACAGCAGGTAATCGCTATACAGCTCAAACAGCTCTGTGTTCATGCTCTAAAGCATGGCAGATTTTTCTGGGTGCGTAACATGAGTTATTCATTAAGGCTTCGTTCTGTCCTGGCCAGATAAAGCTGGCAAGAGTAGCACCGTCTTTTAACAGGGCAATTTCTTCGTCGGAAGGTTCATTGACCTTCATGACCAGATCGGATTGCCATACTTCGTCGTTTGGTCTGATCTGAGCACCAGCATCGGTGTAGGCACTGTCACCGAAACTGGCTTTTAAACCGGCTCCGCTTTCAATGACAACACTGTAGCCCAGCTTGATCAGTTTCTTTACCGTATCCGGTGTGGCTGCCACCCGGTTTTCATTCGCCTGAATCTCTCCAGGAATACCAATCTGCATAATCTAAACTCGTTTTTACTTGTCTCGGAGAAACTGCTCAAAGCCGTCATCAGACTCTTTGTAGGTTGCGACTTGTAGGTTGCGACTTGTAGGTTGCGACGAACGAAGTGACTTCCCAACACGGATGCTCAACGATACTCACCCGGTTGAAAGTTGTTTCAGCCGTTCCAACCCACACAACAACGTTTCTCTTCAATAGGGTTGAAAAGATGCGCTATACCAATGCCACCTTCTAAATATGACCATGAGCAAGTCATTCTGAATTGCGGGACAAGGCGGAACGACGAGTAATAGCGAGCTATTGCGAGGAGTTCCAACGCAGCTCCCGCGGTTCATAATGGCTGCGCAATTCATGTTTAGAAGGCGGGATTGGTATCAGTAATAAGTCACCTGCCCGGGAACATCAGGTCTTATGACCGTGCCCGAATCGGAACAGAGAATTTCGCTGCATCGATTCAACGAACCAATGGCGGCCATCTTTCCGGTGTGTTTGACAAAATCCACCGCCGCTTCGATTTTTGGCCCCATGGAACCGGAGGCAAAATCAAACTGATCCAGTCCTTCCGGTGTAGCGGCACGAATATTCTTCGACTTGGGATGACCGAATTGTGTGGCAACCGAATCAACGTCTGTCAGAATCAGGAAAGCGTCAGCATTCAGTTTTTCTGCCAGCAGGCTGGATGAACGGTCTTTATCAATCACGGCTTCAACATCTTTTAACAGCCCGTCGCTGGTGCGTCTTACCGGCACGCCACCACCACCGCCACAAATCACGGTAATGTCTTCGGCACTGACCAGATGTTGCAGGGATGGCAATTCAAGAATGGCCTGAGGTTTTGGTGAAGCCACCACGCGACGGAAATGCTTGCCGTCAGCCTTGATAACCCAGTCCGGATGCTCTTTCAGCAGGCTGTCAGCCTGTTCGCGGGAATACACCGGGCCAACAAACTTGTCAGGGTCGGTGAACGCAGGGTCATCACTGTCAACCAGTGTCTGTGTGGACATCACACACACTTTTCTGCCCGGCATCTGGTTGCGCAGTTCCTGCTCAAACAGATAGCCAATCATGCCCTGGGTCTGGGCACCCAGTGAGTCGAGAGGGTAGGGGGCGACGTCTTTGTAGTGATCATTCATCAATGCCAGCAAACCCACCTGTGGGCCATTGCCGTGTGTCAGAATAACCTGATGATCTTTGGCAATTCGGGCAATGGATTCGGCAGCTATTTTGATGTTCTTACGCTGGGTATCACAATCGAGGGGCTCTCCACGCTGGAGGATCGCATTGCCTCCCAAAGCTATTACAACTCTCATTACAGTTCCGTTTAATCGTCAATATATTAATCAATAAAAGTCTCTTGTCGTGATTTTCAGAAGTGACGGCATTCCTGTCCTGACTGCAACGAAAATCGGGGTTTATTGAATCTCTTTTCCAAAAAAAGAGGCTTTTTCAAGTCATCTGTCACCGGGTGCTGGAATAAACCATTGAACCATCGACGTAGGTTCGGTAAATGTTCCGGTCATCACCCAGAGTCATCAGTACAAACAGTTTCTCACTCAGTGTGGTGGAGTTATCCCAGCGCAGTTGCTGTACCTGAGTGGCCATCGGGTCAAGTACGACAAAGTCGGCTTCTTTACCAATGTTGAAATTACCAATCTTGTCATCCAGATACAGAGAGTGTGCTCCGCCCAGAGTTGCCCGATAGAAGCCTTCCAGGGCCGACAGTTTCTGCTGCTGCAACTGCACCACCTTGTATGCTTCATTCAGGGTCTGGAACATGTTGAATGACGTACCGGCACCAACGTCGGTGGCCATGCCCACCCGCACATTGTCTTTCACGGCTTTCGGATAATTAAACAGACCACTGCCCAGATACATGTTGGACGTCGGGCAGAAGGCAACCGATGAACCGGTTTCAGCCATGGTTTGCCATTCCTGTTCGTCCAGATGAATACAGTGTGCATAAACACTGCGCTCACCGGTTAAACGGTAATGGTCGTAGACATCCAGATAGCTTTTGCGTTCTGGAAACAATGATTCAACCCACGCGATTTCGTCAGTGTTTTCAGATAAATGGGTTTGAACGTAAGCATCCGGAAACTCTTCGCGCAGAGCCATGGCTTTTTCCAGCTGCTCAGGGCTGGAGGTAGGAGCGAATCTTGGTGTAATGGCGTACAGCAGACGATTGCGGTTATGCCACTTTTTCAGCAAACGACGAGAGTCGTCATAACTGCTTTGTGGTGTATCCAGTAGCTCTTCCGGAGCATTACGATCCATCATCACCTTACCGGCAATCATGCGCATATTGCGCTGGTCGCACACTTCGAACAGGGCGTCTACAGATTCCGGATGCACAGAACAGAACACCATGGCGGTGGTAGTACCGTTCTTCAGCAGCTCTTTAACAAACAGCCCGGCCATTTCCTTGGCATAGCGCTTGTCGCCGTATTTCATTTCAGTGGGGAAAGTGTAGGTATTCAGCCATTCCAACAGCTGTTCGCCATAGGCACCGACAATTTCCATTTGCGGATAATGAATGTGGGTATCAATAAATCCGGGCACAATCAGTTTGCCGCGGTAATCACAGATGCGAATGGAATCCGGCAGGGAATCCTTACCCTCTTTCCATTCACCGGCAAAAGCAACCTTGCCCTGATTGATAATCAGCAGGCCGTCTTTGATGTAGCGCAGATTGTTTTCTATCGATTCCAGATCGCTGCCGACTTCGCTGATATCCAGCAAACTTCCCCGGACAGCTTTGACTGTATTTGGGTATTGCATGACAACACCTTGTTGTATTTTGGATTTATCATCAGACAGCTTGTCTGACATTATTCTTAAGTACTCGGCCATACGGAATCGAATATTTCTGGCTTATTGGGCAGGTGCTCTGCAAGGCGCAACGGCGGGAGCATAGCAAGCTATGTGACCAGAGTTGCAACGCAGTCAGAGAATCTGATCAATGAGTCAGAAAATATGATTTCGTATGGTTGAGTACTTATAAAGCCGGGATAGCCTGAGCTACCCCGGCACCTGTTTTACTTCTCCTGCAAAGCTCTCAGCATTTTTTCCGGTGTAATGTGCCAGTCACGAACCCATACACCTGTAGCGTCGTGTATTGCGGAAACAATGGCAGGTGCAGCAGCATTCACACTGATTTCTGACACTGACTTGGCACCGAACGGTCCAACAGGATCATCACTTGGAACCAGTGTTGCCAGGAAGTCTTCTGGCAGGTCACCAACCATAGGAGCACCGTAATCAGCAAAGTTAGCGTTCACTACACGTCCTTTGTCGTCATACTGAACCGCTTCCTGTAGTGTGTGGCCAATGGCTCGCAAGCTGGCACCATAAATCTGTCCCAGAGCGAGTTCAGGGTTGACCGGAGTGCCGCAGTCCACCAGAGCGTGGAATTTGCGCAGTGACACTTTACCGGTGCGGGTATCGACAGCCACTTCGGCAAAGTTGGCTCCGTAAGGGAAGGCAAACTCGCTGGTAATATAGCTACCTTGTCCCATCAGCTGACCACAGCCGGTACCGCTTTCAGCGCATTCGGCCACTTCACAGAAGCTGATGCTCTTGTCTTTGCCTTTAACGATGCCGGGGTATTCAACACAGAGCTCTTCAACAGACTCTTCCAGCAGATGAGCCGCTGTTTTCAGAATCTTGTTGCGCAGATCTTCGGCAGCCAGCTTGGCAGCGTTGCCGGAGAAGCAAGTGCCACTGGAAGCGTAAGCCCCCTTGTCAAACAGACAGCTGTCGGTATCACCCGACACCACATGAATATCATCCAGACTGGTACACAGCACTTCGGCTGACAGTTTGGCAACAACGGTATCCAGACCGGTACCCAGGTCGGCACCACCGGAGTGGGCAATCAGGGTGCCGTCGGAAGCCAGTTTGATCCAGGCATTGGCCTGATCGATATCAGGGATACCTGACTTCTGTTGCATGGTCGCCAGACCGCGACCGACACGGATATGAGACTCGGCAGGCTCTTCTTTCGGTGTGTTCCAGCCAAATTGTTTGGCACCGGTTTCCAGTACCTTGCCCAGCGCACAGCTGTGAGCCACAGGAACCGATGTTGGCAATTTGCCTTCGCCGACTTTACCCAGCAGTTCCAGACGTTCACCTTCGTGTACCCGGTTTTTCTCGATCATTTCCAGCTGATCGATACCCAGCTCGTCGGCCATTTCGGCAACGATCATCTGTACCGCAAAGTTACCCTTTGGACCACCGTAACCCTGATACGCACCGGTAGGCGCAATATTGGAGTAGTAAGTGGTCACCTGGAACTTAACGTTGTCACAAGGGTACAGAGGCAGGGAAATGGCTGGCGCATTACACGGAACGGTCAGCGCGTGGTTGCCATAAGGTCCGGTGTTAAAGCGGAAATCGACATCGAATGCTGTGATGGTGCCGTCTTTTTTCGCACCCATTTTGATCTTGATTTCAGCAACGTGACGGGTAGAAGACGCAATAAATTCTTCTTCACGGGTGTGGCGGAATAGAACGGGGCGGCCTGTAGTATGTGTCGCGAAAGCACACACTTCTTCCACGAGAATGTCTTGTTTGGAGCCAAAACCACCGCCAAGACGTTCTTTGATGACGTGAATCTTATGTTGCTTTATACCCAGCACTGTGGCGATTTTACGGCGAACGTGCCATGGCACTTGAGTAGCAGCGCGAACCACAATGCGATCCGCTTCCATGTAGGTGTAGCAAAGGTGTTGCTCAGGTGGAAGTTGCTGCGCCTGACGGGATTGATAGGAACGTTCCAGCACCACGTCGGCTTCGGCAAAGCCTTTATCCACATCACCAATTTCACCATGACCGGTGGCCGCAATGTTTTTGCGTGGATCGCCACCAAACGGGAAATTAAAGTGAATACGACCATCACGAGGGTCTGCGGTTTTATTCTGTTCTTCCAGGTTGTCCGGCGCACCAACGCTGTAGCTTATAACACCGTTGTGAACAATCGGAGCATCTTCAGCCATAGCTTCGCGAATCGACAGAACCGGCTTCAGCTCTTCATACTCAACCTTGATGGTTTTCAGGGCGGCTTCTGCCTGAGCTTCTGTTTCTGCGACAACGGCTGCCACACGGTCACCGTAGTGGCGCAGTTTCTGACCAAACAGACGACGGTCTAACGGAGAGGGTTCAGGTACAGTCTGGCCGCCTGGTGTGTAGTACACATCCGGGCAGTTACGATGATCAAACACTGCCACCACGCCGGGCATGCTTTCAGCCTCGGTGGTGTCAATGCTGGTAATGTATGCGTGGGCATGCGGGCTGCGCAGCATTTTCAGCACGCAGGCATCGGCGGCTACAAAGTCTTCAACAAAGCAGGCTTCTGCCTTAATCGCTGCTGCGGCATCCACCTTGCCACCGGGCTTGCCGACGTGGCGAAGGTTGTCGCCAAAAGAAGGTGCTGTCGTTTTAGTGAATTGTGGGTTTTTGATGCGCTTGCTGGCGATTTCAATGGCATCAAACACTTGCTGATAGGCACTTTCCCTCAGGAACAGAGACGACAGGATATCGGTGATTTCAGCACGATCAGGATCAGGGTTGCGCTTCAGCAGATCAGTCAGCAGCAGAACCAGTGCAGGATCGTTATAACCGGACTGTACGACACCGGCGTCAATCAGTGCAGACTGAACAGGACCCAGTTTGCCGTATTCGTTGAGTGATTCTGCTGTGACGACATCGCAGCCTTCCAGCTGGGCGGCAATCAGCAGGGTAGCGTTAACGGTATGACCATCGAGCAGGATAGTGTCGGAACCGGCAAAACCATAACCATCGTCGCTGTTACGAACAGAGCGCATGCCCAGACGCTTCAGCAGAACCTGTGCATTCTCACCGGCTTCAGCCCGAACCGTTTTTTCTTTACCGTTAAGGTTAAATGTAATTTCCATTTTTTACTGTCCTTTCACTTTGCTCGCCTGAGCGCGGTACGCTTCGACCATAGAGGCGACCAGAACGCCGCTGACTTCGCATTTATAATCTGCACTGCCTCTGAAATCAGACTCGCAGCTGGCAGCACTGGATACGGCGTTTTCCAGATCCTTACGGCTAATGTCGTTAGTTAGAAAAGCACAAATGGAATCTTCTACAGGTAGCATGGTGACAGGTGATGATGAACCGGCGACGGCAACGCCGTAGGATTCCTGACCTTCGTGGCCACGATGTACAGCAAAGCTGGCATTAACGATGGGCTGGTCAGCAGCACATTTGCTGACGTTCTCGTTGAAACAGGCATACACTTCAGCGGGTACGATGATTTTGGTGATCAGTCCTTCCCGATAGTCAGCCATGGACTGCACTTTTACATTGCCAAAGCCTTCTGTCAGCTCAACGCTTGCGTCCATTGCCAGCAGAGCCGGAACAATCAAACAGGCGGGCAGACCTGCAGCAATTTCACCACCGAGGGTGCACTGGTTACGGACATTGCGACTGTATACCAGAGCGGCCGCTTCGCGGAGCCCGTCAGGCAGTTCCGGATGATCGACGATCGATTGCAAGGTTGTCAGGGCACCGATTTCCCAACCTCTTGAGGTTTTCTCACAGCCTTTCAGTTCCAGTTCTGACAGGCTGATGGCGATTGGCCGTTCTGTTCTGCTGGGCGCAGCATTCAGACGTGCTCCCCCTGCCATATAAACGGCGTCGTCACCGTACTTTGCTTTGAACGCCAGGGCTTCATCCAGACTCTTTGGTCGTAAATACTGCTTGATCATTCTTAGTCCTTTTCGTTGCCGCTCCTTCTCCCGGTTACCCGAAGAGAAGAAACGGGTAACGCCTTCGAATCAAATTCCAAAGATCACAAACTTAAGTGCGAACATAATGGCCAGAGCCCATACACTCACACTGACTTCTTTCACACGGCCTGCCAGCAGCTTGATCACCGGATAAGCGATGAAGCCAAGGGCAATACCGTTAGCAATAGAGAAACTCAGAGGCATCATGATGGTGGTGATGACCACCGGACCAGCTTCTGTCAGGTCAGACCATTCCATGCTGCCGAGGCTGGAGGTCATTAACACGGCGACGTACATCAATGCGCCAGCGGTGGCATAACCTGGAACCATACCGGCCAGTGGAGACAGGAACAGTGACAACAGGAACAGCAGACCAACGAAGACGGCGGTCAGGCCTGTGCGTCCACCAACGGCTACACCAGAGGCACTTTCAACATAAGTGGTCACGGTTGGTGCACCCATGATGGCGCCGATCCATGAAGACGTACCATCGGTCACCATGGCTTTGCTCATGTTCTCCATCTTGCCGTTTTCATCAGCCAGACCTGCTTTGTCGCCTACTGCGATCAGGGTGCCGGTGGTATCAAACAGGTTGACGAACATAAAGGCGACAATGACACCAATCATGTCAGGGTTCAGGGCACCCATGATGTCGAGCTTGCCGAAGATAGGCATAATGCTGGGTGGTGCGGCGACAATACCGGTGTACTGAACATCGCCAAAGCCCAGAGCGATAGCGGTGATAACGGCAATAGAAACCAGTACCGCAGATTTCATGTTCCGGTAGCTCAGGGCAAGAATCAGGAACAGGCTGAGACTTGCCATAACTGGAGCAAATGAAGTGATGTTGCCCAGACCAACAATGGTGCCGGGGTCAGCCACAACGATGCCTGAGTTTTTCAGACCAATCAGGGCGAGGAAAAGACCAATACCGGCAGTGATACCGATTCGTAGTCCTTTTGGAATACTGTTAATAATCCATTCCCGAACCTTGAAGATACTCAGGAGCATGAAGCCGATACCACCCCAGAAAACAGCGCCCATGGCCTGTTCCCATGAATAACCCATGCCCAGTACGACGGCATAAGCAAAAAAGGCATTCAGTCCCATACCCGGAGCCAGCCCCACAGGCCAGTTCGCGTACAGCCCCATCACAATGGAGCTCAGACCGGCTACCAGACAGGTGGCAACAAACAGTGCCCCCCGATCCATTCCGGTAGCAGACAGCATTTCGGGTACAACAAACACCACGTAGCACATGGTGATGAAGGTGGTGCAGCCGGCAATGGCTTCTGTTTTAACAGTGGTGCCGTGCTGTTTCAGTTTAAAAAATCGTTCCAGCAGGTCAGGTTTTGTCCCGTTAGCAAGGTCAGCGTCGGTACTTAGCATTACTCATCCCCTCCCGGGGGGTTCTTATATAGAGATCTGGCTGGCAGGGCGCTATTCTCGGACAGCCTCCTGGCCCTGCCATGGAGTGCTTAGTCGAGGTTGTCCATATTTTTCCAGAGGCGTGCAGCGGCTGTGCGTGCCTCGGCATAAATGCCTGATACATCGAATGGGAATTCGCGATCCTCATAGACGACAGCGCCATCAACAACAACCGTGCGCACGCCATTGCTGCCCATACCAAAGGCAAGATGTCCTGGCAGGTTATCGCCAACGAAAGGTGTCGGGCTGATGTAATCGTGAATCACCAGATCTGCCTGATAACCGGGCTCCAGTCGTCCAAACTGTCCGCCAAAGTTGCGTTCCAGCAGGCGGTTACCGTTATTCAGGAAGTTCAGGAAGCTGTCTGGCCACAGCGGACCACCGGCATCGCGGTGCTTGAAGAAGGCAAACTTCATTTCTTCCAGCATGTCGCTGCCAATACCGTCGGTGCCCAGAGCAACGTTGCTGAATTTTTCCAGCCGGGCGTTGTAGCCCACATTGTTGTTCATGTTGGAGCGAGGGTTGTGCACCAGGAAGCCGTTACGCGCATTCAACAGTTCAATGTCGGCGTCGGTCAGGTAGATGCCGTGAGCGATCAGGGATTTTTCGTTCAGCAGATTGAAGGAGTCCAGACGTTGCAGCAGTTCCTGTCCGTAGTGGTGACGGCTCCATGTGCTGTCGTATTTGTCTTCAGCCACATGAATATGCAGACCACGGCCGGTTTCTTTTACAGCATCTGCCAGCATGCCCAGACCGTCATTAGGTACGGTAAACGGAGCATGTGCGCCGATATGGGCTTCAACCAGATAAGGTTCGTCGCCTTTTGCTTTGGCACTGTCAATCAGGTTGGCAAAATCGATGTTTTCCTGAACACCGTCTTCCAGCTCTTTAATGCCGTAGTTACGGTCCGTGGTTTCAAAACAGGTCATGCCACGCAGACCGGCTTTCATAAAACCTTTGCGCAGAGTGCTGAGTGAACCCTTGATAAAGGAAGGCGAAGCATGATGGTCAATAACCGTAGTGGTACCGGATTTGATGGCTTCCAGTGAACAGATCAGACCGCTGTAGTACAGGATTTCTTCGTCGATACCACGGTCCAGACGCCACCACAGGTTTTTCAGGGTGCTGATAAAGTCGGGGCTGGGTTTGATGTCAGCCATCACACCGCGGGAGAGACCTGAGTAGAAGTGGTTATGGCTGCAAACGATACCAGGCATCACCACACGGCCTGCCGCATCAATGACTTTGGTTGCCTGTCTGGCGTCAATGTCCTTGCCAACCCGGGCAATTTTGTTGCCATCAACCAGAATATCAACCCCTTCCGTTACGGAAGCAGGCTGAAACTGGACAGCGGTAGCATTTTTTATCAGTAGCATTATTGTCCTCTTCCTGTCGTTCAGTTGCCGACGTTTACTGCTGTCGGCAACTGTTCCTACTTTTGCTTAACTCATTTATTAGTCGGTCTTATTGATCAACAGCACCCAGCAGGTATGGGTACTTCAGGTACACGTGGCGGATAACGCGACCCAGTCTGACCAGCTCGTCGGGCAGTTCTCCCATTTCACCCAGAGCATTGATGTGCAGCATGCGAACTTCGCCATCGTGACGAACCCACACATCTTCGTTATTAACAAAGAAGCCAGTGTTGGTGCTGTTTTCGAAGTCTTCCATCAGGCTGAAGATGGTCAGTTTTTCCTTGTAAGGCTTGCTGTCCCAGTTACAGAAACGGGCACAGTTACCGCACTCGTTACAGTACGCATCCAGATGCAGAACCTGATAACGTTCTTTAAAGCCGGGAATATCCAGAGCCACATTAGCGCGGTTCGGGCAGACACCCACACACTTGTTACAGATGTGGTTGCATTCCAGACAGCGTTCGCCTTCCTGGGTGGCAAAGGCTTCGGTGTCTTCGCGGGTCACGTTAGTCAGAGGAATAAAGCCCCTGCGCTGACGGATGGTTTGGGAATCAGGCGACAGTGCTGTTGTATTGGTATGCACTCTTGCAGACTCTCGCTTGATGATCGTATCGGTCGCTTTTCTGGCTTCGTCGATACAACGCACGACAGTGGATGGACCGGTATGTGCGTCACCGATCAGGAAGATACCGGAAACCGCGGTTTCACAGGTGCTCTTGTCAACAATCGTCCAGCCATCACGACCTACCGGTAAGCCCATGCCGTTCAACAGTTCGGCATCCGCAGACTCACCAATCGCAGTGATAACGGTATCGATCTGTGCGGTCATGGTCTTATCGGTAGCAACCGGACGACGACGACCACTGGCATCTTCCTCTCCCAGTTCCATGACACGGCAGGTCAGCTGACCGGTTTTGGTCATGTGCTCAGGATTGGTCAGGAAGTGGAACTCGGCACCGTCTGCAACAGCGTTGTGATATTCTTCACGATCCGCTGGCATTTCATGCTCTGTCCGGCGATAGAAGACAGTGACTTTTTCAACACCAGGCATCTTCAGTGCAGCTCTTGCACTGTCCATAGCGGTGTTACCACCACCGACAACGGCAACACGCTTGCCAAGGGCAATGGTTTCAGGCTTGCTGTTGAAGGTTCTCAGGAAGGACAGTGAAGGCAGCAGACGGGAACGGTCGCCTTCCAGTGGCATGTGATTGCCTTTCTCTGCGCCTACGCCCATGAACACGTAGTCAAAACCACCCACGTTTTTCAGCATAGGGGCGTTGATGTCAGGGTCGCAGCCAAATTCAAACTGCACGCCGTGTGCTCTGACAAAATCGATGTCCTGCTGAATGACTTCGGCAGGGATACGGAAGTTAGGCAGAACGTTACGAATGATACCGCCCGCATCGCGCTCTTTTTCAAACACCACAACAGGGAAGCCGGCACGTGCCAGTAAGTAGGCCGCTGACAAACCACTGGGGCCTGCGCCAATCACAGCACAACGGGCCTGTGAGATCTGGCTGGGCTTTTTCCATTCTGATTTGTACTGTTCCCAGCCCTGTTCAACAGCAATTCGCTTCATGTCGCGAATCTTTATAGAGCCTTCGTAATCCTTACGGGTACAGCTGGTCATGCACTGGTGATCACAGATGTGACTGGTAATGCCGGGCAGTGGGTTCTTGTCGTAGATCAGGCTGAGTGCGCCCTGATAATCGCCACGGGCAACATTCTGAATGTATTCAGGCACATCCTGTCCAATAGGGCAGGTTTCTTTACAGGGGGCGATGGTGCAGTCAAACCGTGGAGAAGCGCCTTCTTTTTTACGAGGTGTCTCGTGCCAGCTTTTCTTGGTGTATTCGTCATCAGTCAGAGCGTGTTCGGCTAACTGTTTCAATGCCTGTACATCGACTTCTTTCATGTCCCAGGTGTGAGACTCTTCCAGAGCATTGGCACAGTCACGCAGACGCATATAGCCACCGGGCTTCAGCATCTCGGTGGCCATGGTGATCGGGCGGATACCGGTGTTGAAGATGTTGGCGATGTTGCCTTTCCATGCACCACCGGAGTAGGACATAGGCAGCTGACCACTGAATTCGTCAGCAATAATGGCAGCCAGATTGATGGTCAGTGGATACAGTGCACGACCGGACATGTACATCTCATCACCAGGCAGACGACCTTTATCGTTTATGCAGCCCAGTGTGTTAGAGAGCTTGACGCCAAAGTGATGGCCTTTTTCAGCAGCTACGTCACGCAGACGGTGCAGCATGGGCAGTGCGTCGGTCATTTGCAGATCGTGGCTGAAAGCCTCTTCGCTCAGACCAATGTAATCAAAGCCACGCTGATCAAGAATGTCGCGAACGCGCTGATAGCCCAGCAGGGTCGGGTTGAGTTTTACAAACGTATCGATGCGCTTCACTGTCAGCATGTACTGGCAGATCGCTTCAATTTCATGAGGAGGGCAACCGTGCATGGTAGACAGGGTGACGGACTGAACGATCTTCGGAGAGATTTCGTCAATCTGCTGTTCCAGTGATTCAATGCGCCCCTTGTGCTGGAACGTAGCCATCACTTCAGGCTCGCGCAGCCATTGCTTGATGGACTCTTTATAAGCGTCAAAGTTTTCATGGTTGCTGCAGTCCATCATGTCATCGATGAAGGTCTGCATACGTGGTGTTTTGATACCTTTCAGGTCATAACCCACGCTCATGTTAAAAATAAAGTTCTTTTCCTGCTTGTCGCCCAGAGTCGGGTCGAACAGAGATTGCAAAACATGCAGGATAACCCAGGACTTAAGATATTCGTCGTAGGCTTTTGGCAGGGTGTATTCAGTGGACCATTCGGTGTTGTAGCACTCGTCGTCCGGATCGATGCAGGGCTTTTCAATTTCCAGGGTGTCCATGATCTGAACGGTTTTCAGTTCAATAAAACGGCCACCGGCAACCCATGAGGTGATGATGTTCTGAGCCAGCTGTGTGTGTGGACCCGCTGCCGGACCAACAGCAGTGGTAGCGGTTTCGGAACACACGCTCACCTTCTGGCTGTTTTTCTTTCTGAAGAGTTGATCTGCTTTTATGCCAAACAAGGACTGGTTTTTATGATATTCCCCGTGAATTCGATTCAGCATTTCCTGAAACGGAACGGGACGCATAATATCGCCCATTGACTTCTCCTTATACGGCTTGTTTATTGCCCGTTTAATGGTTTCTCTAGGAGGCTGTCCGAGAATAGTCTGCCCTACCGGCAACTGCTCCTGCGTTGCCCTAGCTCCGGCATCCATGCCGTCGTGCGGCGACAGCAAATTGGTCTTAATAATCGCTTTTGTTCGTCAAATAGCTTGCTATTCTCCTCACAAAACCAATTCTTCATCCTCAATTTTCTGCCGTCCTCGCTACGGACGCTATTCTCGGACAGCCTCCAGGTGACTTAATGGATGCCGGTTTTGTTTTTTCATCACGTTTTACCGGTACAAACGGCTGTCACTGATCACAGTAATGCATGAACCAGACCAGTTTTTCACAGAAAGCGACGAAAAGGATCAGAAAGGGTGTGTTCGATGGGAGTTTTTGACCTGAAGCAACAAAGGTAAGATTTATTTAAAAAAAACGACTTCGGAAAACACTCATATTAAAAGACAGCTTGTTTTTACCCGGTTGCAGTAAATAAAAACAATTTGCATTTGAAAGGTTGAAAAAAGCAGATGCTCGTCATTATGATAAGAGCCGGGTGATCGCTATCAATCTGATAATTAATCGATTGCAAAAATTGATAACGACACTTAACTATTGACGTATGTCACTAAAATTAAAGAGCTTTATTGCAAAGATATTGATACTGCTGAGGTGTATCAATATCCAGATGAACACGATTGGTGTTTACAGAAATAAAACGATGGGGTAGTGCTGTTAATAACGATTTCATATGACTATCAACCGGTGCATTCAAAATGTAGTCATAATAGCGATGATTTAAAAGTACAGGATGACCGGCTTTGCCTTGATAGCTTGGGAAAAGAATATCATCAGCCCTGTTGTTATAAAGAAGGCTAAATACTTCCTCTGAAATGAATGGCATATCGCCATGGGAAATAAATAAATAATCAGAGGTGGCTTGTTGTATGCCGGTTTGCAAAGAGCTGAATAAGCCTTTTTTATAGTCTGGATTATGAATGATTTGAATGCGCTTATTGTTTTTATATCGTTCAAAGAGTTCTTCGCCACGGTGGCCGGTAACGAGAATAACGTTGGACACGCAATTTAACGCATTGGCAATACTGCAATCGAGAATAGTTTGATTTGAAGCGCCAAAAGGCAACATGGCTTTCCATTCCCCCATTCGGGAAGACAGGCCTGCTGCTGCAATAAGGCACTCACAGTGGTGCAGTTTCGTATCCATTAATTTTACTACTCCATGGCTCAGGTAATGGTGTGTGATGATCCCAGGCATAAATTCAGACAAAGACCGGATAATTGCAGCAACCGGTGCCGGTGGAAAAACCAGCTTTTTGCAACATCTGGCCCGATTGCTGAAGCAATCGGGTCGAAAAGTGTTGTTAACAACCACAACACGCATTTATCACCCTGATATTGACGGTTTTTCAGACACTGCTGACCGGGTGATTACAGCAAGGGATGCCAGGGTACTTTACAACAGTCCACCCGAAGCAGCATCTATTACCGTTGCCGGTATGCTCTGTGAAAACCCAAGGAAACTGTCGGGTATTCCGGCTGATTTGCCCGCTGAACTGATTAAGCACCAATTGTACGACAATATATTGATAGAGGCGGATGGTTCAAGGCATCACCCCTTGAAAGCGCCAGCTGATAATGAGCCTGTATTGCCGGAAGGCTGTCAGGTAATGATCGGGGTGACGGGCTGGAAAGGTATTGATGCGCCTGTAACAGATAACACAGTGCATCGACTTGAACAGTTCAGAAACATTACCGGACTGGGTATTAACGAAAGAATTAATCACACGGCGGTGTCAGCACTTATTAACTCGCCAGAGGGCTTGTTTAAACAGGTTCAGTCTAACCCCGAAAAAAATAACCTTAATCTGAAGACCTGCAAACGAATCTGGTGTTTGAACCAGCTGGATACACAGGAACAAAGACAACAGGGCCGGACATTGGCATTGGCAGTCATGGCAGGCTCTCCTTCCATTTACACGACGATTTTAAGTAGTTTCTCACAGCCTGAACCCTGGCTGGACAGTATTAACACACCCTCTCTTTCTGGATGTAATAATGACCAATAATGTTTTCTCACGAGCGGCTGAGTTGTCAGATAGCCATACACCTTTTGCCATTGCTTCCATTATTGAAACCAGTGGTTCGGCACCACGCCACAATGCCCAGCTGCTGGTAGAAGACAGTGGTGAAACAACCGGCACTGTCGGTGGTGGAATGGTTGAACGTCATGTCATCAGTGAAGCCGTTGCTGCCATTAAGACCGGTCAGTCGCGGATGGTGGATGCCAGCTTGTCCCGCAATGGCAAAAATGCCATGGGTATGGATTGCTGCGGGGCGATGAAAGTGTTTATTGATGTTCACAATGTCAAACCACAATTGTTGCTGATTGGTGCGGGGCATGTGAATCAGGCGGTTGCTCACCTTGCAGCGAGACTCGGTTTTGCAACGACCGTAGCCGATTCATGGAAACCTAACCTGCAGGCCGGGCGGTTTCCTGAATACACGCGTCTGGTTGAGGGCGATACCATTGCTGATGCGATCGAGAAAACCTCCATTAACGCTGACACTCAGGTGGTCATCGCCACAAACCATGAAGATATTGAAGCGTTAAATACCGTACTGAAAACCGATGCCAGACACATAGGGCAGCTGGCAAGCCGGAAAAAGGTTGCCACCTTGAGAACCAAAGCTTTGGAAAGCGGTATTTCACTGGATCGTTTTAATGAAGTAAGAACCCCGGTAGGACTGGATCTGGGTGCTGAAACGCCGGAAGAAATAGCCGTCAGCATCATGTCGGAAATACTGGCCATTGGTCACCATAAAAAGCCGGTACCCATGGGGGACACGGTTGAGGATGCTCTGGGAAAGCGGATTGTGATTCGTGGTGCCGGTGATCTGGCAACAGGCACTGCATTGAAACTGCATAACAGCGGTTACGACGTGATTATGCTGGATATAGCTAAACCCACCGTTGTTCGTACCAATATTGCTTTTGCCCAGGCGTTGGTTAACGACGATGAGATGATCAGTGTTGAAGGGGTTATGGGAAGAAAAGCCCGTTCGGTGGCTGATGCTCTGAAAATCACTGCAAAGCGTGAGATAGCGGTGATGGCTGATCCGGAAGCGGCTTCTTTACGACAGTTGAAACCGGCTGTGGTTGTTGATGCCATTCTGGCCAAACGCAATCTCGGTACACATAAAGATATGGCACCTGTGACACTGGGATTAGGTCCGGGTTTCACGGCGGGTGATGATGTGGATGCCGTGGTTGAAACCTGTCGTGGGCATGATCTGGGTCGAATTATTTATACCGGTCAGGCAAAGCCTGATACCGGAAAGCCGGGTATGATCGGTGGTTATGATGAAGAACGGGTGTTACGTTCTCCCTGTGCTGGCGTGATAACACCGTTGGTGAAGATTGGTGATTTAGTCACGGAAGGACAAACGGTTGCCACCGTAGGTGAAGATGCAGAACCGCTTATTACCCAGATCGCAGGCAAGGTGCGTGGTATGGTAAACCCCGGGCTCGAAGTGAGTGAACACTTCAAGGTGGGTGATGTTGATCCAAGAGGGGCGTCGGTGGATCATACAACAACAACGGATAAAGCCAGAGCCATTGCCGGTGGTGTGCTGGAAGCGATTTTAGTATTAAAAAACAATTTGGTATAAGTCCTGCCTCCTAGGGGAGTGGCAATACAGAAAACACCAGCTTACCGTCATTCCCACGGAGGTGGGAATCCACCACGAACAGAGGATTGAGGGGATGATGATGGGATGTTTTTGCCTGCAGCTACCCTCAGGGCAGGTTGTTTCTTGTGATTAATACCCACACTGAAGTCGCAATTGCGAGCTCATCCAGCCAGCCAATGGTGGCCCATATAACAGGCCACCATGTTCGAAGGTTGACATCACTTTCGGTAGTGAAAGTGATGTCCAGACTGTTATCTGAATAATAATTATGCTCATACCGGTTAGGACTGAACCAGCCCCAACCGGCATAAAACTGGCAATCCCATGCATTGGGCTCATCTTCACAAGATTGATGATAAATCGACAAGCCTTTTTGGTATGTCGTTACTGACAGTTTGTAATTTGTAGCTGGTTTGAGTTGGTATTCGTAGCTAAGGGCTTCAGAAGAAAAAACTAACCGGGCGGGATAATAAACAAACCAGGGAACAAATACCCTGTAGAGATTTTTATCCGGATGCAGGAGTTGGTTAGCCAGATTGATCTGCCAAAGGGCGGATCGTCGGATAGCTTGCTCGTCAGAAAGGGCATTCAGAGTGGCGGTAACTGCTTTGGCTTCCTGAGTGTATTGAGTGGAAGTTGCCCACGGCAGAATGCCAAACGGGGTTTTTTCATATAGTTGAATACGTAATACGATGTGTTTGAAAGTATTATCCGTATCATCAGCAAACTCATGCATGGCTTTGGCAGAGTAGTCTTGTACCTGTAATACTGCCGGGTAGCCTTTATCTTTTCGTTTACCTGTCTGATCACGGGCACTTTGCCATATTAAAGCTTCCAGAGGAGCTCCATCGTGAGCGGCAGGTATTGAAAAATCGTTGCCGGAGCGTGAGCGTATTCGTGCTTTTGCCATCAATGAAAAACCGATTGTGTATTGAGAACGCTGCTGACAGTAGAGGTTGTCTTTAGTAAATGGCGGAGTATCCAGCATCGTGATGATGTATTGGTTGCGCTGGTTTTTGAAATATACTTTGGGCGCAAGCCGTCTGCTTCCCAGCAAGTCCGCACCATTATCGACGACAACGGTTTCCTCTTCTCCTGGCAGAAGATCATAACCATTTGCAAGCCGATCTGTGAAATGATCGTGCTCAGGATTCCATTCTGACTCGCTGGACTTGAGATACCTGATTTCATAGTCAGTTTTTTCATGGCTGCAAAAAACAGACTCATGAATATCAATGTCAACGTAGCAGGTTTTGGATTTGTCTTTACACTTCTTTTCTCGCTCTCCTAACCGGTTCGTAACGGTTTTGCAGTGTTGCTCTGTTCCGCATTTTTCAGCGTCGGTAACTTTCTGGCAATCCTGCCAGGACCAATTTAAATGACTTTTGTATTTCAGTGTGCCTTGCCATACAGGATCAGGAAGCGTGCGTAGCATCTCAAACGCACCCTGCCGGTCTGTCGCAAGTTTGTCCCGCCATGCCTCTTCGTCGAAATCGACAGGGTGGCGGATTTTACGGTCGGAAGCATTACTACACAGCAGTCGTTCACCCTGAAAATTACGGGTTTTGCTTGCAGGAATGATGATTCCAGAGCAGTATTGACTAACTTTCTGAGCAGGATGAGCAACAGTGGTGCAATAGTTATCCAGGTTGTCTGCATAAATTGAGTTGGATAATAGGTTAGTCGCTGTAAAGCAAAGTATGAATGCACGTAAAATCATGGCTGATTATAGTTCCGCTCTTTTGATTCTGTTTTTTGTTGCCTTATTGCCTGACTTTAATGTTTCAATAGTCATTCTCAGGGAGCGGGCTTCGTTCAGCCGGCTTTCCATCATTTCGAGGCTGGCTATGCACTGTTTTATTACGCCTCTGAGGGTGTCTGAATCAACGACGCCTACGTCAGCCTCGATATCATCACTGTCTGGGGTGTAAAAAAACAATTCTTCCCTGTCTTTGATGTACTTTTTTTCTGTAGGTGTTGGATAAAATCGTTTTCTGTAATTCTCGCGTACCACTCTCAGTCCGCCAGGTTTGCTAAGTTCCAGCTCTTCATCCAGATCTTGTTTAACCAGAGTGATGATAAACTTTTTTGCAGTGGTCTCTTTGCTTGAGCCTGTTGCCATTGTCGTCAAATGTTTAAGTAGAGCACCGATATAGTGTGTGTTGGTATCGTGCAGTGACGCCTCTGCTTCTTTTGCTCTGTTGGAAGCATCCGTCAGCTGGCTAGTCTTGCGGATAGGGTGAGAGCCAATAGTGGTTGAGCCAAGATAATAATCTGCATTTAATATATATTTCGGGTATTCGACGGGTATGCTGCCTATTTTTATACCGTAAACAGACCGGATATACGATCGGACCCAGAAGGCTTCCTCCAGAGCCACTGCCGCTTTTATTCTCCCCTCTTGGTCATAGCCAACCCGAAATCGTTCAGATGTCCCGAAAGTGTCTACATAAGTTTCCAAGGCCTGTTTTGTGAATCGATTGATGCTTTCGTCAATGACTTGAATGTCGCGGGCTGGCATTACTTCAAGCATTAATGCTTTGCGTTCCATATTATTGATTTGTTCAGCAGTGTAAAGCTGCATTTGTTTTAAGGCGCTGGTATCAATTCCTGTTTGCTGATAGATAGTTTCGTTGGGTAGTGTCAGCTTTATAATTAGTGCCTGTCAGAAAACCTCTGAAAAACGGCAGTCGTTCTTGGCCGACAGAAGTTGATAACGGCTGGATTTGAGTTACCAGACGAACAAAGGATGTTTTTTGTACCGCACTGTTCAAAATACAACCTGATTCGACTATCTACAAGCGCAGTAATCTCTCATGCCCGGCATGATCAAAAGTAAACTGACGGAAGCCTGGCTGAAAGGCTACTGACGATCTCTGGTCAGCAGAATTTTACCCAGCCGTTTCAGGTTGCTGGCGACAACAGCCAGTGCGACATAGCGCTCAAAGCCTTCTATCCCTTTATCCGGGCATTTGTCGAGACCATTCGCTTCCAGTGCGTTGATATCGGATTCAACGGCTGAGTGCTTCCTTCTTGCCCGGATAAATTCCGGGTGGCATTCCCGTTTTTTGTCATTGGCTGACAGCCTGCCTTTCTTGGGAAGAACTGAATGCTCCAGAAGAACTTCCAGCTTTTCAAGATTGCCCGGACTCCAGAAGCCTTTGTCGTAGCTCACCTGGCTTAAGAGGGTGTCGCAAAACCCACTACAAGCCGGTAATCTGGATATAAAGTAGCTTTACCGGCTTCAGTATGACAACAAGACCGCAAATCAAGATTAATACAGCTCCACAGCTCGATATTTTTTCAGGTGCAGCCAGTAGTCCGGATCACAAAAAACACGATAAGCCCAAAGGATCAGGCAACAAAACAGACAAACGACGTTTTGTTGCTCCGAACCCCAACGCCATCACCCTTGGCAACTCTAACTTGAAAGAACACCTTGAACTAACTGGTCAGAAAACACCTTTTACTGTTGCATCCCTTCTTGATGAGCAAGACTGGTCTGATTTTGAGCAAAGGTATGCCTCAGAAGGTCGCCCTCCTTATTCACCCCGTAACATGATGGGTTTGATTCTCTATGGCATTATGCAGGGCATTACCTCGCTGAGAACTCTGGAGCGACTAGCCCGTGTTGATCTTGGCTGTATGTGGGTTACCGGTGGGATTTTTCCAGACCACGCCATTATTGGTCGCTTCATCAATATGCATAGCAAGTCCATGGCCGGTGCATTTTTTGAAAGCCTGACACGAGCCGTCCTCAAAAAGACGAACTCTGATGGTAGCTGTCTGGCTGGTGATGGAACGGTCATAGAAGCCGCCTGCTCAAGCTACAACCTGATGAAGCAGGAGGCTGCACAACAGGCTCATGAAACAGCACAAAAGCAAGCTGACAACCATCCAGACTGTCCTGAAAACAAAAAGAAACTGGAGATGGCCAGCAGTACTCTCGAAGCAGTTATTGAACGCAACGAGAAGCGAAAAAAGAATGGTAAATCAGGAAGTGCTGTCGTTAGCCCTACAGAGCCTGAAGCCGTTGTTCAAAAGATGAAACGGGGGCGAGGTTATACAACGGGTTACAAACCATCCGTGTTAGCCAATAACAAGCGGGTGGTACTGGCTCAGGCTGTTGATCCCACCAATGAAACAACTGTCGTAAGTCCAATGCTTGATCAGTCAATGCAGATCACGGGCAAACCAGTAGATGAAATGCTTCTGGATGCTGGTTACTTCAATGATGAAGTCATTTCAACCAGTCTGGAACGCGACATCAGCCTGCTATGCCCTGAGGGTAAAGAGCCAGGCAAGCCCAAAGAATCCAAAAAGTTCCAGAAGGGACATTTTTATTATGATGAGACTAATGACGTTTATCGTTGCCCTGCAGGAAAAGAGCTGGTTCTCATCGGGCAGATAAAGGGAAGCATTCGCACAAAAGAGCAAAAGATATATGGCAATGGACCGTGTGAAGGTTGTCCTCTCAAAGATCAGTGTACGACCAATAAGAAAGGGCGCCGCATAAAACGCTATGCGATGGATGATGCCAAGGATGCACTGAGGCAGGTTATGCAGCACCCGAAAGCTAAAAAGTCTTTCAGCAAAAGAAAGGCGATGGTTGAGCCTGTCTTTGCCTATTTACGGGATATACAGGGGTTAAACCGTTTTCGTCGCAAGGGGTTGGAGAAAGTTAAACTGGAGTTTGGCTTACACCTGCTGGCCTATAACCTGAGCCGGGCTGTAAAAGCCAGTTTTCACGCTATTTTCAGGTACAACAGGATTCTCTGGCTGTACTTTGAGCGGTATCGGCCATTTGACAGAAAATGGGGCAGCTGGGAAAGAGATCCAGTGAAGCGTCATTCTTTGCAGAGAAAAGTGCTTCACTGGGTTTAAATTTTGGCTTTTAAGACACCCTCTTAATGTCGGGAACCGCTTTTTGGCAGCCTCAGCCATAGGTACTGTAACCTGGTCGTCTGTTTGTTTTTGCATGACCTGATGATGCAAAGTAAAACCGAACTGATCCTGCAACACGCAGACCCGTAACCCCAGTTCAACCGGAGTTCCGGCTTTGCCTTTGCTGATCCATTCTGTATGAGGCTCAAAGATTGAGAACACCTTCTCATTATGGGGAATCTGCTCATGTTCTATCACCCGTCGGTAAATCAGGTTTATCTGGTGACGGCTGTGGGCTATGTGGTATTTGAGGTTTTCCAGCCTTGGCTCATCCAGTTGTTTTTTCAACAGCAAGGACAAGGTCGTTTCAGCTTTGCGGACAATTGAAAGGCTGTACTTTATGTACTCAAGGTGAGCCATTTCAATGTCGTGCTGCCGCTGCTGTTGTTTCAGTTCACAGGTTGCGCTGGAATGCTTCAGGTTTCGAGCCTTGTTGTAGCGTTTGCGATGCTGGTCTTTAAGATATTTGCTCTGACGCCAGCCCGGAAGCTGGTACTGATTGGAGAGAGCGGATGCAAACTCAATGCTTTTACGGCAAGCGTCGCTCAGAAGGCTGATATCCGTGGGGAAATGGACATCGGTTTTGACTACGAAGGAATCGGCACGGCCATGTAGCGGCTCATCTTTTTTTTAACCAGCTGGTGACCTGCATCCACCGTGACCTGGTTAATCTGATCCAGTATCTCCGGTGTGAAGAGGCTGATGTTATCCTGCAATGTTTGTATGTGGTAGGAATGGGTACAATATGGGCCGTGACCGAGCATTTTCCGTAATGTCCCATGTTCATTAGCCAACTCTTGCAAGCGGTCATAGTCACAATTAGTGACAAGGCGCAGAGTGCCGAAAACCAGAATGTTCCAGAGGTCCATACCGGGACGACCGTTGTGCCGACTGGCAGGAATCATGTTCTCAAGCACCTGAAAAACCCTGTGTCGCAGATCAGGTGTTATCCAGATATGTTGCAGCCCCCGAAGCAGACGGGGAATGTCGTCTCTGGACTTGGGATTAAACGTGATGGCAGAGATATCAACTTCGCCCAACTGCATTTGTGGGTTGATGGTTTGGCGCATAAATGTGAAAACAGCTTGTTTTGGAAAATCTTCGAGTACTATATGGGGCTGCAGGCTGCTGTTTTCAAGTGTTTGTGGGTTTTCGGACAGGCACTAATTAGATGATCGCATGCTGATTCCAGTTTCTTTAACTGATCTCTGTAGTGGTTTTGTAGTGGTTCAAAATCAATTATACTGGTCAATTCAATAGGGTCGTATTTCAGCATAGAGGCAGGTAGTGCCAAACTGTCAATGCGATCCCTGGTTGTGGCAATGCTTTGTTGGTAAAGGTGGACGGCCGTAAAAAATTCCTGAACAGTGACTTTTTCAGATCCGGTAAAACTCTTGTCTGATAGTGATTGAATATTCAGGTACGTCTGCCTAACGGAATTAACACTGGCATGAAGGTTTTCTCTGGCGGCATGCAATGCCTCATAGGCTCGTTGGTTTCGTTGTTGAAGAACAGATAAGTACTCGGACTGAAAGCGTGACTCATCGTAATAACGAATATTCATTCCGTCTTTATTGGTATTATTAAGCGTAAAATGGGTATCTGAAAAATGTCCCCGAAAGTTTTCTTTATCGATAATGGCTGACGTATGGATGCTATGTGAACAAAGTGTAGTGAAAATCGTCAACATGCAGCGGTATTTCATGACTGACACTCATTTCTCGGAATAAAGAAGAAAAGTCGCCCAATTATAGTTCGCTATTGATTTTAAGCAATTATACCACCGTCATTCACCACCTACCCTGACATTTTTCCTATTTCTGCTATTTGTTAAAAAAGAAAATATCAGGAAATCGCATTATGCCTCCTATTCATTATCAAACTCAGATTCAAAATATAGACCACCTTGGTCTGGTAGCGGGCATGTGCAAAGAGCTCGGAATTGCCGATCACATTGACCGGCGCGCACCAAAGGTATCCAATGACTGGAATGTTTCCAATGGTGAGTCTGTTGTCGGAATGATCATCAATGGCCTTGGGTTTACAGGCAGGGCGAAAGTACGGAGTGTACTTCAGTACTAATATGCGGTAACTGACGGATAATATCTCCGCTGTATACTGCATTTTTATAGCTCGATCGGTATCGCTGATTGTTACGGTTATGACTTCGTGCTCTAAAAATAGGCTCATGTGGCACTATAGTAATCGCGGTACTTTCGCCCCGGGTTTACAGGGCGGTCTCTCCATATGTTTCCCCACTTCTTCGCCAATAAGCCTCTCGATAAACTGATACGGGAAGGTATCAAACCAGAACACATGAACGACAAAGTTCTGGGAAGGGCACTGGACGAACTCTTCGAACGACTTCCCCAAAAATAGACGAAAAAGTTTACGAAGAAGTTTTTATTTCACTGCCCTCAAAGCCTTAGCCCGGATATTTCATAAACAAGCAGCAACTACCATCCCATCCTCTTAATTTTGGACTTTTCCGCAAGCCTGTTGCTCTGTTAACCATGTGAAAGACATTGCAGCCCATACTTGCTTACAGATTAGACGCTAATCAACGAATCCTGCTATTTCAGGATAACGGAAAGCCCCAAGGCTCTTTCATCTGGTTGCTATGTACCTTGATTGAGTCTTATGAAAGTTGCTACCCCGGTCGAAGTATCGGCATCTGGTAAAAGACTTCTGTCACATGCTGCAAAAGCCTCTTGAATGGGCAGCTACGTGGCAGATGAAGTTTAATTCGGTCTTTATATTCAACCACTTTGACTGCAACTTTACAGAGCTTCATGATCACCGTTGATGGCTGCGCTTTTTCCAGCTCCGTACCTTTCAAAGTCTTGGTTCTTAACTCATAGTGCAAAACATAAGCGGCACAGGCATAAAACATTCTCAAATGGTTAGCCAAAAAGCCCTGATCGGACAATCTGTCGCCGGACAGATCACTTTTCAGATGTTTGATGAAGTTCTCATCCTGTCCTCTTGGACAGTAAAGCTCTTCATAAATTACCTCTGGAGAAGCTTCCTTCATCGACGTCACAATGAAACGAGGGTTGTCGCCTTTTTGGTTGACCTCCGCCTTGTAAATTATCCGGGTATCGAGACCTTTCCAGCTCTTGGCCTGGTATTCTGCTTCCCCGTAAAGTCTGAGCCGATCAGGTTCTGGCATGTTGTTCAGTCTTGCCAGCTCAGTCTTGACCTTCAGAGCTTGACGCGCTTCATCCAACAACTCTTTGGCTTTTGGCCGCAAAGCCGTTTTGTGGCCTGCACCTTTGCCCAAGACATAATCCGAATGAGGGGCATTCTGAACCACCCACATTAACTCTGGTTGAGCGAAGTGGCTGTCTCCCCGAACCAGTAGATGGGTTTTCGGCCACTTTTTCCGAAGCAGCCGAATGACCCGTTCGAGAATAGCTGCATTTTCCTTGCCCGTTGGGGTTTTCCCCGGACGAAGAATCGCCGTAATCAGCTTGCCGCTGAGTCCCTCAAAAATCATCAGGGGCAAGTAGCAGTAGTCCTGATATTTGGCATTAAACAGGTTCATCTGCTGGCCACCATGAGTAATGGCCGGTGTATGATCAAGATCGATAACGATCACCGGGGGTGGCAGCTTGTAACTGCTGATAAAGTGATGCACAAATGCTTCAGCCATCCTGTAAATGTCGGAGCGGGTCATAGATTGTCCCAGCCGGGTAAAAGTGGGCGCTGATGCGAGATGGTTATCGCTGTCCAACGGATTGCGACCAGTGGCCAGTTTGAACATAGGGTCTTTACGCAAACGGTTACTGTCGTTGGCATCTTCATAGCCGCAGGCCATTTGCAGAACCCGCTGAACCAGAAGTTCTTTCAGGGAGTGGTCGATATAGGATTGATGGCGTCTGTCATTGATGGCATCAGTCATTTTGCAGATAAGACCGCTCTGCAGAATGGTTTCCCGTAGCAGCAGAGTGCCAAAGTCAGAAGATAACTCCCCACCATTGAAGTCTGCCCGGATGGTTTTTCCATTTGAGGGATGAAAACGAAGCTGTTCTTGTGTAGATTTGGGCATGGCAAGTTCCGGTTTGCTTCTTCCGAAGCTTTCTTTTGGTCGACCCAATTATATCAAGTGATTGGGCGGAACTTGCCTCCTTTTATGAAATATTCGGGTTAGTATTTCTGGAAGGAATTAAAAGCTCGGGATTTGCTGCATCGACCAGCTGTTTGATTTGCAAAGCCCAATCCACAGCCGTTCTATGGTCTGTCGCCATTGTGTCGGGCATTATTGATAAACGTTTGCGTTTAAAAAGCCAGCCAAAAAAGACATTGAAATCAAAAAAGTTAATCTAGGTTCGTGATAACGGTAGGATTCGCTTATAAGCTTTTTAAACTTTTTAAACTTATCAACATTGATAACCAGAGTCGATTTCCATAGTTGTAAACTCCCGTTTGCAGATTTTGCCTCGAAAATATAGTGCTCATCATCCAAGTATTTGGGTTTAAGAATAATAAGGTGCTGACAGGCTTTCTCACATAACCAGTCATTAACAGGCTTTCCTTCACTGTCCAGTTGATGAATGGTACTGTTGGGTTCTTTGCAAAGTACAATGACCGGGAACCCGGAATTTTCAGAGATATGCTCTGTTTGAGTCTTGTTGTAGGGAATTTCCCATACTAACGACAATGCCTGTGAATCGTTGTACCCACCTGGAATACACTCGCTTGGTAAGTTAACAGAATCAGTGGCAGGGTAATAAGTGGCAGTAGGCCAGGTAGCAGTAGGCCAGGTAGCAGTAGGCCAGGTAGCAGTAGGCCAGGTAGCAGTAGGCCAGGTAGCAGTAGGCCAGGTAGCAGTAGGCCAGGTATCAGTAGGACAGGTATCAGTAGGACAGGTAACAGGGGGAATCGTAGGAGTGGCAGTGGTTTCAGCACTTTCATCACTTTCATCACCACATTTTGCCTCATTGTCTTTGCATACATAAACTGCCATTCGCATTTTGTGAGTAAGACAGTGCCCGTCTTTGGTATTATCCAGCGAATGTTCGGTTCCATCTGCTGTTGATATAAAATAATAAGTGTTTCCCTTTTTGAACACAGGATTAATATTAGGGAGAGCAGAATAAGGTGAGAAGTAAATATATTTGAACTTTAAGCCCATAGGCCTGTCGCATTTCAATAACAGTCGATTTTCTGCTTGACTGGTATTGACTCTGCAATGGTCATAACCATGCTTGTCGACTAGGAAAAAGTTCTCATAATTCTTTTCCGGTTGAACTGTCTGATAAGTTAAGACCATACCAATATTGCTGCATACAAAATAAAACATACTGTAACTCTTCACCTCTGTATAGAAACCTTCACCTGAACTAAAGATGGGATTCTTGTAATCCCAAATAATAGATGGGTATATACCAGCATTTGCTTTGATCACATGAAATAACAACACGAAACTGAATAATATAAGCTTCATTTTTTTCTCCAATCTCCAACATAGGCCTGAATAAAATAGCAAAATAAACAAGAATGATCATAAAAGGGCCAGCAATTCCCGATCTTTATACGACACAGGAAAATGGAATAAAAAACACCAGCAATTCCCGCTGAATATTAAAATCCTTGTGCTGCAAGGTCTGTAGACCAGTAAAAAATAATTACATCGCAGACTCTATAGGGCTATATGGAAGGGCATTATATACTCTCGTCAATTGACCGATCACACCATGCCTAAAGCCAGCAAACACCTCAAAGCAAGCAACCTAATTGGACAGGTTTGCGAGTGTTTTGATGAAATCCCCTATCATCGATCCAATCACTGCAAAAATGGCATTCCTTTTCCCAACTTTGCAAAGTCTGCTTTTGCGATGTTGCATCAAAAGTACGATTCACTTTTGAGTTTTGATACCGATCTTGCTGACCCCATTCTTGCTCATAATCTTGAAACGCTATATCACGTACAGGATCAGAAAGTTCCCTCAGATACCCGCATGCGATAGGGCGAAAGCTTGGTACGTACCATCGTTTCAATAATCCGATTCGAGGACTCACTGATGCCTGTCGTCGGCAATATTTAGTCCAAACTGCCTCATGACGTACTGGAATATTGCATTTAAGGCTCGAAGCACCAAAATAAGCACAAACAACTTCCTCTTCTGCGCTTCAGAAGATCCCATAATACCTTTACTTTTCTCTGATGGTATTCAGCAAACCCTGCGATCAGAAAAATGAATGCTCCCGAATCAATTCCGTTCGGTACTCATCGTTAAGCCCCGCCAGCTCTATCCGGGTCTTCATACTTTCTTTGGGAAAACGAGCACTCAGGCTATGAGCATTGAAACAACAACGCCTGACAGTGGCCACGTTTTTTGCGGCTGTACGCTCATGAATCTTGGAAGCATCTTCGTTAAAGCTGACGTCCAGCTTCCAATGCTGGCTATTTTCAATACCCCAGTGACTTCGAACACTCTCCAGAACGCTTTTTGCTGACATTTCACGACTCATAATGTAGTAGTGTAATTCTGTCGTTTGCTGTGAACCAATCCGTCTGTCTCTCTGAATAACCGCAAATTGAGTAAGTTTTGCCCATTCCTGATCAGGATCAATCGCCAGAATATCGTCAAAAACCCAGCAGCGACGGTGCTCATAGCGGTTACGGCTTTTTTCCTCCGTTTCTGAAAAAACGTCAGATTCAGAAGGTTCAGGGTCTTTTGGATGGTCTTCCATGTGTTTTGTGAACACTCGCTCAATCTCGCTCAATGTTGTCGCAAAGCGTGGGCTGATTGTTTTTGGCGCAGATCAGATAATCCGCTTTTTTATCCACGATCTTTTTGCAAATATCCTTTTGGCAACCCATGGCATCACTGGTAATCAGGCAGCCTTCGATCACCAGTATGTCCAGAATTTCAGGGATAGCGGTAATCCCATTGGATTTCTTATCAACGGGGGTAAAGCTCAATATCAGGCTAAGTTGAGTGCTGTAAGCACTGACGATATGAACCATTTTTTTTACCCTTGGCTGGTCGTGACCCCCTCAGTGCTTTGCCATCAGTAGGTACAATGTCGTCAATATTTGTTTTTTTCATTTCCCTTGGCGTCATCACTCTGGCCGTTGATTTTTTTTACAACATCACTCATCCAATCAATAAAAAGCTTCATGAATGCTGCTGGGTCAATCATCATGCAGACTTTTTCGATAGTATGCAGAGACGGCATGCCCCAGAGGTAAGGGAAGAACTGACGAAACCAGGAGAGGTTGTAACTGGCGAAGTTAGCCATGCTTTTCCACTCGTTGTATCCACTTAAGATACTGGCATAGACGATAAGTAAAACTTTTGGCAGCGAATAGGTGATGTGAAGAGCGCTACGAGAGTCACTCAGTGTCTCAAATCTGTCAACTATAGGTATGCAGGAAGCCATCAAACTTACCTTTTTCAAAAACAGAAGAAGGATGGACTATAAATTCATGTACGTTTGTTCCTGCGAAGCTTTCGCCCTGCTACCATTGGTGATTTAGTCACGGAAGGACAAAAGGTTGCCACCGTAAGTGAAGATGCAGAACCGCTTATTACCCAGATCGCATGCAAGGTGCGTGGTATGGTAAACCCCGGGCTGGAAGTGAGTGAACACTTCAAGGTGGGTGATGTTGATCCAAGAGGGGCGTCGGTGGATCATACAACAACAACGGATAAAGCCAGAGCCATTGCCGGTGGTGTGCTGGAAGCGGTGCTGACGCTGACAAAACGATGAGTATCTCGTAGGTTGGGACGAACGAAGTGACTCCCAACACGGTGACTATCTACAGGGGACGAAAGCAAAACAGTTTTAAGGCTATTCCTGTCAAAAAATTCACCGTGTTGGGAGGTCGCGTTCCGCTCGTCCCAACCTACAGCCCTTTGTTTTCAGGCAGTGAGAGGTTGGGTCAGCACCATTAAAGTCAAAGTTGTTGCTTAATAAATCTTATAAAAAAGGTGAGCAAAAGGATGCACGAAGCAAAAATTCTCTATAAACAATTTTTGTCGTTTATCATGATGGCATTGCTACCGGTATGCCTGCATGCTTCGACCATTGATGATGACGACGTTGCGCCGGAATCCGCCAGTGGACTCACCACAAAAACCGAGGTATTGGCCGATCATTATATGGTGTCTGCCGCCAATCCGCTGGCTGTGAAGGCGGGTTATGAGGTGTTGAGAGCCGGTGGTAGTGCCATTGACGCTATGGTGGCTGTGCAAACGGTTCTTGGGCTGGTGGAGCCGCAGTCGTCCGGTTTGGGTGGTGGTGCCTTTCTGGTGTACTACGATGCGCAAAAAAAGCAGCTGACCACATTTGATGGTCGTGAAACGGCGCCGATGGCGGCGACACCGGAACTGTTTCAGGATGAAGGTGGCAAGCCACTGTCTTTTTTCGATGCTGTTGTCGGCGGACGTTCAGTGGGAACGCCCGGCACTGTAAAGCTGATGTCCGAACTTCATGCCCGTTACGGGACAAACCCCTGGCCTGCCTTGCTTGAACCGGCTAAACAGCTGGCTGAACAGGGTTTTGTTGTGTCTCATCGTCTGAGTAGTGCGATCGAGAAAGATAAAAAGCGCTTGCAGCGTTATGACGATACCCGTCGTTACTTCTTTAAAGAGAATGGTCAGCCACTGACAGAAGGTGATCTGCTGAAAAATCCGGACTACGCCAAAACGCTGGATATTCTCGCAAAGCAGGGTGCTGATGCGTTTTATAAGGGCAAAATTGCTGAAGACATTGTCGCGAGAGTACAGGGGATAAAAGACAATCCGGGGCTACTGACCAAAAATGATCTGGCGAATTATCGCATCAAGGAGCGCCCGGTCGTTTGTGCGCCTTTCAGGCAGTATAACGTTTGCGGTATGGGGCCACCCAGTTCGGGAACACTGACCATTGGGCAAATTCTGGGTATCGCAACACACGCCAATTTATCATCTTTCACAAAAGACAGTCCTGAAGCCTGGCAGGTGATAGGCGACGCAACCCGTCTGGCTTTTGCCGATCGCAATCGCTATATGGCGGATACGGATTATGTGCCGATGCCTCATGGACTTCTGAATCCGGATTATCTGGCAACGCGGGCAAGTCTGATTAAACAGGGAAAAGCACTGGCAACGGTTCATCCGGGTCAGCCTGACTGGGAAAATGCAATCACGCAGGCCGATGATCAGTCCATAGAACTTCCTTCAACGACTCATATTTCAATTGTGGATAAAGCAGGCAATATTGTCTCAATGACCAGCACGATTGAGAATGGTTTTGGCTCCCGCGTAATGACGAACGGATTTCTGTTGAACAATGAACTGACAGACTTCTCCTTCGTTAGTCATAAAAATGGCTATCCCGTTGCCAACCGGGTTGAACCGGGTAAACGTCCACGTTCTTCCATGGCTCCGGTGATTGTGATGAATGAGGGTCAGCCTTATCTGGTGCTGGGTTCACCGGGAGGGTCGCGTATTATCGGCTATGTAGCGAATACGCTGATTCGGCATCTGGAGTGGGGTATGCCGGTTCAGTCGGCGATTAACGCTCCGCATCTGCAGAATCGCTCGGGGTTTTATGAGTTGGAAGCCGGAACCGAAGCCGAAGCGTTGAAGAAGCCTTTGGAGAAAATGGGTTATAAGGTTCGTATTAAGGATATGAATTCAGGTCTTCAGGCCATTCAGTTGGGTGAAAGTCTCATACTGACCATTTTTTCTGGGCTTGCCGTCCGTGGTTTATACAGCAGCTACAAATTTTCTCTGGACTTACATAGGAACGGCCAAACACCGCTATGATCGTTACTGTAAAAGATACCGCAACAGTGAAAGGCCGCCCCGATGCAAGTATGTCAGCCACTAGCTGAAGCCGCCAATTTTTCTTGTCATGCTATCCAACAGCTTGAGCAAAAACTGGCCGTTCTTCGTCAGGAACACAGCCCAATCAAGCACTTTGAAGACTATGAAGGTGAGATCCATAAACTCTTTATCGAAGCAGAGCAAAGCGTTCTGGCAGAAGACCTGACCGGGCTTGATATTGACGTTCCTGCGATTGAGGTAAGCGGTGTCTGTTACCATCGGGTGTTGCGATCTTCAGAAACTTATCAATCCGCTGTCGGCCCTGTCCGGGTTTTGCGTACGCTCTATCGTAACGGTAAGGATCACTCTATCATCCCTTTGGAGCTACAGGCAGGTATTGTAGAGGGGTATTGGACACCAAAAGCAGCTAAACAAGCTGTCTGGATGGTTGCGCAAATGCCTCCCGGAGAGGCTAAAAGCCTACTTGATCTGATAGGGAACATGACGCCCTCGGAAAGCTCTCTGGCCAGACTACCCAAAAAGTTCAATGCGCAGTGGGAACCCAATAGGGAAGCCTTTGAAGACTTTCTCTGGGAAAGCGTCAAGGTTCCTGAAGAAGCTGTGACTGCGCCGCTTCTCTTGATGGCGTCATGTTGCCGATGAAAGATGGTAAACGTCAGGAAAAGCGGGAACAGAATAGAGTCGATGGCAAGCGAACCCGTGGCCCTGCTGGCTGTCAGGAGGCCAGTTGTGGAACATTGTCGTTTTACGATGCACAGGGGGAACGCCTCTCAACGGTCAGGATGAGTCGAATGCCTGAAAGCAAGAAAGTGACTTTGAAACAATCACTCTCCGCACTCCTGAGCGAAGCTCTTCGACAGAGGCCAGATCTGACGCTTGTTAAAGTCGCTGATGGGGCAAAAGACAACTGGACCTACCTTGCCAATGAACTCCCTGAAGGTCACGAGGTTGTAGACTTCTATCATGCCGCAGAGCACCTGAAGAAAGCGTTTGACCTGTCCTATGGTGAAAACAGCAACAAATCCAGAGAAAAGTTCATCACCTATCGCCACATCCTCAAAGAGGAGCCCGAAGGTGTTGAAAAAGTCATCAAAGCTCTGGCTTACCAGCATAAACGACACCCTCGTCGATCGAAGTTGAAAACAGAGCTGGAGTACTTCAGAAGTAATCGAACCCGCATGAACTATGCTGAACACTTGTCGCACAACTTGCCAATAGGCTCAGGGGTTATTGAGGCTACTTGTAAAACCTTGGTAACGCAGCGAATGAAGTGTTCTGGAATGAGGTGGCGGCATCCCGGAGGCCAAGGTATTTTGACAGCAAGGTCATTAATTCAGAGTGGCATGTTCGACAATGGCTGGAAGTTACTGGCGGTGACCTACTGCGCCAAGGTCACGGAAGTGGGTATGGACAATGTCATCCCATTCCCCATGCAGAAAGGTGACTTGGAATTATAGTACCAGTCAATATGAGACTTTCACCCATTCAGTTTCAGGAAGGTCGGTTGATTGGCGCCTCTGACCCCCGTCGTGAAGGTGTGGCACTGGGTGATTAGTGTCGTTCAGGCTTTACAAAGTCAGCATTTCCAAACTTGGTAATGCTGACTTTTAGAACAGTTTCTTAGCCAATGATCAGGCAAACCATCGCAGCAATGTTCCCCGTAAAACGCAGTTCAGAGCCCCCGTGGCTACTTTCACCACCCGGTTCCGAAGCACAGTGGATGTGTCTTTCAGAGAGAAAATAACGTCTTTTCGTCCCTCATCGGTCTCGTTGCTATAGGTTTCATAGGCACAGACTCTGGACTGGTTTTTATCATCAATAAAGAATTTGCCTGTGTGTCTTTTTATCCGGTTATCCTGCTCATCAGGATAAATCTTCAATACTTGCACTTTTGCCTTTTTTGGTTTCAGACCTGCGCCAACATGTTCGTCTCCCGTTGCCTGTACGGCATCACCTTCTATTTTCATATGGAGTATGTCGAGACCCGGCCACATTTTGCCCAGTCGAGTCTTTAAACGACCAAGAGCGTGTTTAATGCGCTTGTTTGCCGCTTCGGGTACACCAGCGGAACATTTGGTAAACAGGCTGATGTTGCTGATTTTTGTCAGATTGCTTACGTCACCTTTTTTAAAGCCTTTTATCTGGCTGTGAAAGTTGTGCTTGAACTGATCGGCTATGTGACTAAGCAGCTGGCTGGTATAGTTCTGGGCATCGGCTCCACCCAGACTGTGACCTGCAACGGCGAGATTATCACTGGCAAATTCTTCCTGAACCAACTCGTCTGGTTTCTTCAGAAATGTACAGTCTTTTTCAAAGGTAGCATCTATGTCAGCAGGCGCTGGAACAGGGCTTTGAACCACTGCCTCTGGCGATACTGAGAATGCATCCTTGAGTGCATGAGGAGTAAGTACTCAAAGTTCCTACATTGACCGCAGTAGGGCAGACTATTCTCGGACAGCCTCCTAGGAGCCTGTCGGACTTACCACTGACCTACTGCGAAAAAGCCGGATTTGGCCATTTTTGACGATCCTTTTCGTTGAATAGCTCGCTATTCGCCTCAAATGATCGTCAAAACTGTCTCAAACCGGTCTTTTTCTCGCTACGGTCGGCTAAGTCCGACAGGCTCCTAGTGCTGGAAAGCTCTAATATACATACACCTCATGTTGTGTTCTGATCTGCATCCATTTTTCGCCCCCCAGCTTTGTCAGAAGCAGCACGGATGCAGTCAAAACACACCCAGAAAATCGTCTTGTCAGACCAGCAGCGTAAAGACCTTGAGCTCATAGTCCGCAGACGCAAAAGTAGTCAGTCACTTGTGCTCAGAGCCAAAATCATACTGGCTGGTGCAGAAGGTAAAAGCCTGCTCGGAACAGCTAAAAAATTAAAATGTACCAGAGAAACGGTTACCCGCTGGCGCAAGCACTGGGTCGAACGACCTGGTGACCAATCCACCCTGGAAAAGCTGAAAGAAGATCCAAAGGCCGGGCACTCCGCCCAAGTTTACCGCTGAACAGATTTGCCAGATTATTGCCCTGTCTTGCGACAAGCCAGAAGACCATGGCTACCCCTTCAGCCATTGGTCAGAAAGCTTATTAGCCATGGTGGCAGTAGACAAAAAAATTGTCTCATCCATCTCGCAGAGACAGGTGGGGCGTTTTTTAAAATCAGGCCGACATTCGTCCAGACAAGGTCAAAGGCTGGGTTGATACTCCGAAAGATGAAGCGTTTGAAATCCGCTGCGCCGATATATGTGACACCTATCAGAAAGCCGTTAAGCGTGCAGAGCAAGGCATCAATACCTTTTCCTTTGATGAAAAAACAGGCATGCAAGCTCTGGAGCCCGTGAAACCAAACAAACTGGTTAAGCCGGGTCACATAGAAAAGCGTGAGTTTGAGTATACTCGTCATGGAACGCAAGCTTTGCTGGCCGGTATGGATGTGGCTACAGGAAAGATAATTCCTCTTATTAGAGATACTCGAACAGAGCAGGATTTTGCTGACTGGCTGGATCTTGTTCTGGCCAGTGACCCAAAGGCAGCAGGTTGGCATTTGGTCATGGATCAGCTCAATACACACATGTCAGAAGCGGCTGTCATGAAGGTTGCAGCTATCGAAAACACACCAGCTAATGAGCTTGGCGTCAAAGGTAAATCCGGTATTTTGAAAAATATGGAAACTCGGGCGGCTTACCTCAGTGACCCATCCCATAAAGTAGTATTTCATTACACGCCAAAGCACGCATCATGGCTGAATCAAATTGAAATCTGGTTTTCCATTTTGGTGAGACGGTTTTTGAAAAGAGGCATATTTACATCAACTGAAGACCTGAAAACCAGACTTCATGGTTTTGTAGATTTCTTCAATGAGCGGATGGCCAAGCCTTTTAAGTGGACTTATCGGGCTCGGCCTCTGCAAGCATAAGAGTGTATGGATATTAGAGCTTTCCAGCACTAGCCCGAATATTTCATAAAATGCATGCGCTATTGCTACATCCCTTGAAAACTCTCGCTTGTACCTGCAATGGCTTCGGACTGATGTGTCCGAAGCATTTTTGGTAAAAAAGCACTATTTCCATGGGCTGTTGACAGTTGGCAGCAAATTTATGAAATATTCGGGCTAGGGCGTACAGCTATAGAAACAGGGAGCGATTCAAAACGGCAATTTACTTTCACTGCGAAGGCCTTGACTTTTAACCAGTGACAGCAAAACGCTGAAATTTATCCACATGATTTGCTGATGAACCTATAATCTATGTGTTTTTCAGGGTGGGTATCATTGATCAGATATCAGTGTGAATTCCATAGCAAACAGCGAGGAGCCTAAGAAAAGTCATGGGTTATGCACTTATGACTTGATTTCAGGATCAAACAATTATGCCATGAACAAAATAACCATAACGAAGTTACTTATGCGCGGTCTGCTGACTGTGACTATCTTTTGTCAACATCTAAAAGCTGCTAAATCGGGTATCAGCTATTTTCAGGCTCGTACTGTTTGTTCCGGAGAATTGCCTGTTGATAGAAAACACAATGCACAACGAAAGGTAAGCAACATGAGGATTTATCACTGGCTGCTGTCCATGATGCTTTTTTTGAACACGAACCTGAGTGCTTACCCAGTCTCTCACGTCGTAAATTGCGGCATAGAATTGTATCATTATCAAAAACAGATTAAATGCCCAAAAAACAGCTTCATTACATTCGATAGCAGAGGATCACAGCACATATTGCAAGTCCCAGTACTAGGTATGTACCGTAGTTTCCTCATTAGGAAGCATCAAAATGGGAGATTCACCCTGAGGGTTGATGAATTTGGGGCATTCTTACTGCCAGAAGAAATGCAAGAATTATCTTATGCACAAGGTTTTCCTGAGTCTAGGGAAGTGGCAAGGCAGAATATACCAGATTACCGTCATTCCCACGAAAGTGGGAATCCAACCCGAACAGTGGATCCCCGCCTTCGTGGGGATGACGAAGGGATGAACTTGTCTGCTGCTTCCCTTACTCCTGTAGGAGCTTACAACTCCGGCATGTTTCTGCAGACTCAGTACCCGTGGCCTTTTCCATTACTATTCTACAGCACTGGCTCATTAAACGTTTCCGGATACCCGACAATGCAAACAGTGCAACAAGGGCAAGGGCCCCAGAACTATTACAATTATGGAGTGCCGCTGCCGCCACAGAACGGATTAACAACTAACGGGTTTCAAGAGGAGGAAAAAGGTAGTCTGAAAGATGCCGAAACCCAGACACCAACTGCACCAGACACCAGCGACAAGGAAATCCAGACACCAACTGCAACAGATACCAGCGACCAGGAAACCCAGACACCAACTGCACCAGACACCAGCGACCAGGAAACCCAGACACCAACTGCAACAGACACCAGCGACAAGGAAATCCAGACACCAACTGCAACAGACACCAGCGACCAGGAAATCCAGACACCAACTGCAAAAGACACCAGCGACCAGGAAACCCAGACACCAACTGCACCAGACACCAGCGACCAGGAAATCCAGACATCCATTGTGACAGACATCAGCGACCAGGAAACCCAGACATCCATTGTGACAGACATCAGCAACCGGAACCCCCTGGAAGAAACAACCTCTGTAGTATCAAATAGAGACGAGCAACATCGTCAGACAGTTGAAAATGACGGACGTACAAATAAAAAGAAAAAGAAAAAGAAAAATAAGAAGGGAGGAGAAACGTCAGGGCTTGCTGACCATGACCCGAAGCACCCAATCAGCCAGCCCCAGGCAAAGGCAGGTTCGAGCCAGACAGGTTCAACACCGCCAAAAATGACCCTTACAAGTTTTACTCAATCATTGAATAAAAAAAAAATGAATTATGCCAAACAAAGGAGAAACCAGCCCCCCGATTCTAAAGAGGAATGGTGGCTTGAAGAACTGATATCGCAACGCAAAATTTTGCTGGAAAGGCCGGAAATTTATGCTAACCCGGATGAGATCGCAAAACATTTAAAAGACGAGCTGGAAAAACATATTAAAAACCTGGCCCGTGAGGGTATAACTTCAATTAAGACTAAGGTTAAGGCTAGGCTTAAGGAATCGCACAACTGGGTAGATAATAAAGAGAAATTTTTGCAAAGCCCTGAGAAAACAGAGAATATGCGCCAGAGTACGGTCGCAAAAAACGATATTTCTTCGAACTATGAAAAAATGGCTATGGCAGTAATGATGTCCGAGCCTGTTTCTGTTGCGAAAAAATTCAATTCATATTTGGAACAATGGCTCAGACTGGTATTGATTGAGCATCCGACCTTAATGGAGAGTGGGTCTCCAGCATTTCTATTTCCCGATCCGGAAATCATTACACCAGAGTTTACTGCTGTCGAGTCTATGTTAGAAAACACCCTTAATAATACTGATGATGAATCAAATTTTATTTTTCTTGTTGATTTATTTAAGATTTTTGAAAAGATGAATTCAGTAGCCTGGAAAAAGGCTTTATTAGATCAGAAATTTGATTTCGTGGGTTCACCTCAGTCAATATTTCGTTTTGTTTGGGCTTATTTATTGGTTTTGATGTCTAATGACGATGAATTGAATAAACATTTTATTAAACTTATGCCCGGAAACTACAATGAGCTGATTAATAGCTATATAGAACATCCGGAAACCAGTAATGAACAACGGCAATGGCTGACGTTTAACCTCTGCTCCATACTCAATATCTGGTATATCAGGTTGACCAGCGTTGCAGGACTTTTTGAAATACGGCCATTTGACGGTGAAGAAAAGGTAATTAATTTACACGAGCAGTTGCCTTTTTGCAGGACTATTGTTCAACCGGTTTTAAAAGATGAACCTTCTGACGATGAGGAGCCATCAGACCAAAACCCCACAGATGTACTAAAACCAGTTAGTGTTTTAGGCAGATTCATAGCCCAATGGAAATTTAGTGATTATCTTGTTGAAGAACTAATTAAATATTGGCAAGTTGAACAAGAATCTCTGAATCTAGTTTTCAGGTACAGCCTGCTCCCTACTTTACTTCAAGACTTAGGCAATATCGCTCATCCTCCAGTTGTGGACAGTAATACAATACCCCGTGAGAAGGTAGAGGGATATTTGAAAAGAAATAAATTCCATTACATTGCATTTTCAAACTTATTTGAACTGTTGAAATCAGTACAATGGAATGCACTTTCTTCCCGGGAAGAACCATCACAAATGGCAGGTGCTGGAGCGGGGAATGTAACCCGCACTTATGATGCAGATTCGTTCCTACAAAAACTGTTACGTGAAGAAAACGATAACGGAATACAATTCTTGAAAGGAATTATTAATGGGATAGGTCAAGACCCAGATACAATAACCGTCGATAGCTTAGTTAAAGAAATTGATAAAATTCGTGATTTTTTCTACACGCAAACATTTATCTTTTCTGATTCCATGTTAGTCTATCTTAATCAGTTATCTATATTCGTCAACCAAAAGATCCTATTTATACACACTAAATTCACACTTCATACTTTAACATCTGTTGCCACTCTTATAAGTCCTTCGCCCAACGAGTCTGATAGCGGTTTTTCCTCTTTTGATGAGCTGGAAAGTTATATTGATTCGAATTCATCAGTCATCATCATTATGAATGAAAGGCTTCTAGGAAACAATTTTAGGTGGCTTTTACTGTATAGACAGGGTACCCCTCCACCGGTATTGAGGCTCTACAGAAGGGAAGAAGACAGAGCAAATTCTGATGGCAATGACCCCGATTCTGATTCTGCTGATGCAGGCCAAAGCCCATCTGCCGGAGGAAACAATAGCACAACTGAGCCATACGATGATAATAACGACAGACAGCCGCACCCGATAGGCCAAAATGGTGCTGCATTTATCCCGACAGTGTCAAAATAGCAGTAAGGGAAGTTGCACAGTCACTGCATCGGAATTGGTATAACCACTGTGGAGCGCGGACATCTGTCCGCCCTCTCACTTCATATTTCGGTCACTGCATTTTCATAATACAGGGATACGATGATCCACGTATCGCAGCAATTCCCGTTATCTATACGACATTGTAATAATCCAATTAAAGAGCACTCTTTTGAGCTGACATGGGCAGACCTGCTCAGCAAGAGCATAAACTAAAAATTTCCCATGAAAACCTTGGCTACAGTTATTTTCTAACTCTCCCCACTCTTTCGACAGCAATTCCCGACGAATTAATTCAGCCCAACAGTACCAAGGTCTGAGAAGGACCCATAAAAAAGCAAATTCCTGAACTTTGAGCTAAATTTCATGCAGTACTCATTCACTGTCGTATTTCTATGCCTGCTAAGCAAGACAAAATTTTGGTCGATCGGTTAATCAATACTGTTCGCCAGCAAGCATCCCTAATACCTGATCATCGTCCCAATAATTGCAAGGAAAAAATTCTTCTCTCTGATGCAATAATGTCCGGTCTGGCTGTGATGCACATGAAATGCCCTTCACTTCTGAGCTTTGAGCATGAATGTAAAAATCCAAGGGTTGTTCACAACCTGCGCCAGATGTACGGCGTTCAGCGTATTCCCAGTGACACCCATCTGCGGGAGATACTTGACCCTATTGAAACTGATCATTTCAGGCCATTTTTCAAGTCACTCTTCTCTTACGTCCAGAGTTCGAAGTGGCTAAAAAAGTTTCAGTATTTTGAAGAAGGCTATCTGGCTCCAGTGGATGGTACAGGGCATTTCGCTTCAGGCAAGATCAGCTGCCCTGAATGTTGTATCAAAAAAGCCGATACTGATACCCCCCAGTATTACCACCAACTGTTGGCTATATGTCTGGTCAAGCCCGGACAAAAAGAGGTCTTGCCTCTGATGCCAGAGCCTATTACCAAGCAGGTCAATGCTTCTAAAAACGATTGCGAAAAAACCGCACTAAAGCGGTTGCTGGAAAACGTCTACAGAGAACATCCCAAACTAAAACTGGTACTGACATTTGATGACCTGTATTCAGATGGGCCGACGATAAAAATGGTCAAGTCTTATGGGTACAGCTTCATTATGGTGGCCAAGGACAGCGACCATGCGTCATTGGTTGAGGCGGTTGATAATCTGGATGCCAGGGGTGAGGTTAACCGTTATGAATACGTTGATGAGGACGGCTACCGGCACTGGTTCAGATACGTCAACAACGTTCCCATCAACAAGAGTCACAAGGATGTTCTGGTCAACTATCTGGAATATGTTGAGATTAGCCCCAAGGGCGAGAAATACACCAATGTCTGGGTAACAGATATCCAACTGACTGACGACAGCGTCACCAGAGTGATGCGCGGAGGCCGTGCGAAATGGAAGATTGAAAATGAAACCTTCAACACGCTCAAGACACAGGGTTACCACCTCGAACACAACTACGGACACGGCAAGGAGCATTTGGCTACAAACTTTGCCTGCCTGACGTTTACCGCCTTCCTTATTGATCAGATAGAACAGTTAGGGTGTTGCTTGTTTCAGAAAGCCTGGACGGCAAGCCACTCTAAAAAAGCGCTTTGGGAGCATATGAGAAGCCTGTTTCAGTGGTTTTTCATTGACTCTTGGCGAGACTTTTTTATGGCAATAATCTCAAGAACCTCTGAAGGAGTTGGTCATAATCCGTTCTGTTATTCCAGATACTTCATAGCTGCCGGGGTGAGCCTGTGTCTGAGCGAAAAATTCATCCAGAATGTCAGCTTTGGGCTGAAGGTTGTTTGCTGCAAATCCGAAAAATGGTTCACCCTGCAGCAGGGTATACGTCTTAAGGCGTATATTTGTCGGGAATTGCTGCTCTTATGGTGGACCCCACTGTCAAGACAGTAAACCAACAAATTTAAGTTAAGTCCTGGCAGTGGTCCAAAGCCCTCATGCAAAGTGAATTGCCTTAGGCGTTTTATAACTCAACGACTGGTGTAATCGTTCAGTGTTGTAAAACTCAAAGTATTCATCCAGCCCAGTATAAAGCTCTGGAACAGTCTGAAATTCATGCGTGTACAGCCATTCATGTTTGACGGAGCGCCACAGCCTCTCGACAAAAATGTTATCCAGTGCTCGCCCTTTCCCGTCCATGCTGATACGTATTTCCCGTTCCTGAAGAGGTGCCAGAAAATCATTACTGGTAAACTGACACCCTTGGTCAGTGTTGAATATATCAGGTTCACCTTGTTCCAAAGCTCGACCCAGCGCATGAATACAGAAGTCTGCATCCAGTGTGTTCGACAGCTCCCAGCTGACCACGTAACGGCTGTACCAGTCAATAATGGCAACCAGATACATAAACCCCTGAGGCATCGGGCAGTACGTAATATCAGTACTCCAGACCTGATTGGGTCTCACAATATCAACGCCGTTCAACAAGTACGGGTAAACCTTATGCTCTTTGTTTCTCAGGCTTGTGCCCGGTTTTGGTCCGACAGCCTGTATGCCCATCAGCCTCATAAGTCGCTGTATACGCTTCCTGTTGACCGGAAAGCCCTGCTCATTCAGCCATGCAGTTATCTTACGACTGCCGTAAAACGGTGTACGTGTATACTGCTCATCAATGAGCCTCATCAGATTCAGATTCTCAGGGCTTTCCAAAGCTGGAGAAGCTTGGTAATACCAGCTTGACCTGCTTAACCCAACCAGTTCACATTGGCGCTGAATGCTGATCTTCGAGTGATCCGGGTCTATGCATCTCCGTTTGTCATCAATGGACATTGCCAGATTTTTTTTTCAACCAGTCCAGCTCCATTTTAAGCCGTCCGATCTCCTGATACAGGGGGGCAGTGAGCGCATCTGGATCTACCTCTGGCCGTGCCCTGCCGAAGACTTCTGGAACCCCCTGGAGTAGCTGTCGCTTCCACTGGCTAACCTGAACGGCTGCAACTTCGTGTTCGCTTGCCAGCTGGTTTATGGTCTTTTCGCCCTTGTAGGCTTCGAGTGCTACCTGTGCCTTAAATTCGGGCTTATGTCGTTTTCTTTTTGCTGTCATGATTCCCTCCTGCAGGGTCATCTTACAGCCAGAAAACTTAACTTAGCTACCTGTCCAGTTTATGGGGTCCATCATATCTTTCGAGGGTGTCGCAAAACCCTCCATAAGCCTGTAATCTGGATTATAAAGTAGCTTTACCGGCTTTCGCATGATAACAAGACCACAAATAAAGATTAACACAGCCCCACAGCTTGATATTTTTTCAGGTGAGACCGGTAATCCTGACCATAAAAAACAGGCTGAATACAAAAGTCCAGACAAAAAAACAGGCAGACGACGTTTGTTGCCCCAACCCCGGATACCATCACCCTTGGTAATACGAGCCTGAAAGAACACCTTGAGCCAGGAGGCTGTCCGAGAATAGTCTGCCCTACCGGCAACTGCTCCTGCGTTGCCCTAGCTCCGGCATCCATGCCGTCGTGCGGTGGCAGCAAATTGGTCTGAAAAATCGCTTTTGTTCGTCAAATAGCTCGCTATTCTCCTTACAAAACCGCTTTTTCATCCTCAATTTTCTGCCATCCTCGCTACGGGCGCTATTCTCGGACAGCCTCCTGGGCTGAAGCATTGAGGCATTCATGAAGTCATATGCCCAGCAGCGGTCGATTTTACATGGCTTCAAATTTTTCCAAGTACCGAGTATGCGGTATTTTCTCCAAAATGTAGCCAGTCCGGCTCAGCTACAACCCCTTGTTTTCAAGGGGTAAATGCTTAAGTCAGTGCCATTAGGGTTAGGCTGACTAACAGAATCTGAATATTGTGTGATTGATGGGGCTTTTATTGAGCTTATAGTGAACGATTCAGTTGAAAAATAGTCATAATGTATTTGAGCAAAGGATTATGGTTTGCCATGGAAAGCAGCACATTGCCAGTAAACAAGACTGGTCGTACGGGTAGTTTTTTCAGCCCTCATACATCACCCCGCAAAAAAACGGGTCGTCACAGCCACCGGCCTGTCAAGGTAAAGCCGAATCCTCATCAGTCAGGGGAATCTGCATCAGAAGCAGGCTGCCCTAGTTACTTTGCCAGTCTAGAAGGCTGCAAAGTCGGGCTGGAGCCGACAAAAAGACAATCTGTGAAGCTTGTAAAAGGCAGTAGTGGTTATTCTCCCAGTGCTAAAAGGCGGCGTACACCTTTGGCTGACTCTGAAGCAAAGCCTGTTACTGCATCGAAATTAACCGTACAACAGGATAAGTCAGGCCCCAGAGCCATTGGTGAAGCGTCTTCTGATGATGAAGCTGATTCAGTTAAATCACTGACGGATGCTCCAGTTAAAGGTCATTCGAAGACCTCTGGCAAGCCTAGAAATCTGTATGATCGGGCTGAACAAGAAGCCGTGCCATTAGGCAGTGGTGTGTTTACTGCCCCCAGCGTGACCGGGGGTGGACTGGGTCTATTTGCTGGCAAAGCCTTTAAAAAAGGTGAGTTCATTACTTTTTACGACGGGGAACGGGAGATGGTTGACGCTAAGCGTCGTTCAGAGTTGTTGAGCCAGCTCAAGTTCTGGAGCCATATCGCCAGGCTGGATCGCTATGAAATTATTCATGGCTTGACCACTCCGGTATCCGGTAAAGGAGCAGGTAGCTTTGCCAATCACGGATTTGGAGGTCATCTGTCTCCTAATGCCAAGTATTGTGTACTGGAAAAAGGAGCTTTAAAAAAGCTTTGCTTACAGGCATTAACCGATATCGAAAAAGGCGATGAAATCTTTACAGATTACGGTAATGACTACTGGTACCGCTTCCAGGACGCGTTTCCAGAGATGTATGAAAGGATATTTGCTGCCGGACTAAGGGACGTCGTGAAAGGTATTGACCCGGATGTGCTGAAGAATCTGGATAAAATCAAGCCGGTGGATCAGTTTCTGAAAAACAGTGGCGTACCGATTCCTGACTGGCCTGAATTGAAGCACAGGCATACCCAGTGGATTGGTGCCCTGAGTCGTTATGCACTGTTTAAAATCGGTGCTGTTGAAGGTGATCGCCTGAGTCTGGATGCGCTTCGTCTGTTAAAAGAAGACTCTCATGAGTACTTTATTGCGCTCGCGCAGTTTTATCTTAAAAAAAGTTTCAACAAAAGAGTAGCGCAGGATTGGAACTACAGAGGGAATTCGTTGGCGATTCCACGCAATGGTGTGTTTAATCCGGCGATCACCCGATGGTCTGGATTTCATTTTAATATCTTTGCAGGGCTGTACCAAAATGGCCGGTTCGATATCGAAGAAAAGGCACTGATGCATACGATCAGTACACTGAACCCATCCCATCCAATGCACGAGCAGTTATTAAACGACTATATTTTCCGTTTTCTTGAGATTGATCCAGACAGACCCATAGTAAAGGATATCAAGGCTCTGAATAAAAAAATTACAGCACTGGCTTCCAAGCTGCGTACTTCAAGTGCTGCTCCCTGGCCTGTTGTTGACGGTCGTAAAATGCCACTCAGTCATGAATGGTCGGTGAAATATCTGAGGGAGTTTCTTTTCAGAAAAGGGGTTAAGCTTGATGATAAACGCTTTTATCCGGATCAGCTTAATGACCTGATGACTGACGAAGCACTTTACAATCAAGCTTTTCTGACGTTTTGCAGGGAAAGAGGCTGTGACTTCAGGCAGACTATTCTGGTGGCCCGAAAAACGGGTATCCGCTTTGCTCCGGTCAAAGGTCTTAAGTTCGATAAGCGCGACTGTACGTTGTCAGCTTTGTTCCTTCAGTACATCCACCGTGCAGGATTCGATTCCCCGGAGACATTGGATGGGACGACTAACGAAATGCTGTGCAACAGCATTGATATGATCACATCAGACTATGAAGGCACGCTTTCCGTTGAATCTTTATTACTCGATGCTGCAGTTTTTGATATTTGAGGGAGAGCAGGAAATGGCAGGGTGGCATAAGAGCAGACTACTACTGCAGCTCCGAATTCAAGCCTTGCGAGATTCCATCATAGCCACAGCAGCAGGTTGGAGGTAAGATCTCATAGGAACTTAATAACCGTCAAGTGTCGTATCTTGCTAATTCGCCCATTACCCGTTGTCACTGCCTTTCTGGATGCTTTGAATGATTCGCTCAAGTCCATCAATTCCTCTGCGCAGTTGAGTAGATCCCAGAAAGTGGCACTGGGCGTTTTTATCATGGGAATCGTGGTAACTAAAACTATTAACTGGGCTGCTTTTGAGCGCAGAAGCTTAGGCAGATTCAAAGCGACCCGTCTGTGCTGGATGTTTTATCAAGCAGAAATTGCATGGCAAAGCCTGCTACAGGCCAGCGTCAGAAATATTCTTCTACGCTATGGAATACAAAGTGGAACCCTTGCTATCGACGATACAGGAAAAAAGCGCACTAAAAGGACTTCAAAAATCGACGGTGCCCATAAGATAAAAGACAAATCAACAGGTGGTTATTTTAATGGGCAGGAACTGGTGTTTATGGTGCTCGTTACTGAAGTAGCTACCTTTCCAGTAGGGTTTCGCTTTTATATTCCTGACCCTGAGTTATCTGCATGGAGGAAGAAAGACAAGGCGCTCAGGAAGCAAGGCATTCAGAAAAAAGAACGACCGAACCGTCCTGAGCCAGATCATGTTCGTTACCCCACCATGCAGTCGTTGACGCTGGTTATGCTGCAAGAATTTGTTGATTCGTTTCCCAACATTACGATCAAAGCAATTCTCGCTGATGCACTGTATGGCACAGGAGACTTTATGGATAAGGCTGCGGAAATAACAGGCGGAGCCCAGGTTGTCAGCCAACTGCGCTCGAATCAGAAAGTATCCAACCGAAACCACTCGGAAGCGACTCTCAAAGCTTACTTTTCGCGCCAGAAAGGCGCTGAAACTCAACTCATAATACGCGGTGGCAAAGAAGAGCAGGTCACGATGCTGGCTGCTCGGCTGTATGTTAAGGCTCATGGGAAAAGACGTTTTGTTATTGCCCTGAAGTATGAGGGTGAAGAGGATTATCGCTATCTGGTGGCTTCAGATATGTCATGGCGGCATACCGACATAGCCAGGATTTACACCTTGAGGTGGTTGGTCGAGGTTTTCATTCAAGACTGGAAAGCTCATTGTGGCTGGAACAGGTTGAGCAAACAGCAAGGTGCTGACGGATCGCAGCGCGGCGTGATCCTGAGCCTGCTGTGCGAACACATGCTGTTACTGCACCCTGAGCAATTCGTCCTACTGAAAAACAAACAGGCCGGAATGCCCGCAGGCTGTCTGATCGAACGCCTCAATGCAGAAGCCTTGCTTGCTACGGTGAAATCAGTGGTTGAATCGGAAGATCCAGATACCGAGCTTAAGGCTCTGGCCTTAGCCTTAGAGCATACTTTGCCCAAGCGGGAGTCGAGCAGGCATATGGCTGGTAGAGACCTGGGAGAACAAAAGGCAACTGACTCACTCAAAGCACACGCCCGGAAGTTTAAACTTTTAGATGCAGCTTAGAATCGAGATAAATACGTTACTTGTTTAGGTAAAACTGCAGCATCGAGTATTAGCAATGGCGGTGGCGGGAACATCCTGCGAGGGGCAAAAAGACCATCTGATCAGGAAATACAAACATCGCCTGCCGTTCTACGAAGCAATGGCACCGAAAGAGGCCAAACGGTTACTTGATAAAATGGGTAAACAGCTGAGGGCTGAATGCAGGAAGCGTCCTGCACTCACAACCGGGGGGAGGGAAAATAACGTTAAGCGTCGTCTTCCAGATGATACTTCTTGATTTTCCGATACAGCGTGGCAATGCCGATGCCCAGTTCATCGGCCACCTGTTGTTTACCTTTTTTTGCATCGAATTTTTTCAGGGCAGCCTGAATGCGCTGTTTTTCCATTTCTTCCAGACTCATGGATGCCGGACTCTTCTCGACAGAAAAGGTGGATACAGGCCTGACGGCTGCTGAATGATTTTCCGCTGTAGGGTTCTCTACTTGATGGCCTTCTAATGGGTGGCTCTCTCCCCGATGACTATCTGACTGGTGACTCTTTACCAAGTGAAAGTGCTCTGGCAGAAGTTCTGGCAGAATAACGCCACCGTGCTCGACCATATTAATCAGATATTCCATTGTATTGGCCAGCTCCCTGACATTGCCCGGCCAGTTCCAGCGGTTCAGATAAGCCATGGTGCTGTCATTGATCACCGGTACTGGCAGACCCATTTCTTTTGCCTGCTTTTTCAGGAAGAAACTGGCTAACAGAGGGATGTCGCTTTTCCGTTCCCGAAGGGAAGGAACAATCAGCGGAATAACGTTAAGACGATAATATAAATCTTCCCTGAACAGCTTTTTTTCTGTCAGGGTTTGCAGGTTCTGGTGGGTGGCAGAGATGACCCGGATGTTAACGGTACTGACGGTAGAAGAACCTACCGGTGATATTTCCCGGCGATCAAGAACCCGGAGCAGTTTAGCCTGAAGGTTCAGTGGCATATCGCCAATTTCGTCGAGAAACAGGGTGCCGCCGTCTGCACTTTTGATCAGGCCTTCTTTGCCCTGGGTCGCAGCGCCAGTAAAAGCACCGCGGGCATAACCGAACAGTTCGCTCTCCAGCAGGTGTTCGGGAATGGCGGCACAGTTAATGGCAATAAATGGCTTTTTTCGGCGCGCTCCGGATTCATGAATCAAACGGGCAACGACTTCTTTACCGGATCCGCTTTCACCATTGATCAGGACGCTGGAAGGGCTGCTGGCAATTTTCCTGACTTTCTCGTGAAGTCTCTGCATAGGCCGGGAGTCTCCCACCATACGATTATGGTTGCCGTTTGCGGAACGCCTTCCGGAGGTATCTGTTTTGTTGTGAGTGAGTACCAACAGCTTGCCGTGGCCATTCTGTATAAGAACTCCGGGAGAAATGATTTCCTGAGAGCCATTTTTGATAATGAATTCTTCAGACTCACGGTTAGCGGTGCGACGCTTGCCAAACGGACGAACACTGATCAGGCTTAATTTGTCATTACTGTTCAGTTTCAGTTGTTTTCGTGCGGCTTCGTTGATGTGGGTACAGCATCCTTTGTCGTCTACCTCAAGAACGCCCTCGGTAATCTTGCTGGATAACAGACGAATGACGTTTTCAGTGTTCTTGAGGCTGTTGTAGTACATATCCTCCAGTTTGGTCGCAATAAATACTTTGGAGATATCTTCAATGTAGCCCATATAAAGCGGAATATTAGCCAGTAACTGTTCACGTTGTTCTTCATTGAAACAGACCAGACTGATGACACCCAGGCATTCATTTTTAAACAGAACCGGAATGCCGAGAAAGGCTTTTTCCTGACAACTGACACGGCGCGTACAGGATAAACACTCGGTGTCTTTTCCCGAGTTCTTTATTATCTTTTCTTTACGATTGCTGATAATCCACCGAAAGGCGTTGGTTCCGGTGGTTAATTGACGACCAAGATCGTTTGCATAGGGGCCGGTACCTGCTATTCGCACTAACTCATTATCAATGACTTCAACATCAAGGTTTATCATGCGGGATAAGACCTGAACAAACCTTGATATGGTTGACTGGATAGACATTAATTTAGAGGGCGTCTTCAACACATTTTCCTTCCAATGTCTTATTAATAAGCTTCACTAAAAAGGCACTGCTACTGCCTTTTAAAATAAAAGAGCTTTTCTTTAAGTATCTTATAGTTTTCTCATATCAGGCGGGTGGTTTGTATTGAGCTGAAGCAATTGAATGGTAGCGTGTATCAATTTTTGTACAAACGAGTTGTAAAATTAATAAGCCGTAGAACTATTGAAAATAAAGAAGAGCATTCGTCTTATTTTTAAATCAAATAATTTGAATGCTCGTTCTTTTAATTGGTTCAAATACTCCGGTTAATTAAAATGATTAGCTTTTAACGGCATTCACAGCATTAACCGCAGCATCAACAATGGTTTGATAACCTGTACACCGACACAGATTTCCGGCATGTTCACGACGGATATCCTCACGGGTCAGGCTGTCCCTGTCGATGGAATCATCCCGGTTAAGGTCTTCGACAAAAGCGGTGGTCTTCATCACCAGACCCGGCGTGCAGAAGCCACACTGCACAGCGCCAGCATCCACATACGCTTCCTGAACCGCAGACAGTTGGCCATTCACGGCTTCCCCTTCAATGGTTCGTATTGATGTACCTTCTGCCCGAACAGCCAGTGCAATGCAGGCGTTAATGGGTACATCGTCAATCAGTACCGTGCAGGCACCGCATTCGCCGACACAGCAGCCTTCTTTTGTACCCGTCAGGCCATGTCCTCTCAGCGCTTCAAGTAATGACTGTCGTGTATCAACCAGCAGCTCGGTGGCTTTACCATTGAGCTGACAGCTTATGACCTGCTTCATAATTCTCCCCCGGCTCTGGTGATGGCTTCAGTCACAACCCTTCTTGCCAGAGTCCTGATAATATGTTCACGAAAATCCTTGGCAGCTCGCCAGGAGTTTCTGGGGCTCAGATCCTCCAGAACAACAGCGGCTAGTTCATCAATCAGTGATGCGTCAACAGTACGGTGCTTTGCCAGCCCTTCAGCGGTACGACAACGTTTGGGTACCGGAGCCGCTACGGTGTAAGCAATTCTCAGCTCTTTAACTCGTTGCTTGCCCGGTGTTGAGCTGCTTTCCAGCTCACAGCTGGCTGCACAGCCAATGGTGGCGATATCCATGGCTTTACGCATGGCGTATTTATAGAAGTGACTGCCGGTATTTTGGTATTGCTCTGGATTGATGGTAATCGCCGTCACCAGTTCACCGGGTTTGAGATCGACTTTACCGGGTCCTTGATAAAAGGACTCCATGGGGACAACTCTTGCCCCTTGCTGGCTCTGTATTGTCAGTTCAGCGTTGTAGGTCAGCAAAGGTGCGGCAGTGTCGGCACTGGGGGCGCCGTTGCAGATATTGCCGCCAACGGTTGCCATGTTCCGAACCTGTGGCCCTCCAAGAGAAGAAGCCCCTTCGATGAGTGACTTACACAACTTCTGTTGTTTAAGAAACTGAATCAGACGAGAAATAGTCACACTGGCACCGATGGTTATTCGTCCTTCACTGTCTACAGTTAATTGCTGCAGCGCGTCGATAGACTGAATATCCACAAGGTGACGGAATTCCGGCTTACCCTCCCTGAGCCGGATTAATACATCAGTGCCTCCGGCAATCAGCCGTGCATCAGAATGCTCGGCAAGATAGGCGCAGGCTGAGTCGATACTGTCGGCTTTAAAATACTGTTCGACGGAAAACATCTAGTTGGCCTCCTGAATCAGTTGTGCTTCACGGAAGGCGTTAAACAAAGCTTTAGGTGACATTGGCAGTTTATTCATTGCCACACCGGTGGCATCAAGAATGGCGTTACGAATAGCCGGAGCCACCGAGAGCAGGGGAGGCTCGCCGACGGACTTGGAGCCATAAGCGTTGGTGGTTTCGTTGGTTTCAACAAAGTCACTGCCTATATCCGGCATATCGGGCATGGTCGCGATCTTGTAATCCAGCAGGTTGCCGTTATAAATGGTGCCGGTTTTCGGGTTGACCATCAGTTCTTCACTCATGGCACCTGACAAACCCATGCCGATACCACCGTGTACCTGACCTGCCGCTAATACCGGGTTAATGATTTTACCGGCGTCGTGAACATTCAGAATGTTCAGTACTTTGACCTGGCACAGTTCAATATCAACTTCTATCTCGGCAAAGGTGCATCCGTAAGAGCTGGCATTGCTGGTTGTCTTACGTGAGACATCCGCTGTTAGCTGGTGCCCGCGCTGTTTGTGGTAATAGGCGTCCAGAGCCAGCTCTTTCAGAGTCAGTGTTTTTTCCCCGGTGTTACCTGTCACCCTTCCATTGTTGAGTTCAAGACCGGATGCCGGGCAGTCGAGCATTTCAGCGGCGTAATCAAGAATTTTCTGTCGCAGTTCTCTGGCCGCTTCTGACACAGGTTTGGACACCACATAGGTTTGCCGTGACGCAAACGAGCCGGGATCGAACGGCGATACATCGGTATCCTGAGAGGACACAACATGCACCGATGAAACCGGTACGTTCAGATATTCAGCGGTCATCTGGGCAACGGCTGTATCAGACCCCTGTCCGATTTCCGTCGCGCCCACCTGCACGGTTATCCGGCCATCCTGATTTAATATCATCCGGGCACCGGCAATTTCCACACCGGCAGGATAAGTGCCGTTGCCATAGGAGAAGCAGGCAACACCCAGTCCATGTCGTATGTTTCTGTTTTCAGAACTTTCATTACTGCGACGGTATTCGTTTTTCTTCAGATCCCACTGAATGTGTTCTTTGCCTTTTCTCAGGCATTCTCTGACCGCACAACTGGTAATGTGTTTATCAGTGAGTGGGTTCATATCGCCTTTTTGCGCCGCATTACGCAAACGGAACTCGACACTGTCCATGCCTATTTTTCGGGCGGCTTCCTCAACCATTGACTCAACGGCAAAAACAATCTGTGGTGAGCCGTATCCTCGCATGGCACCTGCTGCGGGCAGTGTCGAATAGTGGGTCATGGCGTGATAACGCAGTGACGCTTTCGGGTACAGTGGCGGCAGCTTTGCACCGGCCGATTTGGCAATGGAATGGCCGTGGGAAGCATAGGCACCGGTATTGGAAATAACATCCAGAGAAAGTGCCTTCAGGGTTCCATCCTTGTTGACACCGCACTCTATATCGACACTGATCGGGTGGCGAACCCGGGTACTGAGCATGGTTTCTTCCCGATCCAGATCTATCTGTACCGGGATGCCCCCCAGCTTCAGGGTCAGGAAAGCCGCCATGGGTTCAAGAACGACATCCTGCTTATTGCCAAAACCTCCGCCTACTGTGGGTTTAACGACCCGTATACGGCTCATGTCCCATGACAGCGCCTGAGCGACAATTCTGCGACAGATATGAGGAATCTGGGTGGAGGAGACAATAACAATATGGTCTGTGTCGTCCATATAAGCCATTGCGATCTGATTTTCCAGATGACAATGCTGAACCATCTGGGTCTGGAAAGAACCTGCCAGTTGCAGGTCTGCGCTTTTCAACATTTCAGACGGGTTGCCAAGCTCGTACTCATGCTCTCCGACTTTATTGAAAGCTTTGTTATGAAGCACCGGTGCCTGATCATCCATAGCCTGCTGATGGTTCAGTAGCGGCGGGTATTCATCGTAACTGACCCGAATCAGTTGCAGGGCTTTCTCTGCAATCAGCTGATCCGTAGCGACGACAATGGCAATTTCATCGCCGTGGTAGCGTACGTAATCAGTCAGCAGCAGTCGGTCTTCAACATCCCTTGTCTTGGGATCAAGGGAATAGGCATGACCGGCTGTCGCAAAAGGTATTTTGGGAATATCTGCAAAAGTAAACACTGCATCGACACCAGCCAGTGCCCTGGCCTCGCTGGTATCAATGCTGGTGACTCTGCCGTGGGCAATTTTACTGCGCAGGTATTTTGCAACGCGCGTGCCCGGCATCATCAGGTCGCTGGTAAAACGGCTTCTGCCTGTTACCTTGGCGGTAGCATCAAGCCGTTGTTCAGAGTCGCCAATGCTCATGTTAGCTCCTGGTCCAATAGCGAAAACAACGATTCAGAGTTTCTCTCGGGACAAATTCGCCATCACCCGCCAGCCCTTTGAATACACCATTGCGAACAATGATCTTGCCCCGGGACATTGTCATCACCGGATAACCTTGCAGGGTCATGCCTTCGTAAGGACAATAATCGGAGCGGCTGTGCATCTGGCTCTGGCTTAAAGTGACTTCACAGTCCGGATCAATAATCACCAGGTCTGCGTCGGAACCTTCGGCAATAACACCCTTACGGGGGTAAAGGCCAAACAGCTGGGCCGGTTTGGTGCTGACAAGATTAACGAAATCATTAATGGACAGACGACCCTTCATTACCCCTTCCGAAAACATCAGTGGTACGCGGTTTTCAACACCGGGAATACCGTTGGGGCAATACTGAAAGCCATCGCGGCCTGCCCGCTTCTGCTCCATGGTGAAAGCGCAGTGGTCGGTGGCAACGGTACTGATAGTGCCATCCTGTAATCCATCCCATAGCTGTTCGAGATGGTCGCTGTCGCGCAGAGGCGGGCTCATGATGTACTTCAGGCCCTGGTCTGTGGGGTAATCGCCTGCACAGGTTTCGTTGTAACGGTTGATATCCAGTTGCAGGTATTGAGGGCAGGTTTCGGCAAAAACAGACTGTCCGCGCTGGTGTGCCTGACGAATGTACTCAAGCCCGATACCGTTGGACAGGTGAACAATATAAATGGGTGCATCGCCCGCCAGAACCGCAAGGTTGATCATACGACCAACGGCTTCGGCTTCGCATTCGGGAGGGCGGCTGAGTGCATGATAGATAGGATCTTTCAGCCCCTGTGACAGCATGCGGTTTTTCAGGAAACGAATGGCTCCGTCATTTTCAGGGTGTACACAGGTGAGCGCATTCAGCTGGTTTAACCGGGACAGGGCAGCCAGTACATCGGTGTCGTCCAGTTTGTAGTTATACGTCAAGTACAGTTTAAAGCTGGATATACCTTCATCGAACACCATGGATTCCATTTCATCCAGGATGCTGTCGTCTATGTGCTGGATGGTACCGTGAAAGCTGTAGTCAATAACGGCAGTGTCGCGGGCGTATTCGTGGTAGCGTTCGAGTTGATGATGCAGTGAGCAGCCCTTGGGGCCAAAACCCATGTGGTCGATAATGGTGGTGGTTCCCCCGCAGGCGGCAGAGACGGTGCCACTGTAGAAATCGTCACAGCTCTGGGCAATGCCTACATCGATGTTGAAATGCGTATGAACATCCACACCGCCGGGAATAAGGTATTTACCACTGGCGTCTATGACTTCGACAGGGGAGGTCGTTGACTGTTCTGCATCGGCAGAAGAGATAACGGGTGCAATCCGTTCAATGATGCCGTTGTTGATGAGTACATCAGCCTGTTCACTGGCATCGGCATTAACCAGTGTGGCGTTTTTTATAAGAACGGACATGATCTTAACCCTGTCTGGTTACCTTACCGGTAGCCACTGGTCTGGAGTCTGTCGGACTTAAGACTGTCCTACTGCGGTTGCAATAAATTGGTTTAAAAACTCCTGCTTTTTCGTTGAATAGTTCACTATTCGCCTCAAAATCATGAGTTTTTATCCTCAATTTCTTGCAATCCTCGCTACGGACGCTTAAGTCCGACAGGCTCCTGCTGATGGCTACGGGTAAGGCAACCAGAACTCCGCAGAGTTCTGGTTGCTGCCCGCTTTTATGGAGACAGGAGGAAAGCGGGCAACGGACGGTTTTTTGTATTACTTCTTGAGGTTATGCAGGTACATGCCAGGAATCACTGCGTACATGGCTGCACACTTGACCAGATGGTCTTTCCAGGTCTTTTCATCAGGGGCATGAGCTTCAGGTTCTTTACCCGGACCAAAGCCAATCACCGGAATACCATAACGTCCCATGATGGATACGCCGTTGGTGGAGAAAGTCCACTTGTCTACCAGTGGCTTTTCATCAAACAGCAGCTGGTAGCAGTCTTCTGTCGTTTTAGTCACCAGATGATCTTCATCTATCAGCCAGGCCGGGAAGTAGCATTCGGTTTCATACACCAGACCGGTATAGGATGGACGGTCATAGTTGTACATGGTGACTTCTGCTTTGGCTTCCTTAACCGCTGGCAGAGCACGGATTTCTTCCAGAGCGCCTTCCCATGTTTCGCCCCAGGTCAGACGACGGTCGATGGAGATAGCGCAACCATCGGCAACAGCGCAACGGCTTGGAGAGGAGTAGAAGATTTCGGAGACGGTCAGGGTGCCTTTACCCAGGAACTCGTCGTCGCCCAGACGGGAGGAGAGCTCTTTGATTTCATTCAGGATTGGGCCCATCTTGAAGATCGCATTGTCACCGCGCTCTGGTGCAGAACCGTGGCAGCTGATGCCACTGACTTCGACACGGATTTCCATACGACCGCGCTGACCACGGTAAATGTTGCAGTCTGTTGGCTCGGTGCTGACGACGAACTCTGGCTTCAGGCCGGATTCGTTAATAATGTACTGCCAGCACAGACCGTCGCAGTCTTCTTCCTGAACAGTACCGGTAACGACCAGTGTGTAATCGTCTTCCAGACCCAGATCTTTGATGATCTTGCCTGCATAAACCATGGAGGCCATGCCGCCTTCCTGGTCAGAAGCACCGCGGCCACCAATGGTTTCTTCGTCTTCGTAGCCTTTGTATGGGTCGAAGGTCCAGTTGTCCATGTTACCCACACCCACGGTGTCGATATGCGCGTCCATGGCAATCACATGCTTACCGTGACCAATGGTACCCAGAACGTTACCCTGAGGGTCGATTTCAACTTTGTCGAAACCTACCTTTTCCATTTCTTCCTTGATGCGCAGAACGACTTTTTCTTCATCGCAGGATTCACTGGGAATGGCGATCATATCGCGCAGGAAACGGGTCATGTCCGGCTTGTATTCTTCTGCTTTTTTCAGAATGTCAGCAAAAGGGAGCTTCAGATCGGTTGTCATTGTTCTATTCCTTAACTATTTATTAACTATTTATTAACTAGTTTTAAATTGGCAGTGTTAAACAGCGTATTTGCCTTCCCAGACCACATCGAGGTAATTGACCGGATCGGTGTCGCCTTCCGTGTTGAACAGCAATACGACAGAATCTTTATTGAGTTTTAATGATTCCATGATGCGCTTGGCATCAGGGTGTTGGGCGATGGCGTAAAGCAGACCGATACCAATAGCGCCGGATTCGCCGGAGATCACTTGCTTGTCACCCGGCAGAGGGCTAGCCAGAATACGCATGCCCAGTGCTGCAACTTTGTCTTCTACCGACAGGAAGTGACGACTGCAGTTTCTGAGAATCTCCCAGCCGAGAGGGTTAGGTTCGCCGCAGGCCAGACCGGCCATAATCGTGTCGAGATCGCCAGGAACATTGACGGCGGTACCCTGAGGGCTGCAGCCTGATTGATAGATGCAGTCGGCCTTGTCCGGTTCGGCAACAATGCCTCTGAAAGACTCTGCGCTATAACGGTTGGCCAGATAGCCCATGGCTCCGCCAGCCAGCGCGCCAACGCCTGCCTGCAAAATGGCGTGAGTGGGTTGTTTGATGCCCATGGCTTCAAGCTGGTCACAGGCTTCCGATGCCATGGTCATGTATCCCTGCATGATCCAGGTCGGGATTTTGGTGTAGCCTTCCCAGGCCGTGTCCTGAACCATCAACCAGCCATTGTCGTCGGCATTTTTGCAGGCCAGACGAACAGCGTCGTCATAATTCAAATCGGTAACAATGCATTCCGCACCGAGTTTCAGAATGTTGTCAACGCGTTCCTTCGCCGCACCTTTGGGCATATAAACAACGGCTTTTTGTCCCAGCTGATGTGCCGCCCAGGCAACACCGCGACCGTGGTTTCCATCGGTAGCGGTAGCAAACGTGATCGGTTCCTGACCTTTCAGGCTGTCGAAGGTAAACTCATCCAGTGAGATGCCCAGCTTCTGACAGACGCATTGTGCAATGGCGTAAGAACCACCCAGTACTTTGAAAGCATTCAGGTTAAACCGGTAGGATTCGTCCTTGACCAGAATTTTGCCTATACCCAACTTGTTTGCCAGCTGATCAAGAGAAACCAGCGGTGTAGGTTCATAAGCGTCGATTTGTTGATGAAAGCCGAGAACGGTTTTGGCAATCTCGGTGCTGAACAAATGAGACGACTGACCGTTAAAAAACGGATTGTCCTTTTGTTGCAGTGATAATGAAAATGTAGACACTTTGTACTCCTGACCGCTGTACTCTTTATGCTGTACTCTTAGGCTGTACTTTGAAAATTAAGCTGTACCTTTCTGTACCTTTAAAGAAAAGAGTACTGGCGGGTAGACGATAGTGTTTCCGAAGTTTCCACAGATGCTTTGTTCAGGCATTGATGGTCAAAGCCTCTGTGGACATCCCTGTAGCTATCCTTGTAGCTAGCTTTGTAGCTTTCTATGTAGCTTTCTATGTAGCTATTAGCCGTCTACACGACGCTTACCTTTTTCCATCAGTCTTTCCAGAATGTCTTCCGGATTGCCGAACTTGCGGTTAAGAATCATGGAGGCAATGATGAATGGCTTCCAGCCAGCTTCCTTGTAAGTGTCCACCAGATACTTGTTGAATACGCCTTCTGTTACTTCACCTTCTTCACAGGAAACGCCGGTGATGTCTGCAGGCAGGCAGTGCATGTACAGGGCTTCGCCGTCTTGGGTGCGCTTCATCATGTCTTCGGTGCAGTGCCAGTCTTTATGCTTGGCATTCTGTTCCAGACACTCTTTCTCCAGCGCTTTCAGGCCTTCGTGATCGTTGGCTTTCAACAGCTCGGTGCGCTTGCCCATCACGTGATAAGGAGCCCATGATTTTGGATAAACGATGTCCGCACCCTCAAAGGCTTCTTCCATGGTGGCTACCTGCTTGAAGCTGCCGCCGCTTTCTTCAGCCTGTTTGGCAGCCGTTTCTACCACTTCAGGAATCAGTTCATAACCTTCAGGGTGAGCCAGAGTGACATCCATGCCGAAGCGGGTCATCAGACCGATGATGCCCTGAGGTACGGACAGAGGCTTGCCGTAGCTTGGGGAATACGCCCAGGTCATGGCAATTTTCTTGCCTTTCAGGTTTTCCAGAGAACCGAAGTGCTCTTTCAGCCACGCCAGGTCGGCCATGCTCTGGGTTGGGTGGTCAATGTCGCATTGCAGATTGACAACGCCCGGACGCTGAGCAAGAACTTGTTCTTCTTTACCGAAGTCGAGAGCTTCACCGACTTCACGCATGTACTGGTTACCATAGCCCAGGTACATGTCGTCGCGGATACCGATCACGTCGGCGCAGAAGGAGATCATGTTGGCGGTTTCACGAACAGTTTCGCCGTGGGCAATCTGTGATTTGCCTTCGTCCAGATCCTGAACAGCCAGACCCAGCATGTTACAGGCAGAAGCGTAGGAGAAGCGGGTACGGGTTGAGTTGTCACGGAACAGTGAAATGCCCAGACCACTGTCGAATACTTTGGTAGAAATGTTTTCATCGCGAAGTGTGCGAAGCGCTTCTGCAACGTTCAATACTTGCTTCAACTCATCAGTGGACTGTTCCCAGGTCAGCAGAAAATCCTTGGTATGCAGTTCAGTGTCCAGCTTTTTGATTTCTTCGATAAGGTCCTGATAGTTAGCCATGGAATGGTCCTTTGATGTTAGTTAGAACAGTGAATCGTTCTTTTTTCTGTATGAAAAAACAGCGGTCTGATGGATTGAAACTTCAGTGGTCTGCTGTTTGATTTCTGGTAATTAAGAGCGCGTTAGACTCTGTGTTACTCTGTTGTCACTCTGTTGTTATTCATAACAAGTTGCGTGCCAGTTTGTGATTATTTTGTTCCGGTTTGATCGTTTTTATTAAAAATTCAATAAAAACAATGGGTTGCTGGAAGTGTTAAAAAGGCTGGTTTTTTTTGGACAGATAAATTTATCGCTCTGTTTTTAATTGCCTAATGTCGTTCGATCAGTTTGATAATAAAAAGTGAGTGAGAATCAAAATGAAAAAAACTTAATGTTCAAACTTTTTTAATACTGGTTTTAAATAATTGTTCAGTTGTTTGTGACCTGCATCAAAATAAAACGCACTTCCATTGCTTAAGGTGATTGATGAGATCGTCCTAAAAACAACAGGTACCTGAATAATAAGTTGTATGTATTTGCATCCATCAATTAGCAGGTACTAAAACAACGGTTGCTGAAGCTGTTTTCAATGATACAGTCTCTTTAAAGGGTGGTATTGCTGGAAAACGTGAGGCAATACGGAGGTAGTATGGAATTGTATTACAAGCTCGATGATCGCCCTCCTCTAGTAAAAAGCCTCATTCTGGGGTTGCAGCATCTCTTGTCCGCCCTGCCCGGGATTATAGGTGCGCCGCTGGTTGTGGCGTCGGTGCTTGGATTTACGATTCAGGAAACCGTTATTCTGGTGAATGCTTCCATGTTGATGTCCGGTGTCGGCAGTATTATCCAGGGACTGGGTTGTGCGCCTTTAAAGCTGGGTGCCAAATTACCGGTGATTCAGGGAACCAGCTTTGCCTTCGTCGGTGTGTCGATCACCATTGGTTTTCAATACGGTTTTGCAGCGGTGGTGGGAGCCACTATTGTTGGCGGACTGTTTGAGGTATTCCTGAGTTTTTATATTCATCGGATACGGAAACTGTTTCCCCCTGTTGTGACCGGAACCGTTGTTTGTTTGATTGGTATGACGATCTTTCCAGTTGCGGTGGACTGGCTGGCTGGCGGCAAAGGTGCAGAAGACTATGGTAGCCTGATGTATCTGGGTGTCGGTGGTGTCGTTTTTTTAGTGGTTATTTTCTTTAACCAGTGGTTCACAGGGTTTGTTTCATCTGCTTCAATTTTGATTGGTCTGTTTATTGGTTATCTGCTCTGGGCAGCGCTTGGATTGCTGGACTTAAGCCCGGTAACAGAAGCGGCCGTGGTGGCGATTCCTACCCCGCTTTACTTTGGTGTCGAGTTTCATGTCGGTGCCATTATTGCAATGTGTGTCGTTTATACCGTATCCATGGTCGAGTCTGTTGGCGATTATTTAGCGCTTTCAAACTACTGTGATACCGAGCTGGACAGTAACCGTCTGAGTGCCGGTGTTCGCTGCGAAGGCTTGAACAGCGCGTTTGCTGCAGTGTTTAACTCTATGGCGACGACTTCTTTTAGCCAGAATATCGGTGTTGTCGGTATCACCGGTGTTGCCAGTCGTTATGTGGTGGCATTCTCCGGCGGAATCCTGATTACTGCGGGACTGCTGCCAAAATTCGGTGCTTTGATTGTCAGCGTGCCAGAGCCTGTGATTGGCGGAGCGGGTTTGATTATGTTCGGCATGATCCTCGCTGGCGGTATTGGCATACTCAAGAAGATAGACTTCACCCGTCGTAATACTATGGTATTGGCACTGGGTATCGCTGCAGGTCTGACCGTGACGTATCGACCTGAAATCGTCAATGAATTGCCAGCACTGGTTCGTATGGTTTGCGGTAATGGTGTGGCGTTGGGAGCGATTGTGACTGTTCTTGCTAACCTTGTGCTGCCAGAGAGCAAAGCGCCTCAGAAAGTTAAGGTAGCAGCGCCTGAAAAAGCGCTGACAGAATAGTGTTTTGATGGTCTGCTTTGTCAGCGTTCAATGCAATGGCTTTGAACGCTGACGGCCATAAGTACTCAACCATATGAAATCTATATTCTGACTCATTGTTCAGGCACTGTACGGCGTTGCAACTCTGGTCACATAGCTCACTGAGCTCCCGCTGTTGTACCCAAGGGCATAAAGGCGGAATGACGAGTAATAGTGAGCTACTTATTCCCTTTGGGTATTGCGAGGAGTTCCAACGCAGCTCCCGTGATTCGCAATAGCTGCGCAATTCATGTTTAGAAGATGGAATCGGTATTACAGGTTAAGGCTTTTTCTGAGTGGCAGCCGGGATCTTCACCTATAATGTCAAGCTCGTTAATTTCTAACAGAACAAATTGTGCATTTCGTTTGCCCGATCGCTTCCAAAAAATGTAGCCAGCCCCCGAAATCATCTCGTTGGCTTTGGCTATTATTGCTTCTGTCATGTGTGACCGTGCAGACAGTCCAGTCAGAAACTTTAGTGGATACGGATCAGGTACCATTGCTGGGGCAGAGGCCCACTTCAAAGACAGTCGGTCAGGTAACTTATGTTTTTGATCTGGATGCCAGAGCGCTAAGGGACTCTGTTATTGAATACGTGCTTAAAATATATTTCATTCGGGCACTGTGTTCCGCCAGCGACCACTATATCAAGCTGTTCACAGGGCACAGTCGCTTTGGTTATGGCCTGTACGGGCTGTGCTTTGCTTCACTGGCCTATCAAAAAGTTTCATCAACACAGTCAATGCTTGACTATACAGCGACCAGCATCGCTGACACTGTCCGGCAATCCCTTGGGGGGTGCGGTAGCTGGCGGGAAATGCCGGTCTACATTGAAGACCCTGTTCTTGCCAGTCGGTTATACCTGAGGGTAAAAAACCGTTCCGGCAGACCTGCACTTATTATCAAATCCCTTGCAAATGAAGTAAGCGGGTGGCAACCAACCTACTATTTAACTCCGGACAGCTTCCCGGGCTTCCATCAAATAGCCCAGTGGATGGAAGAACAGGTCGTTCACACTCTTGAAATTATGCCTCTCAGGGACAAACTGCTGATTATTATCAATGGTATTCAAAAACAGTTGATTGCGGCTATCAATACTGATCACTCGTGGTTGCTTGACCCTTGTGAGTTTGACCGACCGAATGACATCGGTGTACATAATATTCTTTCAACGCAGTGGCTTGACTGGATTAGAACTGAAATACTGAGCAAGGCGTGGTTTGAATCAGAAGCCGACGATACACTGTATCTGTCATCAGACGCTTTGCCGCCTGCTGCCATAAATGTCACCCGTCTGGGTCACAATGCTGTGGCCTTAGCCAGTACAGAAAGTGAAAGCTGGACGGTCTTCTCCAATAAAAATAACCCTTTTATCCAAATCACCAGGGAATTCCTGCCACCTGATGAACTTAAATCCAGGCAATACTGGGAACTTGCGTTGGCAACTACAAGCCAGGTAGTTTACCAGCAAAAAGATATTAATGACGGTATGCTATTGTCCCAGTTTATGCTTAACCTGAAGCACGTTAGTCCAGATATGCAAGAGCAGCGTGTCGATACTCGTTCATTGCCAAAGCCAGTCAAAAGCGACCTACTGCCTGCATCAGAAACAGTCACTCATGATTCCCGATTCAAAACGGTTGGTCTTACTGTTCAACTACAAAGCCGGCCGGATAAACACCTAATGCATGGGATTGTATCAAGGGCTGGTAACGCACCAGCACCAACACCAACACCAGCACCAACACCAACACCAACAAGCACCGTATCATTGCTGTCGACGCCGACTAAAAAAAAGTCAGAAGGGCAAAGCCAGCTGGAGACAAAATTGAAAGCCTGCTCAGGTTGTAATCGCAAAGTTTCATTAAGTCAATTAGTCCCAAAAAGTGACAAGTCGCAAAAGCTTATCTGTAAAGGATGTTTTAACAAAAATAAACAAAATGAAGTCAGTACTCCAGGCAAATCGCGTTCAGCTAATGGGTTCCAAGCTTACCTTGCAAAGAGAAGAGTCACCAGGCAAATATACGAGCAAGATCAGGAGTCTATGGAGGAAAATACCAGAAGCCTCAAATCATTTGTAGAAGGTAACACTATTCAAAAAAAATATTTCCCTAGGCTTAGTGATTACATCCGGAAACTTATTACGGGGGTATTAGATAGTGATTTTGAATTCTGTTCAGAACCACATGTGGGTACCGATAAATATGCTACTACAGGCAAATTTACTGTAACGCAGAAAGAAAATACTGCCAGAGCAATAACCCCGGCACATCAGTTGCCAGCTTTGCTTGGAAAAGACTTAGTGTCTAAATTGAAAGAAGATTATAACAAAAGGTATGAAAGAATAATTATTGTCTTCCACTCCCTTCATAAATTACTTGGATATTATAGTGAAATGCTAAAAGAATTATCGACAAGTATTGATGAATCTTGTCAGAAGTTACCATCTGTTATTTCAGTGGCAATGCTTATCAGTTCCGTTGCAGATTATGGGAAAAATATCTCCAGTAGCGTTCAACACTTAAGTGATAAAAATAAAGAAGAGCTGTCTAAACAAGTTCTTGATATCATGAAGTTAGCACCACTGTTAATGAGTACTCTACAAATGCTGGAGCAAGGCAAATTTGAATGGGAGGCATATTCAAGTATGAACGAAGAGTCAGATTCAGAAAAAGCTGGGTGGAATTTATTGAAAGAAATATACAGTAAAGAAACAGATATGACCAGGATAAGAATAAAGGTGACGGAAGCATGCTTGTATTTTTTTAAATGGCTTGCGTTGCCATTAATGAAATATAATGCTCCAAAAGAAATGTATCAGGAAGCGATAATTGTTTTTTTAAAAGCTCTTCCTGACTTATTAAATTCAACTGTAACTATTAATTATTTTTGCAATGATATTTTCGAACTTTTTCCAAAAAGACCTACCAGTCCTTTTGCTCAAGAATTAAAGGATTTGTTTTCAAAAGATCCTGATTTTAGAGCGGAATTCTTTGATAGTCTTAAAAACTTCATTGATAAAATTTATACAAAGCAAGCCCGTTATAATTCAGATGACATAAAAACGGTCTACAAAGATATATTCATTAAAAATACGGTAATACTACATTTTTTCTTCAATGAAGGCTTTTTTTTATCTGCAGAAGAGCAATTGGATATGGGTCAATACAGCATCTTTGTGAACAATAATCTTGAGTATATTAAACAAGAGCATGTTTACAAATCTGGTGATTTTGATCCAAGCCAGTATAAAGCATTTATGAGTAAACCAGAGTCTAAATCTGGAAACCGGGTGAAAAAAATAATGGTGCCAGTAACGGCCTATCCACATAATAAACTCTTGGGATCAGGTAGCGATACATCATCAGATAATGAAGAATCAGATAATGAAGAAACTGAATCTTTAACCAGACCACAATATTACAAAACACCTTGGGAGATGTCTATGCGTAAATTTCAAGAATCTATCACAAGCAAAAAAAAATTTGAGGAATCAAAAAATATTATCGAAGAGGCTCTTGAGGTTTCAGAAACCCCAGGACAAAAAGTAAGCGCACTATTAGAAAAAACAACACTTCTTGTGAGTCATTTTTTAGAATTATCTAAAAATGAGTTAAAGCTTGTCAGGGATTTATCGCCATTTCAGGAAAAGGTCATGAATTTGGATATTGAAAAGGTTCGTGATAGTTTGCTGGAGGCATCAAAAGTGGAGTCAGGAAAAAGAATCAATCCAATGGTGGTAGTAAATAATTTATTCGAATTTCCAAGTAAAGATGAACAGGCAATATACGTTAAAAATGCAAATACTCTGTATAAAAGTATGAATAATAAAATGTCAGATTGGTCTGTATTGATATCGGAAGCAGTTGGTGCGACTAAGGAGCTAATGGCAATACCGGTGCTAGCAAATGAAAATTCTGAATTGAGTCATCAAGATACAATCAGGCATTTTTCATTAAAAAAAATAGATCAGGCAACTCGTGCATTAATTACTTTGAAGGGGATTCATCAATTAATAGTTGACACTCAAAATAAAATTGACAATTTTCATTATACTATCAACCAAACTGTAGGTGAGCGGAAACGAGAACAAACTGAAAAAGACAGGACACCAAATGAAGATCAACAATCCTTTAGACGGAATCAGAAAGAATTTAAATGGAGTGTGACTGAACACACTCTACTGGGGAAATTACACAGTTATGTTGAAAAGTCAGAAGATGAAAACAATGGGCGATTTCTATTATCCAAGGATCTTTATAATGCACTGCAGCTGGAGTAGTACAATAAGGCATGTAGGTAACTGCTCAAAATCCGTAGGCAGACTGGCCCATAAGCTGAGCGGATTTCTCCCGAACCATGTCTGGCAATCGGGGAATAATCCCAGCCCTTGTTCAGCCAGTCGCCTTGCACATTTTCTGCCGGGCAGATTTCTTCCCTGATAGAAGATGGAGAAGGTTTGGCTGTACGACCAGTTGGTTGTGAGCTGGGGCGTTTGCCTTTCGGTGGTGATGAGTTGCCAGAGTCTGGTGCCGACTTGTTGCCTTTATTGCCCTTGTCGTCTTCGCCGTCTTCCGAACCCTTTTTATTAGGGCGAATTTTGGGTTGCCCCTTAAGTTTTTTCAGGTGCCGAATTTCCTCACGCAGGGCGGTGTTTTCAGTGGTCAGCTTGTTGACCTTGTTGAGCAGGTTGCTGACAAGGACTTTGAGTTCGCTGACTTCGGTTTCAAGCGCTGAGGATTTGGACGGGTTCATGGGCTGAGATTATGCCCAGTTTGGATGATCAAAACATTGACGTCTATGTGTTGACTTGCCTACGAATTTTGAGCAGTTACGTTTAGAAGATGGAATCGGTATTACAGGTTAAGGCTTTTTCTGAGTGGCAGCCGGGATCTTCACCTATAATGTCAAGCTCGTTAATTTCTAACAGAACAAATTGTGCATTTCGTTTGCCCGATCGCTTCCAAAAAATGTAGCCAGCCCCCGAAATCATCTCGTTGGCTTTGGCTATTATTGCTTCTGTCATGTGTGACCGTGCAGACAGTCCAGTCAGAAACTTTAGTGGATACGGATCAGGTACCATTGCTGGGGCAGAGGCCCACTTCAAAGACAGTCGGTCAGGTAACTTATGTTTTTGATCTGGATGCCAGAGCGCTAAGCGACTCTGTTATTGAATACGGGCTTAAAATATATTTCATTCGGGCACTGTGTTCCGCCAGCGACCACTATATCAAGCTGTTCACAGGGCACGGTCGCTTTGGTTATGGCCTGTACGGGCTGTGCTTTGCTTCACTGGCCTATCAAAAAGTTTCATCAACACAGTCAATGCTTGACTATACAGCGACCAGCATCGCTGACACTGTCCGGCAATCCCTTGGGGGGTGCGGTAGCTGGCGGGAAATGCCGGTCTACATTGAAGACCCTGTTCTTGCCAGTCGGTTATACCTGAGGGTAAAAAACCGTTCCGGCAGACCAGCACTTATTATCAAATCCCTTGCAAATGAAGTAAGCGGGTGGCAACCAACCTACTATTTAACTCCGGACAGCTTCCCGGGCTTCCATCAAATAGCCCAGTGGATGGAAGAACAGGTCGTTTACACTCTTGAAATTATGCCTCTCAGGGACAAACTGCTGATTATTATCAATGGTATTCAAAAACAGTTGATTGCGGCTATCAATACTGATCACTCGTGGTTGCTTGACCCTTGTGAGTTTGACCGACCGAATGACATCGGTGTACATAATATTCTTTCAACGCAGTGGCTTGACTGGATTAGAACTGAAATACTGAGCAAGGCGTGGTTTGAATCAGAAGCCGACGATACACTGTATCTGTCATCAGACGCTTTGCCGCCTGCTGCCATAAATGTCACCCGTCTGGGTCACAACGCTGTGGCCTTAGCCAGTACAGAAAGTGAAAGCTGGACGGTCTTCTCCAATAAAAATAACCCTTTTATCCAAATCACCAGGGAATTCCTGCCACCTGATGAACTTAAATCCAGGCAATACTGGGAACTTGCGTTGGCAACTACAAGCCAGGTAGTTTACCAGCAAAAAGATATTAATGACGGTATGCTATTGTCCCAGTTTATGTTTAACCTGAAGCACGTTAGTCCAGATATGCAAGAGCAGCGTGTCGATACTCGTTCATTGCCAAAGCCAGTCAAAAGCAACCTACTGCCTGCATCAGAAACAGTCACTCATGATTCCCGATTCAAAACGGTTGGTCTTACTGTTCAACTACAAAGCCAGCCGGATAAACACCTAATGCATGGGATTGTATCAAGGGCTGGTAACGCACCAGCATCATCAGCACCAACACCAACACCAACACCAACAAGTGCCACATCGTTGTCGTCGACGCCGACCAAAAAAAAGCAAGAGCCTGACAAAAAAGATGACAAGAACGATGACAAGAAAAAAGTGCCAGAAAAATACAGCGTTCCGAATATAAAATTGAAACGCTGTTCAGATTGTGGTGATAAAGTTCCACTAGATCAGTTAACCAGAAAAAGCACTACGTCGGGAAAGGTTATCTGCAGAGTATGTTTAGATCAAAATAGTAAAGTTAAACGCAACACTCCAGGCAAACAACATTCAGTTGATAAGTCGGTAACCAAAAAAAAATTGGATCAGCTTAGCTTGGAAGAATACAAAAAACAACAAGAAACTATTGATTCGCGTGTTAGAGCGCTTGGAATATTTAAAAAGATGAGCATGATGACTGAATCAAATTTTCCTAAATCCATTGACAATGTTCGACAGCTTATTAAAAAGATATTAGCTGCTGATTTTTTCGAATGTTCAAAATTTGTTAAGAAATCTGGTGCTGCAAGAAAAGTTCCTGCAAGAAAAGTTCCTGTAACAAAACCAAAAAATATTGGCAGATTTATAACCGCAGCTCATGATCTACCAGAAACAAGTAAAAAAGAAGCATCAGCTAGAACATCTGAAGCTCATGGAAATAGAGAGGTGAGAATCATTGCTGTCTTAGACTCATTGCATAAATTACTGGAATTTTACAGTGAAATTCTGAAAAAACACTCTACAAATACCGAAAAACCCATTCAGGAGTTGCCATCTGTCATTTCGGTGGCAGAGCTTATCGATATCGTTAGTGGCTATGGAAGAATGATTTGTATTAGTCTCAACTATGTTGAAGACAATGAGAAGAAAAAAGAGTTGCTTGAAAAAATGCATGATATGATAAAACTAGCACCATTATTAATGAATGCCTTAGAAATGCTGGAACAAGGCAGGGCTAGGTGGGAGCCATATTCCTATGACAATCAGAAACCAGAATTGAAGCCAGAATCAGAAAAAGCCATGTGGGATTTATTGAAAGAAAAGTATAATGGAAGAACAGATAGGATAATCATAAGGATAAAAATGACGGGTGCATTATTGCAATTTTTTAAATGGCTTGCATTGCCATTGATAAACAAGTTTTCTTCAGGAGAAAGTCATCAGGAAGCGATAAGTGTTTTTTTGAAAACCCTTCCTGACTTATTGAGTTCAACAACAACTATTAATGGTTTTTATCATGATATTTTTTATTTTCTTCCGGCAACGCCTACCAGCCCGTTTTCTGAAGAACTAAAATCTTTATTTTCACAATACCCGGATTTTAAGGTAAGGTTATTTAAAAGCCTTCAAAGCTTTGTTGATAACATTTACACAAAAAAGGTAAGCTCTACAAAAGATACAATGTTCTTTGAACAAACGGTAATACTAAATTTTTTCTTCAATAGTGGCTTTTATTTATCTACAGAAGAACAAGCGTATATGGAAAAACAGGCCAAGTTAGTGAAAGAAAATTATGAACTTATTAAAGACGTACATGTTCACGATCAGAACGACTTTAATGAACTTCATTATCAAACACTTTTGAGTGAGCAGCGGCAGCCTGAATCTGAAAAATACAAGAAAAAAACAGCGTTAACCTATCCGGATAATGGATGTTTGGAAGCAGGTAGCGATACATCATCAGATAATGAAGACACTCAACCTTTAACCAGTCTGCAAAACCATCAAACACCTTGGGAGGAGCACATGTTTAACTTTGCAAAATCTATGAAAGATCAAAATTTTGAGCAATCAAAATTTATTATCGGACAAGCCTTGGCAGCTTCAGTAACCCCAGAGCAAAAAGTAAGTGCACTGATAGAAAAAACATTGTTCCTTGTGAATCGTTTTTTAAAATTATCCAAAGATGAATTCATGCTTGTCAAAAAATTATTGCCATTTCAGAAAGTGATCATGGATTTAGATCTTCAACAGGTTCGTAATCTGTTGCTAAATTCAGTAGAAATAAGGGGATCAAAAGATAATGTTAATCCAATGGTGGCGATAAGAATTAGCAATATCAAGTTTCCAAATATAGATGAAAAAACAAAATACATTAAAAATGCCAATGCTCTGTATAAAGGTATGGAGGAGAAAATGTTAGATTGGTCTGTATTGATATCAGAAGCAGTTAGTACGAGTAAGGAGCTGATGGCAATCCCGGTGCTAGAAAATGAAGGATTTCTATCGCTTCATCAAGAAGTAACCAAGAATTTTTCATTAGATCAAATAAATGAGGCAATTGAAATATTAAATACTTTGAAGGGGGTTCATGAATCAATAGTTAATACTCAAAGTAAAATTAATGAGTTTCATGTTACTGTCAATGAGGTTTTAGGCAAGATGGACCAAGAGCGAGCTGGAATAGCTATGATGCAAAATGAGGAGCAAAAATTTCTTAGACAGAATCAGAAGAAATTTAAATGGAGTGTGGCTGAATACACTGCATTGAAGGAATTAAACGAATATGTTGAAAACTCAAAACATGAAAAATATGAGCGATTTCTATTATCCGGAGATCTTTATGATAAACTGCTGGAGTAGTACAATAAGGCATGCCTGTCAGGTTTGAAACTTGCGACCCAGACATCACTGGATCGCAAATTATTTGACGGCTCTTCGAAGCTCTTCACGTTATGCCAATTCCGTTTTCTAAATATGACCATGAGCAAGCCAATCCAAATCGCCGGGCAAGGAAGAACGACGAGTAATAGCTGGCTATTGCGAGGATTTCTGACGCAGAACCAGCGTTTTGGATTGGCTGCGCAATTCATGTTGGCTCTATATGTGTTTCAGGGTGGTGGGCTGAACACGGTTTTTCCGAAGGCTCTTTATGTGTTTCAGGGGGTTACTACCGAAGACTGAATTTTTTCTGAAAAAAATGCTCTGTAGGTCAGCCTCCTAGCGAGCTTTTTGATATTTTTCTACCAACCTTCCGGAATCCATAAAGAGCCAAAAGCAATTCTCATTCTTATGACACAGTTCCCGGATTGCACTGGAGGCTGTTGATGAGTTGAATCCACATTGACAACAATAACAACAACAATGTTTTAAACGACAGAACCCATCTGAAATATCGGAAGGTACATGGCAACGATCAGGCCACCTACCAGCACACCAAGTACTGACATGATTAATGGTTCCATCAGGCTGGTCAGACCATCAACGGCATTGTCCACTTCATCCTCGTAGAAGGTCGCTACTTTATCCAGCATTTCGTCCAGTGAGCCTGACTCTTCACCGATTGAGACCATCTGTATCGCCATGGCCGGGAAAATACCTGAGCTTTTCATGGCAAACTGCAGCTGTTGTCCGGTGGATACATCTTCCTTGATTCTGTTGGTGGCATCGGTGAAAATCACATTACCTGCAGCACCGGCTACTGAATCGAGAGCATCGACCAGAGGCACACCGGCGGCAAATGTCGTTGAAAGGGTTCTGGCAAAACGTGCGACGGCAGACTTTTCGAGTATGGGCCCAATAACGGGCAGTTTCAATGCCAGCCGGTCTTTTCTGTCTCTTGCGGCTTTTGAATTTTGCATGAGTTTTTTGATCATGAAACCAAAGGCAATCAACCCGAGAATAGCAGCCAGCCACCATTGTTGAACAAAGTTGGAAATCTGGATAACGACCTGAGTGAAGGCCGGTAATTCAGCTCCGAAGCCCTGAAATACTTCTTCAAATTGAGGAACTACCTTAACCAGCAGAATACCGGTAACGACAAAAGCAACACAGACAACGGCAATGGGGTAATTCATTGCTTTTTTAATCTTGGCTTTCAGTGCTTCAGACTTTTCTTTATAGGTTGCAATTCTGTCCAGCAAGGTTTCCAGAGCACCAGACTGTTCACCCGATGCTACAAGGTTGCAGTAGAGATCATCAAAATACAGGGGGTGCGCCCGCAATGCTTCCGCAAGAGTAGTACCGCCAGCCACTTCGTTTTTCACTTTCACCAGTAGCTCTTTCATGGCGGGCTTTTCGATACCGTCTGTGGTGATGTCGAAGGCATTAAGCAACGGCACACCTGCTTTCATCATGGTGGCGAGCTGTCGGGTAAACAGTGCGATATCAAGAGGTTTGATTTTGCCGCCCTTGCCTCCGAACGACATGCCTTTCTTTTTAATCTTGGTAACGGATATACCCTGTTTACGAAGCTCGGCCTTGACTAGAGCTATGCTGGAACCATCGGTCTCCCCTTTGATCTTGCGTCCACTTTTATCCTTGCCTTCCCAGATAAAAGTGGAAGATTTGGCTGCTTTTTTGGCCATAGATGCGTCCGTACAGTCTTGTTATTTTCCAACACTGAGAGCCTCTCATACACTAAGGCTGAACGCTCTCTGGCTGTTTTTCGAAGATCATAAGCGTATGTATCGGACAGATGTACCTTGGCAATAGTAAAAAACAGACTTATTCCGCAGGAACACTGGTACGTTGGAAGTTCTTCAGGTTAAGAGCTGTCATTTCACCACCCCAGACACAGCCGGTATCAATGGCATGAATGCGTTTACGGCCAGTGATTCCTTCTAATGCGGCCCAGTGACCAAAGACGATGGTTTCTTTGTAAATCGGGCTGTCCGGAAACTGGAACCAGGGATAGAAGTCCTTTCTGGCATAAGCGGTTTTGTTTTCCAGATCCAGTTTGCCATTCTCGTCGCAGAAGCGCATGCGGGTGAAGTAGGCGGTAATCATTTTGAGTCGGGCGCGCCGGGTCAGGGCTTTATCCCAGGTGTTCAGTTTGTCGTTTGTGAACAGGTAGCTTAATAGCTCCCGGTAGTCATTAGCCTGCAATGCCTGCTCAAGCTTTTCGGCATAGAGGCGCGCCTGTTTAATGGTCCAGATAGGAGGAATTCCGGCATGCACCATGGTGATGTCAAGGCGTTTATCGTGATGGAGTACCGGACGGTAACGCAGCCAGTGGATCAGTTCGTCACAGTCAGGAGCATTAAGAATCGGTCCCAGGGTGTCTTTTTTCTTTGCCGGACGAATGCCTGATGCCACTGCCAGTAAGTGCAGATCATGATTACCAAGAACTGAGATGCAGTCATCGCCAAGGGATTTAATAAAGCGCAGGGTTGCCAGCGAATCCGGGCCCCGGTTGACCATATCGCCTGCTATCCAGAGCTTGTCTTTACCGGGTTTGAATTTGATTTTGTCGAGCAAACGGCGAAACGGGTCGTAGCAGCCCTGAATATCGCCAATGGCATAAACCGCCATAGAGTCTCCTGAGTCACACACAAAGGTCGCTGGCATGTATAGAAGTGTTTATGCCAGACAACCCTTATAGTTTTATCTCAGCTTGTTGCACTTGTTCAAGTGCAGCGTGACAGTGATCAGGTGTTACGGTCGTGAATGAAGTCTGCGATACGAACAAACTCTTCCAGAGTCACACGCTCGGGGCGAATAGACGGATCGATTGACAACTGTTCCAGTTCATCAGAGGACACCAGTTGTTTAAGCGTATTGCGCAGGGTTTTACGACGCATGCTGAATGCCTCGCGAACCACACGACTGAGCATTTTTACGTCCTTACAGGGGTGTGGCAGCTCTTTGTGCGGTGTCAGGCGAACAATGGCTGAATCGACTTTGGGCGGAGGATTAAAGCAGCCCGGACCCACCGTGAACAGGTAATCAACCCGGCAGAAGTATTGCGCCATGATGCCCAGACGACCGTAGTTGTTTTCCCCCGGCTGGGCCGCCAGACGCAGAACCACCTCTTTCTGCAGCATGAAATGCATGTCGCTGATCAGTCCCTGATATTCCAACAAGTGAAAAATCAATGGTGTGGAGATGTTGTAAGGCAGGTTGCCGACCAGTCGCAAAGGCTTGTCGTCGGTTTTCAGTCTGGCAAAGTCGAATTTCAGAGCATCGCCTTCGTGGATACGGAAATTCGGGTTCAGGCCAAAGCGAAGCTTCAGGATAGGAATAAGGTCACGATCCAGCTCGATTACATCCAGCTGACCGGCACCATCCAGAAGGAATTCGGTGATGGCGCCCTGACCAGGACCGATCTCGACCAGTCGATCGCCTTCACGCGGGTAGATAGAGCGAACGATTCTCTGGATTATGCCCTGATCGTGTAGGAAGTTCTGGCCAAAGCGTTTACGGGCTCTGTGATGGGGAAATTCGGACATAATGTGTTGTTTGCAGTCGTTCTCGGAAATGGCGGCTTATGATAGCGGCAGAATACTGCTTTGCAAACTGCTGATGGTTATTTGCTGTTCAAAAGAGCCCTGTGTGAGGAACTAAACCGTGTGATCAAGCTCAAAACTTTATTCACACGGTATATAAAGTCAGGGAGGTAGAACATGCGGCTGAAACAGAAAATAATGGTTTTTCCATACGGTTCCAATCCTGACCCCAAAAATACAACCGTTGCAGCAGATCGCAGAATTGTGAAAATTCAGGTCTATCAGCACAAAAAGCGGTTACCTTCCGATAAGCAATAAGCCAGCTTTTTATTCACTGATCATTTGCATGGCGTAGTCGATTGCAGTCAACAGACTGTCAGGGCTGGCTTGACCAGTGCCCGCAAGATCAAGAGCAGTGCCGTGATCAACCGATGTTCGCACCACTGGCAGCCCCAACGTAATATTCACCGCTTTGCCAAATCCCTTGTATTTCAGCACCGGCAGCCCCTGATCGTGGTACATAGCCAGCACGGCATCTGCCGATGCCAGATAATTCGGATTAAACAGGGTGTCGGCGGGCAGAGGGCCTTTCAAATTCATGCCTTCCCGGCGCAGCTTGTCCAGAACCGGAATAATGACCTCGATCTCTTCCATTCCCAGATGACCACCTTCTCCGGCATGAGGGTTCAGTCCGCACACCAGAACCTCGGGCTCGATAATGCCAAATTTGTTGACCAGATCAGCATTAAGAATGCGGATCACTTCTTCCAGTGAATCCGGAGTAATGGCATCGGCGACTTCGCTTAGTGGCAGGTGCGTGGTGGCAAGAGCGACCCGCAGGCCTTCGGTAGCCAGCATCATCACGACTTTATGGGTTTGGGTCTGTTCTGCCAGAAACTCGGTGTGGCCTGTAAATGGTACACCGGCATTGTTGATCACTTCTTTGTGAACCGGACCGGTGACCATTCCGTCAAACAGTCCATCCATACAACCCTGAACAGCATAACTGAGTATGTCCAGAACATACTGACCATTTGCAGGGTTTGTCTGGCCGGTTAGGCAGGGCTGACTGAGTGAAAAGGGAGCAACAAGCAACTCCCCCGCCTTTGCTGGTTGGCGATCTTCCGGGTTAAAAGTGGTCAGTGTTACATTCAGATCGAGTTGTCTGGCACGTTGGCTGAGCAGCTCAGGATCAGCGGCAATCACCAGCTGAACGGGCAGAGACTGACTGGCCAGAATCAAACACAGGTCAGGTCCGATACCAGCGGGTTCGCCGGAGGTGATGATTAAACGCTTATAAGAGGTGAGCATAAGTTTGACTTGTAGGTTGGGACGAGTGCAACGATTCCCAACATGGTAAAATAATGATGTGTTGGGAATCGCTCCGCTCGTCCCAACCTACGACGGAGCTATTTTATCTAAAAGAGGAAGGCGTGCTTATAACAATTCCACCTTCTAAACATGAATTGCGCAGCCATTCTGAATCACGGGAGCTGCGTTGGAACTCCTCGCAATAGCTCGCTATTACTCGTCGTTCCGCCTTGTCCCGTGACCCATAATGACTTGCTCATGGTCATATTTAGAAAGCGGAATTGGTATTACAGGCGAACCTCTACAAAAGACTGGTCGCGGATCTCGCGCAGCCAGACTTCCAGTTCTTCTTCAAATTTACGCATACCCAGCAGTTCGCGTACTTCGTTACGACGTACCTGGTTGCTGATATCGGCCTTGCGCTTGCCTTTCACCTCAAGGATGTGCCAGCCAAAAGAACTGCGGAATGGTTCACTGACAATGTCCTGAGGTGTGTCGCTCATGGCTTTCTGGAATTCAGGCACCAGTGTTTCCGGAGAAATCCAGTCCAGACTGCCGCCGTTCAGGGCAGAACCCGGATCGTCAGAATAGGCTTTTGCCAGCTCGCTGAAGCTTTCACCGCTTTCGATACGGTTATACAGGTCTTTAGCCAGCATCTGTGCTTCAAGGTCGTTGCGGATTTCGTTGGGCTTGATCAGGATGTGGCGAACGTTAATCTGTTCTTCCATCACCTTTTCATTACCCCGGGTGTCCAACAGCTTGAATATGTGGAAACCACCGGCACTGCGTACAGGTCGGGACACCTGTCCTGTGTTCATTTTGACGGCCTGCTCGGCAAACAGGGTCGGCAGCTGTTCAGGTGTTCTGAAGCCCAGATCGCCTCCGTTCAGGGCATTCTGTCCCTTGGAGTAAGTGATGGCCATTTCTGCAAAGTTGGCACCCTGCTCCAGCTGAACAGAGATATTATTTGCCTGCTTCTCGGCAGCCTGCACCTGTGACGGGGTAGGGTTATCCGGTGTGGAGATCAGAATATGACCAAGACGGTACTCAACCTGCTGGCTTGCCTGACCTTCCGGAGAACGCAGGAAGTTGTCGATTTCCTGTTCGCTGATCTGGATGCGGCTGGTAATCTGACGCTGGCGAACCCGGTTGATAATCATTTCGCGACGAATTTCTTCGCGGGCGTCAGCGTAGGACAGGCCATCTGATTCCAGACTTTTGCGGAACTCTTCGATGGTCAGACCATTACGCTCGGCAATGCGAGTCACCGCATCGTTCAGCGTCCAGTCATCAATGCGAATACCACCGTTACGACCCATTTGCAGCTGCAGGTTTTCCAGTATCAGCTGTTCCAGCACCTGTTTCTTCAGGACGCTTTCCGGGGGCAGGGTGATATTACGGTCAGACAGCTGGCGTTGCACTGCCTCAACACGGTTGTTGAGTTCGCTCTCCATGACCACATCTTTATCGACTACAGCGACGATGCGATCCAGGGGAACGGGTTTGGCGTGGGCGATATTGCCCGTTGATACCACAACCGCTGCCAGCGCGAGGGCGCGGCAGGCCGATAGCATCAAATTCTTCAATCCCTTCATCATTACTTCTCGCGAATTGTATAACCTGAAATACCTTGCAAGTACTCTTTACCCGATGAACCGGTCAAACTACCCAGACCTCGCAGTACAAACTGCAGGTAGATGCCGCTCCGGTCGGTTGGATGGTCGATATTATCAGTCGATTTAACATAGGAACGCCAGAATAATCGCACCTGATAACAACAACTGGCATATTCGACACCAAACAGCTCCTCAAGGTTCCGTTTGTTGGTCATATCGTATTGCCAACGACCCATGGCAGACCAGTTCCGGGTGTAGGGAATCGGCCATGCAAAGCTGATATCCGTGGCTTTCAGGTCGTTTTTGGTTTTCTGGTAGATAGGATCACCGTGTTGATCCTCGCCAGTTTTAATGTAATTTCCGTCTCTGTCTTTAACGAACCGATCGACCTGATCAGCAAAACGGAAACCCAGATTCAAGGTCTTGCGATGATCCGGACGATACCGGTAGGTCAGCGCGTAGTTGTCGATACGATTTTCATTGCCGTTCCATACAAAGTCCTGTCGCAGGCTCATGGTGCGGGTGAAATTGTAGACGAACTCTGAGGCGATGGGAGAGGTTGAATCCCGCAGTTCCTGCCTTAAGCGGGCATCTTTTGCGACTAAATCTTCGTCCGGCCGGTCTTTTTCATTCTCCGGAATGCTGCCTGGCTGACCGAGATTATTGGCAATGTAGACTTCGCGGTCATCGAAATAGAAAATCTGACCCACACCAAACCGCATTCGTTCAAAACCGTCATCCTGAATAAAGCGGGTGGTTATGCCCAGTGATACCTGATTAGCATCCGCCAGCCGGTCATAACCGCTGAACCGGTTGTCCTGCCAGAGCGAGTTGTAGCTGAAACCCATATTGGCGGTGTCGAAAATCGGATTGAACTCCTGACCTTCTACATGCGGCGCATACAGGTACTTCATACGAGGCTCAAGCGTATGGGTATAGTTGGTGTTGAAAAGATTCGTGAAACGATCAAAGTACAAGCCGCTGTCCACGCTGAATGCCGGAACAGTGGTTGACGGGCTTTTGGTGAAATCGCTGTCTTTGAAAGTTTGTCCTACGTATGAGTTACGAAGGTCATTCATTACCTCGTTTTCCTTGAGGTTTGAAAGACTGTAATTCACGCTGCGAACTTTGACTTCCGGCGTCAGGAAACCCCATGTTCTGTGAATGGGGTAACTCATACCGGTTTCAAAGTAAGCACGGCTACCGACAGCGCGCTTGATGCCGTAGCCTTCGTTGTAAACGCTTTCTAATATTTTTGTGTTATTCGGGAAGCCGGAATGGGGCTTTTCGAAGGCATAGTTCCAGTCATCAGCCCGGTCAAAGTAGGTGTAGTCTGCCAGGTAATTCACCTGAATCCGGTCAGTGGCCTGCCAGTTACCGCTCAGCTCGATTTGTGGCAGCTTGTTGTATGGATCGTCAGCGGTACGATCCATATTCTTAAGCTTGTGAACGTCGAGCTTTGCCTGCCAGTTGGTGTAGTCATTACCACCATCGTAGCGAGTCATTATGCGTTGGTTCAGGGGGCCGGAACTGGAATAGTTCAGGCTGGAGCTGAAATCGTCCAGATAGTTTTTGTCACTGGCATCGGCATAGTCCAGTTCAGCCATCCAGTTACTATTAAACTGCCGGCGATGGCGGGCGTTTACAAACCAGCGATCTTTTTTGTAGTACTCGTTGTCGTCTTCCAGCTGATCGCCGCCGATCAGTCCGGCGACACCGAGTTCACCTTCGTCCTTTTCGGTCAGGTAGCGGAATTCGTTTTCCAGCAGGAAACCCCGTTTGGTCATCACCCGTGGTGTAAATGTAGCGTCGTAATTCGGGGCAATGTTCCAGTAATACGGCAGGTCAAACTCGACACCGCCCTCGTCGTCAAATCCCATAACGGTGGGATACAGGAAACCCGAATGACGACGGTCGTCTATTGGAAAGTAGAGATAAGGGCTGTAAAAAACCGGCAGGTTCTGGACTCTGACCACCGCATTGCGGGCAGTACCATAGCCAGTCGATGGGTCTAGCGTCACACTGTCGCCAGACAGCTGCCAGCCTTCATTGCCGGGTGGGCAGGTGGTGTAGGTGGCGTCATCCAGCTCCATGGTGGCATCTTCATTCCGCAACACTGCAGTGGCACTGCCACGGGCGTGGGATTCATGCATCACGTATTGTGCGTTGTCGATTTCAGTCCGGCCTGTGTCCAACTGCGACTGAGCCGTATCACCGACAATCAGCGTGCCGGGCTCTCGGAAAACGATGTTGCCTTTGAATTCACCAAAGTTCTTTTCATTATCGAGGTGCGCTTCATCACTTTCGAGCTGGCGATTGCCCTGACGGATCACTACGGCTCCGGTGAGGGTGGCGATAGAGTTTTGATAAGTGGATGCGTCGGCGTCGGCAATAATCGGGGCAGAGTTCGGGTCGCCTTTGAAGAATTTTCCGGGGCGCGGTGGTTCCACGTAGGTGCCCGAACACCAGGGTTCATCCTGCTTCAGTGTCTGACGCTGGGTATCGGATAATTGCGACTGATGTACCCAGTCCAGCTGTGTGCGCACATTCTCAGGCTGACTGACGGCGACTGTCGTTTCAGCGGCTTTGCTCTGAGTGGCAGTGCTGCTGGCAGGTGTTGCTCTTTCAGTGATGACCGGCCGGGGGGCGCGTTTCATGGCTCCCTGTTTCAGCGGCACAACAGAACAGTGCCAGCCGCTGCCGTCGCTGGCGACTTCGCAGCTCCATTCGCTGTCGGCGGAAAGGGTGTTCTCGGCTCTGGCTTTGCTGACTGGCTGACCGGCAATGATTGCGCTGGCCACTGCCAGAGTTATTGCCCGAAGTTTGAAAGGTAAGTGATGCATCTCCATGAGCTTTGCAGTCCCGGCAGTGTGTTTTTAAACGTTCAACAGCCATGCGTTCACTTTTCGTCATTGCAGGTGCTTGTATGACAGAAAATGTCCACGGTAAAACACGACTTGGTTGGTTTCCGTTTGCGTTAACCGGCCATTGTAACGGATTAACTGTATGATTGTTGTCGATTATTCTTGCTTTTATCAGATTTATTCCGGTGATAACTCACATTAGTCTGTGTTACTCTGACCGACAGTGCAATAACTTTAAAAAATTTTACGGGCTGAAGGCGTGGTTTTTTCAGCCGATGATCTATGCTGCCTGACACAGGGAAACTTTCAAGGAAATTCTTTGTTCGATATGACTCCGTCTGATCAGATTCGCCAGTCGTCTAAACCCGCTCAGCGTTTGGAACAATTGGCACAATGGGTCCAGCAGCAGCTGGTACCTGCTGAAGAACATTTAACGGATGCAGTGCAGCTGTTACCTGTGGGTGGGGACGCAGGTTTTCGCAGTTACTATCGGCTTCAGAGTCCGCAGGGTTCTCTGCTGGCTGTCGATGCACCACCGGAGCAGGAAGACTCGGCTGCCTTTGTCAGCATTGCCGGAGTGTTGTCTGATGCGGGTATCCGGGTGCCAGAAATCAAAGCCGTGAACTACGATCTGGGTTTTATGCTCATTGAAGATTTTGGTGACACTCTGTTGCTGAACCTGCTGGATCAGCAAACCGTTGATGGTGTGTATGCCGATGCCTTCAGTTTATTGAAAAACATTCAGGCGACTTCGCCGGAAACGCTGCCAGAATACGACGTAGCACTGCTGCAAACCGAACTGGATCTTTTTAAAGACTGGTTTTTGCAACAGCTGATGGGGATTGAGCTGACTGAAGAGGAAGAGAAACTTTTCCGCGGTCTGGATCAGATGCTCATTGCCAGTGCGTTGGAACAACCCTCTGTTTTTATTCACCGCGACTATCACTCCCGTAACCTGATGCACCTGCCTGATGGTCAGATTGGCGTTATTGATTTTCAGGGCGCATTGCACGGGCCGGTTTTATACGACGCAGTGTCTCTGTTGAAAGACTGTTACGTGACTTGGACACCCTGGCAGGTTGAAGGCTGGCTGAAATCCTTTGTCAGTCAGCACGAATTATTGAAAGACACTGACTGGACAACCTGCCAGCGCTGGTTTGACTGGCTGGGTTTACAGCGTCACCTCAAGTGTCTGGGTATATTTACCCGGCTCTGGCTGCGTGATAACAAGCCGCAATACCTGTCTGCGATTCCCGCCACCTTCCGTTATGTGCTGGAAGTGTGTCAGCGTTATCCTGCTTTCGAGCAACACGGACAATGGTTGAATAAGCGTGTCGCTCTGCTGTTGAGCCAGAAAATTGTGGACATCACGGCGCAGACTTCCAGCCAGATGAGAGATATGCCGGTTGTAGAAGCATCTGCTTCAGAACATTCGTCGGCAGAAAACCGCTCTACAAAAAGCAGCTCTACTAAAAAGGATCAATCTGTTAATTCATGAAAGTCATGATCCTCGCTGCGGGTTTGGGGAAGCGTCTGCGTCCCCTGACACTGCACAAACCCAAACCGTTGATTGAAGTTGCAGGCAAACCCCTTATTATCCATCACCTTGAGCAACTGGCTGCGGCAGGCTTTAAAGACGTTGTCATCAATCATTCCTGGCATGGTGACCAGATTGTTAAAGCTCTGGGCAATGGTTCGCACTGGGGGCTGAACATCGTTTATTCCGAAGAACCTGAACCTCTGGAAACCGCTGGTGGTATTATTCAGGCTTTGCCATTGCTTAATGAGGGCAACTGTGAGGATAATCAGCCCTTTCTGGTGGTCAATGGTGATGTATTTACCGACTACCCCTTCAACCAAGTGCCCGATCACATAGACGGACAGGCGCATCTGATTATGGTTGATAACCCTGCGTTCAAAGAAAAGGGCGATTTTGCCCTGCAGCAGGGGCAGGTTCAGGAGCAGGGCGAGTCATTGCTCACCTACAGTGGCATCAGTGTGCTGACACCGGATCTGTTTGCCAACACGGATGCGGGTGTGCAGTCACTGGCACCGGTTCTCAGGCAGGCCATGGTGAGCCGGAACGTCACCGGAGAACACTTTCGGGGACTCTGGACCGATGTAGGTACGATTGAGCGACTCAATGAATTAGAACAGTACTTGGCAGTACTGGCACAATGAACAGTAATAGTAAGTTAAATGACATCAACAGGAATAGTAATTGGCGCTTTTATCGGGTTCATTTCGGGTGGGCCTTTTGGTGCCCTTCTGGGTGCATTTATAGGCCATTGGATTCACAAGAATTTCATTAACCCACATCCATATCGACGACATACCGGTCATCGTGGATACAACCGCCAGCGGGCTCAATCGGCTTTCTTCCGGGCTTCTTTTCTAGTGATGGGGCGCATTGCCAAAGCCGATGGTCGTGTCAGTGAAGATGAAATTCAGATGGCATCTGCCATCATGCGGGAAATGCGGCTCTCCGAGGAGCAGCGTCGGGCGGCCATCGATCTGTTCAATCAGGGCAAACACCCCTCTACCGATATTTCCGAGGCGCTGGCCGAGTTTCGCCGTGTGGCAGGCTCCAGTACATTGATTCCCATGTTTCTGGAAATCCAGCTACAGGCTGCTTATGCCGACGGTGGCCTGACTCAGGCAGAACGTGCGGTTTTTCGCCATATCTGTGACCAGCTGGGTGTCAGTCAGCTGAGTTTTGAGTTGCTGCATAAACGCTTTCAGGCTCAACAGGCGTATTATCATCATGCCGGTCAACAACAGACGGGTGGTGGAAGCTGGGGTCATCCGGGCAGGGACGAACTCAAGCAGGCTTATGAAATTCTTGGGGTTGAACCCTCGGCCTCCGATGCGGATGTGAAGCGCGCTTACCGTAAGCTGATGAGCCAGCATCATCCGGACAAGCTGGTGGCAAAGGGGCTGCCAGAAGAAATGATGGAAGTCGCCAAGCAGAAAGCCCAGGAAATTCAGGGGGCTTACGATCATATCCGCAATAGCCGGAAAAACAATTAATTTGTACGATGATACAAATTAGGGAACTTTCTCACCGATACATGGACTAAAGCGCCACTGATGGTAAAACGTTTGCCATTCCTCTTTGTTCCCAACGTTATCCCTGATAAAGGTGGATACCATGTATCTGGTTAGAAAACGCTTTATGTACTGGCAGGTGCCAGCCGTTACCCGTGTGTGTCTGGAAAGAGACCCTTCTCAGGGCATTTACTGCTTTTACCCCGCAAGGTTGATCAAAATGGTCAAGAAGGTTGTGAATGTTCTGGTGTTGAAACACTATCCGCCGGTCGGCAAAACTCTACGTGACAGAAGCATTACCATCAGGGGTTAAAACCCCTGATGTTTCAGTAGTAGTTGCTAAGAAGCAGGCATAAAGAGCGATTTGATTTCGACAAACTCCTCCAGACCGGCTTCTCCCCACTCCCGACCATTACCCGAAGTCTTGTAACCGCCAAACGGTGATTCATAAGTAAAGCTGCCACCGTTCACGTGTACCATGCCGGTTCGCAGACGCAGGGCAATGGCTCTGGCATTGTCGTCTGAATCTGCCCATACTTCACCAGACAGTCCATAGGGTGAGTCGTTGGCAATGCTCACTGCTTCGTCGATATCCTGATAAGGAATAAGGCACAGCACCGGACCGAAAATTTCTTCACGGGCAATGGTCATCTGGTTGTCCACATCGGCAAAAACCGTTGGTTCAATGTAATAGCCAGCAGCAAAGCCTTCCGCTTTTTTACCGCCGGTCACCAGCCGGGCACCTTCATCAAGCCCTTTTTGAACGAAGCCCAGAATATCATCCAGTTGCTTCTGTGAGACAACCGGCCCCATGTAGGAGTCCGTTGATGTCGGGTTTCCAACGCTAATGGACTCTGCGGTTTGGCGGGCAATTTCAACGGCTTCTTCATACTGGCTATGATGCACCAGCATTCTTGATTTGGCGGTACAGGTCTGTCCGCAGTTAATCATGATGCTTTGGACGCCTTTTTCTACTGCCTGCTTTAACGGAGCGTCAGGAGTAATGATGCAGGCAGACTTGCCGCCCAGTTCCAGAGTGACCCGTTTTACGGTTTTGGCTGCCACTTCTGCTACCCGGGTGCCCGCCCAGGTGGATCCGGTAAACGACACCATATCAATATCAGGGTGAGCTGAAATGGCTTCTCCAACGACCGAGCCGGAGCCATTCACCAGATTGAAGACGCCCGGAGGGAAGCCCACTTCATCGAGAATTTCAGTAAACAGAATGGCGTTTAATGGCGTTTCAACACTGGGCTTGAGTACCATTGTGCAACCGGCTGCCAGAGCCGGAGCTACCTTGCCAATAATCTGATGCAATGGATAGTTCCATGGCGTGATGAAACCACAGACGCCAATAGGCTCTCTGACAATGTGTGTGTTGCCTTTAATGTCCACCTTGTCCATCAGGTTGCACATTTCTGCATACATTCCCGTCGCCATGGTAGGGCCACCTGCCTGAATCTTATTGGCAAGGTGTTCCGGCATACCCTGTTCCGAGGAAATCAGAGCGCCCATGTCTTCGAGTCTTTCGCCCATTTTTCTGGCCAGCTTGCCGAGCAGTTCGGCTCGTTCGCTACTGGGCATTGCTGACCATTGTTCAAAGGCAGAGCGGGCAGCCGCGACGGCCTGGTCAACATCGCTGGCATCGCCTTTGGCAATACGGGTAATGACTTCTTCTGTGGCGGGGTTAATCACCTTAATGGCATTGGGCTGACTGGCCGTGACCCATTCACCATTGATGTAAAAGTTATTGGCGTTTTTCATGACATTGAGCCTGCTGGGATCGGTAAGCTCACTGATTAGAGCAGTATGGCTGCAGGTCGTCGTGATGCAGTTGGGGGTAGACAACCTTTTAAAGAGGTTGTAGCAAACGATTTTTGCATACCGGTAGAAAGACCAAAGAGAGTAGTTAGTGTGTTGTCTATATTGAGTCTCTATTTTACTGTCAGGGGCTGATATTAATGGGCTCTTTCCGGGCTAATTTTCTGGTTTTATTATGTTTATCGCTTCCAACGTAAAACCCCCTTACTTTGAGAGGGTGTCTTAAAAGCCAAAATTTAAACCCAGTGAAGCACTTTTCTCTGCAAAGAATGACGCTTCACTGGATCTCTTTCCCAGCTGCCCCATTTTCTGTCAAATGGCCGATACCGCTCAAAGTACAGCCAGAGAATCCTGTTGTACCTGAAAATAGCGTGAAAACTGGCTTTTACAGCCCGGCTCAGGTTATAGGCCAGCAGGTGTAAGCCAAACTCCAGTTTAACTTTCTCCAACCCCTTGCGACGAAAACGGTTTAACCCCTGTATATCCCGTAAATAGGCAAAGACAGGCTCAACCATCGCCTTTCTTTTGCTGAAAGACTTTTTAGCTTTCGGGTGCTGCATAACCTGCCTCAGTGCATCCTTGGCATCATCCATCGCATAGCGTTTTATGCGGCGCCCTTTCTTATTGGTCGTACACTGATCTTTGAGAGGACAACCTTCACACGGTCCATTGCCATATATCTTTTGCTCTTTTGTGCGAATGCTTCCCTTTATCTGCCCGATGAGAACCAGCTCTTTTCCTGCAGGGCAACGATAAACGTCATTAGTCTCATCATAATAAAAATGTCCCTTCTGGAACTTTTTGGATTCTTTGGGCTTGCCTGGCTCTTTACCCTCAGGGCATAGCAGGCTGATGTCGCGTTCCAGACTGGTTGAAATGACTTCATCATTGAAGTAACCAGCATCCAGAAGCATTTCATCTACTGGTTTGCCCGTGATCTGCATTGACTGATCAAGCATTGGACTTACGACAGTTGTTTCATTGGTGGGATCAACAGCCTGAGCCAGTACCACCCGCTTGTTATTGGCTAACACGGATGGTTTGTAACCCGTTGTATAACCTCGCCCCCGTTTCATCTTTTGAACAACGGCTTCAGGCTCTGTAGGGCTAACGACAGCACTTCCTGATTTACCATTCTTTTTTCGCTTCTCGTTGCGTTCAATAACTGCTTCGAGAGTACTGCTGGCCATCTCCAGTTTCTTTTTGTTTTCAGGACAGTCTGGATGGTTGTCAGCTTGCTTTTGTGCTGTTTCATGAGCCTGTTGTGCAGCCTCCTGCTTCATCAGGTTGTAGCTTGAGCAGGCGGCTTCTATGACCGTTCCATCACCAGCCAGGCAGCTACCATCAGAGTTCGTCTTTTTGAGGACGGCTCGTGTCAGGCTTTCAAAAAATGCACCGCCCATGGACTTGCTATGCATATTGATGAAGCGACCAATAATGGCGTGGTCTGGAAAAATCCCACCGGTAACCCACATACAGCCAAGATCAACACGGGCTAGTCGCTCCAGAGTTCTCAGCGAGGTAATGCCCTGCATAATGCCATAGAGAATCAAACCCATCATGTTACGGGGTGAATAAGGAGGGCGACCTTCTGAGGCATACCTTTGCTCAAAATCAGACCAGTCTTGCTCATCAAGAAGGGATGCAACAGTAAAAGGTGTTTTCTGACCAGTTAGCTCAAGGTGTTCTTTCAAGTTAGAGTTGCCAAGGGTGATGGCGTTGGGGTTCGGAGCAACAAAACGTCGTTTGTCTGTTTTGTTGCCTGATCCTTTGGGCTTATCGTGTTTTTTGTGATCCGGACTACTGGCTGCACCTGAAAAAATATCGAGCTGTGGAGCTGTATTAATCTTGATTTGCGGTCTTGTTGTCATACTGAAGCCGGTAAAGCTACTTTATATCCAGATTACCGGCTTGTAGTGGGTTTTGCGACACCCTCTTGAGTGAGGGGATGGAAGTTGGGAGTGCGTAGAGCACTCCGCCCTGTGTGTGCTACTATATTCTGGTCTTGGATTTTCTTAGGACTATCAAAGGCTCTTCATACGACCGCCGTCTACCGCCAGACTGCTACCGGTAATGTAACTGGCAGCGTCAGACAACAGGAACGTAGCTGCTTTGGCAAATTCCTCCGTAGAGCCGTAACGTCCCATGGGAATGTCTGTTTCAATACGGGCACGAACCTGATCCCGGGAAGTGCCGCTTCGGCCAGCAATATACTGGTTAAGCGCATCCATGCGGTCGGTCTGGATACTGCAGGGAATCAGGTTGTTAATCCGGATATTATCTTCAGCCAGCTGATCTGCCAGACTCTTTGCCAGACCAGCAACACCAGATCGCATAACGGTGCTCAGAGTCAGATAATCAACAGGCTCTTTAATGGTGGACGAGGTCAGTGTAAGAATACTGCCACCGTTCACCTTCAGGGCGGGCAGAGTTTCCCGGATCAGGCGTACCGCGCTCATCAGAGTAAGATCGAAGGCATTCTGCCAGGCTTTGTCGTCCAGTTCATCAAACGAACCGGGTGTTGGCCCGCCTGCATTGATGACCACGCCATCGATATGACCGAAGTCGTTTAATGTTGACTGAACCCAGTGGTGAATACTTTCCTGTTTGCGGGCATCAAACACATACCCACGGATTTCTGTACTGGTTTCACTGCTTATGGCCGATGCAGCCTGTGCTATTTTGTCAGGTGTACGACTGGCGATTGATACTTTTGCCCCTTCAGCTGCCAGCTGATGAGCAATACCGAGACCCAGGCCAGAACTGGCTCCGGCCACCATGAAGACTTTATTTTTTATGTTTAGATTCATAGTACTCCTCCATCCGGACTATCGATTCTAACGTCAAATGTCTTCTAAATCAGCAGTGTACTGACGAATTTGGAACAGCAGGCTATGAGTTTTAGTTGGAGCCTCATGGGAATTATGAAACTCCCTGCCATGGACAGGGAGTGGCTTTATCAAGTAATAGAGCTTTGTGACTCAACCGTGCGCATTTTCCAGATCAGACGAATCAGCATAAAACCGGCTGATAGCGTTAGGCCTGTCACAATACCCACCCAGAAACCCCGAACCCCCAGAGCCGGTACAACAAGATCCGTCATCGCCGTTGTGTATCCCAGTGGCAGGGCAATGCCCCAGTAGGCGACACAGGCAAGCAGCATAGGCGTACGAGTGTCTTTATAACCCCGAAGTGCGCCATTGGCAGCCGCCTGAATGGCATCACTGAACTGGTAGATTGCTGTGAATACCAGAAGCGCAGCAGCCATTTGTGCAATTTCAGGGTCTCTGGTGTAAAGGCTGATGATCTGCTCGGGAAACAGTAACAGCGCGCTGGAAGAAATCATGGCAATAATGCCTGCCAGCAGGATGCCCGTGATGGAGCGCAACCGGGCTTCAGCCATTTTGGTCTGCCCCAGTGCGTGCCCGACGCGAATGGTAATACCAAACGACAGGCTCATGGGAATCATGTACGTCATACTGGAAAAGTTCAGGGCGATCTGGGCAGACGCAATGTTACTGGCTCCCAGCTTACCGATCAGCAGGGCAATAACAGCAAAAATACTGCCGGTCACAAAGACATTGATACCAATGGGCAGCCCCAGCCTGAACAGCTCGGACATACGTCTGAAGTCAGGTAACATGCGCTTGGGTCGCATGAAAATTTTGTAGCGATGACGGGTGTTGATGTAGAAGATCATCATCAGAGACATCAGCCAGTAAACAATACCGGTGGCCCAGCCACAGCCCACAGCGCCCAATTCGGGTAAACCCAGCTTGCCGTAGATCAGAAGATAGTTGACCGGGATATTGATCAGCAGACCCAGCAGTGACATCACCATTGGAGCGCGGGTGTCGCCCATGCCTTCCAGAAAACTGTTGATGGTATAGAACAGGGCGATTCCCGGTACACCCATTGCCAGAGCGTGAAGATAGCCTACGCCAATGGGTACCACGTCCGGATCAACATTCATAAAGGTCAGAATATTTTCACTTTGGGTCAGGTAGGCGATCAGAACCATTGCAGAAAGCAGGGCAATCCAGAGCGCCTGACCAAAGTCTACAGAGATGCCAGTCTGGTTATCAGCGCCCCTGTGGTGGGCGATAACAGGCGTTAGCATCATCAGAATACCGCGCAGAAGCAAACTGGCCGGTAGCCACAGGCTGGTACCTACCGCAATGGCAGCCAGATCGCGTGCACTGGCCTGTCCGGCCATACTGGTATCAACAAATCCCATGGCATTGGTGGCCAGCTGGGTAATAATAATGGGCAGGGACAGACGCAGCAGTGCTCTGGATTCATTAAGAAAACGAGGGAATGAAAAACTGTTGGAGTGCATTAATCAAAGTCATCACACCTATACTCTTTGCCGGGGGGTGAAAGCAGAATAGCGTGATGGGCATGAGTAGAGTGCGGCCTTATGTGGGGCACACTCATTCTACCAGACTGTCCCATCGAAGTGGCTATACGTATTCCCAGAAATACGCTTGCTCCCAATAAGCACCGGAACAGAGAGCTACCTGTTTATAGAATCTTCCCGCTAACCGTTGGTGAAACCATGGCAATACAAAAGCCTCGAAGTGTCTGGGGGCAAATGGTCTACCTTGCAGCCTCCAGGAAAGGTGCAGAGCTGATGGTAGTCATTTGTAATGCTGACCCATCATCGGCAATTGCTGATTATTTGCAGAGATGGCAAAACGAAACCATGTTTCAGGTGTTGAAGGGATGAGGCTTCAATATGGAAGACACACACGTTCAGGACAGAGACAAGCTGTCAAAGCTTCTGGCGGTTGTGGCGCTATCATTCTGCTGGAGCTACAAGACAGGTGAATATGTCAATGAAGAGCGTCCCATCAAGACCAAGAGTCATGGGAGAAAAGCACAAACTCTTTTCCGAGCTGGACTGGATCACCTTCAACGAATCCTTGATCATTTTGAAACATGGTTTGATGAGTTTGTCAGGATGTTGTCGCTTTTCTTTGAGCCTCGCTGGAGTGAGGCTTCACGCCCCATCAACGCTGAACAGGAGGGCTGGAGTCTGCCTGTTCACCAGCCAGCAGGTGTTTTATGGCGATCGCATAGAGCCTGTCGATGCTTCCGTCCCAATGCTCCGGGGGCGTCTGAAGATAATGATCAGACAGCCTTTGCATTTCCGGATGCAGCTGCTCAGCGAGCTGAATGTCCTTATAACCCTTTAAAATCATGTAAACAGAGAGTATGTCCGTGATTTTCGGGCGTTCACCCGAGAGAATTTCCCGGGCTTTTTCCTGCAACTCTTCTCGTTTCAGCACTCGCCTCGGGTTGGTAGCCGTTTGACAGAACCCCTCACAGATAACCTTCGCATCGACCGTTGCCAGCAGCTTCTGCTTTACTGGCAGGCTCAATAACATGAAGTACTTTATTTTTGCTTCAGCGCGCAGGTAAGGGTTCTTCAACAGAAAGCGTTCAATATCGCTGGCCGTAAAGGATGATAAATCGCAAAACAGGGTGTCCAGAAGCTCTTCATTCGTTTTCGACTGGCTAAACTTGTCCTGGTCATCGAACCTGTCACGATTCAGGCTGTAAGAACAATAGAGCGAATGGTGGCTGTCTGGTGTCAGCTCGGGATGTTCCAGAAGAATGCGCTGCAGGAAGGCGACATTGTGTGGCAATTTCAGAATGCGCTGAAGTTTTTCTGGAAAATCCGGTGCAAAGGCACCCGTAAAAATGCACATGGCTTCCCGGTTGGCTTCAGACACCTTCAGGTCATCAGGTAATAGCCCCAACAGGGTTTCTTTCTCTTCTGTCATGCTCCTGGGGTCGTTGGCTAAAAGACAGGATTCTCTGATTTCGAACCTGAACCGGAAGCTTTCCAGCATCTCATTGATGATCTCGTCAATACTCTCTTTGGCCTGAATATTTCTGAAAAAGGCCACAGTTAAATCATTATTGTCTGCCGATACGGGCAGACAGTTGGTCAACCTGGGCAATAAGTGGTCAGCCACTTCAGGGAAGCGGGAACCCTGCACTTTTCTAAGCTCAGACAAAAGAGCAATCACGGCTTGCGGCTCAGCCATTACGTCCTGAAGCCGGCTGGTAAGGTCGTCCAGTATTTTCTGCTCTTTTTCAGCCCGTTGTTCTTTTTCACGTTGCAGTTTCAGTTGATGTTCCTCCTGAGCCGTAGACACCTTTTTATGGGAAGGCGCTGTTTTCTGCACTCTGGCAGGCATCAGGGTGATGGTTTTGGGGGGCTCAACGGCGTCTCTCAGTGTTTGTGCGGCGGTTAATAAAACGTCACTGTCGGCTTTTGCGATGGTTCCGGAATGCTCTTCCAGTGTGTCTGCCAGTTGTTTCCAGGTCTCTGCCGGCTCGGCCAGCTTTAGTTCCTGCGGCAGGTTGCCCGTATAACGGTTCAGCTTCTGGGCAAACAGTAGCAGGCCGTCGGTGCCGGTTGTTGTCTGTGGAAGCGTACCGTTCTCCTTCAGCTGAACCAGTCGTAAAGCCGGTATGGGGGAGTCTGAATCCAGGGCTTCGAGGATTTTTGTTAAACCCGCCGTTTTATCCGTCTGTTCACCGGAAGCGTCAGCGATCCCAAGATGCTCAACCACACCCTGGTAAAACAGCCGCTCACTGGATGGCACAACCATGGGGGAAAACAGGTAACGGCAGGCGCGTTTTCTCAGCAGCGGTGGCTCGGCCTGACCACTCTCCTCCAGTATCCAGTCAATCAAACGACACTGGGCATCGGTATTGGCATCCGCAGCCGCCAGTTCGAGCTGTCTGGCTATCTGGCTATCTGCCTGAACATCAATCTCACCCGCCTGAGAACCCATGCCGTGCTTCCATGCCAGCATGGCCATACCGTAGTCACATTTGCCACTCCTGAAACAGTCATAAGCGAGCCTGAAATCCCCCATCTTCAGGCTTTTGAAACCAAAAGCCACAAAGTAGCTGTCATCGCATTCCTTGCTACTGTCCCTGCAGCCCTGTGTCGAGGTTGACCCCAGATCCTTACTCAGTCTGGTCGAGGCCTTCAGCTTATCGTGGTAATGTTTCAGCTCATTAGTGGTGGTGGCCGAGAGGGCATAAAGCACATCTTTACAGGCTGAGTCTTTGGCAAACAGCTCGGCACTTTGCCGAACATCGTCAGCGGAAATAATGCCTGCCTCCAGGCCAATGGACAGCAGGTCCACTCTGTAGTTCCGGAAGATTTTCGTGTTAGCTGCGGCGCTTAAAATATGGGTTCTGCACTCTTTGCCCAGAACATAGTCCGAGAACAGTGTTGCCTGAGCTTTTTCACTGTGCCTTACTTTTTCGGGGAGTTCCTGAAGAGCCCTGATTTCCTCATCGCTGAGTGCCTTGCGTCTCAGATGCCCGGCATAGCCCAGAAAGCAGTCCGGTTCCCTGGTGCTGGACACCATACTCTTCAACTGTTCAGAGAAGGGTTCTGACGCCATGTTCAACTGATCATACAGGCCTCTTTCCTGACGACCCAGACAGGGCCGCAATACCTCTGCTAACTGTTTGGGGTTTTCAGCCCCTGCACGGGTTTTCATATCTTCCAGTAGCAATTCAAGCGCTTCCCGGTCGTTTCTGTCGGGGTGCTTATACAGTATTTCATGCAGGGACTGGACGTGCTCACAGGACGATTTATGAAGGCGATTCTCCAGGCTGGTCACGTCGTCTGTCAGTCTTTTTGCCAGCTGCAATAAACACTCAAGCGCCTCTTCATGCCTTTCTGGAGGAAGGGTCTCTATCGTTTCAAGGGCGAGGGCCGTAATGACAGGCGTATTGAATAGCCCCTTTGCCAGCAGTTGTTGCAGAAGCTCAAGTCGTTCTTCGGCAGACTCTGCCGCCAGCAGTGGTGCTTCAAGGTGGTGTTCCAGTACATAGCTGTTCCATTTTTTTTCCGGCAGTCGCCTCTGCTGAATGGCCTGTCGTGAGTCAGCGGCTGTTATGTCTTTACGGGTAGCCTCAGGGAAGGCCACCTGACTCCATTGGTTCCTGAGTGCTTCCAGCCGTTCGGAGCTGCCCCGAGTCAATGCGAGTTGCTCTGTCTTTGCCTCGATCAGCTGTCTGGACTGATTCAGCAAAGAGGCTGACAGTGCCTTAACCTGTTTCTGCGATTCGACCATCCGCTGACTCAGATCCAGAGTTTGTTCGCCGGTCAGATGTTTGCCCGAATCACCCAAAAAGTACCCGCAGGTTTTAAACCATTTCTGATGAACCGCAGGATTGGGGTCACTGGCGATTGTGTGGTGCAGTTCGAGCAGGGTCTGGTATTTCACAGACGCTACGGTCGTATTGTTTGAACAGGTTTCAAGGGTGGTTAAATCCCAGTAGTGGACGGGTAAGCCTTTTTGAAAAATGTAATAATCATCAGGCACCTTATCGGCTGCATCGTACAGCATCCACCTTTGTCCTTTGGCCTTCTCGTACCTGGCGAACATTTTTTTTGCGTCTTCAGGCTTGCCCTGACGCATGAGGAATTTGGCATAATCTTCTTTCAGGTCGTCATAAATACCCGTTGTATCGGGTGTTATGCTCTGGTAACCATGAGCCAGCTGTGAGGCAAGCCGGAAGTACTTCTCACTGTCCGGAGTGAGATCATTATGGTGCCTTATCAGTCCGAAATAGAGTGCTTTCTGATACGTTTTCTGCTGCCAGTCGTCAGGCAGGTCGGTCACATCATTAATCAGACTGAATAATGTTGTCTTCAGAGCCTGGTACGACCATTTTCCAGAACGCGTTTCCAGTGCCAGTAAACGACAACACGTTCTGACAGGGTCCATTGCCATGGCAATATCGAGCAGACGCTCATCGACTTCACCGGTTTGCAGTAACTGATCCAGATAAATAAACACCATTATCTGTGGGTCTTCAGAAAAACGGCATTGTTGCAGTAAGTCTCTGGCCTGCTTTGGTAGCCCGGACGTTGCATCAGGCTGTGCGTATTTATCCAGTTTTTCGGCCTGCCCTGCCAGACTGGCAAGACGGGCTTCAGGGCAGCACTGGCTGATGGCGATGTCTTTGTAGTTCTGACACGCTTTTATCTTGTTCGCCGTGGTTAACCAGTTTGAAGGTGTTGTTTTTAATGCTTTTCGCGGGAACTGGCAGGCGATTGACAGCGTATGAGCAAGATCAGGGCAGTATTGGGTCAGTGCCTTATGTTTCTTTGTGGTGGTTGCCAGAAGGTTTTCGACCTTAAAAGAGTTTTTAGCCTGTATAAAATGCCCGGTTAACAAACTTATGGCGGCCGGGAAACCTTGTTCGACCAGTGTATTCAGGCTGGCTTCTGCCTGTTTCGCCAGAGCTGGCTCATTTTTTTTAAGCTGGGCCTTTGCTTGCCAGTAACGCAGGCAAGGGTGACTTTCAGGGGCAGCGTTCAGCGGGATCGCTGCTTCCAGTGCGCGGTCAATGTCTACGGTACCAAACAGAGGCTCCAGGTACAGGGCAACAGCCAGTGCCTGAATGGCGGGGTCGCTGTCTTCAGCCAGCTCTCTGGCCAGGGTTTCACGATCTTGTGCCGTTGGGCTGGCTGCGAGCTTTACCAGTTTATGAATAACGGCATCATGATGTCCCATTATCCGGGGCTGCGGTGGTTCACCCTGTTTAGTCGCCATGGCTTTGATATAACGCAGCGCTTCTTCGGGAAGATAAAGGTCAGGCGCCTGGCTTTCCTGACCAAACAGCAATTGCAGCACCAGATGCTGTCTGGCGGTCTGGCTGCCTGCGTCCGCCGCCCTGCGGAAACAGTACAGCTCCAGTTCCTTCGACGGCCTCAGGGTGTCAGAGCCGGTGGCGGCATTGGCTGCGATATCCAGATGCCAGTGAATAAAGGTTTCCGGATCGGTAGCGGGCAACTGGTCGATGACATCCTTCCTGCCGAGATTCAGGCTGAACAGAACGTAGAGCGAATCAAGAAACTGCAGGATCTCTGGAGTATTAAGATGCTGATTGACTCCGGCAAACCTCCTGAGCTTTTCGTACAGCAGCGTGCCTTCGGCGTACTTTTCCAGCCTGAGTTGCTCAACCAGCTGGCCCAGTTTCATGGTAAAGGACACTTTTAAAGCGTCCGGAATGCCTGCCATCTCCGGCAGTGGAGGCAGATCACAGAAAATGGGCAGCGCTGGCGTCACCTGCAACAGACTGACAGACTCATCCAGAGTCTGAACCGTGTACGCAGGAAGCGGCCTGTTACGGTGATCCTGTGGCCAGGGAGGAGACGGCATATAACGAACCGGTAACGGCTCATCAGACGCTTTTTCAGGGCTAACTGCGCGTACTTCGGGTGCAGTAAGCTGCGGCGATATAGGAGCGGGGCTAATCATTTCTGGTGTCCATACCTTGTTTTCCTTTTAATGACTTTAAGACCGTGGGCGGGGGGAGTAGTTCCTTACAGGCTTACGGGGAGCGCGGATGACTGCCTTAGAATGCTCTGCTCACTGCGTCACCTGCTCACTGCGTCACCTGCTCACTGCGCCATCTGTCCATAGACAACACCCTGCCACCTTGGAAGCTGTTCATGATCTTTTGAGGAAAGCGAAAATGGTGAGAAATTGTTGCTGTTTTTTGATCTCATGAGGCGCGTAGTGGTGCTACGCAACGAATGAGATCAAAAAACAGGGGCAATTTATCGACATTTGCAGTCCTCAAAAGATCGTGAACAGCTTTTTAGTGGTGGATTCCCACCTTCGTAGGAATGACGGAAATTCGGAAGTTATTTTGGGACTATTCCTAAACATGAATTGCGCAGCCATTCCAAACCACTGGCTCTGCGTCAGAACTCCTTGCCCGGGGATTTGGACTAGCCTGCTCATGGTCATATTTAGAAAATGGAATTGGTATTAAACGACAGCTGATCGATGTGGCTGTGCCAGATATTCCCGTGACTGCATTTCCTGCAGGCGGCTGATGGTTCGTTGAAACTCAAAGCCCAGCCTGCCATCGGCATAGAGCTCAATTAAAGTGACTTCTGCCGAGACTATCAGCTTGACGTGACGATCGTAAAACTCATCAATAAGATTGATAAAGCGACGAGCCTGATCGTCTTTACTGGCGTCCATTTGTGGAACGCCTTCCAGAATAATGGTCTGGAACAGACAGGCCAGCTCAATATAGTCATTCTGGCTGCGGGGGCCGTCGCATAAAGCTTCAAAGGTGAACCAGCCAAGGTCTTCACAACTGTGTTTGCAGGGGATGTCGCGGCCTGCAATGGTCACAGGTTTGTTGCCAGTGGCATGGTTGAAGTCGGCTGCCAGTGCCGCAAAAGCATTGGTGAGTCGCTCGCCGGTCTGTTCATTGAGTGGGAAATGGTAGGTTTCAGCCTGTTCCAGTAAACGCAGGCGATAATCCACCCCGCCGTCCACATTAATCACTTGTGTGTGTGTTTTCAGCAGCGCAATGGCGGGTAGAAAACGTGCGCGTTGCAGACCGTCTTTATACAGATTGTCGGGTTCAACATTAGACGTTGCAACCAGTGTGACGCCACGCTGAAACAGCTGCTCAAACAACCCGCCAAGAATCATCGCATCGGTGATATCGGACACAAAGAATTCATCAAAGCAGATAATCCGGGTTTCACCGGCAAGCTTTGCAGCCACGTTTTCCAGTGGATTTTTTTCGCCTTCCAGTGCCGTTAATTCAGAATGCACCCGTCGCATAAAATGATGGAAGTGCAAGCGCATTTTCTCTGGAAAGGGCAGGCAGTCAAAAAAGGTATCCATCAGGTAAGTCTTGCCGCGTCCGACACCGCCCCAGAAATAGAGCCCCTGAACCGGGGTTCTGGCTTTTGAGGCAAACGGGTTGAGGCGTTGTATCAGTGAGGGCGGTGGCACCGTAATCAGCTGTTCATACAGGGTTTGCAAATGCTGAACGGCCTGTTGCTGGGCCGGGTCAGACATAAAGTCGTCACGTTTCAGGTCGCGCTGATATCGTTCTTGCGGTGTCATGCTAATTTTTATAACTGCTGGTGATGAGGCAGGTGCTGATCAATGTACCTTCATGTTGCTTTGGCGGCAACCGCCAGAATAAGGTAAAGAGTGAGTAATACCAATCCCCCCTTCTAAACATGAATTGCGCAGCCATTCTGAACAGCAGGATCTGCGTTGGTACTCCTCGCAATAGCTGGCTATTACTCGTCGTCCCGCCTTGCCCTGAAGTTCATAATGACTTGCTCATGTTCATATTTAAAAGGCGGAATTGGTATAACCAGCGTAAAGATCCGGCAGACCTATGTATACTTTGCCATGGAAAAATTATAACGTTAGTGAATCTTGGCAAACTGGCCTTCAGTATCAGGGAGTGACTTCACGATAAACGGTGAGCACTGTCCGGGTGACAGGCAGAGTCAGAACGTACCATTGAGGCAATACTGTGGAAGAAATGAATGTACTTTGGTTTGTAGGCAGTCTGGCATTTCTGGGGGGGATGCTGGCAGGGGCGTTGCTTTATCATCTGCTGGGCGGGTCAAACTCCGAGCGGGGTAAACTGCAAAATCAGCTGGATGATCTACAGAATGACTTTAAAGATTACCAGAACAAAGTATCTGACCATTTTGGTACCACTGCACATCTCATTAATAAACTGACCGACAGCTACCGTGATGTGCACGAACATATGGCAAGCGGTGCAGAGAATCTGTGTGAAGATGAAGCCGTAAAAAACCGTCTGAGCGATGCCTTGCTCAGCAGTAATGCCCTGCTGTCGGGTAACATCACCAAACGCAGAACCGAACGCCCAAAGGCGGTGGAGCAGCCAAAGGACTACGCTCCTAAAAATGCACCTGACGAAAAGGGAACCTTGTCTGAAGAGTTTGGTGTGAAATCTGAAGAAAAACCAGCTGCACCTGTGGTTGAAGTCGAAGCTGTTGGCCCGGTGGCTGAAGAGAAACAGGCTAGTTGAGATAGCCGTGCAGGTTGGGAGGTATTTCGTTTTTCCCAACCTGCAGATGTTTTTAAGCCAGAGAATCCAGATACTTTTCAGCATCCAGAGCCGCCATGCAGCCAGTGCCTGCCGAAGTGATGGCCTGACGGTAAACATGATCCATCACATCCCCTGCCGCAAACACACCTTCTTTAGACGTTAGAGTAGCGTTACCTTCCAGACCATTGCCAACGATAATGTAGCCGTCTTTCATGTCCAGCTGATCAGCAAAAATGCCGGTATTAGGTGTGTGACCAATAGCGATAAAGCAGCCAAGAGCGTCAATCTCCTGAGCTTCATCCGTCAGTACGTTTTTAACCCGTACACCAGTCACTCCCATGTCATCACCCAGCACTTCTTCCAGAACGGAGTCCAGCACCAGACGCATGTTGCCATTGTTTACCCGGTCCATCATTTTGTCCTGAAGAATCTTCTCGGCACGGAAACCCTGACGACGGTGGATGACGGTGACGGTTCTGGCAATGTTGGACAGATACAGCGCTTCCTCAACAGCAGTGTTGCCACCGCCCACCACGACCACGTCTTTGTTTTTGTAGAAAAAACCGTCGCAGGTGGCACAGGCTGATACGCCTTTGCCTTTGAAAGCTTCTTCGCTATCGAGGCCCAGGTAACGGGCGCTGGCACCGGTAGCAATGATCAGTGCGTCGCAGGTGTAGGTGTTGGAACCTTTCAGGGTGTAAGGCTTCTGGCTGAAGTCAACTTCTTCAATATGGTCGAACAGGATTTCTGTGCCAAAACGTTTGGCGTGAGCTTCCATGTCAACCATCAGTCCCGGTCCTTGCAGACCTTCTGCGCCACCGGGCCAGTTATCCACATCGGTAGTGGTGGTCAGCTGTCCACCCTGCTGCATGCCGGTGATCATAACCGGATTAAGGTTGGCTCGGGCGGCATAAACAGCCGCTGTGTATCCAGCAGGGCCTGACCCGAGGATGAGCAGGCGGCAGTGTCTGGCAGAAGGTGAGGCTTCGCTCATTGTTATACTCCTTGGAATGCAGCATCCTGCAGATGTCAGCGTAGGTATTGTTGAAACTGAGAGCAATAATAACACCGGTCTGAATGATAACCAGAGAGTATTAATAAATTACTGTTTGAGAGTGACTGCTTTTCGATTCGGTCACTGATACTTCCCATTGATATACTGGTGCGCATAGCTTGCCGTATTCCAATAACTGAGCATAGAGCCAAGAGCATGAAAGAGTCTGTTGCCCGGGGGCCGGGGTATTTTCTGGAAGGTCTGAAAATGTTGCCAGACCCTGCGATCCGATGGTTTGTCCTGTTTCCACTGGTGATCAACCTGTTGGTGTTTGGCGGACTGATCTATTGGACGTTTCGGCAGTTTGGACTCTGGATGGAAGAGCTGTTTGGCTGGATTCCTGCCTGGCTGTCGTTTCTGGAATATCTACTGTGGCCTCTGCTGTCCATGGCCGTGCTGGGCGCAGTGTTCTTTACCTTCACAATTCTGGGTAATTTAATTGCAGCGCCATTCAATGGTTTGTTGGCAGAAAAAGTACAGAGACTTAATGGTGCGGATGATCTGCCGGATTATGAGCTGAAAGACTGGCTGATTCTGTTGCCCCGAACCGTGTGCCGGGAACTCAGGAAACTGGTTTATTATTTGCCCAAGGCAGTGGTGTTGCTGATTTTGTCCATTATTCCGGTGGTGAATCTGGTCAGCCCGGTACTCTGGTTTTTGTTCAACAGTTGGATGATGTCCATTCAGTATTGTGATTATGCGGCAGATAACCGTGGAGTGTCGTTCAGTGACATGCTCCTCAGGCTCAGGGAACAGCGAACCCGTGTCTGGGGGTTTGGGGCAACGGTCTCTTTATTGTTGCTGGTGCCGTTTATAAATCTGGTGATCATGCCTGCCGCCGTGGTAGGTTCTACCCTGTTGTGGGAGCGTGAGATTGAACGTTCCTGATTATTCTGATGACAGAACGGAGAACCGTTGATGAGCTGTCTTTTCTGTAAGATGGTGGACGGAGAAATCCCCACAGACAAGGTGTATGAAGACGATGAGCTGCTGGCCTTTCGGGATATAAACCCGCAGGCTCCGACCCATATCCTGATTATTCCCAAAAAACACATTGCCACACTGAACGATGCTTCTGTGGATGATCAGTTGCTGCTGGGGAAAATTATGCTGAAAGCCAAAGAGCTGGCGGCTGAAGAAGGGCTGGCAGAAGACGGTTATCGGGTTGCACTGAACTGCAACAGTCACGGCGGACAGTCTGTGTACCATATCCACCTGCATCTGCTGGGTGGTCGTCAGATGGCATGGCCTCCGGGCTAAGGGGAGTAGCAGGTAAAAACATCCTGTTGTCGTTCCCGCGCAGGCGGGAACCCACCGTGAACAGTGGATCTCCGCCTTCGCGGAGATGACGGATGCAGCATTGCTACTATTCTAAGCCCGATGATCAGGCGTCAATCACCTCATAACTGTGAGTGACTTCAACCCCGCCTTTACCCAGCATGATGGAAACCGAGCAGTATTTGTCGGCAGACAGATCCACCGCGCGCTTAACCAGAGCTTCTTTAATATCTTTGCCTGTCACTACAAAGTGCAGATGAATTTTGGTGTAGATGGCAGGAACGGCATCGGCACGTTCAGCTTTAATCTCGACTCTGCAGTCTGCCACATTCTGGCGCGATTTTTGCAAAATACTCACGACATCAACCGATGAACAGCCGCCAACACCCATCAGAACCATTTCCATAGGAGAAGGGGCTGATTTGTCACCTGGCTGCGCGTCCATGATCACGGAGTTGTTACTGTCGGTGAGACCCAGAAAACGATCATCGCCAACCCATTTAACCTGAGCTTGCATTGTAATATCCCTTAAATGAAGGCTTTAAACCGGATGTAAAACGGCTGAGAACACGTTAAACTCCGTGTACCTTGAATTCGCTAATCAAAGGCTGTCTGCGAAGGGTATAGGAAAAAAATGACGCGAACCAGTCAAGCCTGAGAGTCGTAACGGCTACTTCTCTTTATCAGGATAACTAGAACAAAAGTCTGGAAGAGTATAATGACCATGATTGCGCAGTCAGATAGCAGGATAGAAAAGCTTCTGTCCGTCGGAAAACGCAAGAACTACAAGCCCAAGAGCACAATTCTCTGTGCCGGTGAAGCCTCAACGGCTATCTACTACATCATCAAAGGCACGGTGTCTGTTGTTATTGAAGATAATGACGGGCGCGAAATGATTGTGACTTATCTGAATCCCGGTCAGTATTTTGGCGAGATGGGTCTGTTTGATGACAGTCAGGCACCAAGAAGCGCCTGGATCAAGGCGCGGTCTGCCTGTGAAGTGGCGGAAGTCAGCTTTGATCAGTTTCATGAACTGATCCGGGAAGACCCTGAGTTGCTGTTGTCGTTATCGGGCCAGCTGGTTAACCGGCTGAAGGAGACAACCCGGAAGGTGGGTGATCTGGCTTTTCTGGACGTCAGTGGTCGTGTTGCCCGCACCCTGCTGGAGCTGTGTAAGCAACCGGATGCCATGACCCATCCGGACGGTATGCAGATAAAAATTACACGGCAGGAAATAGGCCGGATTGTTGGCTGTTCCCGCGAAATGGTTGGGCGGGTGTTGAAAGATCTTGAGTCCAAGGGGCTGATTTCGGTCAAGGGTAAAACCATGGTGGTGTTTGGTACCCGCTAACGATTAGCAGGTGCAATCAGGCGACCACGTCATAATAAATTCTGCCATCGTTTTTAACACGCCAGCCCCCTGATTTCATGCCATCCCGGTTCTAATTGTTGTGGAAAAGTGGGAGAGGTGATCACAGATCGGGCATCCATGACAAAACTGAACTGTCTTGCAGTGCCGTCGGGCATAGGGTCGGTGTATTTGCCGGTGGCTCTTTATGGATTCCGGAAGGTTGGTAGAAAAATATCAAAAAGCTCGCTGGTAGCTGCTAAATTCTCTGGCCTACAGAGCATTTTTTTCAGAAAAAATTCAGTCTTCGGTCGTAGCCCCCTGAAACACACCCCCTGAAACATATAAAGAGCCTTGTTGAATACGCTGAGGATCAGCCGTTCTACCTAACTGGAATTTATTGGGTTGTTGATGATCAGGTAATACCAATTCCGTCTTCTAAACATGAATTGCGCAGCCATTCCAAACCGCTGGTTCTGCGTCAGAACTCCTCGCAATAGCCAGCTATTACTCGTCGTTCTTCCTTGCCCAGCGATTTGGATTGGCTTGCTCATGGTCATATTTAGAAAACGGAATTGGTATAACTCGATGCTGCAGTTTTTGATATTTGAGGGAGAGCAGGAAATGGCAGGGTGGCATAAGAGCAGACTACTACTGCAGCTCCGAATTCAAGCCTTGCGAGATTCCATCATAGCCACAGCAGCAGGTTGGAGGTAAGATCTCATAGGAACTTAATAACCGTCAAGTGTCGTATCTTGCTAATTCGCCCATTACCCGTTGTCACTGCCTTTCTGGATGCTTTGAATGATTCGCTCAAGTCCATCAATTCCTCTGCGCAGTTGAGTAGATCCCAGAAAGTGGCACTGGGCGTTTTTATCATGGGAATCGTGGTAACTAAAACTATTAACTGGGCTGCTTTTGAGCGCAGAAGCTTAGGCAGATTCAAAGCGACCCGTCTGTGCTGGATGTTTTATCAAGCAGAAATTGCATGGCAAAGCCTGCTACAGGCCAGCGTCAGAAATATTCTTCTACGCTATGGAATACAAAGTGGAACCCTTGCTATCGACGATACAGGAAAAAAGCGCACTAAAAGGACTTCAAAAATCGACGGTGCCCATAAGATAAAAGACAAATCAACAGGTGGTTATTTTAATGGGCAGGAACTGGTGTTTATGGTGCTCGTTACTGAAGTAGCTACCTTTCCAGTAGGGTTTCGCTTTTATATTCCTGACCCTGAGTTATCTGCATGGAGGAAGAAAGACAAGGCGCTCAGGAAGCAAGGCATTCAGAAAAAAGAACGACCGAACCGTCCTGAGCCAGATCATGTTCGTTACCCCACCATGCAGTCGTTGACGCTGGTTATGCTGCAAGAATTTGTTGATTCGTTTCCCAACATTACGATCAAAGCAATTCTCGCTGATGCACTGTATGGCACAGGAGACTTTATGGATAAGGCTGCGGAAATAACAGGCGGAGCCCAGGTTGTCAGCCAACTGCGCTCGAATCAGAAAGTATCCAACCGAAACCCACTCGGAAGCGACTCTCAAAGCTTACTTTTCGCGCCAGAAAGGCGCTGAAACTCAACTCATAATACGCGGTGGCAAAGAAGAGCAGGTCACGATGCTGGCTGCTCGGCTGTATGTTAAGGCTCATGGGAAAAGACGTTTTGTTATTGCCCTGAAGTATGAGGGTGAAGAGGATTATCGCTATCTGGTGGCTTCAGATATGTCATGGCGGCATACCGACATAGCCAGGATTTACACCTTGAGGTGGTTGGTCGAGGTTTTCATTCAAGACTGGAAAGCTCATTGTGGCTGGAACAGGTTGAGCAAACAGCAAGGTGCTGACGGATCGCAGCGCGGCGTGATCCTGAGCCTGCTGTGCGAACACATGCTGTTACTGCACCCTGAGCAATTCGTCCTACTGAAAAACAAACAGGCCGGAATGCCCGCAGGCTGTCTGATCGAACGCCTCAATGCAGAAGCCTTGCTTGCTACGGTGAAATCAGTGGTTGAATCGGAAGATCCAGATACCGAGCTTAAGGCTCTGGCCTTAGCCTTAGAGCATACTTTGCCCAAGCGGGAGTCGAGCAGGCATATGGCTGGTAGAGACCTGGGAGAACAAAAGGCAACTGACTCACTCAAAGCACACGCCCGGAAGTTTAAACTTTTAGATGCAGCTTAGAATCGAGATAAATACGTTACTTGTTTAGGTAAAACTGCAGCATCGAGTATAAAGGGGCTGCTGACAGGGAAATGGCAGCGATAGAAGCAGCCAGAGTGGCAGCGATGGAAACAGTCATCAACCGTCGTGCAGTCAGGTACAAAGGTTTCACATTCGCGGTTCATCCGTTAAAAGCAGCATTAGCATAGTTCAGGCCGGGGTATGGCTGATGGTTGAAATTTCATTGGGAACTCTGTTCGTGGCTGGCTATATTTGCAGGTAGTCTTAACAAAGAGTCAGATTATGAAAATTACTAAGATTCGTCTGTCTTTAACGCTGGGAGCTTCGTTGCTCGCGGCCGCTATTTTGACAGGTTGTTCTTCCGATAACTCGGTGCAGGTAGTCATGAATCAGGTGTCGCCGGACGGTATCGGGCCGGAAATCGGGACTATTACTCTGGAAGATGTGTCAGGAGGACTTCAGTTTACCCCTGACCTTTATGATCTGGTACCCGGAGAGCACGGTTTCCATGTTCATGAAAACCCGTCGTGCGATCCGGGAGAGAAAGACGGCAAGATGGTAGCAGCGCTGGCGGCAGGTGGTCATTACGATCCGGACAATACGGGTCGGCACGCCGGACCTGAAGGTAACGGACACAGAGGTGACCTTCCTGTTCTGGTGGTTGATGACAAAGGGTTTGCCAAATCACCGGTAGTGGCAAGACGTTTAAAGCTGTCTGAAGTGAAAGGGCGTTCTTTGATGATTCATGCAGGAGGCGATAACTATTCTGACAACCCACCTATGGGTGGTGGCGGTGCCAGAATAGCTTGTGGTGTTGTGAAGTAGCTGAAATGTATAGATTTCATGACTTAACCGAGCCGACTTTACTCTTTAGGCAGTCAGCTCGGAAAAGCTGGTCAAAATGAATTAATCAGAGCTGATGTCCAAATAAGGCCTTCAGCCCCTCTCCGGGATTATCCTGTCGCATAAAGGCTTCACCAACGAGGAAGTTGTTGACCCCTTTCGCAAACATGGCATCTACGTCTTCAACGGTATGTATACCACTCTCGGTAATCACTTTACGACCGGCAGGAATTAAAGGTAACAGCTCAAAGGTATTATCCAGTGTTACTTCAAAGGTGTGCAGGTTACGGTTGTTAATACCAAGCAAGGTGCCTTCCAGTGGCAGTGCGCGTTTGAGTTCATCGGCACCGTGTACCTCAACCAGTACGTCCATGCCCAGATCCAGCGCAACACTGCTCATTTCAACCAGCTGCTCGTCGGTCAGGCAGGCAACAATCAGCAAAACGCAGTCGGCACCGAGCATACGGGATTCGTAGATCTGCCACACATCCACCATGAAATCTTTGCGTAAAACCGGTAGTGAGCAGGCGTCGCGGGCTTCCTGAAGGTATTGCTCTGAACCCTGAAAGAAATCCTGATCAGTCAGAACCGACAGACAGCTGGCGCCGGCCTGCTCGTAACTTCTGGCAATCTCTGTCGGATGAAAGTCTTCCCGGATCACGCCTTTGCTGGGGGACGCTTTCTTGATTTCGGCAATAATGCCCGCCTGACCTTCAGAGGATCGGCGTTCAAGGCTTTTGGCAAAACCACGAGCAGGCTCTGCAGCCCGGGCTTTGGCAATAACGTCATCGATATCTAACGATTTTTGTCGTTCAGCAATCTCTTCAAACTTGCGTTCGACGATCGTCGTGAGAATGGTTGGTGTAGACATAAACTCTCCTGCTTATCCCCGGCCTGTTATTCAGCCAGTGCCTGAGTAAAGATGGACAGTTCCTGCAGTTTTTCCAGAGCCAGGCCACTGCTAATGATATCCTGTGCCATAACAACACCCTGGGCGATGGTTTGGGTCACTCCCGAAACGTAGATGGCTGCACCGGCATTCAGGGCAATCATATCTGCGGCTTTTCTGGCATTGGCATTGTCGCGCTTGCCAAGAGCATTCTTGATCAGCTCCAGAGATTCGGTGGAGTTTTCAACACTCAGTCCGATCAGACTCTGGGATTTGATATCAAAGTCTTCCGGTTTAATGGTGAATTCTGAGATCTGTCCGTCTTTCAGTTCCGCCACAAACGTTTCACTGGCTATGCTGATTTCATCCAGACCGTCCTGGGAATGAACCACCATAACGTGTTTATTACCCAGTTCTTTCAGTACTTCTGCCATAGGTCGGCACAGTTCACGGGTGAACACACCAATGACCAGATTAGGCACGCCTGCCGGATTGGACATGGGGCCAAGGATATTGAAAAAGGTTCGAACACCAAGCTCTTTGCGGATAATGGCGACATTTTTTGTAGCCGCGTGGTGTGCAGGTGCAAACATAAAGCCTACACCGACCTCTTCAATGCAGCGGGCTACCTGAGCCGGAGAAATATTCAGGTTCACGCCGCTTTGTTCCAGCAGGTCGGCGCTACCGCTGGAGCTGGATACACCACGGTTGCCGTGTTTGGCAACATGAGCGCCTGCTGCTGCTGCCACAAAGGAAGAAGCCGTTGATACGTTAAACAGCTGGGCTTCATCGCCACCGGTGCCCACAATATCAACCAGGTGGTCAGCGCTGACATTGACGTGAGTGGCCATTTCCCGCAGTACGGTGGTGGCGCCGGTAATTTCCTCGATGCTTTCACTCTTCATGCGCATGGCGGTCAGGAACGCACCAATCTGGCTCTGGGTACACTGGCCGGACATGATGTCGCGCATCACATCAATCATGTCGTCACGGCTCAGGTCGAGGTTTCGGACTGCCAGTGAAATCGCTTCTTTTATAGTCATAATGGTTGCTCTAATCAGGTCTTCAGAAAGTTTGCCAGCATGTCATGACCGTTGTGGGTCATGATGGATTCCGGATGGAACTGCACGCCTTCAACGGGCAGGGTTTTGTGACGCACGCCCATGATTTCATCTTCACGGCCATCATCAAACTGCGTCCACGCGGTGACTTCGAGGCAGTCTGGCAGTGACTCTTTTTCAATGATCAGGGAATGGTAACGGGTAGTCGTTACCGGGTTGGGCAGTCCGGCAAACACACCTTCGTTTTTATGATAAATCGGAGAAGTTTTGCCATGCATCACCTGACGGGCGCGAACAATGTTGCCGCCGTAAACCTGACCAATGCTCTGGTGCCCGAGGCAAACCCCCAGAATAGGCAGCTCTCCCTGAAAACGACGGATGGTTTCCATGGAAATCCCGGCTTCATTGGGTGTGCAGGGGCCGGGAGAAATGACAATACGTTTTGGATTGAGCTTCTCTATCTGTGCAATGGTGATCTCGTCGTTGCGATGGACTTCAACCTTTGCTCCCAGCTCACCAAAGTACTGCACCAGATTCCAGGTAAAGGAGTCGTAGTTGTCAATCATCAACAGCATATTACTTCTCCTCCATCATGCTGGTGGTTTGGCGCGCTGTTTGTTTGCGCTCAAGGCTGTGTTTGCGCTCAGGGCTGTGTTTGCGCTCAGGGCTGTGAATAAAACCGGTTTGAGCCATGGCTACTGCGCGGAACAGAGCCCGACCCTTGTTCATGGTTTCTTTCCATTCCAGTTCGGGAATGGAATCCGCCACAACACCGGCACCGGCCTGAACGTGAAGCTGACGATCCTTTATCACCGCAGTGCGAATGGCAATGGCGGTATCCATATTGCCGTTCCAGCCAAGATAGCCTATTGCACCACCGTAGACACCGCGCTTTACCGGTTCCAGCTCATCAATGATTTCCATGGCTCGTACCTTGGGCGCACCACTGAGGGTACCGGCAGGCAGAGTGGCTTTGAGTACATCAATGGCATCCAGTCCCGGTTTTAAACGTCCAGTGACGTTAGAAACAATGTGCATGACATGGGAGTAACGCTCGACAATCATTTTGTCGGTCAGATTGACGGAGCCGGTTTCTGCCACACGACCAACGTCGTTTCGACCAAGGTCGATCAACATCAGGTGTTCGGCCAGCTCTTTCGGGTCGTTCAGCAGTTCCTGCTCAAGAGCCCGGTCTTTTTCTTCGGTTGCCCCCCGCTTACGGGTACCGGCAATGGGGCGTACCGTGATTTCGCCATTATCCAGACGCGCAAGAATCTCTGGTGACGAGCCGACCACATGAAATTCCCCTAGATCCATGTAGTACATATAAGGCGATGGATTAGTACTACGCAGGGCACGGTATAGATTCAGAGGAGAGCTGTCGTAGGGAATGGTCATGCGCTGGGAAGGCACAACCTGCATGGCGTCGCCAGCCAGTATGTACTGACGAATGGTTGCCACAGCAGCCTTGAAAGGCGCTTCGCCAAAACCGGACTGGAAGTCTTCTTCGGTCACCGGATTCAGTGATGCCTGAACCGGTGGCTGAACATTGGTGGTTTGCAGACGGCGAACCAGATCATCCAGCCGGAATTCTGCTTTCTCAAGGGCAGCTTCGTCGGACGCCTCAGCGTGAGTGACCAGAATCAGTTTACCGCTGAGGTTATCGAACACCACCAGTTCATCGGAAATCATCAGCAGTATGTCAGGCGTTCCGAGTTCATCATGGGGTGTGGAGTGTTGCAGGCGGGGTTCAATATAACGGACGGTGTCGTAAGCGAAGTAGCCGACCAGCCCGCCGGTAAAGCGTGGCAGCTCCGGCAGCTCCGGCATTTTGTAGCGTTCTTTAAACTGATTGATAAAAGCCAGCGGATCTTCTACTTCATGGCGCTCGACGATTTCACCATCGGTTTCCAGAGTGACTGTGTAACCATGAACCCTGAGAACACTGCGACAAGGCAGGCCGATCATGGAGTAACGACCCCATTTCTCTCCGCCCTCAACAGACTCCAGCAGGTAGGAATACCGGCCGTTGGCCAGCTTGAGATAGGTGGTTAAAGGTGTATCCAGATCCGCCAGGATTTCCCGGGTAACGGGAATGCGATTGTATCCTTCACGGGCCAGACGCACGAACACTTCAGGCGTCATAACAGTCTCTTGTCAGTAACGGTTTATTATGAAACGGTCATCACTCGGGGTGATGCTGGTCAGCACAGGGCTGCTAAAAACGGAGTGCGGCTATCAGCCTTGAATATTTCAGGCGCAAGGCCAGGCAGACCATCGCCAGGAAGGGATAGCTTGGGAGAAAGGGCTGTTTGGCACCATGTCACAGTGGTTCACTGCTGACTCCACGCTATGTCGTTTGGGTCGTGTCAGCCGTAAAATCAGGCTGACACAGGGTGATCAGTTTCGAGGCTCAAAGAGTATACGACTGCTGTGCGTATTGCAAATGTCCGAAGGGCAGTAGGTACTCCCTGTTGAAGGTGCTATAGAACCTGCTCTATAGCGCGGACTGATTGATTAATCTGCCGTGTGTCCTTTGCTGAAAGAGAATTGTCTACCTTTGTGCATGGCCTGTTTCAGGATGGCAACGGCTTCTTCCGAGTCGGCCTGAGTACCCAGTACTCTCATCTCAATCTGATGACCAGTTGATACGGTTAATGACAGCAAGCCGGTGAAGCTTTTGGCATTAACAAATTTTGCCCCTTTGCTGGCATTGCGAATTTCTACCTTGCTATCGAGTTTGCGTACTCTGGAGGCAAAGAATTTTGCATTCTGAATCAGTGACTGCTGTTCGGATGTTACAGAGAGTTTGTGATAAATGTATTCACTGGCCACATTTGGCAGCATTTTTTCGCCGGAGATATTGGCCCAGACATCATTAAAGGTTGCCTGTCCCAGACGATCCGTCAGCAGTTTATCGTCGTTCCATGACTGAATTTTGTTGAGCAGGCTCAGGAAATTGGTGTCTTCACGGGTAACAGAAACAGCTACAAAAAGACTGATGGTTTTTTCTTCAATCGTACCGGTTTCCATGTCTTCGGTAAGATATTTGACTGGAGACCTGGTGGTGACCACGGCAATGCCTGTATGACTGGCTTCTGTGACGGTTGTCATCAGAATGCGTTCACCGTCGAGCAGCTCTTCATAAAACTCGGACTGACCCTGATCATTCGAATAGTAACCTTCACCTTTCAGCATGGCCAGGGCAAAGCCTTTCAATACTTCCGGGTTATCCGATGTTGGATGGTGGCAGATCAGAGATTGTGAATAGATCGGTTTAGTGATCCCTGTTTCAATGGTTTGTTCAGCAGCAGTCATACTTCCCCCATGACTGATTCAGGCAGTCAGCAAATTGGTAAGAGGCTGTTTGGAAAGTAACGCCCGTAGCGAGGATCGTAGAAAATTGAGGATAAATATTCGGTTTTGAGAGGTGAATAGCAAGCTATTCAACGAACAAAAGCGGATATTTAGACCAATTTGCTACGACCGCAGTAGGGCAGGTACTTTTCAAACAGCCTCTAAGGTAATGATATGGTTTGCAAGATAAATGAAGGTTGTCGTCGTTTTGTTGATTGGGATCAAATAACAGGAATTGAAGTGTCTACACTGTGAAATTGATTGCCTTTATGTTGTTTTCGGTCAATTCTTGTTGTTTGGTTGTTGAGCAGTGTCAGCGTTGAAGGCTGAGAATCTTATTTTGATGAAAACCTTTTTAAGGCATAGTGCATGTTTGAAAATCCGTTTAACAAAACTCTGGATACTGATCGCCACTCTATCTGGCTGATGCTGGTGGAAAAGGACATTTTGGCTTTTGGGCAAAGTGACTGGGATCTGATAGCCAGCGATTTTTATGAAGACGGATTTACAGGTGTGGACTGTTGCCATTCAAACAATCCGGATCATTGGAAACTTAACTTTCCGTCGCTGAACAGCTATTCAGAACGCTGGAAAAAGCGAAGCGCTGAAATAACCAGGGATCATCAGCCTGTGGATCTGATTCGTGACTTGTATGATGTCACTCTATTGAATGACATTGATATCAATGGAAACGAAGCAATAGCGCATAAAAAGTTCAATGGTCATGTGCGCTTGAGCGGCGAATCGGACATTGTTATGAATTGGCAAACGCTCTATTACCTGAGAAAAATGGAGGGTATTTGGAAGATTACCGGATTCATTGGGTACTTGCCTTTTGAACAGTGACAGTCTGACAGGGTTCTATTCTCTTTCTGACTTCCCCGACCTGATACAGGCTATCTCTTTAACACATCTCTACACCCCAGAACTGGCGAGCCATGCGCCAGACCTCGACGCCAATCTGTAGCTTTGCCCAGCCCTTCCAAATTGCCAGCCAACCAGGGCGACCTGTGCGTTTGGAGTTGCACCAGCCACCTAGTGCTGGAAAGCTCTAATATCCATACACTCTTATGCTTGCAGAGGCCGAGCCCGATAAGTCCACTTAAAAGGCTTGGCCATCCGCTCATTGAAGAAATCTACAAAACCATGAAGTCTGGTTTTCAGGTCTTCAGTTGATGTAAATATGCCTCTTTTCAAAAACCGTCTCACCAAAATGGAAAACCAGATTTCAATTTGATTCAGCCATGATGCGTGCTTTGGCGTGTAATGAAATACTACTTTATGGGATGGGTCACTGAGGTAAGCCGCCCGAGTTTCCATATTTTTCAAAATACCGGATTTACCTTTGACGCCAAGCTCATTAGCTGGTGTGTTTTCGATAGCTGCAACCTTCATGACAGCCGCTTCTGACATGTGTGTATTGAGCTGATCCATGACCAAATGCCAACCTGCTGCCTTTGGGTCACTGGCCAGAACAAGATCCAGCCAGTCAGCAAAATCCTGCTCTGTTCGAGTATCTCTAATAAGAGGAATTATCTTTCCTGTAGCCACATCCATACCGGCCAGCAAAGCTTGCGTTCCATGACGAGTATACTCAAACTCACGCTTTTCTATGTGACCCGGCTTAACCAGTTTGTTTGGTTTCACGGGCTCCAGAGCTTGCATGCCTGTTTTTTCATCAAAGGAAAAGGTATTGATGCCTTGCTCTGCACGCTTAACGGCTTTCTGATAGGTGTCACATATATCGGCGCAGCGGATTTCAAACGCTTCATCTTTCGGAGTATCAACCCAGCCTTTGACCTTGTCTGGACGAATGTCGGCCTGATTTTAAAAAACGCCCCACCTGTCTCTGCGAGATGGATGAGACAATTTTTTTGTCTACTGCCACCATGGCTAATAAGCTTTCTGACCAATGGCTGAAGGGGTAGCCATGGTCTTCTGGCTTGTCGCAAGACAGGGCAATAATCTGGCAAATCTGTTCAGCGGTAAACTTGGGCGGAGTGCCCGGCCTTTGGGCTTCTTTCAGCTTTTCCAGGGTGGATTGGTCACCAGGTCGTTCGACCCAGTGCTTGCGCCAGCGGGTAACCGTTTCTCTGGTACATTTTAATTTTTTAGCTGTTCCGAGCAGGCTTTTACCTTCTGCACCAGCCAGTATGATTTTGGCTCTGAGCACAAGTGACTGACTACTTTTGCGTCTGCGGACTATGAGCTCAAGGTCTTTACGCTGCTGGTCTGACAAGACGATTTTCTGGGTGTGTTTTGACTGCATCCGTGCTGCTTCTGACAAAGCTGGGGGGCGAAAAATGGATGCAGATCAGAACACAACATGAGGTGTATGTATATTAGAGCTTTCCAGCACTAGTTTGGCAATGGTTTGGAACAACCAAATCAACGATGGCGGCTTGTCTGGTAACTTTTTACTTTCCATCTTTAACCAAAGCACCTGCCACTCATCATCACTGACTACCTGATTGGCTGGTGTTTCTTCATGCCACACTTCGTCATCAGTCCGCACATAAGGCAGCATGAGCGCCTCGCGTATTTGTATCAGCCTAACAGCCACAAACATCAGTATCACGGCCATGCGTTCAAGGTTATCTGCGCTTTGCATACGCTGACGCTCAACACCAGCACCTGTTTTCCAAGCTTTGTGAAATTCTTCTATGCGCCAACGGAGTTCATAAAACCGTAGCACCTTACGACAGTCTTCAAATGTCGCAACGGGCTCTGTGGTTAAAAGAATCCAGCACAGCTTATCTTCAGCGTCGTTCTTGATTTCCTGTGCTGTAACAACATTAACCTTGATTGGTTGAAGCCGACCTCCGGGTCTTTGTGGTGATTGAATGGTGACGCTTTTACTCTTTATTTGCAGGGTGGCCTTTCGCTCTTTTCTGCCACCACGCTGCGGGATTATAACGGTATAGCTACCCAGTACAGGCGTTTCTGCAACGGCATCAAACAGTAGTTTGTCGTTATCAATCAGGGTTCTGTTCTGTGTTGCCCGGACGATGAATCGCTGGTCATGTTTAAGCTTGTAGAGGGTATATTCGAAAATATCCGCTTCACGGTCACAGACGCTGATCGTTTTAGCCATAGCCTCACCCAACCTGCGCTCAATATTTTCTGAAGACTGCTGCCATTTAAAGCTCTCCTTCTCTTCGTAAGGTCGCTGTTTGCGTTGATGCTTTTGGCCACGCTGATCGTCATCTCTGATCCAGCGCTGCTGGTCAATGAGCCCCAAAGTCCGTTCTGTTTCGGCATCCAGCAACATAACAGAGTGAGCCCAAAACCCCTTGTTATGGCGTCTTTCGGTCCACCCAAATCACCAAGCCCTGACCTTGCGGAATGTTTGTAACCAAGGGTTGTTGAATCCTCAAGAGCCAGAATAAGTTCAGAGTCCTGAAGAGCATGCAGAGTTGCTTGAAAGCCAGCCTCGGCAATGGCTTCAGGCTTAACAGCTTCATTTTCAATTAAGCGGTAACCGCCAACCAATAAGGACAGGTCACCTTCACAAGACTCAGCCAATGACGAACCCGTATGAGCGGATAGTTCCGCTGCTGTGTGCACCAGCCTTTTTGTACGACGTTGATCACCCAAATCAGCGCACCCAAAAGTAAGTTCTGCCCATTGTTCAGGAGGAAGTGGAAGCACAATCTTGACTCATCTGAAAAAAGGATAAGCCAAGATTAGGAGATGTGTTAAAGAGATAGCTGAGTAGAGAGGGAGTACGAATGGGAAGGTGCTTAATAAATGGCACTAACTTAACGAAAAAAATCTTGAAAATAATAATATTTAGGGCATCACTTGATGAATACGGAGCATAGGTTGGGACGAGTGGGGCGCGACTCTCAACACGGTGATTTTCTGCATGGTACGAAAGCAAAGCAGTTATCAAGACCGTACCTGTCAAAAGGCTCACCGTGTTGGGAGTCACTTCGTTCGTCCCAACCTACAGATCTTTGTTTTCAGCGAGCGAGTACTAAAGTCACTGCCTTGAGAGTCAAAGCAGCTTGTCCATGGTCGGAACAATCAAATCGGGGTTAGACGCTTCAATCGGTTCGCCATGGTTGTAACCGTAAGGCAGGGCAATGACTTTAACGCCAGCGGCACGGGCTGCCTTAATGTCGTTACTGGAATCACCGATCATCAGGGCTGTATCCAGACTGGCTTCTGCCTGTTCAATGGCGTGTAGCAAAGGCATTGGGTGAGGCTTTTTTTCATCCAGACTGTCGCCGCCAAGACTGATCTCGAAAAAGTGATCAATCCCCATAAGCTTCAGCAGTTTTTCGGTAAAAATTTCGGACTTGTTGGTCACTACCGCCTGCTTAACACCTTTATTGGCCATGGCCTCCAGAAAGTTTTTTACGCCCGGATAAAGGTGGCTGTGCTGGCC